>JAFEDK010000006.1 GCA_018241665.1 Pseudomonadota bacterium
GCCCGCTTCACTGATTACGCATTCTTTCCGTCCTCTCCCGCTGCATATCACGACCCGTCCTTCGGGCACATAAATCCCCGTTTCGTGATCTTTGTTGCTGTGTCGCCTGGAGCTCTAGCCTGACGGGAGGACCACGATGTGCATGGATACCCTTGGTTGGCGACAGTCGTGCCAGCGGCTCCAATGAAATATGGCCCGCCGCTACTGGCCCATGATTTCGCGATCGAGATGTACAACGATATTGCGTGTCGAGAGGAAAGCGCTCCATGACATGAGCGCTTTCCTCTGCTGCCTCTGGGCATGGGATGTCTTCTCAGACCAGCCAAAAAGCTGCTTCATCGCGAGCTTAGCGTTCATCGTCTCGACTAGCGAGGAGAGACACGCAGAGGAGAAGAGGCCGTGTCGTATCATCGTTACCAAGATGGGAGTGGCTATGCTGCAGATTGACATAAGCGAGGACATTGGTACGGTGACCCTGGATAGGGAGCATCGTCGTAACGCGCTGTGCGAGGAGATGGTCCAAGCGTTTTCCGCAGCGCTGGAGTCATTCCGTGGTGCAGATGTTCGCTGTATGGTGCTGAGGGCCAGGTCGGGTTGCAAGGTATGGTCGGCAGGGCACGACATCAATGAGTTACCAGAGCCTGGCCATGATCCACTCGCATGGCGCGACCCTTTGCGCAAGCTCATTCGAGAGATTGAGAATTTTCCAGCGCCGATTATTGCGATGATCGAGGGAAGTGTTTGGGGAGGGGCGTGTGAGACCGTTTTCGCCTGTGACTTGATCGTGGCTGCCGATGATGTGACTTTTGCAGCGACGCCGGCCAAACTGAGCGTGCCTTACAATGTTGGAGGCTTGCTGACCTTTCTCAACGCTGCCAACCTGCGCATCGCCAAGGAGATGCTATTTACTGCGGATCCGTTGTCGGCAGCACGTTTATGCAGCTTGGGCGTGATCAATCACGTTGTGCCCAAAGCGGAGTTGGAGACGACTGTCCGTGGCATGGCGCGTCGCATTGCAGCTAACGCACCTCTATCAATTGCCGTGATGAAGGAACAGTTGCGGATATTGGCCGGTGCGCATGCGATGCCCCCCGAAGATTTTGAGCGGATTCAGGGCCTACGCAGAGTGGTGTATAACAGCCATGATTACGCGGAAGGTATGCTGGCCTTCCAGGAGAAGCGAAAGCCGGTCTTCAAGGGCGAATGAAGGGGTTGGCCGATCGTACCGTGTGTGCCATGGCATCAGTAATCAGTATTCGAGGATCGACGAATGCAGAGCGAACAACGCAGGAAATTCAGTCGGGTTCACTTCCAGGAAGGCGCAATGCTGCAGTTAGCCGGCCATGGTTTGGCGTGCGAGGTGCTTGACCTGTCCCTGAAAGGAGCTTTGCTCACATGTCCGGCGGTCGGCGATGTGGCACTCGCCGCAAAGCGTGGCGAGGCGTGTGAGTTGCGGCTGGCTCTATCGGGGGCTGGGGACGCCCTGGTGTTGATGAGCGGCTCGATCGCCCATGTGGAGGTTTCAGCTGGGCAACTGCATGTCGGGATGCAGTGCAGGGAAATCGACCTGGACAGCATCACCCATTTGCGGCGCCTCGTTGAGCTCAATCTGGGGGATGCTACCGTACTAGACCGTGAAATGGCGGCCCTGACGAGCGGTGACTGACATGCGGTGGCGGACGAAACGTGCCACCGCCTGGTAGGCGCGACTGCCTGAGTGAGCAGGTGTCGCGACTCTGGTGTCAGCGCTTGATCTGGTGGCCGATTACACCGCCCACGGCAGCACCACCAATCGTGCCGCTGGTACTGCCGCCTGTCAGCACGGAGCCGGCAACGCCACCAATTGCCGCGCCTATGGCGGTATTCTTGTCTCGCGTGCTCATGCTCGAGCAGCCCGTAAAAGTACTCATCGCCAACACGAGTACCAGGGTCCTCGTCATCGTCTTCATGCTGTTCTCCAGTTACTCTCTGTTATCGGTTGGGGCCGACGGCTTGTTGTTCAACTGTAGAAGACGGGCTGACGGATGGGTGTAACGAGTCGTATGGATTTGTAAGCTGTCTGTTTGGTGCCTCGAAGCGCGCCAGTGGGCGGCTCAGAGCACGTTTCCAGAGAATACTTCCTTGAAATAGGCGTCGTCTTCGGCCGTATTTTGGCTTCCGCCCAAGATGTTGTGGCGCTCAGCCTCGACTCGCTGGTCCAGCTGCTTGGCAAGGAGGTCACGCAGTTCGATGAAGCTCATGGAGTAATCCTTTCCGATAAGGGTTGGCGCGGCCTGCCACCTGGCAAGGGAGGGGAGGAAGGCTGACGACAGGCTATTTGGGCGCGCCGTACCTTCAATGTATTTCTCGTGTTGCGGTGCAGCAAGCGAGTATTTGTAATGCTACGATTAAGCTTTGCTTATTCGTTGACGTGATGAGCTATCGTTTGCCACCTCTCCAGGCGCTGCGAGCATTTGAGTCTGCAGCCCGTCACCTCAGCTTCAAGCGGGCTGCTGCCGAGCTTTTCGTGACGCCGGCTGCGGTGAGTCAGCAGATCAAGACGCTTGAAACCTATCTCGACACCTCTTTGTTTCGACGCCTTCCCCGTACCCTGGAACTGACGGATGTGGGCATCGCAATGTTGCCAAAGGTGAGCGAGGGCCTGGCCTGCCTGGTCGCGGCTGTGGAAACGACACGTCGGGACGGGCCGCGTGCATTGACCGTGCATGTCCCGCCTTTCTTTGCATTGCGCTGGCTGGTTCCGCGACTACAGCGTTTTGCCGGTGCGCATCCGGAAATCGAATTGCGCCTGAGCAGCAGCGAGGCCAGCATTGACGGCATGGGCGTACCGATGGATTCGCATGTCGATCTGCATGGAGACGTTACCGATGTGACGGTACGTTTCGGGCTGGGGCGATATGCCGGCTTCCAGAGTGATTTGATCCTGGTGCCCGATTACATGCTTGTGTGCAGCCCGGAACTGATTGCTCGCGTAGGACCATTGGTCACGCCTGCGGATGTGAGCCGCCTGGTGCTGATCCACGATGAGTCCCTGCCGGACGAGGGCTGCCGGCCAAGTTGGGGCGAGTGGTTCCGGTTGGCGGGCGTGTCCGGTGTCGACGTCAGCCGGGGGCCGCGCTTTTCAAGTACTACGCTGGTTCTTGAAGCTGTTCTGGGTGGGCAGGGCGCTGCCTTGATCCTGCGTCCGCTCATCGAGGCAGAGGTGGCGGCAGGTCGTTTGGCCCTGCCTTTCGATGTCTCGATGCCTTCTCGGTACGCCTATCATTTGGTGATTTCCGACGCGGTCCGGGAGCGTCCGGAGGTCCGGGCTTTCCGCAGCTGGATGCTGGCTGAGGCTGTTATGCCTGATCGACGGTAACGAAGCGAGCTTATCGCCAAATTTTCGGGTGATATAATCCGGCTTTGCAGAATTTCGCCACTGCCTGGCTTTTCCCGTGCAGCTTTTTGCCCTCGGTCTGAACCACCATACCGCGCCCCTGTCGATCCGCGAACAGGTCGCGTTTCGTCCTGAGCGCCTGGTGCAGGCGTTGGCCGACTTGGTGCAGGCCAAGCCGGTGAAGGAGGCGGCGATCCTGTCCACCTGCAATCGTACCGAACTCTATTTCGCGACCCAGCAGCCCCAACATGCGGCCGACTGGTTTGCCGAGTATCACCGGGTCGCGCTGAAGGATATCTCTCCTTACCTCTATACCTTTCCGCAGCGGGATGCGATCCGCCACGTGTTCCGGGTGGCAAGCGGGCTCGATTCGATGGTTATCGGCGAGCCGCAGATCCTTGGGCAGATGAAAGATGCGGTGCGCCAAGCCGAAGAGGCGGGGACGCTTGGCGCGACGATGCACAAGCTCTTCCAGCGCACCTTCTCCGTGGCCAAGGAGGTTCGTTCCACGACGGCGATCGGCGCCAACATCGTATCGATGGCTGCGGCTGCCGTGCATCTGTCTGAGCGCATCTTCGAGCGGGTCAGCGATCAGAAGGTGCTGTTCGTTGGCGCCGGCGAGATGATCGAACTGTGTGCGGCCCACTTCGGTGGCGCCAAGCCGCGCCGTCTGACGATCGCCAACCGCACCCAGTCACGGGCTGAAGATCTGGCGGCCCGCTTCGGTGGTGACGTTCTGCGTCTCGACCAGGTCGGCGAGGCGCTGGCTGGGTACGACATCGTGGTGTCCTGTACCGGTAGCCCGCTGCCCATCATCGGCCTTGGCATGGTCGAGCGAGCCCTCAAGGCGCGCCGTCACCGTCCCATGGTGATGGTGGATCTCGCCGTTCCCCGGGATATCGAGGCTGAGGTTGCCGGGCTCGACGACGTGTTCCTCTACACGGTGGACGACCTGGCGCAGGTGGTGGATTCCGGGCTCGAATCCCGCCAAGCTGCGGTGGTTGAGGCCGAGACCATCATCGACGAGCGGGTTGATGGCTTTCTGCACTGGCTGGACAGCCGCGATACGGTGCCGACCATCCGGGCGCTGCGCACCCACGCCGACGAATTGCGTCGCGCAGAACTCGAGCGCGCCATGCGCCTGCTGTCCCGGGGCGACGATCCGCAGAAGGTGCTCGAGGCCCTCAGCCACGGGCTGACCAACAAGTTCATGCATGCCCCGACGCGTTTCCTGAACGACGCCGAGGGTGACCAGCGGGGCGACAGCGCCGAGCTGGTCCAGCGTATCTTCAATCTCCACAGAGACCACTAGCCCCGACGGGGCGGTCGTCCTTGCCTGCAGCCGCAGGCCCCATGCCAATGAAACAGCGTATCCGCGACAAGCTGGACAATCTTGCCGACCGTCTGCAGGAACTCGACCGTTTGCTCGCAAGCAGCGAGGCGGCCAGCGACATGGACAACTATCGCAAGTTGACCCGTGAGCATGCCGAGATCTCGCCGGTCGTCGCGCTCTACCAGGAGTTCTGCCAGGCGCTGGATGACGAAGCCACCGCCCGGGAGATGCTGGCCGACCCCGAGATGAAAGAGCTGGCCGTCGCGGAGCTGGAGGCAGCCGAAGCTACCCAGGCGCGTATCGACGGGGAATTGCAGACCGCCTTGCTGCCCCGCGATCCCAACGACGAGCGTAACCTGTTCCTGGAAATCCGGGCTGGCACCGGCGGTGACGAGGCGGCGCTGTTCGCCGGTGACCTGCTGCGCATGTACACCCGTTACGCGGAGCGTCAGGGTTGGCGTGTCGAGATCATTTCTGCCAGTGATTCCGAGCTGGGCGGCTACAAGGAAGTCATTGTCCGGGTGGCCGGCAATGGCGCTTATTCCCGCCTTAAGTTCGAATCCGGCGGTCACCGTGTGCAGCGAGTGCCAGCCACCGAAACCCAGGGGCGCATCCATACGTCCGCATGTACGGTGGCCGTGATGCCGGAAGCCGATGAAGTCGGCGACGTGGAGCTCAACCCGGCCGATCTGCGTATCGATACCTTCCGGGCTTCCGGCGCGGGGGGCCAGCACATCAACAAGACCGACTCGGCGGTGCGCATCACCCATATTCCCACCGGTATCGTGGCGGAATGCCAGGATGGACGCTCCCAGCACCAGAACAAGGCTTCCGCGCTACGTGTCCTGGCGGCGCGGATCAAGGACATCCAGGTGCGTGAGCAGCAGGCCCGCGAGGCCGCGACCCGCAAGAGCCTGGTCGGCAGTGGCGATCGTTCCGAGCGCATCCGGACCTACAACTACCCGCAAGGCCGGCTCACCGATCACCGCATCAACCTGACCCTCTACAAGCTCGACGCGGTGATGCAGGGCGAACTGGACGAAGTTATCGCGGCACTGACCGCCGAGCATCAGGCGGAACTCCTGGCGGCACTGGCCGACGAGAATGCCTGAGCTGAGTATCGGTTCGGCATTGGCGGCGGCGCGCGGTCGCATTCCGGCCAGCGAGGCGCGGATGTTCCTGTGTCAGCTGCTCGGCATCGGGGCTGCCCAGGTGGCGGCCTACCCGGAACGCGGCCTGTCGGCCGAGCAGTCCGCACACTACGCGGCCTGGCTCGAACGTCGTGCGGTCGGCGAGCCGATGGCCTATATCCTTGGAGAGCGGGAGTTCTATGGACGACGTTTTCAGGTGAGCCCGGCGGTGCTGATTCCGCGCCCCGAGACTGAACTGATCGTCGACCTCGTCCGTGAGCGGATTCGTGCCGGAAGCGTGCCGCCGCGCATTCTCGACCTGGGAACGGGTAGTGGCGCCCTGGCCGTCACGCTCGCGTTGGAGCTCCAGGGCGCGGAGGTCACCGCGGTGGACCTGTCTCCGGCCGCGCTCGCTGTCGCCCGTGGCAATGCCGAACGCCTTGGTGCCGCGGTGCGTTTCATCGAGAGCGACTGGTTTTCCGCGGTGGATGCGACAGGTTTTGATTTCATTGTCAGCAATCCGCCCTACATTGCCGACGAGGATCCGCACCTGAACGACGGCGATGTGCGTTTCGAGCCCCGAACGGCCCTGGCATCAGGGGCTGCAGGGCTCGACGATCTGCGCAGGATTACGCTGGAGGCCCCGGCCTTTCTGGCTCCAGGCGGCTGGCTGTTGATGGAGCACGGTTACGATCAGGCAGCAATGGTCCGTGACTTGCTTGTTTCCTCCGGCTTCCAGGAGGTGGCGTCGGCGTTGGATCTGGCTGGTATCGAAAGGACAAGCTATGGCTGCCGCCCTTGACGCTTTCCTCCGTCAGGCCTAGACTTACCCGACTGAATTGCTCAACTATTCTATTTGCGAGACCAAGATGGACGTTCAAAAGATCATTCACGAACAAGTCACCACGCACCCGGTCGTGCTGTACATGAAGGGTACGCCGGCCATGCCGCGCTGTGGCTTCTCCGCTGCCGCTGCGCAGATCCTCAAGGTCTCCGGCGTGCAGAACCTGTTCACCGTCGATGTGCTGTCCGACGAAGGCATTCGCCAAGGCATCAAGGAATACGCCAACTGGCCGACCATTCCGCAGCTCTACATCAAGGGCGAGTTCGTCGGCGGTTCGGACATCATGAAGGAAATGTTCGATTCTGGTGAGCTGAAAAAGCTGCTGGAAGAAGTGCAGGCCTGAACCAGGCCGGGCTGAAAGCAAACGGGGCGGCCATTGGCCGCCCCGTTTGTGCTTGTAGGCTCATCCGGCTCAGACGCTGGAGATGCGGCTGTTGGCCAAGGACAGGCGGGTTGCGAGGACTTCGAGGAAGCCCTTGTAGAAATGCATCTGGCACAAGGCCGAGGCGCGCAACAGGGCCGGCGCGCTGATGATCAGGATGTGCGTGTCAGCGGTGGCCTCCACCGAGGCGGTGCGGGCACCACGGCCTGCGGTGAACAAGGCCATCTCGCCGAAGCAGTCGCCGGCGCTGAGGACGTTGAGGAGATGGCCCTTCTTGACGATGCGCAACTCTCCATCCACGACGATGCAGAAGTGGTTGCCCGGCTCGCCTTCCTTCATGACGAGGGTGCCGGTCGGAATCAGCTTCCACTCTGCGAAGCGGACGATTTCCCAGATCTCGATGTCGCTGAACTCCCGGAAGAAGCGGAAGGCACGCAGGCGCTCGAACTTCGCGCTGTCCGGGGGTTCCAGGCGGTCGTCCGCGGCGAGGTTGCGGTTGCGGTAGGCCTGGGCCAGGTCATGGGAAAACTCCATCCAGGTCGCGTAGCGGGCCGACAGATCCTTTTGCATCGCGCGCACGACGATGGCGTCCAGCTCCGGCGGAATCTCCGGACGAATGCTCGAAGGCGGCGGCGCCACCTGGTTGGCGATCTGGTAGATCAGGTTGACGTTGGTGCTGGCCTGGAAGGGCAGCTGCCCAGTCAACAACTGGTACATCACCACGCCGAGGGAGTAGATGTCGGTACGGTGATCCAGCGGCATTTCGCGGACCTGCTGCGGTGACATGTAGGCCGGCGAGCCGAGGCCGGATACCTGGGTCGTCTCGCTGGCCGTGAAGATGGCAGCGCCGAAGTCGGAGACCTTGATGTCCTGGCCGGTCGGCGAGGTGAGCAGGATGTTGGCCGGCTTGATGTCCCGATGCGTGACGCCCTGCAGGTAGGCGTAGTCGAGAGCCCGCGTACACTTGAAGATGATCTCCACCAGGCGCTCGAAGGACAACAGATTGTCCGGCTTGGTGAATGCCTCCAGCGTGCCGCCGGGCACGTACTCCATGACTACATAGGCATCCCGGTCCTCGATGACCGCATCGTGGATCTGGGCGATGTGCGGATGCTGCAGTTTGCCGGCGAGGGAGGCCTCGTTGAGCAGCAGATGGTGATACAGCGTGGTGCGGTCGGTGCTGCGCAGGATCTCCGGATGGAGGCGCTTGATCGCCACCTCGCGCTGGCTGAAAGGATCGAAGCCGAGATAGACAGCGCTCGTCGCACTCTCGCCGAGCAGACGCCGGACCTCGTACTTGCCGATCCTTTCCATCATGCCTCTCCTCAGGCCAGACGAGCGCGGGCGCGAGCGATGGCTGCGCGCACCTGATTCGGTGCCGTGCCGCCCACGTGGTCGCGGGCAGCCAGCGAACCTTCGACCGTCAACACTTGGAACACATCCTCGCCCAGACGTTCGACGGCGCCGGCCACATGGGCCATGGCCGCGCGCAAGTCCTCGAGGGGGATCTGCGGCAGGTCGCAGCCCTTGGCGTCGGCGGCGCGCACGGCCAATGCGACGGCTTCGTGGGCGTCGCGGAAGGGCAGGCCCTTCTTGACCAGGTAGTCGGCCAGGTCGGTGGCGGTTGCGTAACCCTGGGTCAGTGCGGACTGCATGGCGGCTGGCTTGACGCGCACGTTGAAGACCTTTTCGCCGTTCTCGACACGGCTGCCCATCATGTCGGCGTAGATGCGCAGGGTATCGATGGCGGTGTCGGCAGAGTCGAACAGCGGCTCCTTGTCTTCCTGGTTGTCCTTGTTGTAGGCCAGCGGCTGGCCCTTCATCAGGGTCAGCAGCGCGATCAGGTTGCCGTTGGCGCGGCCGGTCTTGCCGCGCACCAGCTCGGGTACGTCCGGGTTCTTCTTCTGCGGCATGATCGAGCTGCCGGTGCAGAAGCGGTCGGCCAGGTCGATGAAACCGACCCGCGGGCTCATCCACAGGATGAGTTCTTCCGACAGGCGCGACAGGTGGGTCATCAGCAGCGACACGGCGGCGCTGAACTCGATCGCGAAGTCCCGGTCGGAAACCGCGTCGAGGGAGTTGAAGCAGACCTCCTCGAAACCCAGCAATTCGGCCACGTATTCGCGGTCGATCGGGTAGGTGGTGCCGGCCAGCGCGGCGGAGCCCAGCGGCAGGCGGTTGACCCGCTTGCGACAGTCGGCGAAGCGCTCGGCGTCGCGGCGCGTCATCTCGTAGTACGCCATCAGGTGATGGCCGAAGGTGACGGGCTGGGCAACCTGCAGGTGCGTGAAGCCGGGCAGCGGAGTGTCGGCATGGTGTTCGGCCAGGTCGAGCACGGCCAGCTGGAATTCGCTGATCAGGCCAAGGATGGTGTCGATGGCGTCGCGCAGCCACAGGCGGATGTCGGTGGCGACCTGGTCGTTGCGGCTGCGGCCGGTGTGCAGGCGCTTGCCGGCATCGCCGACGAGGGCGGTGAGGCGCTTCTCGATGTTGAGGTGGACGTCTTCGTCGTCCAGGTTCCAGTTGAACTCGCCGCGCTCGATCTCGCCGATGATCTGCGTCATGCCGCGCTCAATGTCGGCCAGGTCGGTGGCGCCGATGATGCCCTGCTTGGCCAGCATTCTGGCGTGGGCGAGGGAGCCGCGGATGTCCTGGGCGGCCATGCGGTTGTCGAAGAACACGCTGGCGGTGTAACGCTTCACCAGGTCGGAAACGGGTTCGGAGAAGCGGCCGGACCAGGCCTTGGGGCCGTCCTGCGGCGCGGATTGATCTGCCATAATTGCCAATGCTCTCTGCGATTAAGAAGGCCTATGCCCGTGGAGAATCCCGTGGATTCAAGGTTTTGGCCTGATTTTTGACCCATGAGTATAAAACAAAACCCGCAGCTTGCCGGCCGCGTGCGCTACCAGGGGGCGTTGCCAGACTTCCGCAACCTGGGGGTCGTGCTGCGCATCCTGGTGCTCGTCAATGCCCTGGCGCTGCTGGCGGTGCTGGTTCGCAGCGAGGCCGGCGCGCGCCTTGGGCAGGACGTGCTCGACATGGCGATGCGCGTCGAATTTCCCCTGATCCTGTCGATCGCGCTGCTGTTCCTGGTCCAGCCCCTGCTGGGCCGGCTGCCGGCACCAGGGGGGCTGATCGCGGCCGGCGGGATCGTCCTGGCGGTGGCGGTGGTCGCCCATGTACTGCTGGCCCCGGTGGACGGCTACGGCCTCGGGCGCTCTGTATTCTGGTCCTGGATGGCCCTCGGCTGTGTGCTGGCCTATTTCCATCACCGGGGCGCCACCTATGCCCCGGCGCTGGCCGAAGCACGCCTGATGGCCCTGACCGCGCGGATCCGGCCGCACTTCCTGTTCAACAGCCTGAACGGCGTGCTGGGGGTGCTGCGTTCCAATCCGCGGCGTGCCGAGGAGGCCCTGGAGGAATTGTCCGATCTGTTCCGTGCGCTGATGCAGGACAACCGCGACCTGGTTCCGCTGGCTGACGAAGTGCTCCTGTGCGAGCGCTACCTGAATCTCGAGCGCCTGCGCCTTGGCGAGCGGCTGGCGGTGGACTGGTCGCGCGATCCGGCCGCTGACGCGGCGTTGGTGCCGCCCCTGATGCTTCAGCCGCTGGTCGAGAACGCCGTCTATCACGGCATCGAGCCGGGAGCGGCGGGCGGGACGGTGATCATTGCCACCGCCCGCCGCGGGGCCGAGGTCTGCATCGAGATCACCAATCCCCTGTGTGGTGCGCTTACCCATCATGCGGGTAACCGCATGGCGCTGGATAACATCCGCGAGCGCCTGATGCTGTTCTATGACCTGGAAGCGAGTCTGGACGTCGAGCAGGCCAGCGACGTTTACCAGGTACGCATCCGCTTGCCTTTCCGGATTGTCCGATGAATGCCGTGCTCCCTCTTGCCGTACTGATCGTGGATGACGAGGCCCCGGCGCGGGCGCGCCTGCAGGACCTGCTCGGTGATATCGCCGAGCAGCATCCAACCCGCGTCGTCGGTGCGGCCGCCAATGGCGTCGAGGCCTTGGGCATGCTTGAGCAGGAGCGCGCGGACCTGGTGCTGACCGACATCCGCATGCCGGTCATGAATGGCATCGAGTTGGCTCGTCACCTCGGCAAGCTCGAGCCGCCGCCGGCGGTGGTGTTCACCACCGCCTACGATGAGTACGCGGTGCGCGCCTTCGAGCTGGCGGCGGTGGATTACCTGCTCAAGCCCGTCCGGGCCAGCCGCCTGGCCGATGCGCTGGCCAAGGTGCGGCGCCACCAGCGGCCGTCTGACGAGACCTTGCGGCAGCTGGCTCCGGCCGGCCGCGGGCATTTCAGCGTCAGCGAGCGCGGGCGGATCCTGCTGGTGCCGGTGGCCGACGTGCTGTTCCTGAAGGCCGAACAGAAATACGTGGTGGCGCGCACCCGCGAACGGGAATACCTGCTCGACGAATCCCTGGTGCAGCTCGAAGAGGAATTTGCCGGCCGCTTCCTGCGTATCCACCGCAACTGCCTGATCGCCGCCCAGGCCGTGAAGGGCGTCGCTCGTGCCACCACCGGTGAGGACGGCGAGGCCCACTGGGTCGTGCTGTTCGATGGCGTCACCGAGCAGTTGCCGGTCAGCCGCCGCCAGTGGCCCGTGGTGAAGGAGGCCCTGGGGGTGTAGTTGGCCATTTGTTGGCAGCAGGCAGCAGGCAGCAGGTTGTGGGTGTTGGAGCCCGTCAATTGTGGGGGCGAATTCATTCGCCCAACGTCGATCGATGCGCCTCCGCGGGCGAATGAACTCGCCCCCACGGGAGCGTGTTTCCTCGCCGGAACATTCGCTTGCGCGGGTGTTCCAACGAGGGCTCCCGTACAATCGCGCCCATGGAAAAACCTGGCACCACCCCCTCTTTGCTTTCTTATCCCCGCCACCGTCCCCAACTTAAGCGGGCGCCTTTCCTTCCCATGAGTCGGGCGGAAATGGATGCACTCGGCTGGGACGAATGCGACATCATCGTCGTCACCGGCGATGCCTATATCGACCATCCCAGTTTTGGCATGGCGCTGATCGGACGCACGCTGGAGGCCCAGGGCTTCCGTGTCGGCATCATCAGCCAGCCGGACTGGCATTCCGCCGACGCCTTCCGCGCCCTCGGCAAGCCGCGCCTGTTCTACGGCATCACCGCCGGGAACATGGATTCGATGATCAACCGCTACACCGCCGACCGCAAGCCGCGCTCGGACGATGCCTACACGGCGGACGCGCAGCCCGACAAGCGTCCCGACCGGGCGGTAGTGGTGTATGCCCAGCGCGCCCGCGAAGCCTATCCGGACGCCAACATCGTGATCGGCAGCATCGAGGCCAGCCTTCGACGTATCGCCCATTACGACCACTGGTCCGAGAAGGTGCGCCGCTCGGTGCTGCCCGACTCCAAGGCCGACCTGCTGATCTTCGGCTCCGGCGAACGGGCGGTGATCGCGCTGGCCCATCGCCTGGCCGCCGGCGAGCCGATCGAAGAGATCCGCGACCTGCGCGGCACGGCCTTCATGGTCAAGCCCGGCTGGCACCCGGAGGGCTTCGTGGAGATCGACTCGACGAGTCTCGACCGGCCCGGTCCGGTCGAGCCCCATCCCGATCCCTATGCGATGGAGGCCGACAAAGCGGCGCTGGGCGGCGACGTCGGTCGAATGAATTCGACCCCACAAGACGGGGGGGCCGTGGGGGCGAATTCATTCGACCAACCCACGGCCGGTAGCAGCACGATCCCGGCCCAACCCATCCGCATCGTCCCTGCCGCCGAGCGGGTAGCCGCACGCAAGGCGGCGCGCGCCCAGCAGGTCATCCGCCTGCCTGCCTATGAGGTGGTGAAGGACGACAAGGTGATGTACGCCCACGCGTCGCGCACCTTCCACCTGGAGTCCAACCCCGGCAATGCCCGCGCGATGGTCCAGGCCCACGGTGTCGGCCCCGGCTGTCGCGACGTGTGGCTCAATCCGCCGCCGCTGCCGCTCTCCACCGAGGAGATGGATTGGGTCTTCGGCCAGCCCTACGCCCGTCAGCCGCACCCGAGCTATGGCGAGGCGCGCATCCCGGCCTGGGACATGATCCGCTTCTCGATCAACATCATGCGCGGCTGTTTCGGCGGCTGTACCTTCTGCTCGATCACCGAGCACGAAGGCCGCATCATCCAGAGCCGCTCGGAGGCCTCCATCCTCAAGGAGATCGAGGAGATCCGCGACAAGACGCCGGGCTTCACCGGCACCATCTCCGACCTCGGCGGCCCCACCGCCAACATGTACCGGATGGCCTGCAAGGACCCGAAGATCGAGTCCTCCTGCCGGCGTTTGTCCTGCGTGTTCCCGGGTATCTGCGAGAACCTCGGCACCGACCACGGCCCGCTGATCCAGCTGTACCGCAAGGCGCGGGCGATCCCCGGCGTGAAGAAGGTGTTGATCGGCTCCGGCCTGCGCTACGACCTCGCCGTGCGCTCGCCGGAGTACGTGAAGGAGCTGGTCACCCACCACGTCGGCGGCCTGCTCAAGATCGCCCCCGAGCATACCGAGGACGGCCCGCTCTCCAAGATGATGAAGCCGGGCATCGGCACCTACGACCGCTTCAAGGAGATGTTCGAGCGCTTCTCGAAGGAAGCGGGCAAGAAGCAGCACCTGATTCCCTACTTCATCGCCGCCCACCCGGGCACGACGGACGAGGATATGGTCAATCTGGCCCTGTGGTTGAAGACCAACAACTTCAAGCTCGACCAGGTGCAGACCTTCATGCCGACGCCGATGGCGATGGCGACCACCATGTACCACTCCGGCAAGAACCCGCTGCGCAAGGTGTCGGCAGGGTCCGAGGCGGTGGATACGCCCAAGTCCGGCCGCCAGCGCCGCCTGCACAAGGCGTTGCTGCGCTACCACGATCCGGAAGGCTGGCCGTTGATCCGCGAAGCCCTGCGGGCGATGGGCCGTGGCGACCTGATCGGCGCCTCGCCGCGCCACCTGGTGCCGCGAGACCAGCCGGTGATCCTCGACCGCGGTGAAGGACGCCAGTGCGCGGCCGGTGCGCCGCGCAAGAGCGGTGGCAAGGCTGCCAGCCCTGTCGGTGCGAGGCGGGCGCCGCCGGAGGTCCGCAAGCCACCGGCACCTGCCGCGGGGCGGCCGCGCGGGAAGCGCTGAGCGATCACTGAGCGTTCGTCACGCCGGGGCCTGCCGGCGTGTCCGGCTGAGTCCTTTGGCCGGAGCTGTTTCGATTTACGCTGAATGGGCGAAGACAAGCCCGGCCGATCGGCCGGGCTTGTCTTTTCTGCGCGCGTCGCGGATGCACCATTGTCGTCTTTGCGACACGCCGCGGTGTTTGCCGACGGCGCGGAAAGCCTTGCGCTGCAAGGCATGGCCGTTTTCGTACCGGCTGGCATCCCTTTTGCAGAGTAATGGCCATTTGCCATCTACCTGCCAAGGAAGCCGCCATGCTGTACGACCGCTACGAAAAAGACCAACTCCTCTTCAACATGAACTTCAAGGAAGCCGTCGGCGACAAGGCTGCCTATCGCGGCGAGCTGGTGGTGGTCGAAGGGGAAGTCGGTGACGCCCAGGGCCGCCGCAACGCGCCCAAGGCGGTGCTGAAGCAGGGCGTGTCCCTCGCCGCCGGCGACAAGCTGGTGTTCCTGTCCGGTTCCCTCGACCAGCTCGACCTGCTCGAGCCGCTGCTGGCCAAGTACGGCCCGGACTTCAACGAAGGCACCAAGGTGATCCTGTTCGTGGTCAACGTCGCCAAGCAGGTGCTGTTCGACTTCAACGGCGCCAGCGTCGAGCTGATCCCGCTGCAGGACGGCATGACCTGGAACGAACTGGCCGATCTGATCGGCTACGAGAAGGAAGACTTCAAGGGCCAGACCGCCTCCCAGAAGGTCGTGACCCTGGTGGACGGCCTGGCCGCCCGCAAGCTCAAGCTCGACAAGCTCACCCTCGCCGAAGTCATGGGCCTGGCCACCGACGCCAAGCGGGAAGCCCGCGGCGCGGTCTAAGCCACCGTGCCAGCCGGACGGTGCGCTGCGCCGTCCGCGCTTTCCCTTGCGACATGCCGCAGCCGGCTCGCCTCTCCCGCGAGCCGGCTGCGGCCGTTGCGTCCGGATACCCGAGCCGAAGCCTCTGCCATCATGCGCATCAATCAGCCCGTCACCCGTTCGGAAACCCTGCTGCCGGACGGTGAGTTCATCTATTCCCGCACCGACCTGAAAGGGACGATCACCGAGGCCAACGAGGCCTTCGCCAATGTCAGCGGCTTCCGCCGCGAGGAAATGCTCGGCCAGCCGCACAACATGGTGCGCCATCCGGACATGCCGCCGCAGGCCTTTGCCGACATGTGGCGCGATCTGCAGGCCGGCCGCCCGTGGCGTGGCCTGGTCAAGAACCGGCGTAGTGACGGCGGCTACTACTGGGTGGTCGCCAATGCCTCGCCGGTGCGCGAGCACGGCCGTGTCACCGGCTACCAGTCGATCCGTTCGCGGCCGGCGCCGGGCGATGTCGCCGCCGCCGAGGAGGCCTACAAGCGCATCTCCGAGGGCGATACGTCGATCCGCATCGAGCACGGCCGCGTAGTGCCGGCGCGGATATCGCCGTGGACATTGCTCGGTTCCTTCCCCGTGCAGCTGATCGGCGTCGGGATCGGCTGTCTGTTTGGCAGCCTGCTGATGGTGTCGGGCTTCGCGCCGCTGCTGCCGGCCTACGTGTTGCAAGGCCTGGGGTTGATCGGACTGTTGTGGAGCGCCTGGTTCCTAGGCCTGTTCGTGCCACGTCTGCGCCGTGATTTGGGCGCCATCGCCGAACACATCGAGTGCTTGCTGACCAGCGGCAACCTGGACCAGCGTTTCAAGCTGTCCCGCCGTGACATGGTCGGGCAGATCGGCCGTGGGCTGGACGATTTCGTTGCGTCGATGCAGGCCACCATCCAGGGCATGGCGGATACCGCGTCGCAGGTCCAGCAGGTGGCCACCCGGGTGGCCCGCGGCGTCGCGGAAAGCGCCAGCTCGGCCGAGGTGCAGGGCGAGGCGACGGCCTCGGCTGCCCAGGGCATCGAGCAGATATCCCAGTCCATCGGCACCGTCGCCGCGTCGGCGGCGGCGACCCGTGCGGCGGCGGAGGCTGCCAGCCAGGTGTCCGTTCAGGGCGCCAGCCTGTCTGTGCAGGCCAGCGAAACCATCCTGGCTCTGGCCGAGACGGTCACCACGTCGGCCCAGCAGGTGGAGTTCCTCGGTACCCAGTCGGCCGAGATTTCGCGCATTTCCGGGGTGATCCGCGAGATCGCCGACCAGACCAACCTGCTGGCCCTCAATGCGGCCATTGAGGCGGCGCGGGCCGGCGAGCAGGGGCGTGGTTTTGCGGTGGTGGCCGACGAGGTGCGCAAGCTGGCCGAGCGCACCGGCCAGGCGACCCAGGAGATCGGCACGATGATCGGCAGCATCCAGGCCGAGACCGGCAAGGCGGTGGATGGCATGCGTGCCGGCGCGGTGCAGGTGGAGGCGGGGGTACGGCTGGTGCAGGATGCCCGCGAAGCCCTGCAGGCCATCCAGAGCCAGATGGCAGAAACCCAGGACATGGTCAACGGGATCTCGCGCCTGTCCGAGGAGCAGCAGGGGGCGGTGGCCCACCTGACCGGCAGCGTCGAGCGCGTGTCGGCGATGACCGACCAGAACCAGGCAGTCATCGGGGTGACCCGTGAGGCGGTGCAGATCCTCAATCAGGCCGTCGAGCGGATGGAGATTGCGGTAACCCAGTACGCGGTGTAGGTGGGGGCCAGCCCGGGGGCCGGAATGCCGGCCCCCGGCGCCGTGTATCAGCCGCTGTTGCGCAGGCCGGCGGCGATGCCGTTGATGGACAGGTGGATGCCGCGCCGCACGCGCTCGTCCTGGTGCCCTTCCCGGTAGCGGTGCAGCAGTTCGACCTGCACGTGGTTGAGCGGGTCGAGGTAGGGGAAGCGGTTGCGGATCGAGCGCTTGAGCAGCGGGTTGGCATCGAGCAGCTCGCCCTGGCCGCTGATGGTCAGCAGCATCTCGATGGTGCTGGCGTGCTCCTTGGCGATGCGCGGGAAGATCGCCTCGCGCAGCGCACCGTCCTTGACCAGATCGGCGTAGCGGCTGGCAATGGCGATGTCGCTCTTGGCCAGCACCATGTCCATGTTGGACAGCAGCGTCGAGAAGAAGGACCACTCCTTGTGCATCGCCTGCAGGCGGGCCAGGCCGGCGTCGCCGTGCTTGGCGATGTAGGCGTGCACCGCCGAGCCGAAGCCGTACCAGCCCGGCAGCATCAGGCGGCACTGGGCCCAGCTGAACACCCACGGGATGGCGCGCAGGTCTTCGATGGCGGTGGACTTCTTGCGGGACGCCGGGCGGCTACCGATGTTCAGCGCGGCGATTTCCGAGATCACTGTGGATTCCCAGAAATAGCGCTCGAAGCCGTCGGTCTCATAGACCAGGTTGCGGTAGGCCTTGAAGGCGGCGTCCGACAGCTCGTCCATCGCTTCCAGGTATTCGGGGCGCGGGGCCGGATCGCGCGGCGCGAACAGCGTGGCTTCCAGCGTCGCGGCGGCCAGCACTTCCAGGTTGCGGCGGCCGACTTCCGGGTTGGCGTACTTGGAGGCGATGACTTCGCCCTGCTCGGTGAGGCGGATCTGCCCCTGCACCGCGCCGCCCGGCTGGGCCAGGATGGCCTGGTAGCTGGGGCCGCCGCCGCGGCCGACGGAGCCGCCGCGGCCGTGGAACAGGCGCAGGCGCACGCCGTGGCGGGCGAAGGTATCCACCAGGCCGATCTCGGCCTTGTAGAGCTCCCAGCCGGAGGTCAGGAAGCCGCCGTCCTTGTTGCTGTCGGAGTAGCCGAGCATGACTTCCTGCTCCTTGCGGCGGGACGCCAGCAGGGCCATGTAGGCGGGCAGGGAGAACAGGCGGTCCATGACGCCGGCGGCGTTCTGCAGGTCGCCGATGGTCTCGAACAGCGGGATGATGTTCACGTCCAGCACGCCTTCGGCCGGCCGCAGCAGGCCGGCTTCCTTGGCCAGCACGGCGACTTCGAGGATGTCGGAGACGTCGTCGGTCTTGGAGATGATGCAGTTCGGCACCGCGGCCTTGCCGTAGCGCTGGTGGGCGGCACGGGCGGCGCGGAAGATCGCCAGCTCGCCGCGGCTTTCCTCGGAATATTCGATCCACGGGGACGCCAGCGGGCGCGCAGTGGCGAGCTCTTCCAGGAGCATCTCGATGCGGCCGGCTTCGTCGAGGGCCAGGTAGTCCTTGGCCGGATCGGCGGCCTTCAGCAGCTCGGCGACGACGCGCTCATGGACGTCGGAGTTCTGGCGCAGGTCGATCGGCGCCAGGTGGAAGCCGAACACCGACACAGCCCGGCGCAGGTGGCGCAGGCGGCCGCGGGCGAGGGTGCCGAGGCCGTTGGCGGTGAGGGAGCGGTGCACGATTTCGAGTTCGTCGGCGAGTTCTTCCGGGCTGCCGTAGGGCGCGGCCGGAGCGACCGCGTGGCGCGGCGGCTGGTGGCCGAGGAGCTGCGCATACGTGGCGGCGAGGCGCGCGTAGACGCCGGTGAGGGCGCGGCGATAGGGCTCGTCGCTACGGTGCGGCGAGCCGTCCGGCGATGCGCCGGCGAGGCGCAGCAGCGCGTCGGAGGCGCTGACCAGGCCCTGGGCGATGGACAGCTGGGAGCCGAGGGTGTGCACCTCGTCCATGAAATAGGTCAGGGCCTTCTCGGCCTGGGTGGCGAGGGCCTTCTCGAGGATCTCGGCGGTGACGAAGGGGTTGCCGTCCCGGTCGCCGCCGATCCAGCTGCCGACGCGCATGAAGTTGGGCAGTTCCAGCGCGCCCCAGCTGCGGTCGCGGGCCGCCAGGCGGTCTTCCACGTTGGCGTAGAGGCGCGGCAGTTCACGCAGGAAGCTGTAGTCGAAGTAGGACAGGCCATTGCTGACTTCGTCCATCACCGACAGCTTCTCGGTGCGCAGCATGCGCGTCTGCCACAGGGTCAGCACGGCGCGGCGCAGGGCTTCGTCGTTGGCGTCCTGCTCGTCGGGGGTGAGCTGCATGCGGTCGCGCTCGTCGAGCAGGCGGGCGATCGCCATCTGACAGTTGAGGATGCTCTTGCGCTGCACTTCGGTCGGGTGGGCGGTGAGCACCGGCACCACGTTGGCGGTGTCGAAGAAGGCGGTCAGCTCGGCGCTGCCCATGCCGGCCTCGAAGGCTCGCTCCAGGGCGTGGGCCAGGCTGCCTTCCTTCGGCGCGGAGCCTGCGATCTGGTGGGCGCGGGAGCGGCGGATGTGGTGCTGGTCTTCCGCGATGTTGGACAGGTGCGAGAAGTAGCTGAAGGCGCGCACCACGTCGATGGTCTGGTCGCGGGACAGGGAGTCCAGCGTGGCTTCGAGTTCGCGGCGGGCGGCGTGGTCCTCGTGGCGGCGGAAGCGGATCGAGCTCTGGCGGATGGTCTCGACCAGGTCGAACACCGCTTCGCCCTCCTGGGCGCGCACGGTGTCGCCGAGCACGCGGCCGAGCAGGCGGATGTCGTCACGGAGGGGGAGGTCCTTGTCTTCGCTGCTTGTCTGTTCGCTCATCGGGGGCGGAATCCTGTCCTGTCGGTTACGGTCGGCGCGGGAGGCGCATCAGGGGGCCATGCTAGAATCCAGACCGGAATGCTCGCCATAGGTGCCTACCCTGATTGCTGCGCTGCGCAAGCCTGCAGCTTGCCCGTGGGTCCCCGGCTTGTCCATTCCTCCGAACCGCCCATTTACGCCAGCCGAGCCCGAATACCGTGAGCGCCTCTACGCCCGACCGCATCGTCATCGCCACCCGTGAAAGCCGCCTCGCCCTGTGGCAGGCCGAGCACGTCAAAGCCCGTCTCGAAGCCTTGTACCCGTCCTGCCGCGTCGAACTGCTGGGCATGACGACCCGTGGCGACCAGATCCTCGACCGCCCGTTGGCCAAGGTCGGCGGCAAGGGCCTGTTCGTGAAGGAGCTGGAAACCGCGCTCCTCGACCGGGCCGCCGACATTGCCGTGCACTCGATGAAGGATGTGCCGATGACCCTCGCGCCCGAGTTCGCGCTGGTGGCCATCGCCGACCGCGAAGTGCCGCTCGACGCCTTCGTGTCCAACAAGTACGAGAGTCTCGACGACATGCCGCCGGGCGCCGTGGTGGGCACCTCCAGCCTGCGCCGCGAATCCCAGATCCACGCCCAGTACCCGATGCTGGCGGTCACCAGCCTGCGCGGCAACCTTGACACCCGCCTGCGCAAGCTCGATGAAGGCCAGTACGACGCGATCATCCTCGCCGCTGCCGGCTTGACCCGCCTCGGCCTCGCCAGCCGCATCCGTGCCACGCTGCCGTCCCATGTGTCGCTGCCGGCGGCCGGCCAGGGCGCGCTGGGCATCGAGGCGCTGGCCGACCGCCCCGAAGTGGCGGAGTGGATCGCTCCGCTGGCCAATCCCCATTCCGCGGCTTGCGTGCGCGCCGAACGGGCGACCTCGCGGGCGCTGGCCGGCAGCTGCGAAGTGCCGCTGGGCGCCTATGCCGAGGTGCAGGACGGCCAGTTGTGGCTGCGTGGCTTCGTCGCGCTGCCCGATGGTTCCCGTATCGCCCGCGCCGAGCGGCGCGGCCCCATCGACCAGCCGGAGGCCCTCGGCCTGGCGCTGGCCGAAGACCTGCGGGCCGATGGCGCCGACGAGATCCTCGCCGGCCTGTAGTCATTCGATCATGGCCGTCGGCCAGCCGCCCCTAGCCGGGCGCTCCATCCTCATCACCCGTCCGGCAGGGCAGGCCGACAGCCTGTGCGCGGCGTTTGCCGCGCTGGGGGCCGAGCCCCTGCGCTTTCCGTTGCTGACCATCTCGCCGGTGGCCGATCCTGCGCCGCTGCAGGCCGCCGCCCGGCGCTTGGGCGACTTCGCGCTGGTCTTCTTCGTCAGTCCCAATGCGGTACATTTTTCCCTCGACGCGGTGCTGCCGGTGATCGGTGCATGGCCGGCCGGCGTAGCGGTGGCTACCGTCGGCAAGGGCAGCGAAGCGGCTCTGGCGGCGAGGGGTTTTACCGACGTGATCGCCCCGACCGACGGCTTCGACAGCGAGGCCGTGCTGGCCCTGCCGGCTTTCCAGCCCGCAGCGGTGGCCGGCCGCCGGGTGCTGATCCTGCGTGGCGACGGTGGGCGCGACCTGCTCGGCGACACGCTAAAGGCCCGCGGTGCGCTGGTCGAGTATTTGACCTGCTATCACCGCAGCGGCCCGGCGGACGATTTCTTGCCCATCGTTGCGCGTGCCCGTACCGGACGCCTTGACGCCCTGACGCTGACCAGCAGCGAGAGCGTCGGCCACCTGCGGGCGCTGCCGGAGAGCGCGACGCTGCTGGATATCCCTGTCTTCGTGCCTCATCCGCGGATCGCCACGGCGGCGCGGGATGCCGGCTTTTCCACGGTGATTGCCACCGGAGCGGGCGACCAGGGGCTCATCGACGGCCTCGTCGGCCATTTCTCCGACCGCAAACACACTACTTATCCGGGTTAAACTCGTTTTCATGAGCAACGAAATTCCGAGCCTTCCCTCCATCGATGCCGCCCAGCCGGCGTCGCCGGCGCCCACTGCGCGGCGTGCTTCCACCCTCATCGTCGGCGTCGTGGCACTGGTCCTGCTGGGCTGGCAATGGGCTGATACCCGCACGCGGATTGCCGACCTGCAGGACGAATTGACGCGTCGTACCTCTGACGGCGACAACCTGGCCAAGGAAGGGCGAGTCCTCGCCAAGGAAGCCCAGGACCGCCTGCAGGAATTGCAGGGCAAGGTGGGCGCGCTGGAGGCGCGCCTGAACGACTCCCAGGGCCAGCAGGCGGCGCTGGAGGCCATGTACCAGGATTTCTCCCGCACCCGCGACGACCGGGTGCTGGGCGAAGTGGACCAGGCCGTGGCGATCGCCGTGCAGCAGCTGCAACTGGCCGGCAACGTGCAGGCGGCGCTGTTCGCGCTGCAGACCGCCGACGCCCGCCTCGGCAACATCGACCGTCCCCAGTGGCTGCCGCTGCGCAAGGCCCTGGCCGGCGACATCGAAACCCTCAAGGCCTTGCCGCAGGTGGATGCCGGCGGCATGGTCCTCAAGCTGGAAACCCTGATCGGTCGTCTCGACAACCTGCCGCTGGCCTTCGAGGCCAAACCCAAGGCTGACGAAGCAAAGGTCGACCGTGCCGAGATCAGCTGGCTGAAGGGGCTGTGGCTGGATTTCTGGGCCGAGTTCAGCCAGTTGGTCCGCATCGAGCGCATGGACCGGCCGGATCCGGCCCTGCTGGCGCCGAGCAATGCGGTGTTCCTGCGTGAAAACCTCAAGCTGCGCCTGCTCAATGCGCGCCTGGCCCTGCTGTCGCGGGACGGCAATACCTTCCGCGAGGACGTGCGGCTGGCTGCCCAGTGGCTGGAGCGCTACTTTGACGCGCGCAATTCGGCGGTCCAGGCCGCCGCGCAGGATCTGGCCGAACTGCGCAAGGCGCCGATCGGGGTCGATCTGCCGACCCTGCAGGCCAGCCAGGCCGCCTTGCGCGGCCTGCTGGTGGTGCCCGAGAAGCGCGCCGAGGCGGCCCAGGCTGCGGCAGCCCATTCCGGCAAGCCGGCCAAGAAGAACTGAGGTCGGCGATGCGTGGATTGCTGTGGTTGCTCGGCCTGTTTGCCCTTGCCGCCGGTCTCGCGGTGGCCGGCCATTACAACGAAGGTTATGCACTGCTGGTGTGGCCGCCGTACCGGGTGCAGATCTCCCTAAACCTGCTGATCCTGCTGCTGCTCGGTGGGTTCGGCATGCTCTACGGTGCGTCCCGGCTGGTCTCGCGGACGATGGCCCTGCCCGGCGCGGTGCAGCGTTTCCGGGCGCGGAAGAGCAAGGAGCGCGCATCCCAGGCGCTCTACGATGCGACCCGCCTGCGCATCGAAGGGCGCTTCGGCCAGTCCCTCAAGCAGGCGACCGCTGCCTACGAGGCCAGTGAATCGCCGGGCCTGGCTGCGCTGATGGCGGCGCGGGCGGCCCATTCGATGCGCGATGACGAGCGCTATCGCTACTGGCTCGCCAAGGCTGCGGAGCACGATGGCGAAGTCCGCGTCGCGCGCCTGATGACCGAAGCCGAGCTGGCGGTGGAAGGGCGCCGTTTCGACGAGGCGGCGGAGCGTATCGCCGACCTGCAGGCCGGTGGCCAGCGCCACATCGCGGCGCTGCGCCTGGCGCTGCGCACGGCCCAGGCCGAGGGTAACTGGGTGGAGGCGGTGCGTCTGGTGCGCCAGCTGGTCAAGGTCAAGGCCCTGCGTCCGGACCAGGCCGAGCCGGTCAAGCGCCGCGCCCACCAGGAAGGACTGCGCCAGCGCGTCGGCGATGCCCAGGCCCTGCTGGCCTATTGGCAGGGCGTGCCTAGGGATGAGCAGCGGGATGCGGCGGTGGTGACCGAGCTTGCCCGGGCACTGATCGCCGCCGGTGACAGCGACAATGCCCAGAAGGTCATCGAGGCCAGCCTGGCCGGCGAGTGGGATTCAACACTGGCCGGTGTGTATGGCCGTTGCGACGACGGCGACATCCGTGGCCGGCTGGTGAAGGCAGAGGAGTGGCTCAGGCAGCACCCGCGCGATCCGCAGTTGCTGCTGACCCTGGGCCGCCTGTGCGTGCAGTCCCAGTTGTGGGGGAAGGCCGAGAGCTACCTGGAGGCGGCGCTGGCCATCGCGCCCGGTTGGGAGGCCCACGTTGAGCTGGCCCACCTGGCCGAGCGCATCGAACGCACCGAAGACGCCAACCGGCATTACCGGGCCGCGGCGGAATTGTCGCGCCGCTGAAGAAGGTGTCGGTGGGCTGGACTGATGCCGGCCCACGTCTCGTGTCGTGCGCTGGACGTAGGCATTCCGTGAGGGCGAATTCATTCGCCCTCCGTCGCCGGAACAAAACCCTCGGGTGAATGAGTTCGCCCCCACGGGGTATTCACCCCGCGTGCGGCGAACTTGTCAGTCGCATGGCCTTTCAAATCTCCCAAATACCGTTAGAATTTTCGCGCTGGCTCGTCGGCATCTTGGCGCGCCGTGCTTGATAGCTTTTTTCAATTTGGATTATTTCTCTAATCAATTTGAGCGATAGGTCTCTCTCGGCCTATCATGTGCTCTCCAAATTTCATCCACCCGTGAAGGAAACAGCTATGTCCCTGATCAATACCGAAATCAAGCCGTTCAAGGCTACCGCTTTCAGCAATGGCAAGTTTGTTCCGGTTTCTGACGCCGACCTGAAGGGCAAGTGGTCCGTCGTTTTCTTCTACCCCGCTGACTTCACCTTTGTCTGCCCGACCGAACTGGGCGACCTGGCTGACGTCTACCCCGAATTCCAGAAGCTGGGCGTCGAGGTGTACTCCGTCTCCACCGACACCCACTTCACCCACAAGGCGTGGGCCGACGCTTCCGAAACCATCAAGAAGATCAAGTACCCGATGATCGGCGATCCGACCGGCGCCATCACCCGTGGTTTCGACGTGATGATCGAGGAAGAGGGCCTGGCCCTGCGCGGCACCTTCGTGATCAACCCGGAAGGCGTGATCAAGGTCGCCGAGATTCACGACCTGGGCATCGGCCGTGACGCCAGGGAGTTGCTGCGCAAGGTGCAGGCTGCCCAGTACGTGGCTTCCCACCCGGGTGAAGTGTGCCCCGCCAAGTGGACCCCGGGCGAAGCGACCCTGTCCCCGTCCCTGGACCTGGTCGGCAAGATCTAATCAGCCGTCAGCCAGTTTAGGCGAGCTGTTCCGCAACGCCCGGAGCGTCCTCAGGACGCCCCGGGCGTTGTTGCATTTGAACGCCGGAAAGGCTTTGCAAGGGGCGGGTGAGAGAGGCTGGTGAAGGAGGGATTGTGGTGGCGAATTCATTCGCCCTCGATCGCTTGAGTCGGCTCCGCGGGCGAATGAATTCGCCCCCACAGAGTCATCTCCCACAGAGTCATCCCCCAGGGAGCCCTCCACGGAACCCCGTGGGGAGAGAGGCTGCCGGAGGGCTGTCAGGCCCAGTCGCGGGGCACGAGGAATTCCGTGTACAGCCTTTCCTCTGCGCTGCCTGCTTCCGGGTGCCAGTCGTAGCGCCACTTCACGATCGGCGGCATGGACATCAGGATGGACTCGGTGCGGCCGCCGGACTGCAGGCCGAACAGGGTGCCCCGGTCGAAGACCAGGTTGAACTCCACGTAGCGTCCGCGGCGGTAGGCCTGAAAATCCCGTTCCCGCTCGCCGTAGGGCGTGTCGCGGCGGCGTTCGACGACCGGCAGGTAAGCCGGCAGGAAAGCGTCGCCGACGCTGCGGGTCATCGCGAAGGCAGCATCGAAATCAACCTTGCCGTCGGCACCGTGGTCGTCGAAGAACAGGCCACCGACGCCGCGCGGCTCATTGCGGTGCTTCAGGAAGAAGTAGCGGTCGCACCAGTCCTTCAGGCGCTGGTACTCAGCCTCGCCCCACGGCAGTACGGCGGCCTTGCAGGTGGCGTGGAAGTGGCGGACGTCTTCCTCGAAGGGGTAATAGGGCGTCAAATCCATGCCGCCGCCGAACCACCACACGTCGTCCTTGCCCGGTGCAGAGGCGATGAAGAAGCGCACGTTCATGTGTACCGTCGGGCAATACGGGTTGCGCGGATGCAGGACCAGGGACACGCCCATCGCCTCGTAGCTGCGGCCGGCCAGTTCCGGACGCGCGGCGGTGGCGGACGGGGGCAGGCCTTCGCCCATCACGTGGGAGAAATTGCAGCCGCCGCGCTCGAAGAAATTGCCCTCTTCGATCAGGCGGGTGAGGCCGCCACCACCGGCCGGGCGCTCCCAGCTGTCGGTGACGAAGGGCTTGCCGTCGAAGCTTTCGAGGGCGCTGACGATGCGTGCCTGCAGGTCGAGGAGGTAGGCCTTGACGGCGTTGCGGTCGGGCATGGGCGTCTTTCCGATGAACAATAAAAAGGCCGGCTACAAAGAGCCGGCCAGGATCAGCAGGGGCCGGTGACGGCGCCCAGTGTCAGATCTTGCGCGCCACGGCGCGGTAGCCGATGTCGCGGCGGCACTGCATGCCGTCGAACTGGATCTGATCCACCTGTTCGTAGGCGAGCTTCTGGGCGCTCTTCACGTTGTCGCCAAGGGCGGTGACGCACAGTACGCGGCCACCGCTGGTGCGCACTTCGCCGTCCACTTCGGTGGTGCCGGCGTGGAAGACGTGCACATCGTCTGAGACAGCGCTGTTCAGGCCGCGGATCGCATCGCCCTTGCGCGGGCTGTCCGGGTAACCGGCGGCGGCCATCACCACGCCCAGCGCGAAGCGGCGGTCCCATTCGGCTTCGATCTTGTCGAGCTTGCCGGCGATGGCGGCCTCGACCAGATCAACCAGGTCGGACTTGAGGCGCATCATGATCGGCTGGGTTTCCGGGTCGCCCATGCGGCAGTTGAATTCGACCACGCGGGGGGCGCCCTTGCCGTCGATCATCAGGCCGGCGTAAAGGAAGCCGGTGTAGGGCAGGCCGTCGGCAGCCATGCCGGCCAGCGTCGGATTGATGATCTCGCGCATCACGCGGGCGTGCACCTCGGGGGTGACCACCGGCGCCGGCGAATAGGCGCCCATGCCGCCGGTGTTGGGGCCGAGGTCGGCGTCCTTGAGGCGCTTGTGGTCCTGGGAGGTGGCCAGCGGCAGTGCATGGCGGCCGTCGGCCATCACGATGAAGCTGGCTTCCTCGCCGTCCATGAACTCCTCGATGACCACCCGCGGGCCACGCTCGTCGTACTGCACGCCGAGCGTGTTGTGGGTGAGCATCGCGTCGATGGCCTGGTGGGCTTCGTCGAGGGTCATTGCCACCACCACGCCCTTGCCGGCCGCCAGGCCGTCGGCCTTGATGACGATCGGTGCGCCTTCCGCGTCCACGTAGGCATGGGCCTCGGCGGAGTCGGAGAAGGTGCGGTACTTGGCGGTCGGGATGTTGTGGCGGATCAGGAACTGCTTGGCGAAGTCCTTCGAGCTCTCCAGCTGGGCGGCCAGCTTGGTGGGCCCGAAGATCGGCAGGCCGGCGGCGCGGAAGGCGTCGACGACGCCGGCGGCCAGCGGTGCCTCGGGGCCGACCACCGTCAGGGCGATCTGCTCCTGGCGGACGAATTCGACCAGTTCGGGGATCGCCGTGACCGCCACGTTTTCCACGCCCGGCTCACGGGCGGTGCCGGGGTTGCCGGGGGCGACGAAGACTTTCTGGATGCGCGGCGAGCGCGACAGCCTCCAGGCCAGTGCGTGTTCGCGACCGCCGGAGCCGATGACGAGGATCTTCATGGACGGGCCCCGGATCAGTGACGGAAGTGGCGGAAGCCGGTGAGGACCATCGCGATGCCCTGCTCGTCGGCAGCGGCGATCACTTCGGCGTCGCGCACCGAGCCACCCGGCTGGATGACGGCGGTGGCGCCGGCCTGGGCCAGCACGTCGAGGCCGTCACGGAACGGGAAGAAGGCGTCGGACGCGACCACGCAGCCGGGGATCACCAGGCCGGCATTCTCGGCCTTGATCTTGGCGATGCGGGCGGAGTCCACACGGCTCATCTGGCCGGCGCCGACGCCGATGGTCATGCCGTCCTTGCAGTAGACGATGGCGTTGGACTTGACGTACTTGGCGACGCGCCAGGCGAACAGCAGGTCGCCGAGTTCCTGCTCGGTCGGCGCACGCTTGGTGACGACCTTCAGATCGGCAGCGGTGATCGGCGCGAAGTCGGCGCTCTGCACCAGCAGGCCGCCGCCGACGCGCTTGTAGTCGGGCTGCTTGACCAGGCCCAGCGGCACGATCAGCACGCGCACGTTCTGCTTGGCCTTCAGCAGTTCGAGGGCTTCGTCGGTGTAGGCAGGGGCGATCAGCACTTCCAGGAACTGGGCGCTGACGGCTTCGGCCGCCGCTTTGTCCACCGTGGTGTTGAAGGCGATGATGCCGCCGAAGGCGGACGTCGGATCGGTGGAGAAGGCCTTCTTGTAGGCTTCCAGCGGGCTGGCTGCAACGGCCACGCCGCAGGGATTGGCGTGCTTGACGATGACGCAGGCGATGCTGTCGAAGGCCTTCACGCATTCCCACGCGGCGTCGGAGTCAGCGATGTTGTTGTAGGACAGCTCCTTGCCCTGCACCTGGGTGTAGGCGGCGATGGCACCAGCGGGGGCTTCGGACTCCTTGTAGAAGGCGGCGCTCTGGTGGGGGTTCTCGCCGTAGCGGAGATCCTGCACCTTGTCGAAGGCCAGCTGGAAGCGCTCCGGATAGGCCTTCTTGGAGCCGTCGTCGGCCAGTGCGGTCAGGTGGTTGGAAATCGCGCTGTCGTAGCGGGCGGTGTGGGTGAAGGCCTTGCGGGCCAGGTCGAAGCGGGTCTTGTAGGACAGCGCGCCGGCGTTGCCCTTCAGCTCGGCGACGATGGCCGCGTAGTCTTCCGGATCGGTCACGATGCCGACGCCGCCGGCTTCATTGCCGTGGTTCTTGGCCGCCGCGCGGACCATCGTCGGGCCGCCGATGTCGATGTTCTCGATGGCGTCTTCCAGCGTGCAGTCGGGCTTCGCGATGGTAGCCTGGAACGGGTAGAGGTTCACCACCACCAGGTCGATGCGCGGAATGCTGTGCTCTTCCAGCTTGGCCAGGTGCTCGGGCAGGTCGCGACGGGCCAGGATGCCACCGTGGACCTTGGGGTGCAGCGTCTTCACGCGGCCGTCGAGCATCTCGGGGAAACCAGTGTAGTCGGACACGTCGGTGACCGGCAGGCCGGCATCGCGCAGGGACTTGGCGGTACCGCCGGTGGACAGCAGGGCGATGCCGAGAGCGGACAGTTCGCGGGCGAATTCGATCACGCCGGTCTTGTCGGAGACGCTGAGCAGGGCTTGGGTGACTTTCATGGTGTTTCTCTGGAAGGCCGCGGGGATGCCGCGGCGGTCAATGGAGGAAAACGGGGAGGGCGCCGCTCAGAGCAGTTCGTGCTCGGAGAGCTTGCGGCGCAGGGTGTTGCGGTTGATGCCGAGCATCTCGGCGCACAGGGTCTGGTTGCCGCCGGCCTGCTTGAGGACGAACTCGAGCATCGGGCGTTCGACGTTCTTGATCACCATGTTGTACAGGGCATTCGGCTTCTCGCCGTCGAGGTCGCGGAAGTAGGTGTCCAGCGCCCGGCAGACGGATTCGGCAATCTCATTGCTGGTACTGCTCATGCTGCAAGCTCCTGGGGGAATTCTTCGGGTTCGGCATAGACCAGGCGGCTGTCCCGGTCGGCAAGGCTGCCGAAGAATTCGTCGATGGCAGCCAGCTGCGCCTGGACGGTCGGCAGGGTGTTCATGGTCTTGCGGAACTGCGCGGAGCCGACCAGGCCCTTGGTGTACCAGCTGATGTGCTTGCGGGCGATCTTCACGCCGGTGTCTTCGCCATAGAAGGCATAGAGGTCGGCGAGGTGCTCCTTGCACACCTGCAGGATCTCGGAAACCAGCGGGGGCGGAAGCTCATCGCCGGTTTTGAGGAAGTGTTCGATCTCGCGGAAGATCCACGGCCGGCCCTGGGCCGCGCGGCCGACCATGACGCCGTCGGCGCCGGTGTAGTCGAGCACGAACCTGGCCTTCTGCGGCGTGGTGATGTCGCCGTTGGCGATCACCGGGATGCGCACGCGGGTCTTCACGTCGGCGATGGTGTCGTACTCGGCGTCACCGGTGTACTGGCAGGCGCGGGTACGGCCATGGATGGCGATCAGCTGCACGCCGGATTCCTCCGCGATGCGGGCGATCATCGGGGCGTTCTTGTTGGCCTTGTTCCAGCCGGTGCGGAACTTGAGCGTGACCGGGGTGTTGCCGGCGGCCTGGATGACCGCCTCGAGGATGCGTGCCACCAGCGGTTCGTCCTGCATCAGCGCCGAGCCGGCCATCACGTTGCAGACCTTCTTGGCCGGGCAGCCCATGTTGATGTCGATGATCTGCGCGCCGCGATCGATGTTGTGGCGGGCCGCTTCAGCCATCATGGCCGGATCGGCACCGGCGATCTGCACGGAGATCGGATCCACCTCGCCATCGTGATTGGCGCGCCGCTGGGTCTTGGCGCTGCCATAGAGAAGGGAGTTGGAGGTGACCATCTCGGACACGGCGAGGCCTGCCCCCATCTTTTTGCAAAGCTGGCGGAAGGGACGATCCGTCACGCCGGCCATCGGCGCGACGAACAGGTTGTTTCGCAAGGTGAATCCGGCGAATTGCATCGGGGGAGGCACAGCTGGGGAAAAGCAGCGCATTCTACCTCAAGGGCCTGCGCTCTGGCAGGTGCCGACTTCCCGCAATGGCGTGACCGAATCCCTGGCCGGCAAGGGATTTCAGGGCAGCTCGGAGTACTGCATGCGCCCCTGGATGCGTACCGCATGGGCGGCCAGGCGCGGGCCGTAGGTCTTTTCGTACTTGCGCGGGTTGGGCAGCATCACCGCCAGGCGGGCGGCCTGGGCCGGGCCCAGCTGGGCGGCGGAAACCCGGTAGTAGCGCTGGGCGGCAGCTTCACAGCCGAAGAGGCCGTCACCCCATTCGACCACGTTGAGATAGACCTCGAGGATGCGCTGCTTGTCCCACAGGTTCTCGATCATCACCGTGATGACCGCTTCCTCTGCCTTGCGCAGATAGCTGCGCGACGGCGACAGGAACAGGTTCTTGGCCAGCTGCTGGCTGATCGTCGAGCCACCGGCGACGGCCTTGCCCTTCTTCTGGTTCTTCTCGATGGCCTTCTGGATGCCGTCCCAGTCGAAGCCTTCGTGATCCACGAACTTGTCGTCCTCGGCGGCGATCACGGCGCGCTTGAGGTGCACCGAGATCTTTTCGTACGGCACCCAGTGGTACTGGAGCTGGGCGGCGGGATTGCGGGCCAGCAATTCCTCGCGGCGCAGGCCCATGAAGCTGGTTTCCGACGGCGGCGCCCACTTCCACCACAGGATGTGGCCGAGCAGCCACAGCTGATAGGCGATGAGGAGCAGGACCAGCGCCAGCAGGGCGCGGCGGGTCCAGTGCCAGAAGGTCTTCACCGCCGGCGTGCCTACAGGGCCGCGCGCAGCTCGGCGAGGACCGGGGCGGTTTGCGGGCGTACGCCGCGCCACAGCAGGAAGCTCTCCGCGGCCTGTTCGACCAGCATACCGAGGCCGTCAGCCAGACGGGCGGCGCCTTGTTCGCGGGCGGTACGCATGAAGGGGGTGTCGCCCTTGCCGTACATCATGTCGTAGGCCAGGCTGCCCGGCGTATAAAGGCCGGCCGGTAGCTCGGGGGCTGCATCGGACAGGCTGGCGCTGGTGGCGTTGATGATCACGTCGAAACGCTGGCCGGCCAGTTCGGCAAAGCCGCAACCCTGCGGGCGCAACGGACCGGTGGAGAATTCGTCGGCCAGCTGGGTCGCCTTGTAGGCGGTGCGGTTGGCGATGGTGAGGCTCGCTGGCTTGGCATCGAGCACTGGCAGGATGGTGCCGCGGGCGGCGCCGCCGGCGCCGAGCAGAAGCACGCGACGGCCTTCCACCGGGCAACCCAGGTTGACGGTGATGTCGCGCAGGATGCCGGCACCGTCGGTGTTGTCTCCGAGCACGCCGTCCGGGCCGAAGGCCAGGGTGTTGACCGCGCCGGCGGCCAGCGCCCGCGGGGTGTGGCGGTCGGCAAAGTCGAAGGCTTCGAGCTTGAAGGGCACGGTCACGTTGAGGCCGCGGCCGCCAGCGGCGCGGAAAGCCTCGACGGTCGCGACGAAGGCATCGAGGGGCGCCAGCAGTGCCTCATAGCTCAGGGCCTGGCCGGTCTGGGCGGCGAACAGGGTATGGATGCGTGGCGACTTGCTGTGGGCGATCGGGTTGCCGATGACGGCGTAGCGGTCCATCTTGGGCTTATTCTTTCTTGGAGGACGTCTGCAGCATGTCCGAATTGGTGAAGGTCCAGGTGCGAGTGATCTCGATCACGTCGGTATCACGCCGGATGTCCGGCGGGAACGGGGCGTAGGGCGCAGCCAGCTGGACGATGCGGCGGGCTGCGTCGTCCAGCACCTTATGGCCGGACGAGCGGTGGATGTCGATGCTCTGCACCGTGCCGTCGGCGCGGATCGTGACGGACAGCAGCAGGCTGCCGTAGAGCTTGCCGCGGGCGGCGTCCGGGTAGTTGAGGGTGCCGACTCGCTCGATCTTCTGGCGCCAGTCTTCCGCATACTGGGCAAAGCGGTATTCCTGGGCGCGGGCTCCGATGAACTTTTTACGCGGCCGTGCGGAGTAATCGACCATGTCCTTGTCGATCTGCGCCTCGATACGGGCCACCGCGGCGGAGCTGTCGAGGAGGTCGTAGCCGGACACCGGGCGCGGCGGGGCCTCGGTGGGCGCGACCTGCTGGTTATCCACCGGCAGTGCGGTGCGGCCGCGGCTGCTGGTCAGCGCCTGGGACTGGGGAGTCTGCGGCGCCTCGCTGCGCTGTTGCGCCTCGACGAGGCTGTCGCCGCTGCGGGTCTGGTCGAGGGGGGGCAGCGGGGTACTCGGCTTGCCTTCCTGGCCGCCGGTGCCGCCGGCGTCCAGGTTGGTCTGGGCCAGCACATCGGCCTGCTCCGGGCGGTCGGCGTGGCGCGAATTGACGAGCACGACTTCCAGACCCTTGTCCCGGCGGAACAGTTTGTCCGCATCCGGCATCACGAAGTGGACGGAGAGGAGGATGGCGTGCAGGCTCAGGGACAGGCCGACTCCCCATTCCAGCGCATAGCGTGCCGTTCCGCCGGTGAACACCGGCCAGGCGCGGCCCCCGCCGGCTGCGGGCGGCGTGCTTGGCGGCGGGGTCGGCTGTGCAGGCGGAGGAGGGCGGCGCAAGGCTTGCATGGGACGAACTCAGGCCGTGGCCGGCGGCGCTTCCGTGGTTTCCGCGGCGGGAGCGTCCGGCACTGCCTCGTCGGACGGTAGCTCCTCGTCGTCGGGGAGACTGTCGGCGCTCGCGGCAGCCAGAGTTTCGACGTAGGTGGCGTGGACTTCCACGTCCACCAGATCGGTCCGTTCGACGGCCAGGCGCACGCGGGTGCCCGGCGGCAGGGTCGGCATCGACGGGACCTTGAAGACGAAGGGGATCTCGTCGAGGCGGACCAGGCTCTCGCGCAGGACACGGGCCGTCATCGGCGGGTGGCCGGCCTGGCGCAGCCAGCGCACGCACCAGTAGCGCTCCATGCCGCGCTGGAACTCGGCATAGGCGGCGTAGGTGAGCTCGAAGTCGCGCATCGCCGCGATCAGGTCCGGCGACTTGGGCGGGAAGGTCGGTGCGGTGCCGCTCAGCCAGCTGATCAGCTGCCACTGGTTGACCAGGTCCACATAGCGCCGCAACGGCGAGCTGGACCAGGCGTAGCAATCGACGCCGAGGCCTTCGTGGGGCGCCGCGGCGGTGGTCATGCGGACCTTGCCGCCGGTCTGGGCCCGGTACAGGGCCGGGATGCCGGCATCGGCGAGGGCCTTGCCCCAGGTGCTGTTGGCGGCAATCATCAGCTCGGCGACCAGTTTGTCGAGCGGCGAGCCGCGCGGGCGGCGGCCGATCTCGATGCGGCCGGGGCCGTCGTCGGTGACGGCATTCCAGTCGACGCTGAAGTTGTAGTCCACCAGGTTCTGGTTGGCGGCAGGCTTGCCGCGGCCGGCCTCGAGGACGGTGGCCAGCTCCCACAGCAGGGTCAGCTCGGCCTTCCACGGGAAGTCGGGGCCGCCTTCGGCCAAGGTGGTTTCGTTGAAGACCGGCTCGATGTCGTGGTGGCGCAGGTTGGCGGCCACCGGCACGCGTTCGAGGCGCGAGCTGTTGCCGGTGACCATCAGGTCGCGGCTGACGTCCAGGTACAGGGACAGGGCCGGACAGTCGCGTCCTTCACCCAGTGTGAAGCGGGCGACCACGTCGTCCGGCAGCATGGTGATCTTGTTGCCGGGCATGTACACCGTCGACAGGCGCTCGCGGGCGATGCCGTCGAGGGCCGAGTCACGGCCGAAGCCCAGGCCCGGCGCAGCGATGTGGATGCCGATGCGCCAGCCGTCGGCTGTGGGCGTGACCGAGAAGGCGTCGTCGATCTCGGTGGTGGCCGCATCGTCGATGGAGAACGCGCGCACGTCGGCGAGGGGCAGCTCGGTCGGTTCGACGGGGGCTTCGACGGCCGGGAAGGCGGTGCCGTCTGGAAAATACTCGAACAGGAAGCGGTCGAAATGCAGCTCGTGGGACGAAGCCAGCGCGCCGCAGTCGAGCAGCAGGCGGGCCGCCGACTTGCCGTTTTCGGCACAGGCGGCTTCCAGGGCCTTGGTCTCGAGGCGGTTGCGATCCGGCTTGTAAAGGAGCTGGCGGATCAGCGGCTTGAGTTCTTCCGGAACCTGGCCGGCCAGGAGTTCGTCACGCATGCGCTCGACGGCGGCGGCCTGCTGGCGTTTCTTCTCGAGGCCGGCGAGAGCGGCCTGCAGGATCTCGGCCGGTGCCTTGCGGAAACGGCCCTTGCCCTTGCGGTGAAAGTAGATCGGTGCGGCGTGCAGGCGCAGCAGCACGGCCACGGATTCCACCGGGTTCGGCGCATGGCCGAAGTACTCCTGCGCGAACTCGGCAAAGCCGAACTCCTCGTCGCCGCAGACTTCCCACAAGAACTCGGTGTCGAGGCCTTCCGCCTCGGTTTCGGCGCGGTCCAGCAGTTCGCCGGCGGAAGGCTGGGCGAAGCGCAGCAGCACATCCTTGCTCTTCAGCTTGAGGCGCTTGCCGTGGGGCGTTTCCACCTGCAGGGAGGCGTCGTTGTCGGTCAGGATGGTGCCGGTCTTGAAGGCACCATCCTCTTCGAAGAGCAGATTCATGGAATGGCCAAGCGGGAAAACAGCCGATTATAGCCAAGCCGGGCCCCGGCCCGGACGAAAGCGGTGTTTCGTCCGGATCAGGCCGGCGTGGCGACGAAGTCGTGGATCAGGCCGAGCAGCACGTCTTCGTCGTAGGGCTTGCCAAGGTAGTGGTTGACGCCGATCTCCTCAGCGTAACGCTTGTGCTTTTCCGCCGTGCGGGAGGTGATCATGATGATCGGCACGGCCTTCAGGCGGGCGTCGGCGCGGATGTTGCGGGTCAGGTCGAAGCCGTCCATGCGTGGCATCTCGATGTCGGCGATGACCACGTCGGGGGTGACGGTGAGCAACTGCTCCAGCGCGTCGACGCCGTCCTTGGCGGTGACGACCCGGTAGCCTTCCCGTTCGAGCAGGCGTCCGGTGATCTTGCGCACCGTCAGGGAATCGTCCACCACCATCACAGTGGGCTGGCTCGGCGTGCTGTCACCCACTGGTGCCGGGAGGTTCTCGTCGCCCCGGTCCGGGCTGCGGCCGGCCAGCGCCACCGGGTTGAGGATCAGCACGATCTCGCCATCGCCGAGCACCGTGGCACCCGAGTAACCCACCATCCGGGCGTACTGCGGCCCGGCGTTCTTGACGACGATTTCCTGGTTGCCACGCAGGGCGTCCACATGCAGGGCGAGGGTTTCGCTACCGGCGCGCAGCAGCAGCACCCAGTTGAAGCGTTCCACCTGGGGCTGGGACACCTGGTCGCCGAGCAGGCGCGGCAGGTAGCGGTAGCCGTAGTGCTCGCCGAGCCAGTCGGTGCCATGTTCGCTGCGGATCTTCTCGAGGGCTTCGGCCTTCAATTCCAGCACCTGGGCGACCATCGACGACGGGATCGCGAAGGTCCGGTTGCCGGCGCGTACCAGCAGGGCCTGGGTGACCGCGAGGGTCAGCGGCAGGTGGATGCGGAAGGTGGTGCCCTCGCCGGGCGTGGTGTCCACGCTGATACGCCCGCCCACTGCGGCAGTCTCGCTCTTCACCACGTCCATGCCGACGCCGCGGCCGGCCAGGCTGGACAGGCTGGCGGTGGAGAAGCCCGGCACGAAGATCAGGTTGGTGAGGCGCTTGTCGTCGGTCTCCTCATCGGCGCTGATCAGTCCGCTGTCGATGGCGTGCTGGCGGATGCGTGCGAAGTCGAGGCCGGCGCCGTCATCGCGGAATTCGATCAACACCTCGTTGCCCTCGTGGGCGATCTTGAGGGTGATCTGGCCGATCTCGGACTTGCCGGTTTCCCGGCGTGCGTCGGGCGGCTCGATACCGTGGGCAACGGCGTTGCGCACCAGGTGGGCGAGGGGGCCGCTCATGGCGTCGAGCACGCTGCGGTCGATTTCGATCTGCCCGCCGATGATGTCCAGGTTGGCGCGGCGGCCGAGTTCCTTGGCGGTCTGGCGGACCAGGCGGTAGAGCCGCTCGGCCAGGCTGTCGAAGGGCACCATGCGTACGTGCATCAGCGACTGCTGCAGTTCGCGGGCCATGCGGGACTGAGCGTGCAGCGCCGACTCGGCGCCGTCGAGGTTGCGCAGCAGGTTCTGCTGCACGGTGGTCACGTCGCCGACGCTCTCCGCCATCATCCGGGTGAGTTCCTGCAGACGGGTATAGCGGTCCATCTCCAGGGGGTCGAACTCGGTGTGCTGGGTTTCGACCTGGGACAGGCGCGACTGCATCTGGCTGTCGGCCTGGATCTCGATCTCGCGCAACTGGTTGCGCAGGCGGATGACGTTCTCGGTGAGGTCGAGCAGAGAGCGGCGCAGCGTGCGCAGCTCGCCTTCGATGCGGGTCCGCGCGATGCTGATTTCGCCGGCTTCGTTGACGAACTGGTCGATCCGGCCGGCGTCCACCCGCAGTTGGGTGCGGGCGGCAGGGCTGGCTGCTTCGCCGGCCTGCGGCGGCACGGCCTCGTCGGCCGGTGCTTCGGCGCTGAGCGGCGCCGGGGCACTGACCGCCTGACCGCTTTGCAGCGCATCAAGGGTCTGGCGGGCCTGGTCGAGGGCGTTTTCGATCTCGTCGACGATCTCGGTGCTGCCCGGAGCCTGGGCCCGGGCCCGTTCGAGACGGGTTTCCAGGTCATGCAGGCTCTGTCCGAGGTTCATGGCCCCGACCATCCGGGCGCTGCCCTTCAGGGTATGCAGCAGGCGGGCCACGCCGCTGGCATGGCTGGTCTCGCCCGGCGCGGCACGCCAGGCACGCAAGGCCGTGTCGAGGTGGTCGAGGAGTTCGTTGCCCTCGTCGAGGAAGATCGGCAGCAGTTCCGGGTCGAGTTCGTCGCGAAGCGGGGTTGCACTGGGGGCGCTTTCCACCGGCCGCGTCGGGGTTTCCTCGCGGGGGCGCAGGGTGGCCGTGACCAGCTCGGGCGGCGCGGTTTCCGTCACCAGCCCGATGATCTCGCCGAGTTGGGAGGCCAGGATGGCGTCGAGCCGTTCGATCAGTTCCGGCTCGGGATCGGGCAGCACGCGGGCGCCCAGCTGCACCACCATGCTTTCGAGGGCGGCGGCGGTGTCGATCAGGACTTCCGCCTGCTCGGCGGAGGGGGGCTGGTCGAGGTCGGAAAGCCGTTGCTGGGCCAGTTCGAGGGCCTTGGCCAGCTGCTGAGGGGCGCTGAAGTGAGCGGTGCCCGAAATGCCGGCCAGGGTGTGGGCCGCGCGGATCGATACCGTCGGCGGCGTCAGGGTCGGGTTGAGCGGCAGCCGCGAGAGTTCCTGGCGCAGCGTTGCAATGTGCTGGCGGGCCTCGGCGAGATAGAGGTCGAACAGCGGGCGGGACAGGATGACCCCACCCAGACGGACCTCGTCCGGCCCGGCCGCGGGCTCGGCGACTTCGGCTTCCTCTTCTTCCGCCGGGGCGGCCGCGGCGCTGGTTTCGTCGAGGTCCTCGAGTTCTTCCAGGGCTTCGCCGGCAAGCTCAAGGTCTTCTGCCGGGAGCGCCTCCTCGAGCAAGGCTTCGTCTTCAAGGGCTTCGGCAGGCGCTTCTTCCGGTGCGGTCTCCGTCTCTGCCGTGGTGTGCGTTGTTTCGTCGTGCGGGGGAGCGAGGAGTGCGTCGAGATCGAAGGCTTCGATGGCTTCGATGGGCTCGGAAAGCTCGACGGATTCCAGTTCTTCCAGTGCCTCCGAGGCTTCCTCCTCTGAGGGGAACTCGAAGCTGTCGGAGAGCGCCGGCTCCACGAGTTCGATGGCCTCTTCATCGGCCGGCAGCGCTACGTCCGACTCCAGCGGTTCCAGTTCCGCCTGCACTTCCTCGTCGATGTCGAGGATTTCCAGCGCTTCGAGGGGCGGCGTGGTTTCTGCGGTCGGCAGGTCGGCAGCCGCCACGGGAGCGGGGGCCTCGTCCTCGACCGGGAGCTCGAAGCTCAGGTCGAAATCGACGGGCGTGGGCGCTGCCTCCTCGGTGATTTCCTCGAGGGCGACGCTCTCGGGCTCGGCAGGCGCGGCTGAGGCGGGTTCGGCTTCGCTCGGCGGGGCCTCGGCGTGGGCTTCCTCGAAACTCAGGTCGGGGAAGTTGAGGTCGAGGTCGACGGTCTCGATGGCGCTGGCGTGGGCTGCCGCCGCCAGCGTGAGGCTCTCGCCCAGGTCGGTGGCGGCAAAGTCCAGCTCGGGCAGGGTGATCGATGCCTCCAGGTCCACCTCCTGCGGGGCGCTGTCGAGGCTGATCTCGGTCAGGGCAGGTTCCGCACTGGGGATCGGGGCTGGCGTCGCCGGCACTTCCGGCGAGGGCGTGGCGGTCGGTGCCGCGGTCTCGTTGCGCAGCCGGGCCGCTTCGGCGAGCAGGGCGCTGACATCCTTCTGGTGGCCGGCGCCGGCTTCGAGCTGGTCGATCCACGCGGAGAACTCCCGCAGGCCATCACCAATCAGGCGCAGCAGTTCGTCTCCAACCGGCAGCTCAAGGCGCAGCCAGTGGTTGAGAGTCTGCTCCATGCCCCAGGCGGCTTCGCCAAAATCCTTGAGCCCGACCATCCGGCCGCTGCCCTTGAGGGTATGGAAGCTGCGCCGGATGTTGGTGAGCACTTCCACGTCGGCCGGGTCCTGCTCCAGCCGCGCCAGGTTGCTGGCGATGGCGGCGCGGACGTCGATGGCCTCCTCGATGAAGATCGCCAGCAATTCGGCATCGAGCTCTTCCTCGCTGGCCTCGATCAGTCGGCTGGCCTCCGGGGACAGGGCCGGCGCCTCGGTGGTGGCGATCGGCGGAGCCTCGCTGAACAGGGCGCCGGCGTCGAGCAGGCTGAGGGCCTGGCGGGCCTGCTTTTCGAGTTCGCTGTCGGCGGTCAGGGAGGCGTCCTGGCGCAGGCTCTCCAGGTTGATCTGCAGTTCGGTGCGCAGGCCCGAGTCGTTCGGGTTGTCCTTCAGGGCGGCGGCGAGGGCGGCGGCTTCCTTGCGCTGCTGGGCGAGTTCGGCCTCGATGCTGGTTGTCGCGGGGCGCTGGAGGTCGGCGTCGGGGTACAGGATCCGCTCGAGGTCGGCCGGACCGTGCTGCAGGGCTTCGATATAGATGCCGAGGGCCGACAGGCGGTGGGCGATTTCCTCGAAGTCCTGCTGGTTCGAGGAAACGTCCTCGCTGGCGGAGAGGGCGCGGATGCGGGCTGCGGCGTCTTGCAGCAGGCGCACGGCGCCGTCTTCGTTGAGAACTGAAAGGGCTCCTTCGATCTGCTTGAGGGGATCGCGAACCGCGGCGAGGATGTCCGTACGGGTCGGCGCCCGGAAGAAGCTGTCCAGGTTCTGCTCGACGTCGCCGAGCGAGGCCAGGATCTCGTGGGCCAGCTGGCGGTTGAGGTGGCGGGTCTGGCTGTCGCTGTCGGCGATTTCCAGTGGCGCGACTGCCTCGCCCCGCTGGTGGGCCTGCAGGCGGCCGACCAGTTGGGACAGCTGGGCCGGGCTGACGTCATCGCCATGCTGGTGATTGTCGAGGCGGGCCTCCAGCAGAAGCATCGTCGACGCCATGTCCATGGACAGGGCGTCGGTCAGCTGCAGCGGGTCCTGGCGCAACCAGCGCGCGGTGGTGCCCAGCTCGTCGAGGAGGGTCGAGACCTCCGGCTGGTCGATGCTCAAGGCCAGGTCGGCCAGGGGCGCGATGGCGTCCTGGAAACGGGGCAGGCCGATGGCGCTTCCCTTGGCGAACTGGTTCCAGGCTTCCTTGGCGTCGACCAGGCCGCTGCGCAGGCTGGCCAGCAGGGGCGCCTGGGGCGTGTCGCTGATGGAGCGCTTGCCGGCCGGGATCAGGTGTTCCAGTCGGTAGGCGGCGCGGACCTTGTCGATGGTCGGCGAGGCGGCGGAGGACACCGCGATCTGGTACAGCACGTCGCGCATGAGGCGTTCGGCAACGATGCCGGAGCCTTCCAGAACGCGCCGCATCTGGGCATCGATGCGGCCGCAGAGGCGCTTGCTGACGGCGTCTGCCGGAATACCCTGCAGGCTGAGGGCGTCGAAGAAGGCCGAACAGGCGAGCCAGAAGGCCCGCGCGGCGGGAACCGCCTGCAGGTCCTCGATGCCGCTGGCGGCTTCGCGCATTTCCTGCGGGCCGGACGGGTCCTGGGGGGTGCGGAACCACTTCAGCAGACCCCGCTCGAAGCGGCTGCGCAGACTGCGCAACAGCTTGGGGTCGTCACTGTCGGCGGCCGGAGCGGTGAATTCCGGACGCTGATTCAGGTCCGGGAAGAACAGCTCGCTGGCGGTTGGCGCTTCCTGCCCCCGTGCCGCTGCCAGCTCGGCATACAGGTCGAACAGGCGCAGGGCCTGGTCGGGCTGGCCGCGGGTCAGTTCGTCCAGGTAGTTGCCGATGGCCGCGATGCAGCGGGCGGCCAGCTGGGAAATCTCGGGCGTGCAGGCGATCTGCTGGGCGGCCAGCTCACCGAGCAGGCGGTCGAGCTGGTCGGAGAACTGGGTCAGCCCGTCCAGTCCGACGATGGACAGCGCACCGTGGGCCTGGTGCAGGTGGGTCTGGGCAAACTTGATCCGGCCAAGGCGGTCGGGGCTCGAGCTGGCCTCGGCCAGCGCATCCGCCGCCCGTCCGAGGGCCAGATCGATCTCGCCTTTGACCCAGGTCAGCGGACCCAGGTCGAGTTCGTGTGCAGGGCTCATCAATGGTTCTTCGGCGAAATCGGTGCGCTATCGGGGTCTCAGACCTTGAAGCCGGAGACGGAACCCTTGAGTTCGACCGCCAGGTCGGCCAGTTCGCCAATGGAAACGGCGGTCTGTTGGGTGCCGGTGGTCGTGCGGTCGGTGATGGCGAGAATGTTCTTCATCTTCTCGGCCACCTGGGTGGCCGCCTTGGCCTGCACTTCGGTACTGGCCGAGATGCGTTCGATCAGCTCGGCGGTTTCGGCGGACACGCGCTCGATCTCCGCCAGTTCCTGGCCGGCGGTCTCGGACAGGTGGGCGCCGTCCACCACGTCGCGGGTGGCGTTTTCCATGGCCGCCACGGCATCGCCGGTGTCGGTCTGAATGGTCTTCACGATCGCGCCGATCTGCTTGGTGGCCTCGGCGGAGCGTTCCGCCAGCCGCTGCACTTCTTCCGCAACCACCGAGAAGCCGCGTCCGGCCTCGCCGGCGGAGGCGGCCTGGATGGCGGCGTTGAGGGCGAGGACGTTGGTCTGCTCGGTAATGTCGGAAATCAGTTCGACGATCTCGCCGATCTCCTGGGAGGATTCGCCGAGGCGCTTGATGCGCTTGGAGGTCTCCTGGATCTTCTCGCGGATGTCGTTCATGCCCTTGATGGTGTCTTCCACCGCGACGGCGCCCTTCTGGGCGGCCTGCAGGGAGCGCCGGGCGACCTGGGCGGACTGCAGCGCGTCTTCCGATGCGGCGCTCATGGAGCTGGCCATGCTCTGGGCGGTTTCCCCGGCGAGGCGCAGTTCCTGGGCCTGGCGTTCGGTGGCGGCGAGCAGTTCGTCGGAGGTCTGCTGGGCGGATTCGGTGGCGGCCGTCACGCGGATGGCCGCGTCGTTGATGCGGCGCACCAGCACGGAGAGTTCTTCGATGGTGTAGTTCACCGAGTCGGCAATGGCGCCGGTGATGTCTTCGGTGACGGTGGCGCGGACCGTGAGGTCGCCGTCGGCGAGATCGCCCATCTCGTTCATCAGCCGCAGGATGGCCTGCTGGGTGTTGTTCCGTTCCGCTTCGGCGGATTCGCGCAGGCGTTCGGCTGCCAGGCGGCGGCGGGCGATGTCGTCGTTATAGGTCTTGGCCATCAGGGCCAGGCTGGCCAGGGTGATTACCGCACAGAGGATGATCGCCAGGCTGACCCAGGTGAAGAAGCCGGTGTAGCCGCGGGTGTAGGCGTCGGTCAGTGCGGAGGTCTTCTCGAGCAGCGGGCCGGAGTTCTGGAAGATGTGGCTGCCGGCCTGCTTGGCCTGCACCAGCAGCTGGATGTTGCCGAGGATCTCCATCACCGAGGCCAGGTTGTCCTTGCTGACCTTTTCCAGTTCGGTGAGCTTGGTCTTGGCATCGCTGCCGTCGGCGGTCATCTTCTGCAGCTGCTCGATCAGGTCGCGGAAGGTGTTGGTGTCCTTGCCGAGCAGGAAGGCCACTTCCGGGTCGATGGCATTGGCGACCAGCAGAGCATTGGCGTTCTTGGCGATGCGCTGGGTCAGCATCACCACCTGGTTGGCGATGGCGATCTCGCGGGCCGATGCGCCTCCCTGCAGCTTGAGGGCGGCCAGCTGTTCGGAGAGCTCGAGCAGTTGGGGATTCTTGGTGTTGATGGTACTGACCGCCTTGCCAAGGCCAGTGAGGTTCTTTTCCTGGCCGAGCAGGGCGGTGGCGTCCTTGTCGGTCTTCTGCCACAGCTCGGTCACTGCGGCGAGTTCGTCGCCGGCCGCGTTGGCGCCGCCCGGCACGCTGGCGCCGTTGATGTCGCCGCCGTTGGTCACGGCGTCGAGCAGGGTGTTGAACTGCTCACGACCGTTCTTCAGCTCGATGAAGGCTTTCGGATCCCCCTGCAGGGTCAGCTGGCTGGCCTTGGCGATCTGCTGGGACAGGGTGCGCATCTCGCCACCGGCGGTCACGTACGCCGTGCCGAAGTGGCTGACGCGGATCTGGTAGAGGACGAAGGCACCGGTCAGCGCGGCGAAGATCAGGAAGGGAACGCGCAGGATGCGCAGTTGTTCGGTGGATGATTTTCCGGCCAGGAAGGGAAGGGGCGCCTTGATCGCACCCTCGCCGGAGTCGAGAATCGTATCCACATTGCCGGAGGCGGGCTTACTGCTGCCCTTCGACAGCCCTGGTAGCTTGAATGCCATATTGTCCTCTTCAGCGGATCAAGCCCGCTGTATCTCCCGAAATGAAATTCACGAGTGCGCTGCGTCCAGAAAGCGCGAGTGATTGAGCAGTGCCGACACCTTGAGCCGGGTCCAGGTGCTGCCCCGGCTGTCCTGCAGGCGGTCGCCGATCCACGGCTGGTCTTCGTCGGCGGGGGCCGGCACCGGGATGAAGTCCTCGATGGCGCGCAGGCCCAGCGCGCGCGTCACCAGCAGCGCGCTGTTGAGGCCGTGGCGCACGCCGACGAGCAGCAGGCGGGCATGGCCGGCCGGTGCGATGGGGGGCTCGCCGTGAAACACCGCGAAGTCCACCACGCTGAACAGGTTGCCGCGCACGCTGGCCAGCCCGCGGAACCAGGGCTGGGTCAGGGGCACGGGGGCCAGCGGTGGCACCGACAGGATTTCGCCGGCTTCGGTAAGGTCCACGAGCCAGTTGCGACCGCCTGCCTGTACGGCCAGCAGGGCCGAGGCCCGGTTGTCGCGGGCTTCGGCCAGACGTCGGGCGAGCCCGGCCTGGAATTCATGGAGGCTGATCCGTTTGGCCATGGGGTACTCAGCCGAGGGCGCGGATCTTGTCGAGCAGCGCGGCGTGGTCGATGGGCTTGACCATGTAGTCGAGGGCGCCCTGGCGGAGGCCCCAGATCTTGTCGGTTTCCTGGCCCTTGCTGGTACACATGATCACCGGGATGTCGCGGGTGCCTTCGTCCCGGGAGATCGTGCGGGTGGCCTGGTAGCCGTTGGTGCCGGGCATCACGACGTCCATCAGGATCAGGTCGGGATGTTCGCTTTTGCTCTTCAGTACCGCCTCGTCGCCGTTTTCGGCGGTGACCACCTGATAACCGTTCTTTACCAGCACTTCCGACAGGGCCAGGCGCTCCGTCGGGGAGTCGTCTACAACAAGGATTTTCTTGATCGGCATGGACGCGTCTCTTGCAGTCAGTCGTTGGCGGAGGCCCGGCCAGCTTGGGTGTGGGTAGCCACGGAGCGCAGCAGGCTTTCCTTGGTGAACGGTTTGGTCAGGTATTCGTCGGAGCCGGCGAGGCGGCCCCGGGCGCGGTCGAACAGGCCATCCTTGGATGACAGCATGATCACCGGGGTGGATTTGAGACGTGCGTTCTTCTTGATCAGGGCACAGGTCTGATAGCCGTCGAGGCGCGGCATCATGATGTCCACGAAGATCAGGTCGGGGGCATGGTCGGCGATCTTGGCCAGCGCGTCGAAGCCATCCTCGGCCAGGACGACCTGGCAGCCCGCCTGGGCGAGGAAGATTTCGGCGCTACGGCGAATGGTGTTGCTGTCGTCGATGACCATGACCTTGATGCCGCTGAGATTCACCGGGGACCTCCGGAAACGGTTCGGGTGGCGTGATCGTTAGAGTTGGGCATGGTGCGGGGCTGGGGAGCGGTCAGATGGCGACCATCTCGAAGTCTTCCTTGCGGGCGCCGCATTCGGGGCAGGTCCAGTTGGGGGGAATGTCGTCCCAACGGGTGCCGGGCGCAATGCCTTCTTCCGGGGCGCCAGCTGCTTCGTCGTAGATGAAGCCACAGATCAGACACATCCAGGTCTTGTAGGGAGGATTTGCCATGTGGGTGCGGCGTAGTGATTTCGGCTAGAATCGCTTGGATCGTGAATGGTAGCGCAGTCGCAGTTAAATTTGTGCGTCCTTGTCTCTCCGAATGTCTATATCCCGTAACGATCCCTGTCCTCCTCTAGTCCTTGTTTTTGCGGCGTCCGATCCCACCGGAGGTGCGGGCGTGCAAGCCGACATTATGACGTTGTCAGGGATGGGTTGCCACCCCCTGACGGTCATCACTGCGCTTACGGTCCAGGATACGGCCGGCGTCGAAGATGTCCTGCCGATCGATGCCGACTTCGTCGCCGAGCAGGCCCGGGCCGTGCTCGAAGACATGCCGGTGCAGGCCTTCAAGCTCGGTGTGCTGGGCAGCGTCGACAACATCGAGGCGATTGCCGAGATCATTTCCGATTATCCGCAGGTGCCGGTCGTCGTCGATCCGGTGGTCGCTTCCGGGCGGGGCGATGAGCTCGCCTCCGAAGCGATGCTGGAGGCGATGCGCGAGCTGATCCTGCCGCAGGCCACCATCATCACGCCCAATACCATCGAGGCGCGCCGCCTGGCCGACCTGCACCGGGACGGCCATGACGAGCAGACCCTTTATGACTGCGCGCTCCAGTTGATGAATGCGGGCTGCGAGCATGTGCTGATCACCGGCTCCCACGCTCAGACCCCGCAGGTCATCAACACGCTTTACGGGCGTGGCGGCGTGATCCGCGCCGATACCTGGGAGCGTCTGTCCGGCAGTTACCATGGCTCCGGCTGCACGCTGGCCTCCGCCGTGGCGGCGGCGCTGGCCCACGGCATGGATATGTCGGCGGCGGTCTACCAGGCCCAGAGCTTTACCTGGAAGACGCTCGCCGCCGGGTTCAGGCCGGGCATGGGGCAGCACATTCCCGACCGATTCTTCTGGTCCAGGCCGAGCCTGGTTGACAACAAGGGCTGAGGCGATGCTCCGACGTGGACTTTATCTGGTCACGCCCGACTGGAATGACACCGGCGCACTGGGCGCCGCTCTTGCGGACCTGCTGCCGGCCCGGCCGGCGCTGGTCCAGTACCGCAACAAGAATGCCGATGTGGCCCTGCGGCGGGAGCAGGCCGTCCACCTGCTGGCCCTGTGCCGCCAGGCGGGTGTGCCGCTGGTGCTCAATGACGACCTGGCGCTGGCGCTGGAGATCGGTGCCGACGGTGTCCATCTCGGTCGCGATGATGGCGACCCGGCGGCGGCCCGGCGGGCCCTTGGTGCCGAGCGAATCCTCGGTGTCAGCTGCTATGGCGAATGGCCGCGTGCGGTGGCCGGGGCGGCGGCCGGTGTCGACTACGTCGCCTTCGGCGCCATGTATCCGTCTTCCACCAAACCTGCCGCGGTGCCGGCGCCCCTCGACATCCTGACCCGCGCCAAGCGCGAGCTGGGCCTGCCGGTGGCGGCCATCGGCGGCATCACCGTCGACAACGCCCCGGCGCTGATCGAGGCCGGCGCCGACCTGCTGGCCGTCATCAGCGACGTATTTGCAGCTCCCGCTCCGGCCGCCCGCGCGGCCGCCTACGCCGGGCTGTTCGATTGACCTACAAGGAAACACCAGCATGAGCAGCCGTAACGAAGAACTCTTTGCCCGCGCCCAGCGCACCATCCCCGGCGGCGTCAATTCGCCGGTGCGGGCCTTCCGCTCGGTGGGCGGCACTCCGCGTTTCCTCAAGAAGGCGCTCGGCGCCCGCGTGTGGGATGCGGATGGCAAGGAATACCTCGACTACGTCGGTTCCTGGGGGCCGGCCATTCTTGGCCACGCCGACCCGGTGGTGGTCGAGGCCGTGCGTGCCGCGGCCCTCGAAGGCCTGTCCTTCGGCGCGCCGACCGAGCGCGAGATCGACATGGCCGAGCGCCTGTGCGAGCTGCTGCCCAGCCTTGAGATGGTGCGCCTGGTGTCCAGCGGCACCGAGGCGACGATGAGCGCGATCCGCCTGGCCCGCGGCTTCACCGGCCGTGACGAGATCATCAAGTTCGAGGGCTGTTACCACGGCCATGCCGACAGCCTGCTGGTGAAAGCCGGTTCCGGCCTGCTGACCTTCGGCAACCCGTCGTCGGCCGGCGTGCCGGATGATTTCGCCAAGCACACCATCGTGCTCGACTACAACAACCCGGCGGAGCTGGAGGAAACCTTCAAGGCCCGCGGCGGTGATATCGCCTGTGTGATCATCGAGCCGATCGCCGGCAACATGAACCTCGTCAAGCCGTCCGCCGAGTACATGCACCTGCTGCGTCGCCTGTGTACCGAGCACGGCACGGTGCTGATCTTCGACGAGGTGATGACCGGTTTCCGCGTTGGGTCGCGTGGTGTGCAAGGCCTGTTCGGCATCACCCCGGACCTGACCACCCTCGGCAAGGTGATCGGCGGTGGCATGCCGGTGGGCGCCTTTGGCGGCCGCCGCGACATCATGGAAAAAATCGCCCCGCTGGGCGGCGTGTACCAGGCCGGCACCCTTTCCGGCAGCCCGGTGGCGGTTGCGGCCGGCCTCGCCAGCCTGGAGCAGATCGCCAAACCGGGCTTCTACGAGGTGCTCACCGCCCGTACCGAGCGCCTCGTCGCAGGCCTCAATGCGGCGGCGGCAAAGCACGGCGTGACCTTCATTGCCGATTCCGTCGGTGGCATGTTCGGCCTGTATTTCGCCAAGGCCGTGCCGCAGAGCTACGCCGACGTGATGGTCTCCGACCGGGAGCGCTTCAACCGCTTCTTCCATGCGATGCTGGATGCGGGCCATTACTTCGCGCCGTCGGCCTTCGAGGCCGGCTTCGTGTCGGCTGCGCACTCGGAAGCCGACATCGACAGCACCGTCGCTGCAGCCGAAGCCTGGTTCGCTGCCAACGCGGGTTGAGCGCAGAAGGCAGCGTAGGGGCGAATTCATTCGCCCGCAGAGATTGCCTTGGCGCGTAAGGGCGAATGAATTCGCCCCTACGCTCACCCGGTCCTACATCAGGAAGATCGTCGCCAGCCCGAGGAAGATGAAGAAGCCGCCGGAGTCGGTGACGGCGGTGATGATCACGCTGGAGCCGACCGCCGGGTCTTGCCCGATGCGGTGGCGGAGCATTGGGGCCATCACCCCGACGAAGGCGGCAACGAGCAGGTTCAGCGTCATTGCGGCGGTCATCACCAGGCCCAGCTTGCCGCTGCCATAGAGCACCCAGGCCAGGATGCCCAGCAGGCCGCCCCACACGATGCCGTTGATCAGTGCGACGCCGAGCTCCTTCTTGAGCAGGCGGCTCAGCGCGTCGTCCTGCACCTGGCCCATGGCGATGCCGCGGACGATCATCGTGATGGTCTGGTTGCCCGAGTTGCCGCCAATGCCGGCCACGATCGGCATCAGCGCGGCCAGCGCCACCAGCTTCTCGATGGAGCCTTCGAAGGCGCCGATCACCCGGCTGGCGACGAAGGCGGTGACCAGGTTGGCGGCCAGCCAGGACCAACGGTTCTTCACCGAGTCCCACACCGGCGCGAAGATGTCTTCGCCTTCCTTCAGGCCGCCCTGGCTGAGCAGTTCGCTCTCGGTTTCCTCGCGGATGAAGTCCACCACGGTGGCCACCGTCACCCGTCCGACCAGTTTGCGGTGGTAATCCACCACCGGCGCCGACACCAGGTCGTAACGCTCGAAGGCCTGGGCGGCGGTCTCGGCTTCGTCGGCTGGTTCAAGTGTCAGGGTGTCGGTGAGCATGATCTCGCTCACCTCGGTTTCCGGGTCGTTGATCAGCAGCCGGTCGATCGGCAGCACGCCGCGCAGGTGTTCGTCCCGGTCCACCACGAAGAGCTGGTCGGTGTGGTCGGGCAGTTCGTCGAAACGGCGCAGGTAGCGCAGCACCACCTCCAGCGTGACGTCCTCGCGCACGGTGACCATCTCGAAGTCCATCAGCGCACCGACTGAGTCTTCCGGGTAGGACATGGCGGCGCGGAGTTGCTCGCGCTCCTCCGGGTCTAGGCCCTGGTAGACCGCCTCCATCACCTCGTGGGGCAGGTCGGGCGCCAGGTCGGCCAGTTCGTCGGCGTCGAGTTGCTCGGCGGCTGCGCGCAGGGACGCCGAATCCATCGACTCGATGAGGGATTCCCGCACCGCGTCGGAGACTTCCAGCAGGATCTCGCCGTCCCGCTCGGCCTTGACCAGGTCCCAGACGAACAGGCGCTCGTCGAGCGGCAGGGCTTCGAGGATGTGGGCGACGTCGGCGGAGTGCAGGCTGTCGAGCTTGTGGGTCAGCTCGTGGACGTGCTGCTTGTGGACCAGGCTTTCGACCAGGTCATGCTTGGGCATGTCCTGGCGATGGACGAGCTCTTCCACCAGCTTGTGGCGGGCAAGCAGATGCTGGACCTCGCGGAGGTGGCTCTCGAGGTCGTCGTGTTGCTGCAGGTCGTCGGTTTCGGCCATGGTCGCAATTCCGTGCTGCCCTGTGTGCCGGGCGGCACGCAGGGGGCGGATTCTACGGGGTTTGCGGCGCTGCGGCGACGGCCATTTTCACGCTCGCGGAAGGGTTTTCGGTCAGGGCCAGGCGCGGGCCCCGAACATCATCCGCTTGGCGACGAAGTGGCGGGCCGGTGGCAGCAGGTCGAGGGCGAACAGGCCGGCGCCGCGGGCGTGCCTGAGCGGCCCGAAGGAGGTGCTGAACAGGCGCACCAGGGTATCGGTGAAGCGGATCGTGCCGTTGCGGTCGAGTCGGCGGGCGTTGGCGTAGGCCGCCAGGGTGTCCGCTGCGCCCGGGTCGCCGCCGGCGCGGATCAGGGTCTGGGCGCAGGCCCAGACATCGCGCAGGGCCAGGTTATAGCCTTGGCCGGCAACCGGGTGGAGGGTCTGGGCGGCATTGCCCAACCACACCGTACGGCGCCCGACGGGCTCCCGCCGGTAGCGCAGTACCAGCGGGTAGCGGGCGCGCGGGGCGACGGCGGCAAAGCGCAGGCGCTGGCCGAAGTGTTCCTGCAGGCGAGCGAGGTAGGCGTCGTCGTCGAGGGCGAGCAGCGCATCTGCGTCGGCCGGCGCGGCGGTATGCACGATGGCGCAATCCTGGCCGCAGGGCAGCACCGCTAGCGGGCCTTGCGGAGTGAAGCGTTCCCAGGCGCGGCCGTGGTGGGGCGTGGCCGGGGTGGCCACGCTGATCACCGCGTGCTGGCCGTAGTCCCGCTCGACGAGGGGGCTTTCCTCGTCGCTGATGATGCTGCCTTCGGCGCAGGCGGCCAGGCGGGCCGACAGACTGTGGCCGTCGGCGAGGCTGATCAGCACGTCGTCGGCGCCGGGTACCAGGCGGCTGACCGTCGTGTGCTCGCGCAGCGGGATGCCCGCGGCCAGCAGTGCATCGTCCAGCGCGGCGGCCAGCGCGCCGGCGGCGACCACGTAGCCGAGGGCCGGCTGGCCGTATTCCTCGGCCTGCAGCAGGCTGCGGCCGAGGCCGCCCTGGTGGGACACGTGGATGCTCTCGATGGCGGTGGCCGGCAGGCGGTTCCACACCCCGAGGCGTTCAAGGGTCAGGCGGGTGCCGTGGGACAGGGCCAGGATGCGCGGGTCGTCGCGGGCGGCACCGCGGGGGCGGGCATCCACCAGCAGCATGTCGAGGCCGGCATCCTTGAGGGCGAGGGCCAGTGCCATGCCCACCGGGCCGGCGCCGACGATGACGAGGTCGTGGCGGGTCATCTCAGCCCTCGGCCATCACGGCTTCGATGTCGGCGACGCTCTTCGGCGTGGCGGCGGTGATGATCTCGCAGCCCGTGTCGGTGACCAGCGCGTCGTCCTCGATACGGATGCCGATGTTCCAGAAGGCTTCCGGCACGCCGTCGGCGGGGCGGATGTAGCAGCCCGGTTCGACGGTCAGCATGTTGCCGGTGACCAGCGGGCGCCATTCGCCGGCCAGCTTGTATTCGCCGGCGTCGTGCACGTCGAGGCCGAGCCAGTGGCCGGTGCGGTGCATGTAGAACTGGCGGTAGCTGCCGGATTCGAGCACACCGTCCAGCGTGCCGCTGAGCAGGCCCAGGTCGATGAAGCCCTGGGCGAGTACGCGGGTGGCGGCGTCGTGCGGGTCGTTCCAGCCGGCGCCGGGGCGGATCGCCTCGATGGCGGCGGCCTGGGAGGCCAGCACCAGCTCGTAGGCGGCCTTCTGCGGCCCGCTGAAACGGCCGCTCACCGGGAAGCTGCGGGTGATGTCCGAGGCGTAGCCGTCGAGTTCGCAGCCGGCGTCGATCAGCAGCAGGTCGCCGTCCTTCAGCCGGCAGTCGTTTTCGACATAGTGCAGCACGCAGGCGTTGGCGCCGCCGGCGACGATGGAGCCGTAGGCCGGGGCCTGGCTGCCGTGGCGGCGGAATTCGTGCAGCAGTTCGGCTTCGACCTCGTATTCCCAGGCGCCGGGGCGGGTGGCGCGCATCGCGCGGCGATGGGCGCCGGCGGAAATCTCGGCGGCGCGGCGCATGGTGGCGAGCTCGGCTGCGTCCTTGACGAGGCGCATCTCGTCGATCAGCCCGCGCACGTCGCGGATCTGGCCAGGTGCATGGCAGCCGGTGCGGGCCTGGGCGCGCACGCGGTTGAGGGCGTCGGCGATGCGGTTGTCCCAGGCCGGCTCGTAGCCGACCGAATGGAAGATGGCCGGCTGGTTGGCGAACAGCGTCGCCAGTTGCTCGTCCAGTTCGGCGACGGGATGGGCCTCGTCGAAACCGAAAGTCTCCCGCGCGGCCTCGGGGCCGAAGCGGTAGCCGTCCCAGATCTCCCTTTCCATGTCCTTGCTGCGGCAGAACAGGATGCTGCGCGGGGTCTCCCCGGCCACCAGCACCAGGACCGCCTCGGGCTCGCGGAAGCCGGTGAGGTAGTAGAAGTAGCTGTCGAAGCGGTAGCCGTAGTGGGTGTCGCGGTTGCGGATGCGTTCCGGCGCGGTGGGGATGACGGCGACGCCGCCGCCGGCGGCCAGCATGGTCTGCAGCAGGCGGGCGCGGCGGGCCTGGAAGGGGGAGGTGTCGAGGGGCATGGCGATGTCCGGTGGCTGGATTCTGGATGGACCGTGAGGTGGCCGCTTTGTTGCGAGCTTACGGCAATCCCGTCAGGGCGTGCTGGGACGGGCCTCGCGCAGATACGTGTCGAGTTCGCGCAGGCGTTCCGGCGTGCCCACGTCCACCCAGTCGCCGATCAGGCGGCTTCCGGCGACGTGCCTGCCGGCCATCGCCTTGCGCAACAGCGGGGCCAGCTTGGCGGGGCTGCTGCCGTCCACACCGATGAACAGGGCCGGGTGATAGGCGCCCAGGCCGGAGAAGGTCAGGCGCTGGTGGCCGTCGTCGTGGACCAGGCCGTCCTGGCACAGGGCGAAGTCGCCCTGCGGGTGGTGGGGCGGGTTGGCAACCAGCAGCAGGTGGGCCTGGGTGCCGCCGGGGCTCAGGGTGTCGGCGGCGCGGCGCAGGCCGGCCAGGTCGGCATCGCAGAAGACGTCGCCGTTCACCACCAGGAAAGGCTCGGTACCGAGCAGCGGCAACGCGCGGGCAATGCCGCCGGCGGTTTCCAGCGCGCTTTCTTCCGCCGAGTAACGGATATGCACGCCGAAGCGCGATCCGTCGCCGAGGGCCTCTTCGATCATCCGGCCCAGGTGGGCGTGGTTGATCACCAGATCGCGGATGCCCGCCGCAGCCAGGCGTTCGATGTGCCACACGATCAGCGGCTTGCCGCCGACTTCCAGCAGCGGTTTGGGGCAACTGTCGGTGAGGGGGCGCATGCGTTCGCCGCGGCCGGCGGCGAGGATCATCGCTTTCATCGTCGTGGGCTCAGAACGAATAGCCGACTTCGGTGACGGTCGGGTCGGTCTGTTCCAGGATGCGCAGCAGCGGCTTGAGTTCGCCGTAGCGCTCGCAGGTCTTGCGCAGGTAGTGCAGGACCAGCGGCATGTCCTTCAGGTAACCGTCCTTGCCGTCCCGGTGATAGAGGCGGGCGAAGATGCCGAGCACCTTGATGTGGCGCTGGACGCCCATGTATTCGTAGTCGCGGTGGAAGTCGGCGAAGTCCTCGCGTACCGGCAGGCCGAGGCTGCGAGCGGTTTCCCAGTAGCGGGCCAGCAGGTCGAGGGTGAAGTCCTCGTCCCAATGAACGTAGGCGTCCTTGAGCAGGGAGACCAGGTCGTAGGTCAGCGGGCCATAGACGGCATCCTGGAAGTCGAGCACGCCGGGGTTGGGCGTGGACTGCATCAGGTTGCGGCTGTGGTAGTCGCGGTGGACGTAGACCTTGGGCTCGGACAGGTTCACGTCGAGGACGCGGTCGAAGACCTCGTAGAGCTGCTGTGCCTGCTTGTCGGTGAGGGTGATGCCCTTGTGGCGCGACACGTACCACACCGGAAAGAGCTCCATCTCCCGCTGCAGCAGCTCGCGGTCATACTCGGGCAGCACGCCGGGCTTGCTCGACAGCTGGATGCTCATCAGCGCGCCGAGGGCTTCCGCGTACAGGTTGTGGGCATTGTCCTTGGTCAGCGCCTGCAGGTAGGTGGTGCTGCCCAGGTCGGACAGCAGCAGGAAGCCCTGCTCGAGATCATGCTTGATGATCTGCGGGACATGCACGCCGGCGGCGCCGAACAGTTCGGCAACCTTGATGTAGGGGCGGCAGTCCTCGTGGCTGGGCGGCGCATCCATGACAATCAGCGATACCGGATCGTCGGCGAATGTCAGCCGGAAATAGCGCCGGAAGCTGGCGTCGGCGCTGGCCGGGGCGAGTTCGAAGGCGCGGCCGGGAAATTCGGCGGCGATCCAGGCCTGGAGTTGTTGGCGTCGTTCCACGGGAGTCGAAGAAGTGTTCGTGTAAAATCCGGCAGTTTATCAAACCATGCGGTCGGCTCGCCGGCTGGTTCCTGCTCCGGGATGAAACCACGTACGCAGTTGCGCTTCCTGTCCATCGCCCTCTTCGCCCTGTGGGGGCGGGCGGGCGCCGAGGATCTTCCGCCCTTCGTGGTGTCGCCGTCGCTGCTCGGCAAGCCGGCCACGGCCCGGCCCGCCGCTGCTGCGCAGCCGGCATCACGTGCGCCGGCCGCGGCAACGCCGTCCAGGCCTGCTGGCGGGACGCCGGCACCCGCAACGCCGGTGAAGAAGGCCGTGGTGCCCGCCGGGCGCAAGGGGGCCACGCTCCAGCCCGCCACGGGCGCTGCGGCGCTGCCGCCACACACCACGGTGATCGACGGCGACCGGGTGACAGGTCGTCAGGACCTCGATGCGGTGGCCGAAGGCTCCGCCGTGCTGACCCGCGACAACACCCGCATCGAAGCCGACAAGCTGCAGTACTTCGAGCTCACCGACGAAGTCGAGGCCACCGGCCATGTGCGCATCGTCCGCGGCCAGGACGAGATGAGTGGCCCCCATGCGCGCATGAAGGTGCAAGAGCAGGTCGGCACCTTCGATTCGCCGAGCTACTCGATCAGCCGTCCGCCGCGCGGCCCGCGCCCCGGTGACGCACCGCTGCTGCCCGGCCAGGCCGTGCCGATGAGCCAGCAGCCGCTCACCGGCCACGGCTCCGCCGATTCCCTGCAACTGGAGGGCGAGAACCAGTTCCGCTTCTTCAACGCCACCTGGACCAGTTGCAAGCCCGACCGCCCCGACTGGTACGTGAAGGCCAAGGAGCTCGAGCTCGACTACGATCGCAGCGTCGGCGAAGCCCACAATGGGACGCTGATCTTCAAGGGCGTGCCGCTGGCCTATATGCCGTGGGCCGACTTTCCCCTCGGCGACAGCCGCAAGTCCGGCCTCTTGTCGCCAACCTTCGGTACGTCGAACAAGGTCGGCTTCGACCTGACCATCCCGTATTACTTCAACCTGGCGCCGAACTACGACGACACCCTGACCACCCGCTACATGGGGCGGCGCGGCCTGCAGCTGCGCAACGAGGCGCGCTACATCACGCCGACCTACCGGGGTACGAACTACTTCGAGTGGATGCCCAACGACGAGGTGGAAGGGCGCAGCCGGATGGCCGGCCAGATCCGCCACAACCAGATCTTCGGCAACGGCTGGGCCGGCAACATCGATTTTTCCGCGGTTTCCGATCCGCGCTACTTCATCGACCTGAGCTCGCGGCTGGCACTCACGTCCCAGGTGAACCTACTGCGCCAGGGGGCGGTGAGCTACTCCGGCGGCGGCTGGTGGACGGCCACCGGCCTGCTGCAGGCCTATCAGACTCTGCAGGATCCCAATGGCGCGCCGGTGGCGGTGCCCTACAAGCGCCTGCCGCAGCTGACCCTGACCGCCAACCGGCCGGAGCTGCCCGGCGGCACCACCTTCCAGATGGCCAGCGAGTACGTGGCCTTCAGCCATCCGACCCTCGACGAGGGGCGGCGGATGACGCTCTACCCGCAGCTGTCGCTGCCGATCCAGACCTCGGCGTTCTACATCACTCCGAAGGTTGGCGTGCACATGACGCGCTACGACCTCGACCGCCGCACCACCGTCGGTGAAAACACAGTCTCCCGCACGCTGCCGATCATGTCGGTGGACAGTGGCGTGACCTTCGAACGGGATACCAGCTTCGCCGGCCGCGACTACGTGCAGACCCTCGAGCCGCGGGTGTATTACCTCTACGTGCCGTATCGCGACCAGTCGATGATCCCGAACTTCGATTCGGGCTCCTACGACTTCAACTTCGCGCAGCTCTTCGCCGAAAACGTCTACACCGGTGGCGATCGCATCTCCAATGCCAACCAGCTCACCACCGCGGTCCAGTCCCGCCTGATCGACCCCGCCACCGGCGCCGAGACGGTGCGTGCCCTGCTCGGCCAGCGCTACTACATGGACGACCAGCGGGTCGTGCTGCCGGGCGGCACGCCGCGCACCGGCCAGCGGGCCGACCTGCTGGGCGCCTTCGGCATCAACCTGGCGTCGAAGACCCAGCTCGACACCACCTGGCAGTACAACCCGCGGGAACACTGGACCGAGAGATTCAATTTCGGCCTGCGCTACCAGCCCAGCTATGCCCACTCCATCGGCGTGAGCTGGCGCTATCGCCGCAACTACTCCACCGATGACGCCAACCCCGATGGTTTCCGCGACCTGGACATCACCGGCCAGTGGCCGCTGTGGGGCAACTGGTACGGGGTGGCGCGCTACAACCGCAACCTGCGTGACCACCGCCTCAACCAGGGGGTCGCCGGCGTCGAGTACAACGCCGGTTGCTGGGTCTTCCGCGGTGTCGTGCAGCAGCTGACCACCAGCGTGAACGACGTGACCCGCGCCTTCTTCTTCCAGCTCGACTTCAACGGTGCCGGCAGCCTCGGCTCCAGCCCGATCAACGTGCTCCGCCGTAGCATCCCCGGATATGGGAAGATCAACGACGGCTCCAACCCCTTCTACAGTGAAGACGACTTCTGAAAGATCGTCCCGCCCCCATGAAACTGATCGTCTCCCTGATTGCTGCCTACCTGGTCACCCAGTCCGCCTTCGCCGCCAACGGGCCGGTGGAAGTGGACCGCATCGTGGCCGTCGTGAATAGCGAAGTCATCACCCTGTCCGACCTGCGCCAGCGGGTCGAGCAGGTTACCCGCCAGCTGTCCCGCCAGGGCACGGGCCTGCCGCCCGCAGATGTGCTCCAGAAGCAGGTGCTCGAGCGCCAGATCATGGAGCGGCTGCAGATCCAGCTGGCCAACGAAACCTCCCTGCGCGTGGATGACGTGACCCTCGACCGGGCCATCAGCCGGATCGCCGACAACAACAAGCTGTCGATGACCGACTTCCGCAAGGCCCTCGAGAAGGACGGCCTGTCCTGGGACCGCTTCCGCGAGGAGATCCGCAACGAGATCCTGATCAGCCGGGTGCGCGAGCGTGAGGTGGAAAGCCGCATCGTGATCTCCGACGCCGAGGTCAGCAACTTCCTGGCCCACCCGGAGAATGTGCTCGGCCAGCAGGAATTCAACCTGTCGCACATCCTGATCCGCACCCCGGAAGGTGCGACCCCCGAGCAGCTGGCCCGCGTGCGTGCCCGCGCCGACGACGTGGCGGCCCGGCTGGCCCGCGGCGAGCCCTTCGACAAGCTGGCGGCCAGCTTCTCCGACGCGCCGGACGCCCTCTCAGGCGGCAACCTGGGCTGGCGCAGCGCCGAGCGCCTGCCCAGCCTGTTCGCCGAGGCCGTCGCCAACCTCAAGCCGGGCGAGACGACCCGCATCCTGCGCAGTGCCGCCGGTTTCCACATCGTGCGGGTGGTGGACCGCCGCGGCGGAAACGATTCCGTGGCGCCGACCCAGGTGCAGCAGACCCACGCCCGCCACATCCTGATCAAGACCAGTGAAGTGGTGTCCGATACGGAAGCCCGCCGCCGCCTGGTCGAGCTGCGCGAGCGGGTGGTGCAGGGCGGTGCCAACTTTGCCGAGCTGGCCAAGATCCACTCCGCCGATCTGTCCGCCTCCAAGGGCGGCGATCTGGGCTGGATCTACCCCGGTGACACGGTGCCGGAATTCGAGCAGGCGATGGACGCGCTGAAGCCGGGCGAGACCAGCCAGCCGGTCCAGTCGCCCTTCGGCTGGCACCTGATCCAGGTCGAGGAGCGCCGCACCCAGGACGTTTCAGAGGACCGCAAGCGTGCTGCTGCCCGCAACGCACTGCGCGAGCGCAAGATGGACGAGGCCTATCAGGACTGGCTGCGCCAGCTGCGTGACCGGGCCTACGTGGAATACCGCACGGAAGACAAATAAACCGGGAACGCGCGCGTCGGCTGGCAGTCTGACGCGCGTATAGTTTTCTCTCCAGCCCCCTTGTGGGGCTTTTCCCATTTTTCTCTCCTCAGATGTCCTCTCAGCTTCCCGTCCTTGCCATCACCAGCGGTGAGCCCGCCGGGATCGGCCCCGATCTGTGCGCGGCGCTGCCGCGCCGTGAATGGCCCGCCCGCCTCGTCGTGCTGGGTGATCGCGACATGATCGCGGCGCGCATCCACGCCGTCGAACCCTCCCTCGACATCATCGACTACCGCCCGGACGGCGAGTCCCGCGCCGGTGCGCTGGAAGTCCTGCACGTGCCGCTGGCGATGCCGGCCGCGCCCGGTCGTCTCGATGCGGTCAATGCCCGCTACGTGCTGGCGGTGCTCGACCGGGCCATCGACGGCTGCAAGTCCGGCGAGTTCGCCGGCATGGTCACCGCGCCGGTGCACAAGGGCATCATCTGTGAAGCCGGCGTGCCGTTCTCCGGCCACACCGAATACCTCGCCGAAGCCACCGCCACGCCGCTGGTGGTGATGATGCTGGTCGGCGGCGGCCTGCGGGTGGCGCTGGCGACGACGCACCTGCCGTTGAAGGACGTGCCGGCGGCGATCACCCGTCCGCTGCTCAGCGACACCCTGCGCATCCTGCACAAGGATTTGCGCGAGCGCTTCGGCCTGGCGTCGCCGCGAATCCTGGTGGCCGGCCTCAATCCCCATGCGGGCGAGGGCGGCCACATGGGGATGGAAGAGATCGAGGTCATCACGCCGGTGCTGGACGCCCTGCGTGCTGAAGGCATGCAGCTTGTCGGTCCGCTGCCGGCCGACACCCTGTTCGTGCCGCATACGCTGGAGCAGGGTGATGCGGTGCTCGCCATGTACCACGACCAGGGCCTGCCGGTGCTCAAGCACGCCAGCTTCGGCGGCGGCGTCAACGTGACCCTCGGCCTGCCGATCATCCGTACTTCCGTCGATCACGGCACCGCGCTGGACCTGGCCGGCACCGGCCGCGCCGAGCCCGGTAGCCTGTTCGCCGCCGTCGAGCTGGCCATCCAGATGGCCAAGGGGCGGAGCCCGGCATGAACACCCGTCGACGTCTGTTGCTCGGCGCTGCCTCTGCGCTGGGCCTGGCCGCCTGTGGCGGTTTGCCGCAAAAGTCTGCCGAGGCACCCGTCCGTCCGCTGGCGGCCCGCAAGCCGAGGATCGCGCTGGCCCTCGGTGGTGGTGCGGCGCGTGGTTTTGCGCACATCGGGGTGATCAAGGCCCTGGAAACCAATGGCATCCTGCCGGACTTCGTGGTCGGCACCAGCGCCGGTTCGGTGGTCGGTGCGCTTTATGCTGCCGGCCACGGTCCGTTTGAATTGCAGCGCCTGGCGATCCAGCTCGACGAGTCGGCGATCACCGACTGGAGCCTGTTCGACCGCGGCGTGATCAAGGGCGAAGCCCTCGAGCGCTTCATCAACAGCAATGTCGGCAACAAGCCCATCGAAGGGCTCAAGCGGCGCTTTGCGGCGGTGGCCACCGACCTGCAGAGCGGCGAGCCGATCGTCTTCCAGCGCGGCAACACCGGCACCGCGGTGCGCGCGTCGGCGTCCATCCCGGGCGTCTTCCCGCCGGTGCTGGTGAGCGGCCGCGAATACGTGGATGGTGGCCTGGTGGCGCCGATCCCGGTGCGCGAGGCGCGCAGCCTCGGCGCCGACATCGTCATCGCCGTGGATATTTCCGGCCGCCAGAGCGGCAAGAAGAACCAGGGCACCGCGGACGTGCTGCTCGACACCATCTCCATCATGGGCGGCGCCCTCGGCAAGGTCGAACTGGCCGATGCGGACGTGATCATCCGCCCGGAACTGCGCGGCGTGCCGGCCACCAACTTCCAGCAGCGCCACGAGGCGATCCTGGCCGGCGAGCAGGCCGGCTTCTCGGCGGTGGCCCGCATCAAGGACGCGCTGGCCGCGTGGGAAAGGAAACACGGATGAGCGAACAACATCAGGCGCGCAAGCGCTTCGGCCAGAACTTCCTGTCCGACCCCAATATCATCCGCAAGATCATCGAGGCGATCCGCCCGGTGGAGGGCGACCGCATGGTCGAGATCGGCCCCGGCCTTGGCGCGATGACCGAGCCGCTGATGGACCGTCTCGGCCACCTGCACGTGGTGGAGATCGACCGCGACCTGATCGCCCGCCTGAAGACGACCCATTCGCCGGAGCGCCTGACGATCCACGAGGGCGACGCCCTCAAGTTCGATTTCGGCAGCCTGGTGGCCGACGGCGCGCCGCTGCGGGTGGTGGGCAACCTGCCCTACAACATCTCCACGCCGATCCTGTTCCACCTGGCCGAGTTTGCCGACAAGGTGAAGGACATGACCTTCATGCTGCAGAAGGAAGTGGTGATGCGCATGGTCGGCGAGCCGGGCACCGAGGAATACGGGCGCCTGTCGGTGATGCTGCAGTACCGCTTCAACATGGGCCGCGTGTTCGACGTACCGCCCGGCGCCTTCCGCCCGGCACCGAAGGTGATGTCGAGCATCGTGCGCATGGTGCCGCGGCCGGCGTCGGAGTGCACGGCGGCCGACTACGCGCTGCTCGGCAAGATCGTCACCGCCGCCTTCGGCCAGCGCCGCAAGACCTTGCGCAACACGCTGCGTGACTACCTGGCCGAGGCCGACTACACCGCCCTCGGCATCGACCCCGGCCTGCGTGGTGAGAGGCTTGGCGTGGATGAGTTCGTGCGCATCGCCAATCACGTGGCGGCGCGGGGGCCGCTGGCCTGAAATCAGTGGGCCGATCTGTGGGGGCGAATTCATTCGCCCTCCGTCGTTGGAAAGACGTCCGCGGGCGAATGAATTCGCCCCCACGGGACGCCGCCCGAGGGCTGTGCTTCAGTCCTTTTTCAGCGGGCAGGTGCTGATGCCCAGCAGCGGGTAGGCCGGGCAGAAGCCGAACAGGCCGGTAGCCAGCGGCACCGCGCCGATCCAGGCCCAGACCGGGCCACCCAATGCGGCCCAGGCGAGCAGCGCAACACCGCCGCCGATACGCAATACCCGGTCGATTCCGCCTACGTTGCTTTTCATGATCGCCTCCTTGGCAATGAGTCAGGTGGGCGTATTTCAGCAGGCGGCGGTGGCTGGCGTCTGTAACCTTGGTTACAGAGCCCGCAGATCACCCCGCGGCAATCCGGCGCAGGCCGGTGGCATCGAGGATGTCCACCTGCTCCCGGGCCAGCGCCACCAGTCCTTGTTCGGCAAACCCCTTCAGCAAGCGGCTGACGATCTCCCGCACGCTGCCCAGCTCGTCGGCCAGTTGCTGGTGGGTGACATGCAGGCGCGGCCCCTTGCCGAGCAGCAGCGCGGCGAGGCGCTGGTCGAGCTTGCGGAAGGCGACCTCCTCGATCAGCTGCATCAGGTCGGCGATGCGCTCGGAAAACAGCTGGAAGATGAAATCCCGGAAGGCTGCTTCGCCGAGCAGGGACTGGAAGTCGGCATTCGGCAGGAGCAGCAGGCGCGTCTCCACCTCTGCAATGCCGCGGGCGTTGTAGGGCGCGTGGCCGAGCAGGCAGGCCGACGAGATGATGCAGGTCTCGCCCGGCGTGACCCGGTACAGCGGCAGTTCCCGCCCGCTGGGGGCGGCCTTGACGACCCGCAGGCCGCCGGACAGCACGAAGGGAAAGCCCTGGCAGGCCTGCCGTTCGTCGAAGACGACGGCGCCGGCCGGCACGCCGATGACCTGGGCGTGCTGTTGCAGGCGCTGGCGGGCCGCGGCCGGCAGCGCCGCGAGCACCGGGTACAGGGCGTTCAGCGCGCCGTCGGAGGCGTCCGTCATGCCAGTTCGACGACCACCGGCGCGTGGTCGGACGGGCGCTCCAGCTTGCGCGGGGTTTTATCGACAGCGCAGGCGGTGCATTTCTCCACCAGCGGCTGGGACACCAGCAGGTGGTCGATGCGCAGACCGACGTTGCGGCGGAAGGCCATCATCCGGTAGTCCCACCAGGAGAAGCTCTTCTCGGGCTGCTCGAAGAGCCGGAAGGCGTCGGTGAGGCCGATGTCCAGCAGGGCCTTGAAGGCGTTCCGCTCCGGTACCGACACATGGATCTCGTCCTTCCAGTCCGGGTGGGCATCGCGGTCTTCCGGCGCGATGTTGTAGTCGCCACCGAGCACCAGCTGCGGTGTGGTTTGCAGCTCGGCCTTCAGCCAGGTGGTCAGCGCCTCCAGCCAGGCCAGCTTGTAAACGAACTTCTCGGAGCCGACTGCCTGCCCGTTGGGGAAGTAGCCGCAGACGATGCGGACCCCGTCGAGGGTGCCGGCGATGATGCGCTTCTGTTCATCCGGGAAACCGGGGATGTCCAGCGTGACGTTCTCCAGCAGCTTGCGCGTGAGGATGGCCACACCGTTGTAGGTCTTCTGGCCATTGAAGACGGCCTGGTAGCCGGCGGCCTCGATGTCGGCCAGCGGAAAGGCCTTGTTCTCGCACTTGAGCTCCTGCAGGCACAGGGCATCGGGCTGGTTGGCGGCCAGCCAGTCGAGGACGTGGGGCAGGCGGACCTTGAGGGAATTGACGTTCCAGGTGGCGATCTTCATGCGTCGGCGTGTAGCGGTTGGGGCGGCCAATGATACCGCCCTGATGTGTCCGGCGCTTCTTCCTGTTCAGTTCCGATGTGCGGCGTACCAGGCCAGCAGGGATTCTTCGGTGGCACCGTAGGCGAACTCGTCGGAGGCTTCGATGCCTGCATCCTGCAGCCGCTTTTTCGGGCCGTCGCCGACCTTGGCGACAAGCAGGCCGGCGCAGTCGGAAAGGGCGCGGATGATCACCTCGCGCTTGTCCTCATCGCCGAAGCCGCCCTGGCAATAGTGTTCGACAATGCGCTTTTCGACGAAGCGGATGCCGCTTTTGTCGACTTCGTACACATGGAAGTCGTCGGCATGGCCGAAGTGAAGGTCCACCTGGCCGTGGCCCTTGGTGGCGACGGCGACCTTGAGAGTGCTGGCTTGGGCGGGAGTGTCGGTCATGGATGCCTCGCTGGGTGTCGGAACACGCCCCGCGGAAGGCGGGGCGGCTGAGAGACTACCAAGCGAGGCCCATGCCAGTCAGGCGTCAGGGGAAGGCGTAGCGGTAACCCAGGCCGATGATGCCGACCTGCTTGCGGTCATAGTCCACGCCGGGCGTGCTGCCAGAGTCCGGCCCGGGCAGGCTGAGGTGGGTGTACTGGATGAAACCCTTGTGGGCGGCGGTGAAGTCGTACTCCAGGCCGGCACGCAACTGCCAGGCGAGGCCGTTTCCGGAGGCGCCGGGGAAGCACTGGCAGCCGGTACTGAAGCTGGCCGAGGGCAGTTTGGCCTTGCCGAAGCCGATGCCCGCGCCGACGTAGCCGGAGAAGCTGTCGCTCAGGCGCTCGGTACGGTAGGCGTTCAGGGTCAGTGCCTCGTAGTGGCCGGAGCCGCCGGCCGCCTCCTTCAGCGGGCCCAGTTCGATGGATTGCAGGTCGAAGCTGCCGCGCTGGTACTCGATCTCATAGCGGGCGTGCTCGGTCTGGCGGCCGAAGACGAGGCCGCCATGCATGCCCTGGTCCAGCCCGAGCTTGCCCGGCAAGCTTACGCCGGCGCCGAAGGAGACGTCCGCATTCCAGTTGTCGAGGTTGTTGCGGCCGGCTTGCAGTCCCAGGTAGTAGTGGGGGCTGGGCTCGTCCGCAGCGGCGGCGATGCCGCAGAGTGCCATTCCGACGGCCAGGATGAAGGGGCTCGCGGCAGGTTTGAAGCGTGTGCTCATCGTGGTGCGACTCAATTGCGGTTTCCGATCAGGCTAGAAAATGGGTGCCGAAGGCGGCGTTCAGGTCGGCGGCCGTGGCGGTCGTGCCATGGGCGACCGCGGTGCCTACCACGTTGACCTGGGTCAGGTATTGCTGTTCGACGGCCTCGATGAATTGGGCGTCGCTTGTCGAGGTATAGCTGCCGGACAGGGATTTCACCAGATTCTGGATGGCCGCGTCATTCTTGTTGGCTACGAGGTAGGCCTCGGCGTCGAAGGTGAAGGCACTCGTCGTCGTGGTGTTGAATACGACGCCGCGGTCCATGTAGCCCTTGCTGGTCAGGCTCAGGGATGCTGCCTCGGCCTGGGTGACCAGTTGCGTCAGGCCCATTCCATTCAGGTAGAGGTGGAAGTCCTCGCCCGGGCCTTTGCCTGCGGCTGCGGCCGAGAAGCCCGCCAGGGTCTTGATCTGCTGGTAGCAGGCGTAGGGCATCGCGCCGCCATCGACGGCGAAATACCAGTCGTTGGTGAAGGGGTTGTGGTTGGCCACTTGATGGACGCCACCCTGGGCGCTATCCAGGCTGTCGAAACGGACGCCTTCGAAGACATTTGCGCTGCCCTTGGCCATCGTCGCGGCTTCCGTGACGCTGGTCGTGTAGAAGCGGTCGCCGCTGGCCAGCCGGACGCTATAGACCGGTGTGGCCGACGGTGCGGCAGGAGGCGGGCTGGAGATGAAGGCGAGCAGGCCCGGGTCGACGATCACGCCGTTGACGGTGCCATCCTCGTCGCCGGCCCCACCGTCGGTCAGGGTGATGACGATCCGGTGGACCTTGCCGTCGCCGACCGTATCCAGCAGTGCCGCGCCATCCTGGGAACCGTCCACCGCGGCGGGATTGGCGAAGTTGGTCCATGCGCCAGTGACGGCGTTGTACTTCATGTAGGCATTGGCCGTGATGCCGGTGGGCAGGTCGATGACGACCTGGGTCTGCAAGCCGGCACGATCCGGCGCGATGTCGGTCAAGGCCGCGCCGGTCTGCGCCGTCACGGAGAAGTTGAACATGGCCGAGCCGGCCACCGTGTTGTCAGGCAGCGGGGCGGGGATGGCGCTGATGGACAGGTCGAGCAACTGGGCGCCCGCGTCGAGCTTGACCGGGTTGCCCGTGTGGATGCTGTCCACCGTGCCCGCGATGATCGCGCCGAATGTGGCGGCGGGGGCGTTGATCCCGGCCTGGAAGTCGGTGAGCGACAGCAACGGCAATTGGGCGACGTTGTTCTGCTGCCAGTCGGGTGTGCCGTCCTGGTTGTAGTCGCCGTTGTTCGCGGCGAGCTCCACGGAGGGCCTGATGCCGTCCCGGTCGGTTACCACGGTGACGGTGACTGGCGCGCTTACGACGACCTGGCCCGTTGCATTCAGCACCTGGGCCTGGAAGGTGTATTGCCCGTCGTCGAGCTGCCCGGTCGTCACATTGACCGTGCCAGCCTGGACATCCGCGGCGGTGACACTGGAACTGCCGATGACCTGCCCGCTGGCGTCGAGCAGGCGGGCCGAGCCGCCGGTGCTGAGATAGGTGCCGCCGTTGAGGGTGAAATCCGGGGCCGTGATCATCGTGACGTTGTCCCGTACGCCGGTGTCGCTGGCCGGGTCCAGATCGGCACTGAAGGGCGGTGTCGGCTGGACAGGCGGCTCGGGTGTCGGGGGCGGGGGAGATACGACGTCGTTGTCGGCGTTGGTGACGGCCACGGAGCCGGTCTTGCCGCTGTAGTTGCCGTCGGTGGAACTGCTGGTGGCGGTCAGGGTGTAGGCGATGTTGCCGTCCACCAGCGTGTCGTCGGCGCCCGTGACGGTGACGGTCTGCGCGGTGTTCCAGTTGGCCGCGGTGAAGGTCAGGGTTGTGGTGCTCAGGCTGCCTTCGGTGGCGTCGAGGCCGGTGAAGGTGACGGTGACGTCGGCGGTGGGCTGGGCGTTGAGCTTGACGGTGAAGCTGTCGGTGGTTCCGCTCTCGTTGGTGGCCAGGGTTGCCTTGCTGAGGGTGAGGCCTGCGCTGTCGTTGTCGGCGTTGGTGACGGCCACGGAGCCGGTTTTGGCGCTGTAGTTACCGTCGGTGGAGCTGCTGGTGGCCGTCAGGGTGTAGGCGATGTTGCCGTCCACCAGCGTGTCGTCGGCGCCAGTGACGGTGACGGTCTGCGCGGTGTTCCAGTTGGCCGCGGTGAAGGTCAGGGTGGTGGTGCTCAGGCTGCCTTCGGTGGCGTCCAGGCCGGTGAGGGTGACGGTGACGTCGGCGGTGGGCTGGGAGTTGAGCTTGACGGTGAAGCTGTCGGTGGTTCCACTCTCGCCGGTGGCCAGGGTTGCCTTGCTGAGGGTGAGGCCGGCGCTGTCGTTGTCGTCGTTGGTGACGTTCACCGAGCCGGTCTTGCCGTCGTAGTTCGAGTCGCCGGAGGTCGCGGACAGATCCACGGTGTAGCCGATGGCACCGTCGATCAGGGGGTCGTCCACGCCGGTGACGGTGACCGTCTGTGGGGTGTCCCAGTTGCTGGCGTTGAAGATCAGGCTGACGGGGGCGACGCTGCCCTCGGTGCTGTCGCTGCTCGAGGTGGCGACGGTGACGGTACCGGTCGGCTGGCTGGACAGCTTGACGGTGAAGGTGGCGGTGCCACCGGCCTCGGTGGTGTGGGCGCTGATGGCACCCAGCACCAGAGCGGCGCTGTCGTCGTCGGAGTTGGTGGCGGCCACGGAGCCGGTCTTGCCGCTGTAGTTACCGTCGGTGGAGCTGGTGGTGGCCGTCAGGGTGTAGGCGATGTTGCCGTCTATCTGGGGGTCATCCTCACCGGTGACCGTGACGGTCTGCGCGGTGTTCCAGTTAGCCGCGGTGAAGGTCAGGGTGGTGGTGCTCAGGCTGCCTTCGGTGGCGTCGAGGCCTGTGAGGGTGACGGTGACGTCGGCGGTGGGCTGGGAGTTGAGCTTGACGGTGAAGCTGTCGGTGGTTCCGCTCTCGTTGGTGGCCAGGGTTGCCTTGCTGAGGGAGATGCCGGGGCCGTCGTTGTCATTGATCGACCCCGCGCCGCTGGCACCCGCCGGATTCTTCACGGTCCCGGTGATGGCGCCGGTGGAAAGGGTCAGGCTCTCGGCGGATTCCGTTGAGGCGTCGTCCACAGTGGCCAGCCGCAGCAGCAGGGAGCTTTCTCCGGCGGCGATCGTCACTGTGCCGGTGACGGTGTTGTAGTGCGCGCCGCCGTCGGTGGACACTTCCAGGGTGGTGTCGGCGGCGGTGTCGGCTCCCACGGTGGCGCCGTCACCAATCTGGCCGACGACAGGCGTGAAACTGATGTCCTGGGTGGACAGCTTGTCGAGGCTGACGGTGAAGACGATGGCATCGCCTTCCGTAACGGCCGAACCGGAGACGGAAATGGTTGGCGTGTCGTTGTCGGCCGTGCCGGCCGTCGGGGTGGCCGACTGGTTTGTGCCAAGGAAGATGTTCGTGCTGCTGCCGTCGTCCTTGATGGTGACGGTGCCGCTGGCTGCGCTCCCATTGGTGACCGTGCCGGTAATGGCGCCGGTGCTGATCGTGAAGGTCTCGGCCCCCTCGTAGAGGTTGTCGTGGCTGATCGGGGCACGCAACAGGATGCTGGTGGCGCCGGCGGCGATGGTCAGGCTGCCGGTGACGGGCGTCCACGCGGTGCCGTTGAAGTACTCCAGCCCGGTGCCGAAGTCGGTGCCCCCGGTGGCGCTGCCATCGCTGCTGGTCGGCGTGAACGACACGTCGGACAACGAAGGGTGGGACAGGGATACGCTGACCACGGCGTATGCCGACGCCTCGCTGACGGTGACGCTGCTGACGGAAACGGTTGGGACGTCATTGTCCAGCCCGGCGTTGCTGCTGGTGGGAACGCCACCGGTCAGCGTGCCGTCGTATTTGCTGCCGCTGCCATCATCGACGATGGAGGTTTCGGCCGAGGCCGACTTGCCGGCGCCGGTGCTGGTGGATGCCGTGAGTGTGAAGGTCTCGGTGCCTTCGTAGGTGTTGTCCTGCTCGCTGCTGATATTGGCGCGGACGTAGACGACACCGGTACCGCTGCCCAGCGCGCCGGGGACGGCGGGCTGGCTGCTGGAACTGTAGGTGGTCCAGGTCGTGCCGTTGTAGGAGTACTGCAGGGTGAAGCCGCCGATGGTGGCCGGGGCCGAGCCGCTGCCGCTCAGGCTGAGGGCCAGGTTTTCGCCGGCGGTCGCGGTCACCGTGAACATCGCGTAGGTGGAGCCCTCATTGACGGGGCCGGCCGCGCTGACGCTCACGGACAGGTCGTTGTCGAGTCCGGTGGCGGTAGCTGTGGCGCTGCCGCCGCTGACGGTCCCGTCATAGTTCAGGCCGGTGCCGTCGTCCACGATGATGGCGGTGCCGGTGTAGCCGATGCCGCTGCCGTTGCTGGCGGTCAGGCCGAAGTTCTCGGGGCCTTCATAAATGTTGTCAGGGTTGATGGCGACCCGGACAAACAGGGTGCCATCGGCGGCCAGGGTGGCGGAAGCGCCATACGCCTCCCATTGCCCGGTGCCCGGATTCTGGACTTCAAGGGCGCTTGCGTAGTCGGCGGTGGCGGTGGCCGAGCCGCTGGCGAGCGCCAGGGTGATCACCTGGGCCGCGGCGCCGGTGATCTTGAAGACCGCGTGGGACGAGGCTTCGTTGACGGTAAGGTCGGTTACGGTCAGGGGGCGGTCGTCGTCCAGGCTGGCGGGGTAGCCGACACCGGACGTGTCGGGGGTGCCGGTGGTGTTGCCTTCCAGGAAGATGGCGCCGGTGCCGTCGTCGGCAATGCTGCTGGCGTTGGTGGTGCCACTGCCGGCGCCGTTGGAGGCGGTCAGTTGCAGGGACTCCACGCCTTCGTGGGTGGTGTCCTGCAGCACGGGCAGGCGGACCAGCAGGGTGGTGCCGGACATGGCCACCGGCGTGCCGGAGTAGGCCTGCCAGCTGCTGCCGTTGAAGTACTGCAGGTTGCTGATGAAGTCGGTGCCGCTGGTGGCTGAGGTGCCAGTGACGGACAGGCTCACCAGTTGGCCGGCGGCGCCACCGACCGTGAAGAACACGAAGGGCGAGGCTTCGTTGACCGCCGTGCCGCTGACGGTGAGCGGGCGGTTGTCGGCGGTCACGGTGATGCCGACCACGTCCGTGTCGGTCAGGCCGAGCGCATCGGTGCTGACCATGCGCAGGGCGTCGGCGCCCGAATAGCCGCTGGTCGGGGTATAGATCACCGTGCCGAGCATGGCCTGGACCTCGGCGGCGCTGCCGGACAGCAGCAGGGGGCTGGCGTCCGTGCCGCCGCCGCTGAGGGTGCCGGCGCCGCTGGCGGTGGCCGACAGGCTGCCGTGGGACACGCTGAGGGCGACCGCGCTGCTGGTGGCCAGGTTGCCATCGGGGTCGGTGACGGACAGGCCGCTGATGGCCTTGGTCTCGTAGCTGGCCAGGGTCTGGCTTGCGGGTACGGTGTTGACGGGCGCGTCGTTGGCGCCCGTGACGGTGATGCTGAGCACCGCCGTGTCGGTCAGGCTGCCGTCGCTGACGGTGTAGTTGAAGCTGTCGGTGACGGTGGTGCCGGCCGCCAGCGAGTTGGCCGCCGTTTCATTGACGACGTAGGTATAGCTGCCGTTGGCGTTCAGGGTCAGTGTGCCGTAGCTGCCGTCCAGGCCGCTGCCCAGGCTGCCGGCGGTACCGGCGCCTTCGGAGCTCCCGACGCGGATGGCCGAGACGGCCTTGGTGCTGCCGTTGTCCACATCGGTGTCGTTGGTCAGCACATTGCCGCTGGCGCCCTGGCCGGTGGTGCCATTGGCGGTTCCGCCAGCCTCGGTGGCCCAGCCCACGTCGTCCGTGGCAACCGGGGCGTCGTTGGCGCCGTTGACGGTGACCGTCAGGGTCGTCGTGGAGAAGTTGCCGCCGTTGTCGGTGATGCGGTAGCTGAACACATCGGTCAGGTGTTCGCTGCTATTGAGCGCATCGACGGTGCTGTTGGAACTGCTCGCCGTGTAGGTGTAGGTGCCGTCGTTCTTGATCGACAGGTCGCCGTAACGGCCGTGAATCACTACGTCGGTGGCGCCCACGGTCGTGTAGCTGGCGTCGGTCGGGCCGGCAGCGGCCACGACGGAGATCGATCCGGCGAGGTTGGGCGTCGTGTCGGTGCCGGCCCCGGAGGCGGGCGTCACGTCACCGGTGACCTGTCCTGTGCCCGTGCCGTTATTGGTGCCGCCCTTTTCCGTCACGCTGGCGGTATCGGCGACGGCGGTCGGCGCGGCGGCCGCCGCCACGTTGATGGTGACGGTAAGGGTCGCGGTGGCAGTGGCGTTGCTCGAATCCTTGACCTGGTAGCTGAACTGGTCCGTATTGCCGTTCGCGACGCCCGAATTGGTCACCGTGTAGGTGTAGGTGCCGTCGGACTGCAGCAGCAGGGTGCCGTAGGTGCCGGTGAGGGTGGCGCCGCTGGAGCCGATGGTGACATCGGTGCCGACCGTTGCCGTCAGGGCCTTGTCGATTGTCACGAGGCTCACGCCGCCCGTCGCGGTAGTGACTCCCGTGACCTTGGTGCCGCTGGGAATGCCGGTACCGGTGATGTCCATGCCGGCGCTGATTGTGCCGGCCGGCGTGTCCATTGCGATCACGGTCGACGAGGACGTTACCAGGGTGGCGATCGTATCGCCGGTTCCTCCAACGGTGATTGCCTGGCCAGCCGTCAGTGCGGCAGGCGTACTGATCGTCAGCGTTTTGGAGCTTCGGGCGGTAACCGTAGTGCCAGCGGGGATGCCGGTGCCCGTTACCGCGTCGCCGACGGAGGCGCTGGCATTGCCGACTGTGAACACCGTGTACGTCGTCCGCTCGCCGGTCGGGGAGATGCTGGTCGATCCAATCGTTGAGGCGGTGCCCGCATTGAACGAGCTGCCGGCGTTGGCGAGCACGACGGAGAACGTGTCGCCGCTATCCGGATCGGAGTCGTTGGTCTTGACGTTGCCGCTGGGGTTCGAGCGGTAGCCCGATGTGGCGCTCCAGATGGCCTGGGCGGCGTCGTTCACCGCGGTGGGGGCGTCGTTGACCGCCGTAACGTTGAGGGTGATGGTGTTGGGCGTCGGGTCGAGGTTCTTGCCGCCGTTGGCGGTGCCGCCGTCGTCCTGTACCTGGAAGGTGAAGCTGGCGTAGCTGGTGCCGTTGGCGTTGCTGGCGGGCGTGTAGGTCAGCTTGCCCGCCGCGATGTCGGCGGCGCTGATCGACTGACCGGCGGTGACCGCATTGTTGTTCAGCTTGAGGCTGCCGGCCTGGGGCAGCGTGGCGATGAGGACTGCGCCGAGGGCGTTGGCGGACGCGTCGGTCGGGTCGGTGAAGCCGAAGTCGCTGGCGGCGAAGGTCTTCGTGCTGTCTTCGTTGATGGTCAGCGTCGCATCGCTGCCCGCGGGGGCGTCATTGACCGGCGTGACATTGACTGTGAGGGTGTTGTCGCCGCTGAACAGGGCGCCGTCCCCGACCTGGAATTTCAGGGTCGTGTAGGCAGTGCCGTTCCCGTTGGCGGCCGGGGTGTACACCAGCTTGCCGGCGCTGATGTCGCTGGCGTTGATGGATTGTCCGCTGCTGACCGCGGTGCCGTTGAGCGTGAGGGTTCCCAGAGCGGGCAGGGTCGTGATCTTGACTGCGGCGAGCGGTGTGCCTTCGGCGTCGCTGTAGCTGCCGAAGTTCGCCAGGGACAGAATTTTCCCGGCGTCCTCGAGGGTGGTCACGCTCGCGTCGGTGGACGTGGGGGCGTCGTTGACCGGCGTGATCGTGAAAGTCAGGCTGGCGGAGCTGCTGCCGCCGTTGCCGTCCGAGGTCGTGTAGCGGATGACCGGAACGCTGCCGTTGTAGTTGGGCAATGGGGTAAAGCTGTAAGCCCCGCTGGCGTCCAGGGTGAAGGTGCCGACGCCCGCAATGGTGTTGGACGCACCGAGGGTGCCGGCCACGCCGCCGATGGTGAAGCTGGTGACGGTAAGCGCATCGCCGTTGGCGTCGGTGTCGTTGGTCAGTACATTGCCGCTGGCCGGGTTGTCTTCATTGAGCGTGACGGCGTCGTTGACGGCCGCCGGCGCGCTGTTGACCGGCAGGACGCTGTTCATCGAACTGTCGACCCGGTCGGAGCTGCTGCCGATGTTGGCCGTGCTGTTGAAGTAGCTGTTGTCCAGGCTCAGGATGAAGGCGGTATCCGCTGCCGAGCCATTGTTGTTGTGATCGTTGTCGAGCCAGACGTAGAAGCCCTTGACCACGCCACCCACCTTGATCGGGCGGCTGGCCAGGCCGTCGAAGGTGATCGTCGTTCCACCTGCGTTCTTGTAGCTGATGGTGCCCAGCACGTTGTTGCCGGAGAACTGGATGCCCGCCTGGCTGAAGGTGACGTTGGTGGAGGACAGGGGCGTCGTGTTGATCGTTACGCTGTTGGTTTCTTCCCCGTAGAAGGTATCGGATGCGCCGCTGGCGGTGGTGGTGTAGATACCCTGGAGCTTCAGGGTGACGAGCTGGTGGTTCCAGCTGGCCGTCGCCCGGGGGCCGAAGACCTGGCCGCCATCCATCCGGCCTTGCTGGCGCGGCCCTTCAAGTGACCAGTGGCGCTCACCGGAGCCGCTGTCCCAGCCCAGGCGTCCTTTCGAGACATAGACTTCCGCTCCGCTCAGGCGCGCCAGCGTTTCGGCGAACTCCTGGTTAAGCCCGAGCTCGCAGACCCACAGTGCCACCCGGCGAACCTGCCAGTGCATGAGCAGATGGGCATTGCGCAGCAGGGCGCCCTGATCCACCCACTGGCCACCGATCTCGAAGCCGCCCATATGCCCGTGGGCCACGATGTGCAGTACGTCCAGCGTTTCCCCGGCGAGCGCGGTGGTGAGGGCCTGCAGCGGGTCTTTGGCCTGGTCCAGGCTGATGACGCGGGCTTTGGCATCCTGGATGAGGATCTGGATCTCCGGGGCCAGGCCGTCGGCGATGATCAGCTCGTGCTTGCGGTTCGTCGCTTGCAGGGTCGGGGGAACGGAAGTGTGCAACATGGCTGTCGTTCTCGGGTGAAGGTTGTTTCTAGGCGGCGCCCCGGCAAGGGTGTTCCTGCACTAAAGGCGATGCCGGGGGGGCATTGCAAGCAGCGGCTGGGGAAGCGTTAGCTGGAGGATGGAGCCGGCTGAAGGGTGGAAATGATGAACTACGGATCGGAACCGATTTGTTAAATGAGGTCATAAACGATATTTTTAATAATTTTCACATAATTGACATTATTGATAGTGTGACGATGTTGTCAGTGAGGCTCTGAAAACCAGAACGGCCTCTCCTCGGGAAGAGGAGAGGCCGTTCTGTCGGTTTGCGGTGTCGCCGCTTGAGGGCGGAAAAACGCCTGAAAAATCAGGCCCTGGCGGGGCGTGCGTTGGGGATGCGGTCAGGGCTGCTTCGTTGCGGGGTAGCCGGCCTCGTTCAGCAGGGCGTTCCAGCTTGCCTCGGCGAAGCCGCTCTCCAGCGTCTTGCCCACCAGCAGGCTTGGCGCGACCGGGTCCTTGCTGAAGCGACTCTTGAAGGCCGCGACTTCGGCCTCGGTCTGCAGCAAGGCTTCCGAGAACGGAATCCCGCGTTTGTTGAGCAGCGTGCGCGCGCTATCGCAGGCCTGGCCGCAGTCCTTGCCCACGTAGAGGGTCACCGGAAAATCGGCGGCAGCCTTGCGGGTAGCATAGGACTGCTGCTGGGCGTTGGCGCGGTTGGCTTGCAGCTTGCGCTCCTCGAACTTCTTCACGGACTGGGGCGGCGGCTGGTCGCTGTATTGCACGCGCCCCTTCTCGTCCACCCAGCGGTAGGCGTTCTGGGCCACCGCCGGCAGCGCGGCGGCCAGAAGCAGCAGACCGGACAGCCGCCGGGGCGTCATGCGGGCACCATGCCGCTGTGGCGGAGCAGGGCGTCCACCTGCGGTTCGCGACCACGGAAAGCCTTGAAGGAATCGAGCGCCGGGCGGCTGCCGCCGACGGCGAGGATCTCGTTCCAGAAGCGTTCGCCGGTGTGGGCGTCGAGCACGCTGCCCTTCGGGCGACCTTCCTCCTCGAAGGCGGCGAAGGCATCCGCCGACAACACCTCGGCCCACTTGTAGCTGTAGTAGCCCGCCGCGTAGCCGCCGGCGAAGATGTGACTGAAGCTGTTGGGGAAGCGGTGCCAGGCCGGCGGCACCAGCACGGCGACTTCCTTGCGCACCTCGGCGAGCAGGTCCAGCACGTCCCGCTGGGCCGGGTCGAAGTCCATGTGGATCTGCAGGTCGAACAGGGAGAACTCCAGCTGGCGAACGGTCTGCATGCCGCTCTGGAAGTTCTTGGCGGCGAGCATCTTGTCGAACAGTTCCTTCGGCAGCGGGGCGCCGGTTTCGCTATGGGCGGTCATCTCGCGGATCACGTCCCATTCCCAGCAGAAGTTCTCCATGAACTGGCTGGGCAGCTCGACCGCGTCCCACTCGACGCCGTGGATGCCGGACACCGCCAGGTCGTCCACCTTGGTCAGCAGGTGGTGCAGGCCGTGGCCGCTCTCGTGGAACAGGGTGATCACGTCGTCGTGGCTGAAAGTGGCCGGCTTGCCGCCGACCGGGCCGGGGAAGTTGCACACCAGGTAGGCCACCGGCGTTTCGATGCCGCTGGCGAGACGGCGGCGGGTGATCGCCGAGTCCATCCAGGCGCCGCCCTTCTTGGTGTCGCGGGCGTAGAGGTCGAGGTAGAACTGGCCGACCAGCTGGCTGTCGCGCTCGATGCGGAAGAAGCGCACGTCCGGATGCCACACCGGGCCGGTGTCGGGCTTGATGCTGACGCGGTAGAGCTTCTGGATCACGCCGAACAGGCCGTCGAGCACCTTGGGTTCGGGCAGGTATTCCTTCACTTCCTGTTCGGAGAAGGCGTACTGGGCGACGCGCAGCTTCTCGGACACGTAAGCCACGTCCCACGGCTCGAGTGGATCGAGGCCCAGCTCATCCTTGGCGAAGGCCTTCAGTTCGGCCAGGTCGCGCTCGGCGAAGGGCTTGGCCTTGGCGGCCAGCTCGCGCAAGAAGCCGAGGACCTGCTCCGGCGTGTCTGCCATCTTGGGTACCAGCGATACTTCGGCGTAGTTCTTGTAGCCCAGCAGCGTGGCTTCCTCCGCGCGCAGGGCAAGGATCTGGCTGATCAGCGGGCCGTTGTTCCATTCGGCCTTGCTGTAGCCATTGTCGATCTCGGCAGCGCGGGTGGCGTAGGCGCGATAAAGGGTTTCGCGGAAGCTCCGGTTGTCGGCATACTGCATGACCGGTAGATAGGACGGCATCTTGAGGCCGAACTTCCAGCCGGTGGTGCCGGCCTTCTCGGCAGCCTCGCGAGCGGCGGCGATCACGTCGTCGGGCAGGCCGGCCAGCTGGGCCTCGTCGGTGACGATGTGGGCGAAGGCGTTGGTGGCGTCGAGCAGGTTCTCGGAGAACTTGGCGCCGAGGCCGGCGAGTTCTTCCTGGATGGCCTGGAAGCGGGGTTTCTGCTCGTCCGGCAGTTCCGCACCGGAAAGGCGGAAGCCGCGCAGTTCATTGTCGATGATGCGCTGGCGGGCCGGGCTCAAGCTAGCGAACTCGGGGCCGTTCTTGATGGACTTATACTTCTGGAAGAGCTTCAGGTTCTGCCCCAGTTCGGCATAGAAGCGGGTGACCTCCGGCAGCATCGCGTTGTAGGCTTCACGCCATTCGGGGGTGTCCATCACGCTGTGCATGTGGGCGGCAACACCCCATGCGCGGCCGAGGCGCTCGCCTTCGTTCTCGATGGGCTCGACGAAGTTGGCCCAGGTGGGTGTGGCAGGATCATCCTGCAGGCGTTCGACGGTGGCGCGCAGGGCGTCCAGCAGGCTGCGGACGGCGGGCTCCACGTGGGCCGGTTCGATCGCGTCGAAGCGTGGCAGGCCGGAGAGTTCGAGCAGGGGCGAGGTGGCTGGGGTGTTGGTCATGTTCTTTGGGTGATCGGTTGAGTGGTTTTATTGTGCCGAATTCTGCGCGGAGTGTCGCCCTTGGCGACAGGCGCGGAGCGGCCGGGTTGAGGGGGAACGAACAGTGAGCGACAAGGCATTGAATCTGGCGGAGCAGGCTTTCCTGCATACCGTCACCAAGGAGCTGGAGGAGGGCGAGCTGCGCTTCCCGACCTCGATGGAAGTCACGATGCGAGTGCTCGAGGCCCTCGACGTGCCCGACATGGAGGTGTCGAAGATCTCCGCGATGGTGTCGGCCGAGCCCTTGCTGGCGGCACGGACCGTGGCCCTGGCCAATTCGGTCTGGTACAACCCGAGCGGGCGCCTGGTGACCGATGTGCCGAAGGCGCTGGTGCGCATCGGCTTCGGCAAGCTGAGGGCGTTGGCGATGGCGGTGACCGCCGAGCAGTTGCTGCACCGGGACATGCTTGGGCCGTACCAGCCGCTGATCCGCAAGCTGTGGGCGCACAGCGTGGATGTGGCGGCAACCGCCTGCGTGCTGGCGCGCCGCTGCACGCGGCTCGATCCCGATGCAGCCTTCTTTGCCGGCATGGTGCACGACATTGGCCAGTTCTTCCTGCTGGCGCGGGTGTGGGAATACCCGGAGATGCTCAGCGAAGACAGCCCCCTGTCGGATCTGGTGCGGATCTGGCACGCGCCGGTTGGCCGGGCGGTGCTGGCGGCGATGAACATGCCGCGGGAGTTGGTGGATGCGGTGGACAACCCGGAGATCTACGGCGGCTCCTGGCCTCCGACCACGATCTCCGACCTGATCTTCATCGCCAACCTGGTGGCCGAGACACGCAATCCCTTCACGCCGGAGACGGAAACCGAGGATCTGCGTCATGGCCTGGCCAAGGCGGCAACGCTGGGCCTGGATGAGGTCAAGCTGGCGGAAGTGCTGGAAGAGTCGTCGGAAGAGCGCAAGGCGTTGATCGACATCTTCCACGTGGGCTGAACATGGCCCGGTAAACGACACAACCCGCCGTGGCGGGTTGTGGGCACATATCTGTAGGGGCGAATTCATTCGCCCTCAAGCACGGTCCGGCTTACAGCGTGTTGCCGGTCAGCTTCTCGTAGGCTTCCACGTACTTGGCCGCAGTGCGGGCAACGACTTCTTCCGGTAGCTTGGGCCCCGGGGCGACCTTGCCCCAGTCGAGGGTTTCCAGGTAGTCGCGCACGTACTGCTTGTCGTAGCTCGGCGGGCTGATGCCCTCGGCGTAGCTGTCGGCGGGCCAGAAGCGCGAGGAGTCGGGCGTCAGGGCCTCGTCGATGAGGTGCAGCGTGCCGGCGGCGTCGATGCCGAACTCGAACTTGGTGTCGGCGATGATGATGCCGCGGGTGGCGGCATAGTCGGCGGCCTCGGTGTACAGGCGGATCGCCGCGTCGCGGGCTTCGGCCACCAGCTGGGCGCCGGTCTTGCCGGTGCCCTTGAGGGCGTCGGCGAGCAGCGCGTCGGTGCGTGCCTGGGCCTGTTCGAAGCTGATGTTCTCGTCGTGATCGCCCACGTCGGCCTTGCTGGCCGGGGTGAAGATCGGGAACGGCAGCTTCTGGGCCTGCTTGAGGCCGGCCGGCAGCTCGATGCCGCAGATCGCGCCGGTGTCCTGGTAGTCCTTCCAGCCGGAGCCGATCACGTAGCCGCGCACGACGGCCTCGATGGGCAGCGGGGTGAGGCGCTTGACGACCAGCGCGCGGCCGCGCACCTGCCCGGCTTCGTCGGAAGCGACGACGCTGGCGGGGTCGATGCCGGTGAGCTGGTTGGGGACGATGTGGCCGAGCCTGGCGAACCAGAAGTTGGCCATGGCGGTGAGCACTTCGCCCTTGCGGGGAATGGGATCCGGCAGGATCACGTCGAAGGCCGACAGACGGTCGGAGGTGACGATGAGCAGCTTGTCGGCGTCGATGGCGTAGATGTCGCGCACCTTGCCGCGGCCCAGCAGGGGCAGGCTGCGGATGGAGGATTCGAAGAGCGGAGTGGTCACGGTCTGTCAGGTCCGTTGGACAAAACGCGATTATACCGGCGCAGCGGAGCGGAGGGATGCTCACGTTCCCGGCCGTGACGGCCGGGGCGCAGGCGATCCAGGTGGGGGTGAAGCTGTAGGGGCGAATTGATTCGCCCTCCATGCGTGGATTGAGCTTTGCGGGCGAATGAATTCGCCCCTACAGCCGCCCAGCCGCCCAGCCGTTTGCGTTTAGGCGTGGCCTTCGGCGGCGGCCAGGTGCTTGCGCATGCGATGGGTGCCGATGGCGACCAGGGCGGCGATGACCGGGATCGCCACCGCGGTGATGCCTTCCGGCGTCAGCGGCTCGATGTAGTGCTTCACGCCCTTGGCCAGGTATTGCACCAGCTGCGAGGCGTAGTAGGTGATGGCGACCACCGACAGGCCTTCGACGGTTTCCTGCAGGTGCAGCTGGAGCTTGGCGCGGCGGTTCATCTGGGCCAGCAGTTCCTGGTTCTGGCGTTCCAGCTCGACCTCGACGCGGGTGCGCAGCAGCTGGCTGTTGCGCGCCACGCGGCTGGACAGGTCTTCCTGGCGGCGGGCCATCGTCACGCAGGTGTTCATCGCCGGCAGCAGGCGCCGTTCCATGAATTCGTGGAAGGTCGGCAGGCCGCTGATGCGCTGTTCGCGCAGTTCGGTGATCCGCTGCATGACCAGGCTGTGGTAGGCCCGCGCGGCGCCGAAGCGGAAGGTGGTGCGGGCCACCGAGTGCTCGATCTCCGCAGCCATGGTGGTCAGGTCGGCCAGTACGCTGCGCTCGTCCTCCGGGTTGCGCGCCGAGCCGGTACGGTCCATCAGGTCGGCGAGGCGCTGCTCGGCGGCGCCGATCGTGCGGCCGACGTCTTTGGCTACCGGGAAGGCCAGCAGGGCCATCAGGCGGTAGGTCTCGATCTCCACCAGGCGCTGCACGGTGCGGCCGGCCTGGCGGCGGGTCAGGGACACGTCGATGATCAGGAAGCGCGAGAAGCCTTCTTCGAACAGGAAGTCGGTGAACACCCAGGCAGCGCCGTCCGCGACCTTGGCGCCGACCATCTGGTTGCCGGTCGGCGACAGCTTGGCCATCACGCTCTCGGGGGTGATCTCGGCGACGCTGCGCAGTTCCACGTGGGTGGCGACGATCAGCTTGCCGGGCATGCTGCGCAGCCAGGCATCCGGTACCACGGCCAGCGCCGACGTGGGCTGGTCGAGGCCTTCACCGTGGCTGACCTTGCGGAAGAAGGTGTAGCTGGAGAACTCGTTGTGCAGTTCCCACTTGAGCTGGAAGCTGCCGAAGTCGATCAGGCTGTGGCGGCCGTCGCTGTCGATCGGGCGCTCGAGGAGCTTGCCGAGGGCGAGCAGATGCTGCAGCGCGGCGTCGGGGGCGCCGTCGCCGTGGTGCATTGCCAGGTAGCTGATCAGCTGCGGGCTTTCCAGTGGCACCGGCGGCCGGGCGTGGAATTCGTCGTTGAGGGCCTGGCGCTGGTCGTGCTCGATGAATAGGTCGGGCAGGGTCATGGTGGCGGCTCTGCGGCGCTGTCGGCCGGGCTGGGTCGGGTCGTCATCTTGCCGTTACGGCAGGGGCGCTGGCAAGGGTGGCGGCCGCAGCGGCGTGATGCGGGTTACGCCGGATGTTGCGGCGCAGCAACGAATCAACGGAAAAGGCTGGCGACGAACGCGACGGCAAGCAGCAGCAGTCCGCCGCCGAGAATCTGCACGCGGCGGCGCAGGGCCTCGGCGGCACGCACGAGTTCGGCGTTCTGGGCAGCGAGGGCGGCGAGCAGCTCGGCGCTGTCCTGCTGGCGGGCTTCGACTTCGGCCAAGCGCGAGTTGATGGTGCCGAAACGGGCATCGGGATCGGCTGCTGCGGCATCCGGCGCAACGGGCGTCGTCGTGCTCTCGTCGTGATGCTTGCCGACCTTCTGCCACAGCTTGCGGGCGCCCTTGGCGACCGTCGGGGCATGGGCGATCACGTCGGACCACGGAATGGCGCTGAACAGGGCGGACCAGGGGGCGGCCATCGGGAACTCCTTCAGAACGGGGGCGAAAACCTTCGCCGGCTGACTTTGCGGGTGGAGCAGGGGCGAATGCATTCGTCCCCACGGATGGCGCTTGGGCAGGCGGGAGGGGGAACAAGTTCGCCGCGACGGGGGGGCGTGGGCCGCTCCACGCAAAACGGGGCCGTTTGGCCCCGTTCCATGACTGCCGGCGAGACCGGGGAGCGGGCTCCCCGTGCCGTGCTTAGCGGACGATCTGGTTCAGCTCACCGCTCTTGTAGCGGGCAGCGATCTTGTCCAGGGACACCGGCTTGATCTTGCTGGCGTTGCCGGCGGTGCCAAAGGCTTCGAAGCGGGCCTTGCAGACCAGCTTGGCGGCTTCGCGGGCCGGCTTGAGGAATTCGCGCGGATCGAACTTGGAGGGGTTCTCGACGAAGAACTTGCGCACCGCGCCGGTCATGGCCAGGCGGATGTCGGTGTCGATGTTGATCTTGCGCACGCCGTACTTGATGCCGCGGACGATTTCCTCGACCGGCACGCCGTAGGTTTCCTTCATGTCGCCGCCGTACTCACGGATGATCTCGAGCAGCTCCTGCGGCACCGAGGAGGAGCCGTGCATCACCAGGTGGGTGTTGGGGATGCGGGCGTTGATTTCCTTGATGCGCTCGATGGCCAGGATGTCGCCGGTGGGCTTGCGGGTGAACTTGTAGGCGCCGTGGCTGGTGCCGATGGCGATGGCCAGCGCGTCCACGTTGGTCTGGCGGACGAAATCGGCGGCCTGGTCGGGGTCGGTCAGCATCTGGGAGTGGTCCAGCGTGCCTTCGGCGCCGATGCCGTCTTCCTCGCCGGCCTGGCCGGTTTCGAGGGAGCCCAGGCAGCCCAGTTCGCCTTCGACGCTGACGCCGATGGCGTGGGACATCTCGACCACGCGGCGGGTCACGTCCACGTTGTATTCGTAGGAGGACGGGGTCTTGCCGTCTTCGAGCAGGGAGCCGTCCATCATCACCGACGAGAAGCCGGAACGGATGGCGCCCTGGCAGACGGCGGCGGACTGGCCGTGGTCCTGGTGCATGACCACCGGGATGTGCGGATAGGCCTCGACTGCGGCGTCGATGAGGTGGCGCAGGAAGGCTTCGCCAGCGTATTTGCGGGCGCCGGCGGAGGCCTGCATGATCACCGGGCTGTCGGTTTCCGCAGCGGCTTCCATGATGGCCTGGACTTGTTCGAGGTTGTTGACGTTGAACGCGGGCAGGCCATAGCTGTTTTCGGCAGCGTGGTCGAGAAGCTGGCGCATGGAAACGAGAGGCATGGTTTTTCTCCGAGGGCCGGATCGGTCGGCCGGGTAAAGACGTAAAAAACAGGATTCTAGCGTGGCGGCATGGCGCCTGCGCGTCTGGCGGGCCCGGAGTTTACACCGGGTTCCATGCTCATGTGCTAAGTGCTTGCAGGGGGCCGGGCCTGGGGGTGTCGCCGACGCGCACGATCTTCATGGTGTTGGTGCCGCCGGCGGCGCCGATGGGCTCGCCGATGGTCAGCACGATGAGGTCGCCGTACTGGACGACGCCCTGTTCGAGCAGGATCTGTTCGGCTTCCCACAGCAGCACGTCCCGGTCGGCGTGGATCTGCGACATCAGCAGCGGATAGACCTCTCGGTAGAGGGTCATCTGGTTGCGCGCCGAGATTTCCGGCGTCAGCGCGTAGATCGGCACGCCGCTGTTCAGGCGGCTCATCCACAGGGCGGTGGAGCCGGTCTGGGTGAGGGAGGCGATGGCCTTGACCTTGAGATGGTAGGCGGTCCACATCGCGGCCATCGCAATGGACTGGTCGATGCGCGTGAACACCCGGTCGAGGAAGTCCCGGTCCATCGTCACTTCGGTGGACTTCTCGGCCTCCAGGCAGATGCGCGACATGGATTCGACGACTTCCACCGGAAACTTGCCGGAGGCGGTTTCGGCGGACAGCATCACCGCGTCGGTGCCGTCGAGCACCGCGTTGGCCACGTCGGACACCTCGGCGCGGGTCGGCACCGGGCTGTGGATCATCGATTCCATCATCTGGGTGGCGGTGATGGCGAGTTTGTTCTTCTCGCGGGCCAGCCGGATCATGCGCTTCTGCAGCGCCGGCACGGCGGCGTCGCCGACTTCCACGGCCAGGTCGCCGCGGGCCACCATGATGCCGTCCGAGGCGTCGAGGATCTCGTCGAGGTTGGCGACGGCCTCGGTGCGCTCGATCTTGGCGATCAGCACCGCGCTGCTGCCGGCGGCGCGGAGCAGTTGGCGGGCCATGTACATGTCGGCGGCGCCCTTGGGGAAGGAGATCGCGACGAAGTCCACGCCGATCAGCGCGGCAGTCTTGATGTCTTCCATGTCCTTGGCGGTCAGCGCCGGGGCGGTAAGGCCGCCGCCCTGGCGGTTGATGCCCTTGTTGTTGGACAGCTCGCCACCGACCTTGACCTTGGTATGGATCTCGTGGCCGAGCACGCGCTCCACGCTCAGCTTGAGGCGGCCGTCGTCCAGCAGCAGCACGTCGCCGGGCTTCACGTCGCGGGGCAGGTCCTTGTAGTCGAGGCCGACCCGGTGGGCGTTGCCGAGCGCGCACTGGGCGTCGAGGATGAAGGCGGCGTCCTTCTGCAGCGTGATCTTGCCCTCTTCGAACTTGCCGACGCGGATCTTCGGGCCCTGCATGTCGGCCAGGATGCCGACCGGCCGCCCGACCAGCTGGGACACTTCGCGGACCTGGCGGGCGCGGGCGATATGGTCGTCTGCCTTGCCGTGGGAGAAGTTCAGGCGTACCACGTCCACGCCGGACTGCACGAGGCGTTCGAGCACGGAGGCGTCGGAGGAGGCGGGGCCGAGGGTGGCGACGATCTTGGTATGGCGGGACATGGGGTCTCCAGGTGTGGGCGCGACGGACGGCGAGGATTCTAGAAGCAGGTCCGGCGGCAAGTAAATCGCGGCGTTTCAGGCGGCGTTGGTGGCCGCGGTGGTCCCGTCGCGGCCACCCTGCTTGGCGCGGTACATGGCCGTGTCGGCGCTGCGGGTGAGGGTTTCCAGATCCTGGCCGTGGTCGGGATAAAGGGCGATGCCGATGCTCACCGAGACGGAGCAGCTCTGCCCGTCCAGCGAGAAGGGCGCGCCGATCGCCTGGCGGATCTTGTCGGCGACGTGCAGGGCTTCGTCCACGTTGTGCACATCGTGGAGCAGGGCCAGGAATTCGTCGCCGCCCTGGCGGGCGAGCAGGTCGCTGGCCCGCAGGCAGCGGCGCATGCGGCGCGCCGTTTCGCGCAGCAGCGCATCGCCGGCAGCGTGGCCGAGGCTGTCATTGACCTCCTTGAAGTGGTCCAGGTCGAGGAACAGCAGCGCGAAGCGCGTCTGGTGGCGCTGGGCGATCCGCAGGCTGTTGTTCATCTGCTCCAGGAACATCGCGCGGTTGGTCAGGCCGGTCAGCGGGTCGTGGGTGGCGAGATAGCGGATCCGCTCTTCCGATGCCTTGCGCTCCGAGATGTCGGTGAGGGTCAGGATCGAGCCCAGCAGTACGCCGCCGTCGTCGAAGTGGGGCGCATGGGTGATGATGAGGGTGATCAGCCGTCCGTCGGCATTGCGCAGCTGCTCTTCCCAGCTGGCCGCCTCGCCGCGGCGCAGGCGTTCGATCAGGAAGTCGCGGTGGGCGGCGTCTTCGGCCGGCCACAGGCTGTCGAAGCGGCGGCCGAGCAGTTCTGTCTCCGGGAAGCCGAGGAGCTTTAGCAGGCGCGGGTTGAGATAGGTGAAGCAGAGCTGGGCGTCGAGGGCGGCGATGCCGTCCTCGGAAAGATTGACCAGGGTGGCGTAGCGCGCCTCGCTGCGGCGCAGGGAGGCGCTGATGCGGGTCAGTTCGACAGCCCGCTGGCGGGCGGCGCAGAAGAACGTGGTCAGCAGCACGAACAGGCCGGCGATCAGCACGATGGCCGCCTGCTCGAGACGCCATTCGGGAGGCGTGGCGGCCAGTTCCGGTGTGCTGTCGAAGACCAGTGTCCACACCCGGCTGTCCATTTCCAGCGTGCTGCGGCTACCCAGCTTGCCCTGTTCCGGCAGGCTGGGGTGGCTGTCGAAGAGCAGCGTCGCGGGGCTTGGGTCGTGCCCGTCGTAGATCCGCAGATGCACGCGGGGGGCGGCATCCCCGAGGGTGCCGGTGATCAGGTCGTTCATGCGGAAGGGGCTGTACACCCAGCCGAGGAAGGCTGCCTCGCGCTGCGCCGGGGTGACCAGGGGCGCGTCCCGCCGGAAGACCGGCAGGTAGAGCAGGACCCCGGCCTGGGTATCGGTCGCGGTCTCCTGTACCAGCCTGACCTTGCCACTGAGGCTGGGCGTACCCAGCTCGCGGGCGCGGGCCATTGCAGCGTGGCGCACGGGCTCCGAGTACATGTCGAAACCGAGGGCCCGCTGGTTGCGCCAGTCGAAAGGTTCCAGGTAGAGGACCGCGGTGTATTCGGCGCGCTTGCCGGGGGGGCTCAGCTGGTAGCCCGCAAAGCCCTGGGCATGCATCGCCCGTTCGTGCCGGCCCACCTCGGTGGCCGGCACCGGTACCGCGAACCCGACACCCTGGATGCCGGGATAGTCCTCCGGCAGGCGCAGGGCTTCCACGTACTGCCGCCATTCTTCGCGCGTCACCTCGCGGGAGGCCGCGAACAGGGCCCGGGCGCCGCGCAGTACCTGCCGGTAGGCCTTGACGCGCTCGTCGATCTTCAGCGCGATCTCGCTGCTTTCCGCGTCGAAGGCCCGCTGCTGGGTTTCCTGGTGGGCGGCCTCGATGCGTTGCCATGCGATGCCCCCTGCGACCGTCCCCAGGATCAGGGCAGTCAGGCTCGGAATGACTATCGCAGGCCGCAGGTAGCGCAGCATCCTGTCCTCTTCAAAGACCGTGAAACCCTTCCATCATGCCGTAATTCCTCGACCCCGACGGCATTCTCCGCGCAGAATCGCAGCCCCCGCCCGGTCGTCGCGAGCGCAGCTTTTCGATGGGTGAGATAATGCTCCGGCTTGTCGAACGGATGTCACCAGGCTTTGGCGACGGGTGTTGCGGCGGGCCAGGTTTGTCATAATTCACGCTGAATAGTTTAACCAAGGACTTCCATGATTCTCGTAACCGGCG
>JAFEDK010000007.1 GCA_018241665.1 Pseudomonadota bacterium
GACGAAATTCGGGGGGCAGCTCAGACCGTCCTCCATCCCACCCACATTCAACGTCCCTCAGCTGCACCTGGCCTCACACTCCCCAACCAACACCTTTCACCACCCCAAACTTCTCCGTGCACCGGTGCACGAAGATCTTTGGAGCGTGCACGAAGACCTCACACCCGTGCTCGCTCAACGTGCACGGATGAACATTGAGCGTGCACCGCTGTTACCTCTTCGTGCACGGCTGTGAGATCAACTCTCACGCGTGCACGAAGAGGTAACACGCCTGAAAGTTCTTCTCACACGCGCCAATGTTGATCTCACGGCCGTGTTAGTTGAGTTCACACGCGCTGTATCTCTTGTTCACGCCGCCGTACATCAACTTCGCAGCGCTGTAGCACACCCCTAGTCCCATCGGACGATGGTTGCGCCGTCCATCCCTAATAGGCTGCGTCTCGCAGGCTGGGCCGGGGTGGGCTGGGCTTGTGCCGTCCGGGCGCGGCTTGAGCTTCCAATTACGCACCGTCCGTCGTCCGGGGCGGGTGGGCTGGTTCAGGAGACAGACAATGGCTTTTCGCTTGCAGGACAAGGTCGCTTTCGTGACGGGGGGTGGTACGGGCATTGGCGCGGCAACCGCGATCCGCTTTGCGCAGGAGGGGGCGACGGTGGTGATCTGTGGTCGCCGCCGCGAGCCGCTGGATGCGGTGGTGGCGTCCATCGTGGCGGCCGGTGGCAAGGCCGAGGCGGTGGTGGCGGACGTGAGCGACGAGGCGGGCTTTACCGCTGCGCTGGCCGATTGCGCGGCGCGCCACGGGCGGCTCGACATCCTGGTGAACAATGCGATGGCCTATACCTGGGGCTCCATCGAGGAGACGTCCACCGCCGATTGGCACGCCAATTTCAGCACCTCGGTGGATGGCACTTTCTGGGGCACCCGCAGCGCGATGAAGCTGATGAAGGGGAAGGGCGGTTCGATCATCAATCTGTCGTCCATCTGCGGCACGCTGGGTACGCCGTGGATGTCCGGCTATTCCGCGGCCAAGGCGGCGGTGATCAATTTCTCCCGCGCGGCGGCGGCGGAGGGCGCGCCCCACGGTATCCGCGTGAATGTGGTGATTCCGGCGGTGGTCGAGACGCCCGCCACGGCCGGCATGCTGGCCGACGAGGCTTCACGCAAGAACACCGAAAAGCTGATTCCCATGGGCCGCGTCGGGCAGCCGGACGAGCTGGCCAATGCGATCCTCTTCCTGGCCAGCGATGAGGCGTCCTACATCACCGGTGCGGCCTTGCCGGTGGATGGCGGGCGTTCGTCGGTGCTGGTGACGGCGCTGTAAACGGGGGAGCCTGCAGATGGAACGTGCCAGCCTTGCCGCGCTCGCCGTGGCGCCCTTGTTCGAGCCCGTGCAGCTGGGCGAGCTGCGTCTCGCCAACCGCATCGTGATGGCGCCGATGACCCGCAACCGGGCGGATTCGGACGGCGTGCCCGGCGATCTGATGGTCGAGCACTACGCGGCCCGCGCGGCGGCGGGCCTGATCGTTGCCGAAGGCTGCTGGCCGAGCGTGACCGGCCAGGCCTACTGCCGGCAGCCGGGCATCGAGACAGCCGCCCAGGTGGCCGGCTGGCGGCGCGTGACGGATGCAGTGCATGCCCGCGGCGGCCGCATCGTGCTGCAGCTGATGCACGCTGGCCGCATCGGTAGCCGGCACATCAAGCCGGCAGGGGTCGATACGGTGGCCCCGTCCGCCGTGCAGGCGTCCGGCGAGATCTACACCGACAGCGCCGGCATGCAGCCCTTCGACCTGCCGCGCGCGCTGGAGACCGACGAGGTGGCCGCGGTGGTGGAGGAATTCCGCCGCGCCGCGCTGAATGCCATCGAGGCGGGCTTCGACGGCGTGGAGCTGCACTGCACCAGCGGCTACCTGCCGATGCAGTTCATGTGCTCGGGCACCAATACCCGCACGGACCAATATGGCGGCAGCGCCGCCAACCGGGTGCGCTTCGCGGTGGCGTGCCTGCAGGCCATGGCGGCAGCGGTGGGCGCCGGGCGGGTGGGCTTCCGCATCAATCCGGGCAACACCTACAACGACACCCGCGACGAGGATTCCGCCGCCACCCACGCGGAGCTGCTGCGCCAGGCCAATCCCCTGGGGCTGGCCTACGCCCACGTGATGCGCGCGCCGGCGGACGTGCCGGGGCTGGACGCCTTCGCGCTGGCGCGGGCCAATTTCGACGGGCCGCTGATCCTCAACGACGGTTTCGATGCGCCGTCTGCCGCCGCGGCGCTGGAGGCCGGCGCCGGCGAGGCGGTGTCCTTCGCGCGGCATTTCATCGCCAATCCGGATCTGGTGGCGCGCCTGCGCGACGGGCTGGATCTGGCCCGTTTCGACCGGCGCACGCTGTACACCGCCGGCGCGGCGGGCTACAACGACTACCCGGCCGTGGCCTGACGGCGGCGGGGGCGTGGCGATGCCAATCACGGAGACGCAGGAATGGCGACGATAGACCTCGACGTGGTGGACTACGACCGGCTGGTGGCGGCCCTCTACGCAGCGGCGCTGGACAGCAAGCGCTGGGGGCTGGCACTGAGCCAGTTCCAGCAGATTTTCGGGGCCAACTATGTGACGTTGATCCTGCGCATGCCGGAGTATTCCGACACGGGGCTGATGATCGCCGTCGGCGACGCGGAGGGCGTGAACAGCGGGGAGCTGAGCTACATGGCCTACCCGTATGCGTCCACGCCCTTTGTGGACATGCCCGCCGACCGGGTGTTTACGGTGGACGACGTGATGCGCGAGCCGGAGTGGCGCGGCAGTGCCTATTACCGGGACTGGTGCATGAACCATGACGTGTTTCATGTGATGGGCGCCGACATCTCCATGCCGGACGCGGGGCGCCTGCGCTTCCGCATCACCCGGCCGGAGAGCGCGCCGCGTTTCTCGGCGACGGAAAAGGCGCGCTGCGAGGCCTTGCTGCCGCATTTGCGGCAGGCGCTGCTGATCAACAACAAGCTCGGCCGCCGCGAGCACATCGGCGCGCTCTACGCGCGGGCCATGGGCCGGCTGGCAGTGGGCACGGTGGTGCTCGACGAGAGCGGCCAGATCATCGAGCAGAACCTGGCCGCCCGCGAGGTGCTGGCCCGCGCCGATGGCCTGAAGGTGGTGGGCAACCGCCTGGAGGCGTCCTACCCGAGCATCAACCGGGAGCTGCAGCAGCTGATCCGCAAGGTGCTCACCCACCGGGGCGCGGCCGGCGCGAGCCTTGCCGAGGCGATGTCGGTGTCGCGCCCGTCCGGCCAGCACAGCCTGGGGCTGGTGGTGGAGTCGGTGGTGTCGGCGGAGTGGGCCGAAGGGCGCGGCCAGCCGGCCGCGGTGGTGTACATCCGCGACGCGGCGGGCAAGTCGATGACCAGCATCACCGCGGCCAAGCAGCTGTTCAACCTGACGCCGTCCGAAACCGCGCTGGCGATGGAGCTGGCCAACGGCCTGTCGCTGGAAGAGGCGGCGGAGGCCCTCGACATCCGCCGCAACACGGCCCGCGCCCACCTGCGCTCGATCTTCTCCAAGACCGGGGTGCGCCGGCAGACGGAGCTGGTGCGCATCATGCTCAACAGCGTGGCGGCGCTCAGTGGGCGCTGACGTTTGTCCTTAAAACTGCACGTGACCGCGGCCTCTGCTGCCGTAGGGGCGAACTTGTTCGCCCGTCACGGGCAAAAATGGGGAAACATCCATTGATCGCCGCCTCGGGCGAATGAATTCGCCCCTACATTCAAGGGCTTTGGCGCCTTCGGCTCCGGCCGATGAGACCTACTTGCGCGGCACCGGGAAGCCTTCCGGTGCCGCGTTGTCGTTTCAGGCGGCGCTGGCGGCGGGTTCTGCGCTGCGCCAGTCGGCCACGATGCCGTGTTCCAGCGCGAAGGGCTGGGCGTGGATGGTGCGTTTCTGGAAGCGCGGGGCCTCCGCTGCGGTGGCGAGCCACAGCATCACGGCGGCGGGCACCTCGGGCGGCGCGGCGCCGTTGCGCAGGGCCAGCACGCCCTTGTCGCCGATGGTGGCCTTGAGCGCCTCGGTGGTGACGACGCCCGGATTGACGGTGTAGGCCTGGATGCCCTCGTCACCCAGCTCGGTGGCGAGGATGCCGGACAGGCGCGACACGGCGGCCTTGCCGGCGCCGTAGGCGTAGCCCCAGCCACCGCGCCCGGCGGCCACCGGCGGATCGCTCTCGCCGGCGCCGGAGGTGACGTTGATGACCACGCCGCCGCCCTGGGCCTGCATGCCGGCGACGATGGCGCGGGTGAGCAGGAAGGGGGCCATCACATAACCCTGGAAGACGCGCTTGAGGGTGGCGGGCTCCAGCTCCATGAAGGGCAGGTTGAGGTCGCTGCCCTGGTAGATGGCGTTGTTCACCAGCACGTCCACCCGCTCGAAGGCGCGCAGCACCACGTCGGCGGCTGAGAGCACCGAGGTGTCGTCGAGCAGGTCCATGCGCACTTCGCGCACCTGGCGGCCGAGGGCGCGGATTTCCGCGGCAACGGATTCGAGGCTGCCGGGCAGGGCGCTGCCGTCCGGGCGGCGCAGGGCGTGGGAATGGGCTTCGCCTTCGCGCAGGGTGCGCGCGCTGATCGCCACGTCGTAGCCGGCGCGGGCGAAGGCGAGGGCCGTCTCGCGGCCGATGCCGCGGCTGGCACCGGTGATGAAAGCCACTTTGTTCATGGGGTTCTCCTGAATGGATTGGGCGCTGCCAGTCTAGGGAGGGGGCGCGGTGCGCCCATCGTCCGTACGGACGACGAGGGCCGGGCGGGCTCTCCCTAGACTGCGTTCCAAGATCAAACGCAGGAGAACGATGATGGCGGGTCCCGTAGCGCCGCAGGCGGCATTCGATTACCGGGGCAAGGTGGTGCTGGTGACCGGCGGCACCAAGGGCGTCGGCGCGGGCATTGCCCGCTCCTTCCTGGCGGCCGGCGCCCATGTGGTGGTGTGCGGGCGCAATGCGCCGGAGAGCCTGCCCGCGGGGGGCGACGCGGTGGCGGAGTTCATCCCGGCGGACGTGCGCGCGGCGGAATCCCTCGACGCGCTGTTCGCGGCGATCCGTGAGCGCCACGGCCGCCTCGACGTGCTCATCAACAATGCCGGCGGCGCGCCCTTCGCGCTGGCCGACAAGGCTTCGCCGCGTTTCCACGAGGGGATCATCCGCCTCAACCTGATTGCGCCCCTCAACGTGGCCCAGCAGGCCAACGCCCTGATGCAGGACGGGGAGGGCGGCACCATCGTCTTCATCGGCAGCATCAGTGCGCTGCGTGCCTCGCCGGGCACGGCGGCCTACGGCGCGGCCAAGGCGGGCGTGCTGTCCCTGGCCAAGTCGCTGGCGGTGGAGTGGGCGCCGAAGGTGCGCGTGGTGGCGATCAGCCCGGGCCTGGTGCACACCGAGCAGTCGCACCTGCACTACGGGGACGATGCCGGCATTGCCGCCGTGGCAGCGACGATTCCGGCCGGCCGCCTGGCCAGCCCTGAAGACATCGGCAACGCCTGCCTCTTCATCGCCTCGCCGCTGGCCAGCTACGCGGGCGGCAGCAACCTGCTGCTCGACGGCGGCGGCGAGCGGCCGGCTTTCCTCGCGGCGACGGCCGCCCACAACTGAATACGCCGGATGCCGCGTCCATTGCCCTCGGCTGCGGACGCGCCGGCACACCCTCAACACGAGCAGGAGACGAACTTGGCTGAACAGGAATGGATGTCCGAAGTGCGTGCCAAGGTGGGTCGCGAGTACGGTCGCGTCTACGCCTGGGACGAAGTCAATGCACCGATGATCCGGCAATGGTGCGAGGTGATGGGGGTCGATAACCCCCTCTACACCGACCCGGCCTTCGCCGCGACCACCGAGCACGGCGGCATCGTGGCACCGCCGGCGATGCTGCAGGCCTGGTGCCTCGAAGGCCTGCACATGAACAACTACCCGCCGGGCTCCACCAGCGAGAACCCCTACGAGGTGCTCAAGCTGATGGAGGCCCATGGCTACGGCTCGGTGGTGGCGGTCAATTCCGACCTGAGCTTCGAGCGCTACGTGAAGCCGGGCGAGCGCCTGTACTACACCACCCGCCTCGACGCGGTGGGCGAGGAGAAGACCACCGCGCTCGGCACTGGCTACTTCGTGACCCTGGTGATGAGCTTCTTCTCCGAGAAGCCGGCGGGGGACGAAAAGGTCGGCTCGCTGCTGTTCCGGGTCTTCAAGTTCCGGCCGGCCAACCCGGTCAAGCCGGCGAAGGAGGGCGACGCTGCACCGGCCGTGCCGAAGTACAAGCGCGCCAAGCCCGGCATCAGCGACGACACCCGCTTCTTCTGGGACGGCTGCAAGGCCGGCAAGCTGCTGATCCAGCGCTGCACCGGCTGCGGCACCCTGCGCCATCCGCCGGGACCGGTGTGCGTGAAGTGCCATTCCTTCGAGTGGGACAGCGTGGAGGTGGCCGGCACCGGCGCGATCCATTCCTTCGTGGTGATGCACTACCCGGAGGTGCCGCCCTTCGACTACCCGAACCCCATCGGCCTCATCGACCTGGACGAGGGCGTGCGCCTGGTGGCCGGCCTGGTTGGCGTGAAGCGCGACGAGATCCGCATCGGCCAGCGGGTGAAGGTGGAGTTCAACAGCTTCGACGACGGGGAGCTGACGCTGCCCCAGTTCCGTCCCGTCGAGCCCTGAGGAGCCGCCATGGACTTTCAACTGAACGAGGACCAGCGCGCCATCGCCGACATGGCCGGCGGACTGTTCGCCGACTTCTGCACCGACGAGCGGATGCGCGCCTTCGACACCGCCGGCCAGCCATTCATGGCCGATCTGTGGGGTCAGTGCGTGGAGACCGGCCTGCATGGGCTGGCGATTCCCGAAGAGGCCGGCGGCCTCGGCCTCGGCATGACCGAGCTGATGCTGGTGCTGGAAGCCCAGGGCCGCGCGCTGGCGCCGGTGCCCCTGTGGCGGCATCAGCTGGCCGCGGCCACGCTGGCGCGCTTCGGCGGCGCGCCGGGTGTCGAAACGGCCCAGGCGGCGGCGTCCAACAGCCTGCTGGTGACGCTGGCGCTGGACGGCTTGGCGTCGTCCCGCCCGGTAGGCCTGCGGCTGTCCCGCAGCGGTGACGCTTTCCGCCTCGACGGGGTGGCCAGCGTGGTGCCGCTGGGCGCCGAGGTCTGCCGTGCGCTGCTGCTTGCGCAGGGTGAGGCGGGCGTGTGCCTGGTGAGCGTGGATCTGCGCGCGCCGGCCGGTATCGACAAGGTTTCGGGCGTGTTCACCCACGGCGAGCCGGTGGCCGATCTGCGCTTCGACGGCTTTCAAGTCGGCGCCGACGCGGTGTTGCCGCCGGCTGCGCTGGCCTGGCTGGAGCCGCGCGCCATCGCCGCGCTGGCGGCGCTGCAACTGGGCGTCAGCACGGAGCAGGTGCGCCGCACGGTGGGCTATGTGAGCGAGCGGCGCCAGTTCGACCGGGCCATCGGCAGCTTCCAGGCGGTGCAGATGAGCCTCGCCGATGCGCACATCGCCATCGAGGCGCTGCGTTCGGCCCTGTGGCAGCTCGTCTATCGCCTCGACACCGGCCTGCCGACGGCGCCGGAAGCCCTGGCCACGCGCTACCTCGCCTGCGAGACCGGCCATTCGGTCGGCCACAAGGCGCAGCACGTGCATGGGGGCATCGGCGTCGACCTGACCTACCCGATCCACCGCTACCTGTACTGGAGCCGCGCGCTGGGCCTGGCCCTCGGCGGCCCGGCCGCGACCCTCGAACGCCTTGGCGACTGGCTCGCCGACAACGACACGCTGGGATGGAAATATGACCTCGAAGAAAACCCGACGCTTTGACGAAGTGCGCCCCGGCGAAAGCCTGCCGGACCTGGCGATCCCGATCACCGTGGCGCTGGTGGCCTCCGGCGCCATCGCGACCCGCGACTACTTTCCCGGTCACCACGATCTGCAGGCCGCCCGCGAGCTGGGCTCGCCGCACATCTTCATGAACATCCTGACCACCAGCGGCCTGGCGCAGCGTTACGTGGAAGCGTGGGCCGGCCCGCTGGCCTGCTTCAAGGACCTGAAGATCAAGCTCGGCGCGCCCAACTATCCGGGCGACACGATGACCTTCAGCGGCGAGGTGCTGGCCACCGATCCGGCGCGCCGCACGGTGGACGTGGCGCTGAAGGGCAAGAACTCCATGGGCAACCACGTGACCGGCACGGCCACGCTGGTGCTGCCCTGATCCGCGGGAGCACAGCAGATGAACGATATGTCGATTTCCGGCCGCGCCGCCATCGTTGGCCTGGGCGCCACCGAATTCTCCAAGAACTCCGGCCGCACCGAGCTGCGCCTGGCCATGGAGGCCACGCTGGCGGCCCTCGCCGACGCGGGCATCGAGCCTTCGGAGGTGGACGGCTTCAGCTCCTACACCATGGACAAGGTGCCCGATTACGAGATCGCGCGCCTCCTGGGCAGCAAGAACGTGCGCTTCTTCTCGCAGATTCCCCATGGCGGCGGCGCGGCCTGCGCGCCGGTGGTGCATGCGGCGATGGCGGTGGCCACCGGCCTCGCCAAGACGGTGGTGGTGTGGCGCGCGATGAACGAGCGCTCCTGGTACCGCTTCGGCGCGCCCCATGACTTCGGCGGGGCGCCGGTGTTCGATGCGGTGAACTACGGCTGGTACATGCCCCACGGTTTCCACACGCCGGCGGCGTGGGTCGGCATGTTTGCGCAGCGTTACATGCACACCTACGGCGCCACGTCGGAGGACTTCGGCCGGGTGGCGGTGGCGGTGCGGGATTTTGCGGCGACGAACCCGGCGGCCTTCTTCTACGGCAAGCCGATCACGCTGGAAGAGCACCAGGCCTCGCGCTGGATTGCCGAGCCGCTGCACCTGCTCGACTGCTGCCAGGAATCCGACGGCGCGGTGGCGATGGTGATCACCTCCGCCGAGCGCGCGAAGGACCTGCGCCAGAAGCCGGTGATCGTGAAAGCGGGCTCCCAGGGCATCACCGAGGGCCAGCAGAGCATGACCTCCTTCTACCGCGACGACATCACCGGCCTGCCGGAGATGGGCGTGGTGGCGAAGGAGCTGTATGCCCAGTCCGGCCTTGGCCCGGACGCCTTCCAGACGGCGGTGATCTACGACCACTTCACGCCCTTCGTGCTGCCGCAGCTGGAGGAGTTCGGCTTCTGCAAGCGCGGCGAGGCGAAGGAGTTCATCCGCGCCGGCCAGCACGCCCGCGGCGGCAGGCTGCCGATCAACACCCACGGCGGCCAGCTCGGCGAGGCCTACATCCACGGCATGAACGGCGTGGCGGAGGCGGTGCGCCAGGTGCGCGGCAGCGCGGTTAACCAGGTGGCGGACGTGGAAAACGTGCTGGTGACCGCCGGCACCGGCGTGCCGACCAGCGGCCTGATTCTCGGCACGGCCTGAGGAGGAAGCACGATGTTCGTCGATCTGACCCCCGAACAGCGGGCCCTGCGCCTCAAGGTGCGGGACTATTTCCAGAACCTCATGACGCCGGAACTGCGCGCCAGCCTGCGCGGCAAGGAAGGCGGCGACGAGTACCGCGCCACCATCCGCCAGATGGGGCGCGACGGCTGGCTGGCGGTGGGCTGGCCCAAGGCCCATGGCGGCCAGGGCTACGCGGCCACCGAGCAGCTGATCTTCTTCGAGGAGGCCAACATCGCCGGGGCGCCGCTGCCCTTCGTGACGATCAGTACCGTCGGCCCGGCGTTGATGGAATACGGCACCGAGGCGCAGAAGCGCAAGTTCCTGCCGGGCATCGCCGCCGGCGAGATCATCTTCGCGATCGGTTACTCCGAGCCGGGCGCCGGCAGCGACCTGGCTGCGCTCAAGACGACCGCGCGGCCCGAGGGTGATCACTTCGTGGTGAACGGCAACAAGCTGTGGACCTCCGGCGCCGAGGCGGCGGACTTCATCTGGCTGGCCGCCCGCAGTGATGCGGACTTGCCGCGCCACAAGGGCGTGTCGATCCTGATCCTCGACACCACGCTGCCCGGCTTCTCCCATACGGTGATCCCGACCTGCAGCAATCCCACCGCCGCCACCTATTACGATAACGTGCGGGTGCCGGCCGACATGCTGGTGGGCGAGCTGAACGGCGGCTGGAAGCTGATCACCGCCCAGCTCAACCACGAGCGCCTGGGTCTGGGCTCGTGGTCCGACAAGGTGGCCGGGCTGTTCCGTCGGGTGTACCTGTGGGCGCGCAGCCAGGACGAGGCGGGCGCCCGCGCGGCGGACAAGCCCTGGGTGCGCAGCCTGCTCGCCGAGTGCTACGCACGCCTGGAGGCGATGCGGCTGATCAACTTCCGCATCGCGGCGGACCTGGAGCGCGGCCAGATGGAAGTGGCGCTGGCGTCCACGACCAAGGTCTACGGCTCCGAGTCGTCCATCGAGATCCTGCGCAAGCTGTCGGAAGTGGTCGGCAACAGCGGCTTGGTGCGGGCGGGCTCGGCCGCCGCGGCGCTGCTTGGTGAGCTGGAATATGAACTGCGTGCATCGGTGACGTTGACCTTCGGCGGCGGCACCAACGAGATCCAGCGCGGGCTGATTGCCCAGTTCGGTCTCGGCATGCCCCGCGCCATGTGATGGCGCGGTGGATGAGAGGAGAGAGCGATGAGTGAGATGGACGCGTTCCGCGCGGAAACCCGCGCCTGGCTGGACGCCAACTGCCCGCCGTCCATGCGCACCCCGACGCCGGATGGCGGGCTGGTGTGGGGTGGCCGCCAGGTGGATTTCCAGTCGGAAGAGCAGCGCCTGTGGTTCGAGCGCATGCGCGACAAGGGCTGGTTCTGCCCGGACTGGCCGGAGGCCTACGGCGGCGGAGGGCTGAGCCCGGAGCAGAACGCCATTCTGGAGGCCGAGATGCGGCGCCTGCGCTGCCGGCCGCCGCAGATCAACCTGGGCATCTGGATGCTCGGGCCGGTGCTGCTGGAGTACGGCAGCGAGGAGCAGAAGCAGCGCTTCCTGACGCCGATGGCGCGCGGCGAGATCCGCTGGTGCCAGGGCTTCTCGGAGCCCAACGCCGGCTCGGATCTGGCCAGCCTGAAGACCACCGCCCGCGACGCCGGCGACCATTACGTGATCGACGGCAGCAAGATCTGGACGTCCTACGGCGACAAGTCGGACTGGATGTACGCGCTGGTGCGCACCGATACGGCCGCGCCGAAGCACCTGGGCATCAGCCTGATCGTGCTCGACATGCGTTCGCCGGGCGTCAGCGTGGCGCCGATCGACCTGATCAGCGGCAAGTCGGCCTTCTGCCAGGTGTTCTTCGACGGTGTGAAGGTGCCCAAGGACCAGCTGATCGGCCCCCTCAACGGCGGCTGGACGCTGGCCAAGCGGCTGCTGCAGCACGAACGCAAGGCGATGTCCAAGTTCGGCGAGATCAGCTTGCCGACGCACTTCCACCTGCTGCCGCTGATCGAGCGCTACGTGCCGGCGTCCACGCGCCCGGCCGACGTGGCGCTGCGCGCCCGCGCCAGCGCGGTGGCGATGGACGAGCACGCCTACACGCTCACCGTGCAGCGGATGGGCGAGGAAGCCCGTGTCGGCCGCGACGTGTCGGGCCTGATGGCGATCATGAAGCTGGTGCACACCGAGCAGGAGCGCGACAAGTTCGAGGTGCTGCTAGACGCCCTTGGCCACCGCGCGCTGGGCTGGGAGTGTGATGAATTCACTGAACAGGAAAAGGCCATCACCAAGGGCTGGCTGGGCAGCTTCGCGCTGACGATTTCCGGCGGCGCCTCCGAGATCCAGCTCAACGTCATCGCCAAGCGGGTGCTCGGATTGCCCGATGGCAAACAGGGAGACAAGCAGTCATGAGTCTGATCCTCAACGAAGAGCAGCGCCTGCTCGCCGACACCGCGCGGGAATTCCTCTCCGCGCGCAGCCCGGTGACGGCCCAGCGCCGCCTGCGCGACGAGCGCGTGGCGGAGGGCTTCGACGCCAAGCTGTGGCAGGACATCGCAGGCCTCGGGTGGACCGGTATTCCATTCGGCGAGGAGTCCGGCGGGTTGGCTTTCGGCTACCAGGGCCTCGGCCCGGTGTTCGAGGAGATCGGCCGCAACCTGAGCGCGACGCCGCTGCTGTCGTCGGTGGTGCTGGCCGGCTCGCTGCTGGAACAGGCTGGATCGAAGGCCCAGCGCGAGGCCTGGCTGCCGGCGCTCATCGCCGGTGAAAAGCGCCTGGCGCTGGCGGTGGACGAGCAGGTTCGCCACGATCCGTCGGCCATCGCGTTGACGGCTGTGGCCGACGGCGACGGCCTGCGGCTGGACGGCGAGAAGGTCTTCGTCGTCGATGGCGTGGGTGCGGATGGCTGGCTGGTGGCGGCCCGCGAAGGCGCGGATCTCGGCCTGTTCCTGGTGGAAGCCGGTACGCCGGGTGTCACCGTGATGCCGACCGGCCTGGTGGACTCGCGCAACCATGCGCGCCTGCGTCTGGACGGCGTGAAGCTGCCGGCGTCGGCGCGGATCGGCGCGGCGGGAGAAGCGGCGGCGGTGCTCGATGCGGCCCTCGACCGTGGGCGCCTGTGCCTGGCGGCGGAGCTGCTCGGTGCGTCGGCGAAGCTCTTTGAGCTGACGGTGGAGTATCTGAAGACCCGCGTGCAGTTCGATGCGCCCATCGGCTCCTTCCAGGCCCTGCAGCATCGGGCGGCCTGGTGCCATGTGCACCTGGAACTGGCGCGCAGCACCGTGATGGCCGGCTTCGCGGCCCTCGACGACGCGCAATGCGGCGCGGACGAACGGGCGCGGCTGGCCAGCCTGGCCAAGTGGAAGGCCGGCGAGACGGCTCATCGGGTCAGCAACGAGGCGGTGCAGATGCACGGCGGCATCGGCGTCACCGACGAGCTGGATGTGGGCCTGTACCTGAAGCGCATCCGCGTCGCCCAGGCCTGCCTGGGGGATGGGGACTTCCACAGCCAGCGCTACGCGGCGCTCACCGGCGAGGGCTGAGATGAACCGGCGCGGCGCAGCAGTAATGGCGACAAGGAGCAGACCATGAGCCGACTCGCAGCCGCGCTGCTGCCGCCCGCGCCGAGCCGGGATGCGCTGCTGGAGCGCCACGGCGAGCGCTACAAGTGGTGGGCGCTGGCGGTGGTGGCTTGCGGCATCGTCGCGGCGGTGTTCTCCACCACCAGCTTCAGCGTGGCGGTGCCGGCGATGGGGGCCTACTTCGGCATGGGCCAGGACCGGGTCCAGTGGGTCATCACCGGCTACATGGCGGCGATGACCGTCGCCATGCTGCCGACGCCGTGGCTGCTCGACCGCTACGGCTTCCGGCAGGTTTTCCTGGGCACGGTGCTGTTCCTGGCGGTGAGCAGCGTGGCGGGCTTCCTCGCCACGGACTTCGCGACGACGGTGGCGATCCGCATCGTGCAGGGCGCGGCGGCGGGCATCCAGCAGCCGCTGGCGATGATCGTGGTGATGCGCCTGTTTCCGCCCGGCAGCCAGGGCAGGGCGTCGGGGTTGCTGAGCTTCGGCATCGTGCTGGCGCCGGCGGTGGCGCCGACCCTGGCCGGCATGCTGCTTGACCGCTACGGCTGGCAGGCGATCTTCCTGCTCAACGTGCCGTTCTGCCTGATTGCCGGCGTGCTGGCCATGCATTTGCTGGCCCGTGCCGACGAGACCCTGCGGCGGCCCTTCGACTGGTACGGCGTGGTGCTGCTCAGCGTGATGACGCTGGTGCTGATCGAATGGGTGGCCGGCCTGCGCGAGGCGGGGCCGCTGGCGATCGCGAGCCTCATTGAAGCCGCGGTGGTGGCCTTGAGCGGCACGCTGTTCGTGCGCCACGCGGCGCGGGCCAAGGCGCCGATCTTCGCGCTGAGCCTGTTCCATGAGCGCTCGTTCGCGATGGGCATCGTGGTGTCCTTCGCCTACGGTGTCGGCGTGTATGCGTCCACCTACCTGATTCCGGTGTTTCTGCAGAACGCGCTGGGCTACCAGGCGACACCGGCTGGCCTGGCGCTGATGCCGTCCGGCTTCGCGCTGGCGGTGACGATTCCGCTGGCCGGCATCCTCGCCGACCGTCATTCGCCGCGCTGGATCACCGTCGGCGGCCTGCTGCTGTTCGGCCTGTCCTTCCTGTTCTTCGCGGTACGCGGCAAGGCCATCAGCTACGCCGAACTGTTGTGGGTGACGGTGGCCGGGCGCATCGGCCTGGGGCTGATCATTCCGGCGCTGACGCTGGCCACGTTGCGCCACCTGCAGCCGCGCCAGCTCGGCGAGGCGTCGATGGTCAACAACTACATCCGCCAGCTCGGCGGCGTGCTGGGCATCGCGATCGTCGCGGTGTTCGTCGAATGGCGGCTGGCCGTGCATGGGCCCGGCCCGGCGGGGGTGGATGCGGCCTATTCGGAGGCCTTCCTGTTTCTTACGGTGACTTTCCTGGTGGCGACGGTGGCCGCCTTGCGCATGAAGCCGCGGCAGGGCCTTGCGGCAGCGTGAAGGGCTTCGGGCTCAGGGTTTTGGTGCGGACAGCCAGCGGAGCACGGCGGCGTAGAGCGCAGCCGGCTCGACCGGTTTGGCCAGGTGGTCGTTCATGCCGGCCTCCAGGCAGCGCTGGCGGTCCTCGTCGAAGGCATTGGCGGTCATCGCGATGATCGGTGTCGAGCCGTGGCCGGGCAGGCGGCGGATCGCGCGGGTGGCGTCGAGGCCGTTCAGGCGCGGCATCTGCATGTCCATCAGGATCAGTGCGTAGGCTGTCGCGCCGGCCAGTGCCACCGCCTGTTCCCCGTCGGCCGCCAGGTCGATGCACAGGCCGGCTTCCTCCAGCATCTCGCGGGCGACTTCCTGGGTGACCGGTTCGTCCTCCACCAGCATCACCCGGGCGCCGGCGTAGCCGGCACGGATCTGTGCCTCGGCGTCGTGATTCGGCACCGGTACGGCGGTACTGCCTTCGGCCAGCGTGTCGAGGGGCAGCACGAGCCAGAAGGTGCTGCCCTCGCCCGTGCGGCTGTCGACGCCGAGCAGTCCGCCCATCAGGTGGGCGAGGCGCCGGCTGATGGCCAGGCCGAGGCCGGTGCCGCCATACTTGCGGGTCATCGAGCCGTCGGCCTGCTCGAAGGCCTTGAAAAGCCGCTCGTGGTCTTCCGGAGCGATGCCGATGCCGGTGTCCGTAACCGAGAAACGCAGGCGGGCGTGCTCGGTCGTCTGCTCGATGCAGTGCACGCCGATCGTGACGCTGCCTTGCTCGGTGAACTTGACCGCGTTGCTGGCCAGGTTGAGGAGGATCTGACCGATGCGCAGCGGGTCGCCCTGGCAGCGCAACTCGCCAAGCGCCGGCGCCATGTCGATGTGCAACTGCAGGCCCTTGTCCTTGGCTTGCCGGTCGATCAGCGCGAGCAGGCTGTCCATCACGTCGCGCACCGTGAACGGCATGTGCTCCAGTACCAGGCGGTCGGCTTCGATCTTTGAGAGGTCGAGGATGTCGTTGATGACCTGCAGCAGGTGCCGCGAGGCCTGGCTGATCTTTGCCAGGCGGTCGCGCAGGCGTGGGGTGGCCGCGTCGCGCAGGGCCAGGCTGGTCAAGCCGAGGATGGCGTTCATCGGCGTGCGCAGCTCGTGGCTCATGTTGGCGAGGAACATGCTCTTGGCGCGGCTCGCCGCTTCGGCGGCCTCCCGCTGGTCGCGGGTGCGCAGGGTTTCGATGCCGAAGCTGAGGTTGCGGGCCAGCTCTTCCAGCAGCACTACTTCCTGCGGGTTGAACATGTCGCGGTCGGCCGCGTACAGGGTCAGCGCGCCGATGGTCGAGCGGGAGACATTGAGGGGCAGGCCGATGCTGGAACGGAAGCCGGCCCGGCTGCCCTGGTCATGCCACGGCGCCATCCGCGGGTTGGTCTGGAAATGCTGGATGAGCTGGGTGGTGCCGGTGCGAACGGCGGTGCCGGTCGGACCGCGTCCGATGGGGAGGGCTTCGTCCCACGACACGCGGATGTTCGACAGGTATTCGTCGGCGTGCTCGCCGAACTGGGCGACCGGGCGTACGCTCCGCCCTTCGTCCTGCTCGCGGAGCCCGACCCACACCATCTGGTAGCCGCCGGTTTCGACGATCAGGCGGCACACGTCGGACAGGAGTTGCGCCTCGCTCTGGGCAGAGAACAAGGCCAGGTTGCAGTCGCCCAGCAGGCGCAGGGCCCGGTTGAGGCGGAATTGCTCGCGGACCGAGTCGCTGCGTTCCTGGTCGAGCTGGCACAGGCGCTCCTGGGTGTCGGCCAGACGGTCGAGCACGCTGCCTTCCGCTCCGGCCGGGCGGGGCAAGGGGCCGCGGGAAGGGCTGCGGCCGAGTTCCGCGATGGCGGTATAGACCTCGAGGGCCGAGCCTCCGAGGATCTTCTTCTGGCGGCGATGGACGCTGTGCACCAGGGCCACGAGCAGGATCAGCATCAGGCCGAAGGCGGAGCGGACCTGGATGGCCTGGTCCTGAGCGGCTTGGACGTCCTCCAGCGTGCGCTGGTCGAGCATTTTTTCGAATTCGCCGATCGGCGTCATGATCCCCGCCTTGGCCCGGTGGTAGGCCGCGTCGTAGAGCATGGCGATGGCCCGTTCGCGCCGGGCCGCCAGGTCGGGCGTGTCAGCCTCGATCAGGGTTATCGCGGCGATTTCGGTGCGGGTCAGCGCGTCGGACTTGGTCTTGGCTTCCTGCAGTTTGGCGAACTCCTCGTCGGAGACGCCGGCGCGGCGCATCAGGCTCAGCAATGGCACCGCTTCGCCGCGGGAGCGGGGGCGGTGGTCGTCGGCCAGGACCAGGTCCCAGTAGATGTTCTCGTAATTTGCCGGACGGGCGCGGCGGCCATCCCGGATGTCGAGGATTTCCTGGTAGTGAGCCTTGTAGAGCGGGTTGCCGGTGACCACGTAGGTCCGCACCATGCGCGTCAGATCGTCGGAGGACTGGCGCAGCTCCTCGGCCAGCTGAAAGGACTGCTGGCGCAGCTCGTTGGCCCGGTCGACCTGCTTTTCAGCCCTTACATAGACCACGAAGGTCATCACCATCACGACGAACAGGCCGAGCGTCAGCCAGATGTGGCTGGAGAACCGGGGCAGGGCGCCTTGGGCTGACGGCATACGGGTGACGGCGTGCGCGATGGATCGGTCTGGGCAAGGGACAAAGCCATTATCACCGATATGGGCATGCCGACGCTGTGCCGGAATGTGTCCCGCGACGGGGTCGGGCGGTGCGGTCCATCCTCCGCACCGCCCCTTGAGGCCGGGACGACCCCGCTCAGACTGCCAGGCCGGCCTTGAAGCCCGAGGCGAGGGCGCCTTCGATGTAGCCGATGGCGGCACCGTCGCCGATGGCGGTGACCGGGATACCGGTCTCTTCCAGCGCGCGGGCCAGCCGGTCGTCCGGGCGGGCGCCGACGGCAAGCACCACCGATTCGGCGGCCAGGCTGTGCTCGGCCCCGTCCGCGTCGGTGTAGCGCAGGGCCTTGCGATCGATGGCGTTCACCTTGGCGTTGGTCAGCAGCTCCGCGCCGTGCTGGCGCAGGCCGTCGAGCACGCGCCAGCGGCGCACAATAGACAGCTCGCGGCCCAGGTTCGGGCCTTCTTCCAGCACCGTCACGTGGCGGCCCCGATCTACCAGGAACTCGGCCAGCTCCAGCCCGACCAGCCCGCCGCCGATGATGGCGACGCGCTTGCCGAGGGGCATCCACAGGCGCGACAGGTTCTGGATGGCGTCGCTGCTGTCGGTGACGCCGGCCAGGCTGCCGGCCTTCATCAGTGCGCGCTGGGCGAAGGACAGCTTGCGCTTGGCGATCTCGTCGGCGCGGTCGTCGGTCATCAGGCGGCGCAGCTCGTCGCCGGACCACACGTGGTCCTGCTCGGCGCCGGGGATGTCTGGCGCGTTGCGCTCGGCGCCTGCGGCGACGATCACCGCGTCCGCTTGCAGGCTGCGCAGCAGCTCGGGCGTGGCGGCGGTGTTGAGGCGGACCTCTATGGGCAGCCGGCGCACCTGCTCGACCAGGTAGTCGAGCAGCACGCCGTTTTCGGCGTAGGCCAGGCCGGCGAAGAACAAGGTGCCGCCGAGGCGCGCGCTGCGTTCCACGAGGGTGACCCGATGCCCGCGTAACGCTGCCACGCGGGCGGCCTCCATGCCGGCCGGGCCGCCGCCGACCACCACCACGTGACGCGGTGTGGCGGCCGGTTCGATGCGGGTCTCGAACTCATGGCCGGTGAGGGGATTGACCGCGCATTTGACGCGCTGGTTGATGAAGATCTGGCTGACGCAGGCGTAGCAGTAGATGCACGGGCGGATGTCCTGCGGCCGGCCGGCGACCAGCTTTTTGGGCAGCTCCGGGTCGGCCAGCAGCTTGCGCGCCATGGCGACGAAGTCGCACTGGCCGGCGCCGATGGCGGTGTCGGCCACCTCCGGCTCCAGGCGCCCGACGGCGATCACCGGGATGCGCAGCTCGGCCTTGATCTCGGCGGTCCAGTGCAGGAAACCGGCCTTCTGCTGGACCAGCGGCGCCTCGGTGAAGGCCACGCCGGTGCTGGTGTTGGCATAGGCCGACACGCTGACCGCGTCGGCGCCGGCGGCTTCCGCGAGGCGGGCCACCGCCTTGGCGTCGTCCAGCGTGATGCCGCCCGGCGTGCGCATCTCCTCTGCGTCGATGCGCAGCCACACCGGGAAGTCGGTGCCGACGCGGGCGCGCACCGCGGCGATCACCTCCAGCAGCAGGCGGGCGCGGTTCTCCAGCGGGCCGCCGTAGTCATCATCGCGGCGGTTGTAGTAGGGCGACAGGAAGCCGGCGAGGATGTAGCCGTGGCCCGCATGGAGTTCGACGCCGTCCATGCCGGCGCGCTTGGCGCGCTCTGCGGCGGCCGCGAACCATTCGACCATCTGCGCGATGTCGGCGCGGTCCATCACGCGGATCTTCACGCCGCCGGACTCGCGGCTCTTGCTGGAGCTGATGAAGGCGCCGAGTTCCTCGCGGGTGAGGGCGTTCATCATGTCGGTCTTGAAGGCCGGCGGGATGGACGGCACCCACAACTCGCGCCCTTCGGCCATGTCGCGCACCGAGGTCTTGCCGGCGTGCTGGAGCTGCATGGCGATCCTGGCGCCGTGGTGGTGGACCCGCTCGGCAAGGGCTGCCAGGCCGGGGATGAACTTGTCGTCGGAGACGCCGACCTGGAAGGGCTCGGCGGTACCGGCCGGGTAGGCGATGGCGCACACGCCCATGATCAGCAGGCCGGAGCCGCCGGCCGCGCGGGCTTCGTAGTAGGCCTGGATGCGCTCGCCGCAGAAGCCGCCGGGCTCGGCGAAGTTGGAGCCCATCGGCGCCATCACGATGCGGTTGCGCAGCGTCAGCCCGCCGATGCGGCCGGGTTGCAGCAGGTTGTCGAAATCAGCCATGGCGGATCAGCCCTTGTTCAGGAAGTCGAGGCAGCTGCGGTTGAACAGCTCGGTGTGCTCCACCTGCACCCAGTGGCCGCAGCGGTTCAGCATGATGATGCGGGCGTTCGGCGCGTGGGCGAGGATCTTCAGCGCGCCGGAGGCCGGGTTGAAGTTGTCGTCGGTGCCCCAGAAGCCGAACACCGGGCAGCGCAGCTCGTGCAGGCGCTCGGTCATGTTGGGCACCATCATCGTCGAGAACAGGTTGGCCGGCTGGGTCACCGCCACGGCGGCCCGTTCGGCGAGCATGGCTTCGTCCAGCTGGCTGGCGTCGTGGAGCTGCAGGCTCATCACGTGGCGCATCTCTTCGACGCCCATCGGGCCCGCATTGTAGGTCTCCACCATGCGGACGATGCCCGGCATGCGGAAGTAGGTCTCGCGCTCCTCGACACCGCCGGGCGCCATCAGGATCAGCTTTTCCACGCGCTCCGGGTGGGCCAGCGCCGCGCCGAGGGCGATGGCACCGCCGAGGGAGTTGCCGAGCAGCGTGCAGCGGTCGACGCCGAGGGCGTCGAGGAAGCCGCGCAGGCAGGACACGAAGAAGTCCAGGTCGTAGCGGACGTCCGACGGCTTGTCGGAGCGGCCGAAGCCCGGCAGGTCCAGCACCAGGTTGCGGAATCCCGCTTCCGCGAATGCCGGGTAGTTTCCCTTGAAATTGCTGTAGCCGCTGGCGCCGGGACCGCTGCCGTGCAGCCACACGACCACCGGGCCGTGGCCGATGTCCAGGTAGTGCAGGCGCAGGCCGCCGGGTAGCTCGGCGAAGCGGTCGAGGGGAAGCGGAAGGTCGTGGGATGTCATCGGTGTGGGTCTCCTGTTGGCGCCGCCGATGGGCCGGACTGCGGCCCTGGGCGGAGGTCTGCGCGGATGCTGCGCCCGCCATGCGGGGCGGGCATCGTCCGTTCAGACCAGCCGTGCCATGAGGGATGAAGCCGGCGTGATTAGTCTTTCCGGACGATGTTCGCGGCATGGGGCGCGGGAATGATGGGCACCGACGGAGCGGTCGCAGATACCGCTCCCGCATCAAGACCAACCACACCAAGCTCGACTTGACCGGGGAGACCGTGCATGAACGCTTCCGATGCACACCACAACAGCGCTGACCCACGGGGAACCCTCGTTTCCCGGGATGTCACGCAGGCCAAGCTCGATCGTCGCGCCGCCGCCGGCGCCCTGATCAAGCCCCGCGACCTGTACACCATCGCCGACCGCCTGGAGGAACAGGCAGACCGCCACGGCGAGCGGCCCTTTATCATCTACGGCGGCCAGCGCTTCAGCTACGCGGAGGTGGACGCCCGCAGCAACCAGGTGGCCCATGCGGCGTACGCCCATGGCCTGCGTACCGGCGACGTGTGCGCGCTGGCACTGGAGAACCGGCCGGAGTTCTTCTTCAACTGGTTCGGCCTGGTCAAGCTCGGCGTGGTGGTGGCCTTCATCAACACCCAGGTGAGCGGGCGGCCGCTGGTGCATGCGCTGGAAAGCACGGCTGCGCGGGCGGTGCTGGTCGGCGACGAGTGCCTGGCCAACTTCGTGGCCACCGAGGGGCTGCCGGACCTGCTGCTGTGGCGCGTGCCGGATGCCGAGAAGCCGTTTGTGGGCGAAGGTGGCGCGATCGCCGACGCGGGCTTTGCGGAATCCGTGGCGGCCGCGCCGCGCGCGCGCTTCGAACGTAGCCAGCGGGCGGCGACCACTGCCGAGACGCCGACGCTGCTGATCTTCACGTCCGGCACCACTGGCCTGCCGAAGGCGGCGCGCTACAGCCACATGCGCTGGATGTCCTCTGGCGATGTAATGGTGGTGACCATCGCCGCGACGCCGGACGACGTCTTCTACTGCTGCCTGCCGCTCTATCACGGGGCGGCGGCCACGTCGGTGACATCCACGGCGCTGAAGGCCGGCGCGGCCATCGTGGTGCGCCGCAAGTTCAGCGTGCGGGAGTTCTGGCTCGATGTGCAGCGCAACGGGATCACCGTCTGCCAGTACATCGGCGAGATCTGTCGCTACCTCATCAACCAGCCGCCGAGTGCTGCCGAGCGTGACAACAGCGTGCGCTGCATGATGGGTGCCGGGCTGACGCCGGAGATCTGGCAGCGCTGGGTCGAGCGCTTCGGCCCGGTGCAGATCTTCGAGGGCTGGGGTTCCACCGAGGCCAACACCGCGCTGATCAACCTGGACGACCGCCTGGGTTCCTGCGGCCGCGTGCCCTACTGGGAGAAGACCAACTTCCGGCTGGTGCGCTACGACGTGGAAAGCGACGCCCACCCCCGCGACGACCGGGGCTTCTACATCCTGTGCCAACCGGGTGAGGTGGGCGAGGGCATCGGCTTCATCGTGGATCACCCGGACATCGGCGGCGGGCGCTTCGAGGGCTATACGGCGGCGGAGGCCACCGAGAAGAAGATCCTCCGCGACGTGTTTACCAAGGGCGATGCCTACTGGAGCTCCGGCGACCTGCTGCGCTACGACGAGGACGGCTATTTCTACTTCGTGGACCGTATCGGCGACACCTTCCGCTGGAAGAGCGAGAACGTGTCCACCCAGGAAGTGGCCGACGCGCTGTCCGACTACCCCGGCGCCGAGCTGATCAACATCTACGGCGTGCAGGTGCCCGAGCATGAAGGGCGGGCCGGGATGGCGGCGATACTGATGCAGGACGGCCAGGCCTTCGATGCGGAGGCGTTTTATGCGCTGACCGAAGAGCGCCTGCCGCGCTACGCCGCGCCGCAATTTGTACGCGTGGCGCAGACCGCCGACCTGACCGCGTCCTTCAAGCTGCGCAAAGTGGACCTGCAGCGCCAGGGCTATGACCCGACCGCCTTCAACGACCCGCTCTACGTGCGCGACGAAGGCGGGCGCACCTATCGACCCTATTCGCCCGAAGCCCTGGCGAGCGCTGGTTTTCCTCCCTTCCGCTGATCCGATTTCGGCGGTGCTCTACGGAACGCCTCTTCGGGGGCGTTCCGCTTTTTTTCATCTAGTCCATTTGGACGATGTGAGCAGTGAAAGCGCGGCGCAAGGTATGCTCCATCGAGCCCGGAGGAGACCAGCAGGCGAGTGATGCGCATAGACGCGTTGCCGTACCGGCTGTCCGGCTTGAGAAGGTAGTTCCACATCAAGACAGGCCCCGCGAGGGCCGGAGGAGAAGACCATGATCACCAAATTCTGCGTACTGAGCCTGATCTGCGGCGCACTGGGCGCGCTCGGCAGCCTGTTCGGCGAGCGCGACGGTGCCGTCGGGGTGCAGGCCGGCGCCTGTACCGGCCCGTCCAGCCACTGTCCGCAGCAGATCGCGATGGCCAGCGTGTCGGCCGGACAGTTTTTCTCGATGCTGGCGCATCGCTGAAACTGCGATATTTCTGGGGCCCGGTGCAGGCCCCGGTGCAGGGCGTTATTTTTCTGCCTTGCCGTGCATGACCATGATGGTCTGCTGCATCAAGGCGCATAGGGTTTCCTTGCCATCCTTCAGCGCGAAGACTTCGGCCTTGGTGACGATCAGGGTTCGACCCGGACGAACGACCTGACCCCTGGCAACCAGCTTTTCGCCATCCGCCGGCGCGAGCAGGTTCATCTTGTACTCCACCGTCAGCACCGAGGCGCTGGGCGGCACCATGCTCATCGCCGCGTAGCCGGCGGCGGAGTCGGCGATCATGCCGACCACGCCGCCGTGCACGAAGCCGTGCTGCTGCTCGATGCCGCTCCAGTGCGGCACGTGGATCTCCGTCAGACCATGCTCGACGACGGGCAGGCTCGCTTTCACCAGATGCATGGCGTTCTGCTTGTCGAAACTGGCGCGCACGCGTTCGGCGAAGTGCGGGTCGGAAATAGGGGTCACTGAACTGTCTCCTGTGTTTATCGGCTGGGCGATCGGGCAGGTTTATCCTGTCGTCGCATGCTCCGCGCTCATGTTGGTCTGGTGGCTGATTGGCGGGTTCGCCCATTAGAATGCAGCAATACGGTGCGTTCAAATGAGTTTTTCGGCGCCCAGCATGAGGAAATGGAATGTCAGTCAGCCTGTCGAGGATTCCGTCGGTCGATCTGCTTCGGGGCTTCGTCGCCGTGGGGCGGCGGATGAGCATTACCTTGGCGGCGGGCGACCTGTTTCTCACCCAGTCGGCAGTCAGCCGCCAGATCCATACGCTGGAGGCGGCCCTTGGCGTCAAGCTGTTCGAACGGGGCCACCGCTCCATCCGCTTCACGGCAGAAGGCGAGCAGCTTTTCCTGGCCGCGGATGCCGCCATGCAGACCCTGCAGGACGCCCTCGGTGCGCTGGAAGACGGCCTGCGCCGCCGTCCGGTGACGATCACCGCCAGCATCGGATTCGTCAGCCTGTGGCTGCTGCCGCGGCTGCGGGAGTTCCAGAGCCTGCACCCGGACGTGGAGGTGCGCCTGTCGGCGAACAACGAGGTGGTGGATCTGCGCCAGGACGGGCTGGACATCGCGATCCGCTATTGCGCTGAATCCGCAATGCCGGCGGGGGCGAGCCGCCTGTTCGGCGAGACGCTTTTCCCGGTGGCCCACCCTAGCCTCGGGCTGACCCGCCTCGACAGCCCCGCGCTGATCGAAGGCGTCACGCTGCTGGAATTCGAGGGCGAGCCGTCGCCCTGGTGGCAGTGGAGCCGTTGGCTGGAATCCCAGGGCTGGGCCGGGGTGAAGCCGAAGGGCGTGCTGCGCTTCAATCTATACGACCAGGTCATCCATGCAGCCGTCGCCGGCCAGGGCATCGCGCTGGGCCGGGGGCAGCTGATTGCACCGATGCTGGCCGACGGCCGCCTGGTCGCGCTCTCGATGCCGCTGCCAGGGCCGCAGTCCGACAAGGCCCACTACCTGATCCAGCGGGACGCCGAGCCGAGCAAGCAGGTGCGGGCGCTGATCGACTGGATCCGTGCCGAGGCGAGGCTTACCGACGTGGCTCCAGCCTGATCTGCCGGTAGGGCAGGTCGTCCGTCAGCGCGCCATCGCGCAGCCAGTCCAGTGGGATGCGCCACAGGGAGTCGGCGAAACGGGCGTTGAAGAAGGCGAAGTGCCCGATCGCATCGAGCCCGAGGGCCTCCGGCTCGATGCGCAGGTGGGTGGACGGGCTGCGTTCGTAATAGCGGAGCAGCCGGTGGATGGCCGGCACGGTGCCGAACTCGTCGTCGCTGGTCGATAGGGCCAGCGTGGGCGCGGTGACGCGGGCGAAGGATTCGACCAGTTGTGTGCGCGCTTCGGCCGACAGCGCCTGTGGGCCAGAGCGGTAGATGTCCTCGAAGCGCGGGTGGGGTGCGATCCAGTCGCGCACGACGCCCCGCGGCGTATCCTCCAGCCAGCCGAGCCGCTTGCCCGGAAAGTAGCCGAACAGGGCGGTCAGGGCCGGCATCAGCACATGCCAGCGCAGGTACATCGCCAGCCGCTTGTGCTCGGCGTAGTCCCGCCAGTAGGCAAACTGCGAGCCCATCGTGAAGACGCGCTCGATCAGGTGGTTCGACGATGCCATGCCGACCAGGAAGCCGCCGACGCTGTGGGCCACGACATGGATGGGATGTCCCGCGAAGCGCTGGCTGGCGAAGCGGAGCACGCCCTCGAAGTCCTTGCTGCCCCAGTCCAGCCAGCTGGCCTCGAAGCCGCGCATCCTGTCCGGCCGCGAGCCGCCGATGCCCCGGTAGTCGTAGGTGATGACGTTGAATCCCCAGCCATGCAGAAAATCGGCAAAGCGGCTGTAGTAGCGGCTATGGACGGAGGTGGCCGGGTTGATGATGACGACCGGCGCCCGACCGTGGCCCGCTGCCGGTTCGTGGGCCCAGATATGGGCGTGGAGGCGGAAGCCATCCACTGCGGGAACGTCCATCCGTAGAGGTTTGGCAGGCATCGCTTGCATGACGGCAGCCATGGTTGTGGATCGGGATGGCCTTGAGCCTACGGCTGAGTGCCAAGGGTCTCAACCGAGTTTTTGGTCGCGACGCATTCCTGTGCGGAATGCAGGAGCTGGCACGTGGTGGAAAAATCCGCTACGTCACGGTGCCCCGTTGATCTGGAAGCGGTTGCGGTAGGCGCCGGGGCTCATGCCGATGCGTTGGCGGAAAAGGCGCGAGAAGGAGCTGGTGTCGGTGTAGCCGACTTCGCCGGCGATCAGGTCCACGCTCAGGGCGCCGGTTTCGAGCAGGCGGCGGGCGGCCTCGAGGCGCAGATCCTGCAGGTAGGTTAGCGGCGTCTGCTGCAGCGCGGCCTTGAAGCGCCGGATCAGCGTGCGGTCGCTGACCGCCAGCGCGGCAGCCAGCTCCGAGATGCGGAGCTCTTGCGTCATGTGGCGCTGCAGCCACTGCTGGGCGCGCTCCACCAGCGCATCGGCGTGGTCGCGCTCGGCCAGCAGCGGCAGGTAGGGCACCTGGCTGGTCTGGCTGACGTCGATCAGCATGCTGCGGGCCACCTGGGAGGCGATGGCCTGTCCGACGAAGCGCTCGATGACGCGGATCACCTGCAGCAGGTAGGAGGCGGACGCGCCGGCGCAGACCAGCCGCTCCGCCTCGGTGATCACCGAGCGCAGTTGCAGGTCCACCCGCGGGTAGCGGGCACGGAATTGCTGCTCCAGCCACCAGGTGGTGGTTGCGGCCTTACCGTCGAGCAGGCCGGTTTGCGCCAGGATGAAGGTGCCGGTGCAGTTGGCCGCGACCCAAGCGCCGGCCTGCCACTGGGCTGCCACCCAGGCGCAGGTGTCGGCCTGGGCGGCGAGGAACTGCTCGAAGGCTTGCCGCCCGCCGTAGTGCAGGCTGGGAACGAAGACGAGGTCGTAGCGCTCGCCGGGCTCCAGCCGGCGCGTCGCCAATGGCAGCCCGTTGCTGGCCACGGCGGGCTGCCCCGAGATCGACACGAACTGCCACTCGAACTGTTCCGCCGCCGCGCCTTGCCGGCGCCGCAGGTGGGCGTTGGCGACCTGCAGGATGTCGGCAAAGCCGCCGACGCTGGAGGCGTGGCATTCGTCGAAGGCGAGGATCGCGGCGCGGATCATGGGGTGGCGGATATCGCACAGAAATAGTCAGTTTCGCCACTCTACACGCTGGGCTCCGGTTTCTAAACTGCGTCCGTACTCATCAATACCTATCCATAGAAACGGAGCCCGTTCATGAAAGTGTTCATCGTCCACGCCCACCCCGAGCCGAAGTCCTTCTGCACAGCGATGAAGTCGACGGCCGTCGAGGAATTCCAGCGCCAGGGCCACGAGGTACAAGTCTCGGACCTTTATTCGATGGGTTTCCAGCCGGTGGCCTCGGCGGCGGACTTCGGCGAACGCGCGAACCCCGACTACTGCGTCTATGCCCTCGAACAACGCCACGGGGCCGGCAATGGCACGCTCAGCGCGGACATCCAGGCCGAGCTCGACAAGCTGCTGTGGTGCGACCTGCTGGTGCTGGTCTTCCCGGTCTTCTGGTTCTCGACGCCGGCCATGCTGAAGGGCTGGATCGACCGGGTCTTCGTGTCGGGCCAGGTCTATGGCGGCAAGCGCGTCTACGACCGGGGCGGGCTGGTCGGCCGCCGTGCGCTGGTTGGCTTCACGCTGGGCGGGCAGGAGCACATGTTCGGGGCGGAAGGCATCCACGGCCCGCTGGACGGCATGCTGCGCCACCTGCTGCAGGGCACGCTGGGCTACGCGGGGCTGGAGGTGCTGCCGCCCTTCGTCGGCTGGCACATTCCGTATATCAGCGAGGAGGCGCGCAACGGCATCATGGACGACTGGAAGACTCGCCTCCAGACGATCGAGGGCGACGTGCCGCTGCAGTTTCCGAGCCTCTCCGATTACGACGATCGGCTGCGGCCCCTCGCCACGGCCTCTCAGCGCGCCTCGGCCGGGTCGTAGGGCACGACCTTGTCCTGCTCGGCCGGATCGTTGCGGGCGACGATCGCGCGGGCCGGTTCATCGTTGCTGAGGTTGATGGCCTGATGGGGCACGTCCGGCGGAATGAACAGGAAGTCGCCGGCGTTGCTGATCACGCTGTCGCGCAGCCCCGGGCCGTAGCGTGTCTCGACGCGCCCGGCGAGGACGTAGATCGCCGTCTCGTGCCCATGGTGCAGGTGAGGGGCGGACATGCCGCCCGGCGGAATCACCACCAGATGCATGGACAGGCCGCCACTGCCGGCCGTGGCGCCGGAAATACCGACAAAATAGGGCAGCCGCTGGCTGGTGAGGACTTCACTGTCGGGGCGCACCGCGACGAGGGTCTGGGCTGGACGAAGGGGTGACATGCCGGGCTCCTTGCGGGGGCACCACGGCGGACGCATGGTGCTGCTGTAAAGCTAGCCAAGGGGAGGGGGAATCGCCAGGCGCTGCGGAAGAATCGTTCGTCGGCCCCGAGTGGGTTATATTGCGACGCGACAAAATCAACCGCCTGGTGCTCCCATGTCTCAAACCCCGCTTTCCTTCCCGCGTCGCATCGCGCTGGCCTGCGGCAGCTTCCTGTCCATACTGACCGATCCCGGTTTTGCCGCACGGATCGTCGGCTTGCGGGACGGCCATGGTCATGCCCCGCAGCCGGCGCCGGTTGCTCCGGTAGAGCCGGCTGCGCCCGCCGCGCCGGTGGCCCCTGCAGCCCCCGCCGTGCTGCAACGCGCCCCCCACGAGGCGGCGCAGCAGCTCCTGGGCCTGCTGCAGCGGGATGCGCGCCTCATCGACTTCGTGCAGGAGGATATCGCCGCGTATTCCGACGCCGACATCGGCGCCGCCGCGCGGGTCGTGCATGAAGGCTGCCGCAAGGTACTGAACGAACACTTCCGCATCGAGCCGGTGCGCAAGGAGAGCGAGGGCAGCCGCGTGACGCTGGCCGAAGGCTTCGATGCCGCCGCGGTGCGCCTCACCGGCAATGTCGTCGGCAGCGCTCCCTTTACCGGTAGCCTCAGCCACCGGGGCTGGCGGGTCACCGAGAGCCGCCTCCCCAGCCTGGCCGACGGCCACGATACGTCCATCATCGCCCAGGCCGAGGTGGAGCTGTGAGCGCCCGCTACACGATCGGCATCGATCTCGGCACGACCCACTGCGCCCTGTCCTACGTGGACATCGAGGCCAGCGACGGCGAGAAGGCCATCCAGCAGGTGTTGGCGATTCCGCAGCTCAGCGGTCCGGGCACGGTGGATGAACGCCCGCTGCTGCCGTCCTTCCTGTATTTGCCCCACGCCGACGAGCTCGCCGAGGGCGATCTCCATCTGCCGTGGTCGCGCAGCCAGGATTTCGCGGTTGGTGAGTTCGCGCGCAGCCGCGGCGCCGCCACTCCGATCCGTCTGGTGTCGAGCGCGAAGAGCTGGCTGTGCCACGCGGGCGTGGACCGCCGGGCGGCGATCCTGCCGGCCGAAGCCTCGGCCGACGTGCCGCGCATCTCGCCGCTCACCGCGTCGATCCGCTACCTGTCCCATCTGCGTGACGCCTGGAACCTGGCCCACCCGGAAGCGCCCTTCGCCGAGCAGGACGTGACCGTCACGATCCCGGCGTCCTTCGATCCGGCGGCCCGCGAGCTCACCGCCGAGGCGGCCCAGGCCGCCGGCTACGGTCCGATGACGCTCCTCGAGGAACCGCAGGCCGCGCTCTACAGCTGGATTCAGAAGAGCGGCGGGCAATGGCGCAAGGACGTGCGCAAGGGCGATCTGATCCTGGTGGTGGACGTCGGCGGTGGCACCACCGACCTGTCGCTGATCGCGGTGCTGGAGCAGGAAGGCAACCTGGAACTGCATCGGGTGGCGGTGGGCGAACACATCCTGCTCGGCGGCGACAACATGGACCTGGCGCTGGCCTACGGCGTCGCACGCAAGCTTGCAGCCCAGGGCTCCCAGCTCGACCCGTGGCAGACGCGGGCGCTGGCCCACGCCTGTCGCGGGGCGAAGGAGACGCTGCTGTCCGACTCTACGGTGGGGGGCGTGCCCATCGTCGTGCCGAGCCGTGGTTCGAAACTGATCGGCGGCTCGATCCGCACCGAGCTCACCCGCGACGAACTGACAGCCAGCCTGGTCAACGGCTTCTTCCCGCAGGTCGCCGCCACCGACCGGCCGCAGACGCGGGCGCGCGGCGCCTTGACCCAGTTGGGCCTGCCCTATGCGCAGGACGCGGCGATCACGCGCCATCTGGCCGCCTTCCTGGGCCGCCAGCTCGACGCGACGGCAGAACTGGAAGGTTTTGCGGGTGCGCAGGCAGCCAACGCGAGCTTCCTGCACCCGACCGCGGTGCTCTTCAACGGCGGCGTGCTCAAGTCCGAGCTCATCGCCGGCCGCGTGCTGGACATCCTCAACGGCTGGCTGGCGTCTGAAGGCGCAGCGCCGGCCCGGCTGCTCGGCGGTGCCGACCTGGATCTGGCCGTCGCGCGCGGGGCCGCCTATTACGGCTATGTCCGGCGCGGGCGCGGCGTGCGTATCCGCGGCGGCACGGCGCGGGCCTACTACGTGGCGGTGGAGTCGGCGATGCCGGCGATCCCCGGCATGGAGCCGCCGGTGCAGGCCCTGTGCCTGGCCCCTTTCGGCATGGAGGAGGGCACCGACGCGGCGCTGCCCGAGCAGGAGTTCGGCCTGGTCGTCGGCGAGCCGGTGCGCTTCCGCTTCTTCGGCTCGTCCGTGCGTCGTCAGGACCAGGTCGGCAGCACGCTGGATTTCTGGGCGCCGGATGAATTGCAGGAGCTGGAGGAGATCGAGGCCACGCTGCCCGCCGAAGGCCGCGTGCCCGGCGAGGTCGTGCGGGTGAAGCTGCACGCCCGCATCACCGAAACCGGCACGCTGGAGCTCGAGGCACTGCCGGTCGGCGGCCATGAGCGCTGGAAGGTGCAGTTCGACGTGCGCGGTGAAGGTGGCGTCTGAGCGGGAGGCCGTGGGCCGCTACACCGTAGGCATCGACCTCGGCACCAGCAACACGGTCGTCGCCTATGCGGCGCCGGGCGACGCACGCATCGAGTTGCTGGCCATCGAGCAGTTCGTCGGCCGCGGCGAGGTCGCGGCCCGGCCGCTGCTGCCCTCGCTGCGCTACCACCCGGCGCCCGGCGAGCTGGATACGGCCTCGTTGAGCCTGCCATGGCAGGCGGCCTCGGACGGGGATGAGGGCCCGCCGGCGATCATCGGCAGTTACGCCCGCGATCTGGGCGCCCAGGTGCCGGGGCGCCTGGTGGCCAGTGCCAAAAGCTGGCTGTCCCACGCGGGCGTCGACCGCAGCGCGCCCATCCTGCCGTGGGGGGCCGGCGATGATGTGCCTCGTGTGTCCCCGGTGGCGGCCAGCGCCAGCTATCTTGCCCATGTGCGTGCCGCGTGGGATGCGCGCTTTCCGGATGCTCCGCTGGCGGCCCAGGACATCGTCCTCACGGTGCCGGCATCCTTCGACGAAGGCGCCCGTGCCTTTACCGTTGAGGCTGCGCGGTTGGCCGGGCTGCCACAGCTACGCCTCGTCGAAGAGCCCCAGGCGGCCTTTCACGACTGGCTGTTCCGCCACCGCGAACAGCTCGCCAGCGAACTCGACGGGTCGCGTCTGGTGCTGGTCTGCGACGTGGGCGGCGGTACCACCGACCTCACCCTGGTCCAGGTGGAGGCGGGTGAGGGCGGCGTACCGCGTCTGACCCGCATCGGTGTCGGCGACCATCTGATGCTCGGCGGCGACAACATGGACATGGCGCTCGCCCATCTTGCCGAGCGCCGCCTGGGGAGCACCGAGCGCCTGTCTGCGGCGCGCTTTGCGCAGCTGGTGCAGCGCTGCCGGATGGCCAAGGAACAGCTGCTGGCGGCCGACGGGCCGGAGCAGCTCAGCGTGACCTTGCTCGGCGAGGGCTCCCGGCTGATCGGCGCGGCGCGCTCCGTCGTGCTGACCCGCGCCGAGGTCGAGGCGCTGGTCGTCGATGGCTTTCTGCCCGTCGGTGGCGCCGACGACAAGCCGCAGCGGCGCCGGGCGGCGATCGTCGAGTTCGGCCTGCCTTATCCGGCCGACCCGGCGATCACCCGCCATCTGGCGGCCTTCCTGCAGCGCCATGCGAGTGCGGCAAGAGCGGCCCTGGGGCCCGACGCGCCGCCTGGCGGCGGGCTCCCGGTGCCGGATACCGTATTGCTCAATGGCGGCGTGTTCCGCGCTGATGCGCTGAGCCGGCGGCTGGTGGACGTGCTCACCGCCTGGCGTGGCCGCGCACCGCGCGTGCTGCACAACGACGCCCCCGATGTGGCCGTCGCCCGGGGGGCTGTCGCCTTCGCCCTGGTGCGAGAGGCCCGCACTGGCCTGGGCCCGGCGATCGGTGGCGGTTCGGCACGCAGCTATTTCCTGGTGCTGGAGGAGGACGGGCGGCGGAGCGCGATCTGCGTGCTGCCGCGGGGCACGGAATCCGGCCGCGAAGTGGTATTGCCGGAGCGCCGCTTTGCGCTGCAACTGGGCCGGCCGGTGCGTTTCCACCTGGTCTCGACCAGTGGTGACAGTCCCTGGCAGGCCGGTGATCTGGTCGATCCGGACCAGGCGGATTTCATTCACCTGCCCCCCGTCGCCGCGCTGCTGCCTGCCTCACATGGCGGCCGCAGCAGCGTGGTCGTGAGCCTGAGTGCCACGATGACTGAAGTCGGCACCCTGGAGATGAACTGCGTCGGCACCGGCGAGAACCCTCCACGCTGGAAGCTGGACTTTGCGTTGCGCGGCGAGGCCGCCGAAGTCCCGCTGCCGGCCGCTCCCGGTCTCGCCGAGGCCATCGCGCTTATCGATACGGTCTTCGGCAGCCAGGGCAAGGACGCAGACCCAAGAGGGGGGCGCCAGCTGCGGACCCGCCTTGAGCGGCTTCTCGGCCCCCGGGATGAGTGGGACACGGCGCTGCTGCGCCCCCTCTTCGACGCTCTCCTCGAGCGGGCCCGGCGTCGGCGCCGTTCTGCGGAGCACGAGCGAGTGTGGCTGAATCTGGCGGGCTACTGCCTGCGCCCGGGGCTCGGCGCGGCCCTCGACGAGTGGCGTATCGAGCGGTTGTGGGCGCTGTTTGGTGAAGGCATCCAATACGCCAACGAGGGCCGCAACTGGAGCGCCTGGTGGACCTTGTGGCGCCGTGTGGCGGGAGGCCTGCCTGAAGCCGCGCAATTGCAGGTGCTGGAGGTGCTGGCCGGCCATCTGGAGCCCGCCGCGGAGGGGCGGGCCCGTGCGCCGCTGCAGGCCAGCTATGAGGATATGGTGCGTCTGGCCGCGGTGCTGGAGGACGTGCCGGCGATGCACCGTATCGAGGTTGGCAAGTGGCTGGTGGGGCGCCTGCAGCGCCCGGCCGAAAGGGCGCAGGCGTGCTGGGCGCTTGGCCGCGTCGGCGCGCGCGCGTCGCTGTACGGCAGCGCACACCAGGTGGTGCCCCCCGATATCGGCGCCGAGTGGCTGGCGGCCGTGCTGGCCCTCGACTGGAAGGCCGTGCCGCAGGCCGGTTTTGCGGCCGCGCAGATCGCCCGCCTGACCGGCGACCGCAGCCTCGATCTGCCCGATGCGCTGCGCGAGGATGTGGTTCGGCGTCTCACCGCGATCCGCGCGCCCCAGGGCTGGATCACGATGCTGCGGGAAGTTGTCCGGCTGGATGAAGCTGAAAGCCGCCTCAGCTTCGGTGAGGCCTTGCCGGCGGGGCTGCGCCTGATCTAGCGCCATCGCCGCGCTTCCCACGCCCGGCCGGCCTAGTCGATTTGAACGATTGCCGCGCCGGGCCCGTGTGGCATCTTGCGTCCATGGCCGCCGCGTGGCGCGCCCAATCATCGGAGCCGAGAGAACACATGGGACTGAAAGGAAACGCTGCAATCGTGGGCGCGGCCCAGTACAGGCCGGAGAAGTACACGACGGCCCCGCGCATGTTTCACCTGGAGCAGGTGGCCGATCTGGCGGCGCAGGCGCTGGCGGATGCCGGCCTCAAGGCCACGGACATCGACGGGCTGGTGATCAACGGCCCGCAGTTTCACGAGGCGTCGGTGTTCGTGCCGGCGATGGCCGCCGAATACCTGGGGCTGAGCGTCAATTTCGCCGAGGTCGTGGACCTGGGCGGCTGTACCTCGGTGGGCATGGTGTGGCGGGCCGCCGCAGCCATCGAGCTGGGCCTGTGCCAGGCGGTGCTGTGTGTGCTGCCGGCGCGCATGGCGCCCTTTGGCCCTGACGAAGATCCGTCCTGGATGGCCCGCGCGATGCGCTTCGGCGGCCACAGCACGGCCTTCGGCGCGCCGGAGGCGGAGTTCGACCTGCCTTACGGGCACATGGGCCAGAATACCGGCTACGCGATGATCGCCCAGCGCTACGCGGCCCAGTACGGCTACGACCCGCTGGCGATGGCCAAGATCGCGGTGGACCAGCGTACCAACGCGCTGGCCAATCCGGATGCGATGTTCTTCGGCAAGCCGCTGACCGCCGACGAAGTGCTGGCGAGCAAGATGGTCGCCGATCCGCTGCACGTGCTGGAGATCGTCATGCCGGTGGCCGGCGGTGCCGCGGTGATCGTCGCCTCGCCGGAAGTGGCGGCCAAGGCGCGCAACCGCGGCGCCCGCATCACCGGCTTCGGCGAGCATCTGGCCTTCAAGTCGCCGACCTACGCGGCGGACATGACCCGCACGCCCATCGGGCCGGCAGCGGCGCGCGCCTTCGCGATGGCCGGTCTGAAGCCGGCCGACATGGACGCGGCGCAGATCTACGACTGCTACACCATCACGGTGCTGCTGACCCTCGAAGACGCGGGCTTCGCACCGAAGGGCGAGGGCATGCGCTGGGTGCGCGAGCACGACCTGACCTGGCGTGGCGACTTCCCGATGAACACCCACGGCGGCCAGCTCAGCTTCGGCCAGTCCGGCTCGGCGGGCGGCATGTCGCAGGTCATCGAGGCCTTCACGCAGATTGCCGGCAAGGCCGGCGACCGCCAGCTGAAGCGCTGCGACACGGTCTTCGTGTCCGGCACCGGCGGCGTGATGAGCGAGCAGGGCGCACTGATTCTCCAGGGAGCATGACGAGCATGTCCACCAACAAACCGATGCCCGTGCCGACCGAGATCTCGGCACCTTTCTGGGACGGCCTGAAAGCCGGCCGGCTCAACCTGCAGCGCTGCAACAGCTGTGGCCACTGGATCTTTTTTCCGCGCCGGCACTGCGACAAGTGCTGGTCCCACGACGTGGAGTGGCGCGAGGTGGCCGGCACCGGCACGCTGTACACCTACACGCTGACACGCATCCCGACGCTGCCGGATTTCGCCGACGAGATGCCGCAGAAGATGGCGGTGGTCGAACTGGACGAAGGCGTGCGCATCAACACCACGCTGGTCGGCCTGGACGAAGACGAGATCCGCGTCGGCATGCGCGTGAAGCCGGTGTTCGACAAGGTGAAGCCCGACGGCACGACGCTGCTGCGTTTCACCGGCCTCGACAAGACCGTGGCGCCGCGCCGCTTCGACGACCCGGAAGCCGCCGCCGCTCCGGAAGAAGCGGCCGTGCCGCTGCGCCAGATTCCCGTCGGCGACGAAGCTGCGCTGCAGGCCCTGGTCAGCGATGAATTCACGTCATGGAGCAACCAGATCGTCGTGGATCAGGCGCTGATCGACGAATTCGCCCGCCTGTCCGGCGACGACTACTGGATCCACACCGACCCGGAGAAGGCCCGCAAGCAGGGGCCCTTTGGCGGCACCATCGCCCACGGGGCGCTGGTCCAGGTGCTGCAGTCGCGGCTGAAGATCCCCCTCGGCTTCGAGGTCATCGGCTTCAGCAACATGGTGAACTACGGCTCTGACCGCCTGCGCTTCCCGTCACCTGTTCCGGCCGGCGCGCGCATCCATGCGCGGGCGCGGGTCAAGCGGGTCGAAAAGGTACGCAGCGGCACCCAGCTGACGCTGGAGGTGAACATCCACGTGGTCGGTGCCGAGCGTCCGTCGGTGATCAACGACCTGGTGATCCTCTACATGTGATCGTCCCGCCGGGGCGCGTTGCCCCGGTCAGCTTTACCCCTCCTTGTCTCCACTTGGTTAGCCAACCCTCGCGGGTTGGCTCTTTTTTTGGGGCGAGGGAGGCTCACGCCTGCCGGCCAAGATTGCGCAGCAGGCGGGTATCGGTCTGCAGTGACTGGGGCTCGCCCACCGTGATAAGGCCGAAATCCCGATGGCGGGGGTTAAGCAGGTAGTTCCGCTCGGCCGGAAGCACCGCGCTGGGAACGCTCAGAACCGCGGTTTGCATGTTCTGCAGCCACGCCTGCCCCAGGGCTTGCAGGACGTCGCGGGCGTCGATGGTGCGCCAGTCGTCCGGCAACTGCGCAACGTCGATGCGGGTTTCGGGCAGGTCCGCAGGCAGGTGGGCGGGGATCAGCACGTAATGGGCGCGCAGCGGGCCGTCCTGCACCATCAGCTCGAGCAAGGCCAGGGATTGGGATTCGGCGGTGTAGACCACCTCCCAGCCTTTCGGATTCCAGCGCCCGCCGTAGAGCCGGGCGCCTTCACCGCTGAATGCCGTCTGCGCAAACCGGGCGGTGGTGATGCGCCAGACGGTGCGGGTCAAGCAAACACTCCGTGCTCGATGCGCCCGAGGGTGTCCATGACGCTGTCGGCGCCGATGTCGGTGTCCAGCAGCGACAGCGGGGTGACGCCGCCCAGCGCTGCATTGGGGCTCTGGAGCCAGTCCAGCGCAGCATCGGCATCCTCGAAGACGACCTCGGCGCGTTCGACCACGCGGGCAAAGCGCACGAACTTGGCCGACTCTTCGGGGGACAGGGCGCCTTCGCGTTTGCGCCTGGCCAGCGTGCGTTCGGGGATGGCCAGGGCATGGGCCAGATCGCTCTGCGTGATGCGCGTGATGCGCACTACCGCGTCCACACAGGCCGACGGCAGGCCCCGGCGCACCAGGGGAATCCAGTCCATGATGACCCGGGGCCGGGCGTGCAGCACGCCTTCGCCGCCGAGCAGCGTTACGGCTGAAACGGGAGAGACATTCAGGCTGGCGGTCGTCATCGGTGGCTCCTGCGGCATAAGCGCCATTTGGCAGTCATTTTGGTCAAAATTGACCGCAAAGTCCATGCGGACCTGTTTCATCGAGGTCAATCGCGCGCCGCGCCCCTGACAAGTGCTTAGTCTCAACGGACGATGAACGCCGCCCGCGCTGTTCGCACAATGCTCCCGACACATCAGGATTCTTCAAAGGGGAGCAGACATGATCGACATTCGCGGTTTGGGCTATTTCGTTGCCGAGACCCCCGACCTCGCCGAGTGGCAGCGCTACGCCGAAGACGTGCTCGGCATGATGACTTCGAGCGCGCCCGGCGGCGGCCTTTACGTGAAGATGGACGAGCGGCCCTTCCGCGTGCTGGTGGTGCAGGGCGAGCAGCGCCGCTACGTCGCTTCCGGCTGGGAGCTGGCGGGCGAGGGCGCCTTCAAGGATGCACTCGCTACGCTGGAAAAGGCCGGCGTCGGCTACGAGCTGGCCCCGCAGGCCCTGTGCGCCCAGCGCGGCATGCAGGCCATCGCGCTCGTCACCGACCCGTCCGGCAACCGCCACGAGCTCGGCTGGGGACATCGTTCCGACTGCCAGCCCTTCGTGTCTCCGCAGGGCGTGCCGCGCTTCCTGACCGGCGCGATGGGCCTCGGCCACACGGTGCTGCCGTCGCCCAACTTCGACGCGTCGGTGGCCTTCTTCCGCGACGTGCTCGGTTTCGGGCTGTCGGACATCTTCAACTTCCGTCCCGATCCCAACGGCCCGGCGATCCGCATCCACTTCCTGCACTGCGGCAACGAGCGCCACCACAGCCTGGCCATCGCCGAATACCCGGTGCCCAGCGGCTGCGTGCACGTGATGGTGGAAGTCGACTCGATGACCGAAGTCGGCCGCGCCCACGACCGCATGGTGGCCCACAAGGTGCCCCTGTCGGCCACCCTCGGCCAGCACCTCAACGACCGCATGATCTCCTTCTACATGAAGACGCCGTCGGGCTTCGACCTGGAGTACGGCTGCGGCGGCCTGCAGGTGGATTGGGAACACCACAACACCTTCGAATTCACCCGCGTGAGCCTGTGGGGCCACGACTTCAGCGCCGGCCAGAAGGCCGCCTGATCCGCCGGAGACAGCCATCCATGAACAAGCAGATGACGGCGGCGGAAGTCGTCGCCCAGCTCCGTGACGGCATGACCGTGGGCTTTGGCGGCTGGGGCCCGCGGCGCAAGCCGATGGCCCTGGTCCGCGAGATCCTGCGCTCGGACCTGAAGGACCTCACCGTGGTGGCCTACGGCGGCCCGGAGGTCGGCATGCTGTGTGCGGCCGGCAAGGTGAAGAAGCTCGTCTTCGGCTTCGCCACCCTCGATGCGATCCCGCTCGAGCCCTGGTATCGCAAGGTTCGGGAGAGCGGGGCGCTGGAGCTGATGGAGCTCGACGAGGGCATGTTCCAGTGGGGCCTGCGCGCCGCCGGCATGCGCCTGCCTTTCCTGCCGACCCGCTGTGGCCTGGCCACCGACATCGTCAAGCTCAACCCCGAGTTGCAGACGGTGCGCTCCCCGTACGCCGACGGCGAAGTCCTGCTGGCGATGCCGGCCCTCAAGCTGGACGTGGCGCTGCTGCACGTGAATGTCGCCGACCGGCTCGGCAATACGCTGGTCACCGGCCCCGATCCCTATTTCGACCACCTGTTCGCCCGCGCCGCCGAGCGCTGCTTCGTGTCCACCGAGCGGCTGGAGCCGCGGCTGGAGCTGGACGCCCAGCAGGCGCGCTTCAACACCTTCGAGCGCTACCTGGTGAGTGGCGTGGTGGATGCGCCCTGCGGCGCCCATCCCACGTCCTGCCCGTCCGACTACGGCTGGGACATGACCCACTTCAAGCGCTACGCGGCAAGCGCCGCCGAGGACGGCGGCTGGCAGGCCTACATGGACGAATTCGTGCGGCCCGGCGAAGCCGCCTACCAGGACCGCAACGGCGGCACCGCCCGCATGGGCAGCCTGCCCCTGCCGGTGTTCTGACGAGAGGCTGAGGAAACATGGCAATGAGCGACAAACCCGATTTCACCCTGGCCGAGTTGATGATCGTCGCGGCCTCGGAAGCCTGGCGCGGCAACGGCGAGGTGCTGGCCTCCGGCCTCGGCATCATCCCGCGCCTGGGCGCCAGCCTGGCCAAGCTGACCCACAGCCCCGAGCTGCTGATGACCGACAGCGAGGCTTTCCTCGTCGAGGAACCGATCCCCGTCGGTCCGCGTGGCGACTTCGTGCCGCGCTACGCCGGCTACATGTCCTTCGAGCGGGTCTTCGAGTGCGTGTGGGGCGGCCGCCGCCACGCGATGATCGGTCCGACCCAGATCGACCGCTGGGCGCAGACCAACCTGTCGGTGATCGGCGACTACCGCAAGCCGAAGTCGGCCATCCTTGGCGTGCGCGGCCTGCCGGGCAACAGCATCAACCACATCAACTCCTTCTTCGTGCCCAGCCACAGCCCGCGCGTCTTCGTGGCTGGCGAGGTGGACATGGTGTCCGGCGTCGGCTTCAAACCCGAGCGCTGGGACGACGGCGTGCGCCGCGACCTGATGCAGGTGTGCATCGTCCTCACCGACCTGTGCGTGATGGACTTCGGGGGCCCCGGCCGCGCGGCCCGCGTGCGCTCGCTGCATCCCGGCGTGAGCTTCGAGGAGGTGCAGGAGAAAACCGGCTTCCCGCTGCTGAAGGCCGAGGACATGGGAGAGACGCCCCATCCCACCGCCGCCCAGCTGGACATCATCCGCCGCCTCGACCCCCACGACCTGCGCGCCACGCAGCTCAAGGGCAACCCGCCCGGCATCCGTGCCGCCTGACCGACCAGGGAGCCCACCATGACCGCCCCGATCAGCGATCCGCACTTCGTCAGCCGACCCGACGGCGCGGTGTACGAAACCGACGAACCGGTGACCTACAGCGTGGCCGACGGCATCGCCAGCGTGACGATGAACCGGCCGAGCTTCAACAATGCGCAGAACTCGCAGATGACCTACGCCCTCGACTCGGCCTTCCGCCGCGCAGTGGACGACGACGCGGTGAAGGTGATCGTGCTGCGCGGGGAAGGCCGGCATTTCTCTGCCGGCCACGACATCGGCACGCCGGGGCGCGACATCAACAAGCCCTTCGAGCGGACCCAGCTGTGGTGGGACCACAGCAACAAGCCCGGCGGCGAGTTCCTCTACGCCCGCGAGCAGGAGGTGTACCTGGGCATGTGCCGGCGCTGGCGCGAGCTGCCCAAGCCGACCATCGCCATGGTGCAGGGCGCCTGCGTGGCCGGCGGCCTGATGCTGGCCTGGGTGTGCGACCTGATCGTCGCCAGCGACGACGCCTTCTTCCAGGACCCGGTGGTGCGCATGGGTATTCCCGGCGTCGAGTACTTCGCCCATCCCTACGAGCTGAATCCGCGCATCGCCAAGGAGTTTTTGTTCACCGGCGAGCGCATGGGTGCCGAGCGGGCCTTCCAGCTGGGCATGGTGAACCGCGTCGTGCCGCGGGACGCGCTGGAGAGCGCCACCTACGCGCTGGCGGCGCGCATCGCCAGTCAGCCGCGCATGGGCCTGGCCCTCACCAAGCAGGCCATCAACCATGTGGAGGACCTGCAGGGCAAGCGCAGCGCGATGGACGCCGCCTTCGCCTGGCACCACTTCGCCCACGCCCACAACGAACTGCTGTCCGGCGACCGCCTGGGCGGCTTCGACGGACGCGCGATGGCCGAGGCCAACAAGCGCGCCGAAGCGGGAGAGCAGGCATGAGCCGCGATACCTCCGCGCTGCTGCGCACGCCGCTGACCGAGAGGCTCGGCTGCCGCTACCCGATCGTGCAGACCGCGATGGGCTGGGTGGCCGACGCCAATCTGGTCATCGCCACCACCCGCGCCGGCGGCTTCGGCTTCCTGGCCGGCGCGACCATCGCCGCCGAGCGGCTGGAAGGCGAGATCCAGAAGGTGATCGCCGCCACCGGGGGCAGCAACTTCGGTCTCAACTTCCATATGTTCCAGGACAACGCCGCCCAGTGCGTGGACCTGGCCATCCAGTACCGCCTGAAGGCCGTCAGCTACGGCCGCGGGCCGGACAAGAAGACCATCGCCCGCTTCAAGGCCGCCGGCGTGCTGTGCATCCCGACCGTCGGCGCGTTGAAGCATGCGGTGAAGGCCGTCGAGCTGGGCGCCGACATGCTCACCATCCAGGGCGGGGAGGGCGGCGGCCACACCGGCGGTGTGCCCACCACCATCCTGCTGCCCCAGGTGCTCGACGCGGTGAAGGTGCCGGTGATCGCCGCCGGCGGCTACTCCACCGGGCGGGGCCTGGCTGCCGCGCTGGCCGCCGGTGCGGCCGGCATCGCGATGGGCACCCGCTTCATGATGACCACCGATTCGCCCACGCCGCCGGCCACGCTGCAGCGCTACGTGGCGGTGGACGACCCGCAGAAGATCCGCGTGACCCTGGCGGTGGACGGCATGCGCCACCGCATGATCGACAACCCCTTCATCCGCCGGCTGGAAGCCGCCAGCCCCTTCGGCCGTCTGGCCATCGCGCTGAAAAGCGCCTGGCACTGGAAGCGCCAGACCGGCATGAGCGCCGGCCACATGCTCGGCGTGCTGCGCCGGGCCATCAAGGAAGACCCGTCCACGGTTTCGCAGACCGTGATGTCGGCCAATCAGCCGGTGCTGCTGCAGCGCTCGATGGTCGAGGGCTTTCCCGACGAGGGCATCCTGCCCAGCGGCCAGGTGGCCGCCGCCATCGGCGAGCTGCAGAGCTGCCGGCAGGTCATCGAAGGCATTGCCGGCGAGGCCGAAGCCTGCCTCGCAGCGCTGCTGGCGCGTGCCAGCGACGCAGCGCCGGACGGCGGGCCGGGCAAGCCCTTCGTGCGCTGGCCGGAAGTCGTGCCCGCCTCATCCTCCCCCAATCCCATTCCCCTGGAGACTGCCCCGTGACGCAGGCCTTTCGTACCCTCATCGACGCCGGCATCGCCGAGCTGATCATCGACAAACCGCCGGTCAATGCCCTCGACAGCGAGGAATGGCTGGCCCTGGCCCGTCGCCTGGAAGAACTGGGTGACGACCCGCAGGTGCGCGTCATCGTCGTCCGCGCCGAGGGGCGCGGCTTCTGCGCCGGCGTGGACATCAAGGAGCTGGACGCCCACCCGGAGCGCATCGTGGCGGTGAATGCCGGCAACTACGCCACCTTCAAGGCGGTGCACCGCAACCCGGTGCCGGTCATCGTCGCGGTGCACGGCTTCGTGCTCGGCGGCGGCATCGGCATCACCGGCGCAGCGGATGTCGTCGTCGCCTCCGAGTGTGCAACCTTCGCGCTGCCCGAGGTGGACCGCGGGGCGATGGGCGGCGGCGCCCACCTGCAGCGCCTGTTCCCGGTGCAGAAGGTGCGTTACCTGTTCTTCACCGGCGAGAAGATCGGCGCCCGCGAGGCGGAGCGCTACGGCTTCATCGAACGCGTCGTGCCAAAGGCGGAACTGCGCGATGCGGCGCTGGAGATCGCCCGCAAGATCGCCGCCAAGAGCCCGGCGATGATCCGCATCGCCAAGGAAGCCCTGAACGGCATCGAGGACGGCAACCTGGAAGACAAGTACCGCTGGGAGCAGGGCTTCACGCTGCAGGCCTACACCAGCCCCGATTCCGCCGAAACCCGTCGCGCCTTCGTCGAAAAGCGCGACGCCAAGTTCTGAGGACGCCATGGATCTTGCCTACACCCCCAAGCAGAAAGCCTTCCGCGCCGAGGTGCGGGACTGGCTGGCGCGCAACCTGCCGCGCCATCCGCTGGCCAGCTACGACACCCGCGAGGGCTTCGAGCAGCACCGTGACTGGGAGCGCCGCCTTTTCGAGAGCCGCCTGTCGATGGTCATGTGGCCGGAAGAACTGGGCGGCCGCGGCTGCGACCTCATCGAGTGGCTGATCTTCGAGGAGGAGTACTACGGTGCCGGTGCCCCGATGCGCGTCAACCAGAACGGCCAGCTGCTGCTCGGCCCGACGCTGATGGAGTTCGGCACCGAGGCGCAGAAACGCCGCTTCCTGCCGCGCATGGCGGCCAGCGACGACATGTGGGCGCAGGGCTGGTCCGAGCCCAACGCCGGCTCCGACATGGCGGCCATCACCAGCCGCGCGATCCTGTCGGACGACGGCAGCCACTACGTGCTCAACGGCCAGAAGACCTGGTCCACCCGCGCTATCTTCGCCGACTGGCTGTTCGGCCTGTTCCGCTCCGAGCCGGGTTCGACGCGCCACCACGGCCTGTCTTATCTGCTGGTGCCCCTGAACGCGCCGGGCGTAACGATCCGCCCGATCCTGGCCCTCAACGGCAAGCAGGCCTTCGCCGAAATCTTCCTCGACGACGTGAAGGTGCCGGTGGACAACCGCATCGGCGACGAAGGGCAGGGCTGGCACGTGGCGATGGCCACCGCCGGCTTCGAGCGCGGCCTGCTGCTGCGCTCCCCGGCCCGTTTCCAGGCCACCGCGCGGAAGCTGGTGGAGTTGTACAAGGCCAACCGGGCCAGCGCCGACCGCGACCCCGGCCTGCGCGAAGCGGTCTGCGAAGCCTGGATGGGCGCCGAAGCCTACGCGCTGTCGGCCTACCACACGGTCGGCCGGCTGGCGAAGGGCGCGCGCATCGGTGCGGAGGCCAGCACCAACAAGATCGTGTGGTCCGAACTGGACCTGAAGATGCACGAGACCGCGATGCGCATCCTCGGTGCCCGCGGCGAGCTGCTGGCTGACGCCCCGGACGCCGGCAGCGATGCCGCCGGCTGGCTGGACGGCTTCCTGTTCGCCCAGGCCGGGCCGATCTACGCCGGCACCAACGAGATCCAGCGCAACATCATCGCCGAGCGGATGCTCGGCTTGCCCAAATCCTGAGGCCGGCCATGGACTTCACCTTTACCGACGACCAACTCAGCTTCCGGGAGGCGGTGAGCCGCTTCCTGATGACCGAAGCGGCCCCCGAAATGCTCCGCGAGATCTGGGAGACCGACCCCGGCCGCTCGCCGGCCCTGCGCGGCAAGCTCGCCGCGCAGGGGCTCACCGCCCTGTCGGTGCCCGAGGACTGCGGCGGGCTCGGCATGGACGACGTGGCCTGGGCGCTGATGAGCCAGGAGCTGGGCTACTACGCGATCCCCGACTCCCTCGCCGACGCCGCCTACGTGGCGGCCGGCCTGATCGCCAGCCTGCCGGCCGGCTGCGCCGGGCGCGAGGACTGGCTGGCCCGCATCGCCGACGGCAGCGCCCGCGTGGCAGTGGGGCATGCCGTCAATCCGCTGGTGGCCGATGCCCAGTCCGCCGACCTGCTGCTGCTGCCCCACGGCGACGAGGTGCACCTGGTGCCGCGGGCGCTGGTGGATGTGATCGCCAACCCGAGCATCGACCTGTCCCGCCGCCTCAGCCGCGTGATGTGGGAGCCCAGCTCGGCCACCGTCGCCGCGAGCGGCGAAGCCGGGCGCCGCCTGTGGGCGGACACCCTCAACCGCGGCGTGCTGGCGGTGGCCGGGCAACTGCTCGGCCTGGCCCAGCGCATGCTCGACCTGTCGGTGGACTACGCCGCCCAGCGCAAGCAGTTCGGCAAGCCCATCGGCAGCTTCCAGGCCGTCAAGCACCACCTGGCCGACGTGGCCACCCGCATCGAGTTCGCCAAGCCGGTGCTGTACCGGGCCGCCCACGCGCTGGCCCACGGCCGGGCCGACGCGGACGTCCATGCCTCCCACGCCAAGCTGGCCTGCGGCGAGGCCGCCTGGCTGGCGGCGCGCCACGGCATCCAGGTGCACGGCGCCATGGGCTACACCTGGGAGGTGGATCTGCAGATGTTCATGAAGCGGACCTGGGCCCTCGATGCGGCCTGGGGCGACCGCGGTTTCCACAAATCCCGCGTGGCCGACGCCGTCCTCGCCGACGGCGCCGAACTCGGCCCCGGCCACACCTTCAAGGAGTAAGCATGGCCCAGGCCTACATCGTGGACGCCCTGCGCAGCCCCACCGGCAAGCGCAAGGGCGGCCTGTCTCACCTCCACGCCATCGATCTCGGCGCCCATGTGCTGAAGGCGCTGGTGGAACGCAACGCCATCCCTGCCGAGGACTACGACGACGTGATCTTCGGCTGTGTGGACACCATCGGCTCCCAGGCCGGCGACATCGCCCGCACCGCCTGGCTGGCCGCTGGCCTGCCGCTCAACGTCCCCGGCACGACGGTGGACCGCCAGTGCGGATCGAGCCAGCAGGCCATCCACTTCGCCGCCCAGGCGGTGATGAGCGGCACCCAGGACGTGGTGGCGGTCGGCGGCGTGCAGACGATGACGCAGATCCCCATCTCGTCGGCGATGCTGGCCGGTCAGCCGCTGGGCTTTCCCGACCCGTTCTCGGGCAGCAAGGGCTGGCAGGCGCGCTTCGGCGGCCAGCCGGTGAACCAGTTCTACGCTGCGCAGCGCATCGCCGACCACTGGCAGATCAGCCGCGCCGACATGGAGGCCTACGCGCTGGAGAGCCATCGCCGGGCGCTGGCAGCCATCGAGGCCGGCCGCTTCGAGCGGGAGATCGTGCCGCTCGAAGGCGTGCTCCGCGACGAGACGCCGCGCCAGACCACGCTGCACAAGATGGCCGAGCTGGAGCCGGTCGGGCCGGAGTTCCCGGCCATCACCGCCGCCGTGTCGAGCCAGACCTGCGATGCGTCGGCGGCCCTGCTGGTGGTGTCGGAAGCCGCGCTGAAGCGCTACGGCCTCACGCCGAGGGCGCGCATCCATCACCTCAGCGTGCTCGGCGACGACCCGATCTGGCACCTCACCGCACCGATCCCGGCCACTCGGGCGGCCCTGCGCAAGACCGGCATGAGCCTGTCCGACATCGACTGCGTGGAGATCAACGAGGCCTTCGCCTCGGTGGTGATGGCCTGGCTCAAGGAGACCGGCTACGACCCGGCCCGCACCAACCCCAACGGCGGCGCCATCGCCCTCGGCCATCCGCTCGGCGCCACCGGCGCGCGCCTGATGACCGGGCTACTGCACGAGCTGGAACGCACGGGCGGCCGCTTCGGGCTGCAGACCATGTGTGAAGGCGGCGGGCAGGCCAACGTAACGATCATCGAACGCTTGTGAGGCGGCGGCGCATCGCCGCCTGCACCACCGCGAACCATAGAGAAGAATATTCTGGAGACAGCAATGGGTATTTGTGAGGGACGTACCGTCATCATCACCGGCGCCGGTGGCGGCTTGGGGCGGGCGTACGCGCTGGCCTTTGCGGCCGAGGGGGCCAACGTGGTGGTGAACGACATCCGCCTGGCAGCTGCCGAGGCGGTGGTGGACCAGATCGTCACCGGCGGCGGCAAGGCCATCGCGAACGCGGACGACATCACCTGCAGCGAGTCGGCCCAGCGCATCGTGGATGCGGCGCTGGCGGCCTTCGGCGAGGTGCACGTGGTGGTGAACAACGCCGGCATCCTGCGCGACCGCATGTTCATCAGCCTCAGCGAAGAGGACTGGGACGAGGTGATGCGGGTGCATCTGAAGGGGCATTTCTGCCTTGCCAACATCCTCGGCCGGCGCTGGCGCGACCAGGCCAAGGCCGGTAACAAGGTCGATGCGCGGATCATCAACACCAGTTCCGGTGCCGGCCTGCAGGGCTCGGTGGGGCAGTCCAACTACTCGGCGGCGAAGGGCGGCATCGCCGCGCTGACCCTGGTGCAGGCGGCGGAGCTGGCCCGTTATGGCGTCACCGCCAACGCGCTGGCGCCGGCGGCCCGCACGGCGATGACTGAGAGCGCAATGCCCGATGTGGTGAAGGCGCCGGAAAGCGGCTTCGACGCCTGGGCGGCGGAGAACGTCGCGCCGCTGGTGGTGTGGCTGGGCAGCGCCCTGTCCGCCCACGTGAGCGGGCAGGTCTTCGAGAGCCAGGGCGGGCGCATCTCCGTTTGCGACGGCTGGCGTACCGGCCCGCAGCGGGACAAGGGCGCCCGCTGGCTGCCCGCCGAAATCGGCGCGGTGGTGGACGAGCTGATGGGCCAGGCCGTGCCGGCCCAGAAAGTGTGGGGGAGCTGACATGGAAAACGCGCCTGACAAACCCGGCCGGCGCCGCTTCGTGCAGGGCGGCGTGGCCCTCGGTGCCGCCGCGCTGATCGGCCGCGCGCAGGCGGCGACTCCGGGGGCAACCAAAGCGCTGCCACTGCCCGAATACGAGGGTTTTGACGCCCACGACCTGGCGGCCCACATCCGCGACGGCCGGCTGACGCCGCTGGAAGTGGTGGACGCCGCCATCGCCCGCGCCGAGGCGCGCGGCGCGCTCAATGCGGTGGTGCTGCGCCACTACGAGCTGGCCCGCGAAACCGCCTCCGCCTTCGGCCGCGCCGGGCGTGCCGAGCGGCAGGCGAGGGCGGCCAAGGCGCCGCTGGCCGGCGTACCCTTCGCGCTGAAGGACCTCAACGTCGCCCTGAAGGGCACCATCACCACCAACGGCTGCGCCTTCTTCAAGGACGCGGTGGCCGACCACGATTCCACGCTGGTCCAGCGCTACCAGGCGGCCGGCCTCAACATCTTCGCCAAGCTGGCCTCGCCGGAGTTCGGCCAGACCGGCACCACCGAATCCCGCCTGTGGGGGCAGACCCATAACCCGTGGAACACCGCCCACAGTGCCGGTGGCTCGTCGGGCGGTTCAGCCGCGGCGGTGGCGGCGGGCATCCTGCCGGCGGCCCACGCCAGCGACGGCGGCGGCTCGATCCGCATCCCGTCGTCCCACTGCGGGGTGTTCGGCCTCAAGCCCAGCCGCGGCCGCGTGCCGGCGGGGCCGAAAGCCCTGGAAGGCTGGATGGGGCTGTCGGTGAACAACGTGATCACCCGCAGCGTGCGCGACTCGGCACGGCTGCTGCAACTCACCCAGGGGCCGGAGGCCGGCTCCCGCGTCGGGCCGCCACCGGCCGACTTGATGGCCGCGCTACGCCAGCCGCCGAAAGGCCTGCGCATCGCGCTGATGGACGTCAATCCCTTCGGGATGGGCGTGCACGCCGACTGCCTGGATGCGGTGAAGCAGGCCGCCCGCCTGTGCACCGATCTCGGCCACAAGGTGGAGGTCGCTGCGCCGCATCTGCCGATCCAGGAGATGTTCGCCGGCATGGGCGTGGTCACCGCCACCGGCATGCTGACCAGCGTGCAGGCCCGCGAGAAGCTGCTCGGCCGGGCGGTGCGCGAGGACGAGATGGAGCCGATCAACTGGCGCAGCCTGCAGCTCGCCAAGGGCTACAGCGCCGAGCAGGTGTTCCGCGCCCGCGCCGCGTTCGACCAGGCAGGCCGCATCCTCGACGAATTCTTCGCGCGCTACGACCTGATCCTCTCGCCGGTCACCGCGGCGCCGCCGCCGCTACTCGGCGCGCTGTCCCTCGACCAGCCCTACGAGGACTTCGTGAAGAACGCGATGCTGGCCTCACCCTTCACTGCGATGTTCAACATGAGCGGCCAGCCGGCCATGTCTGTGCCGCTGCACTGGAACGCCGCCGGCCTGCCGATCGGCGTGCAGTTCGCCGGCCCCTTCGGCGGCGAGGCGCGCCTGCTGGCCCTGGCTGCGCAGCTGGAACAGGCCGCACCGTGGAAACACCGCCGGCCGCCGCTGTAAGCGCCCGACAACGACAAGAACGACTGGAGACTCCCATGAGCAAGATCCCCGAATACGTGCCCGGGCACGGCCTGCTGAAGGGCAAGTCCGTGCTGATCACCGCCGCCGCCGGCGCCGGCATCGGCTTTTCCGCCGCCCGCCGCTGCGTGGAGGAGGGCTGCCGCGCCCTGATGATTTCCGACATCCACCCGCGCCGGCTCGAAGAGGCCGTCGCCACGCTGAAGGCGGAAAGCGGCCTCACCGAGGTGTATGGCCAGCTGTGCAACGTGACCGTCGAAGAGGATGTCCGCGCGCTGGTGTCCGCCGCCGAGGAACGCCTGGGCGGCGTGGACGTGCTGATCAACAACGCCGGCCTCGGCGGCCAGAAGCGCGTCACCGAGATGAGCGACGAGGAGTGGAACCGGGTGCTGGACATCACGCTGACCGGCACCTTCCGCATGACCCGCGCGATGCTGCCGCACATGGAAGCGCGCGGCAGCGGCGCCATCGTCAATAACGCCTCTGTGCTCGGCTGGCGCGCCCAGAAGGAGCAGGCCCACTACGCCGCGGCCAAGGCCGGCGTGATGGCGTTGACCCGCTGCGCGGCTCTCGAAGCCGCCGAGCACGGCGTGCGCATCAACGCCGTGTCGCCGTCCATCGCGCTGCACGACTTCCTCAAGAAGGCTTCCAGCGAGGAACTCCTCGCCCAGCTGGCCAGCCGCGAAGCCTTCGGCCGCGCCGCCGAAGTGTGGGAGGTGGCCAACGTGATGGTCTTCCTGGCCAGCGACTACGCCTCCTACATGACCGGCGAAGTGCTGTCGGTCAGCTCCCAGCACGCCTGAGCGGAGCCGCCGATGACCAGCACCTTTTCCAGCGCCGACGCGTTGCTGGCTGCCGCCGGCCGTGAGCTTGGCACCACCGACTGGCTCGAGATCACCCAGGAGCGGGTGAACCAGTTTGCCGATGCGACGGGCGACCACCAGTGGATCCACGTGGACCCGGAGCGGGCCAAGGACGGGCCGTTTGGCGGCTGCATCGCCCACGGCTACCTGACCCTGTCCCTCGCCAACTTCTTCCTGCCGCAGCTGATCCACATCGACAACATGAAGATGGGCGTCAACGTCGGCGCCGACCGGGTGCGCTTTCCGGCACCGGTCCGCGTCGGGGCGCGCATCCGCGGGCGCGGCGAGATCCTCAAGGTGGAGGCCGTCGGCGAGGCGGTGCAATCCACCGTCCGCGTCAGCATTGAGATCGAGGGCGAAACGCGCCCCGGCTGCGTGATCGACACCATCAGCCGCTACACCTTCCACTCCGCCGCCGAGGCGATTTCCTGAGAGATGTCCGTCATGACCGAAGCCGTCATCGTTTCCACCGCGCGTACCGCGCTGACCAAATCCTTCCGCGGCGCCTTCAATGACACCGAGGCGCCGGTGCTCGGCGGCCACGTGGTGCGAGCTGTCGTCGAACGGGCCGGCATCGAGCCGGCCGCCGTCGAGGACGTGATCATGGGCGCCGCCGTGCAGCAGGGCACCCAGGGCTACAACATCGGGCGCCTGTGCGCCTACACCGGCGGTCTGCCGCAGAGCGTGGCGGGCATGGCGGTGGACCGCATGTGCGCGTCCGGCCTGATGAGCATCGGCATCGCTGCCAAGAACATCCTGGCTGGCGAGATGAAGATTGCCATCGCCGGCGGCGTCGAGTCCCTGTCGCTGACCCAGACCAAGCACAAGAACAGCTATCGTGCCCAGTCGGAAGCCGCCATCGCGGCGATGCCCAGCGCCTACATCCCGATGCTCGAGACGGCCGAGATCGTCTCCCGCCGCTACGGCATCAGCCGCACCGCGCAGGACGCCTATGCGCTGCAGAGCCAGCAGCGCACCGCCGCCGCGCAGGAAGCCGGCCTCTTCGACGACGAGATCGTGCCGCTGGCGGCGCGCCGCCTGCTGCTCGACAAGGAAGGCAAGCCGCTCGGCCACGAGGACGTGGTGGCCCGCAAGGACGAATGCAACCGGCCGTCCACCACGCTGGACGACCTGGCCGCGCTGAAGCCGGTGTGGAAGGACGGCAAGTGGGTGCAGCAGGGCGAGTTCGTCACCGCCGGCAACGCCTCGCAGTTCTCCGACGGTGCCGCCGCCGCGCTGCTGATGAGCCGCGCCGAGGCCGAGCGCCGCGGGCTGGCGCCGCTGGGCATCTACCGCGGCATTGCGGTGGCCGGCTGCGCGCCGGACGAGATGGGCATCGGCCCGGTCTTCGCGATTCCGAAACTGCTGGAGCGTTTCGGCCTCAGCGTCGGCGACGTGGGCCTGTGGGAGATCAACGAGGCCTTCGCCTGCCAGGTGATCCATTGCCGCGACACGCTGGGCATCCCCAATAATCGCCTCAACGTGAATGGCGGCGCGATCTCCATCGGCCACCCCTTCGGCATGTCGGGGGCCCGCATGGTCGGCCACGCGCTGGCCGAAGGCCGCCGGCGCGGCGTGCGCTACGTGGTGGTGTCGATGTGCATCGGCGGCGGCATGGGCGCAGCGGGGCTGTTCGAGGTGGCCTGAGCGGCCCTGAACAGGACTATTTCTTCGGTACGCCGCGTCCGTCCTCCAGGGGCGCGGTCGACGCCGACAGCGTGAGAGCCTTGCAGCTCTCAAGCGGAATCGTCACGCGGGCCCGTGCCTCGGTGAAACCGGTGAGCTGCACGGGCTTGCCATCCACGCGCACGCGGACGAAACCCGGCCCCTGGTAGTCCGGGTTGCGCAGTTCGAGGGTGGCTTTCGCAAAGCCGTCCGGCTTCGCCTTGGCGGACGGCATCCGGATCGCCGCCACCTGGGCCAGCTGGAGCGTGCTCGCCGCTGCGTTGCCGATGCGCAGCTCGATCATTGGGGAGGCCTCGTCGGCAGCCAGCCGGGCCCGTTGCAGCGTGGTGGTTTCCCCGCTGTCGCGGTCGGTGCAGCGCGCCTCGATGGTCTGGGAGCCGCTGGGCCGCGGCGGGTTGATGCCGTTGCCGAAGGCCGGCTCGCCGAGCAGGCCGCACAGCAGCAAGGCAATCGCGTATCCGTAGCGGGTCGGCTTCATCGTACACCTCATTGCTGGTTGATCCGCCGGACGATCATCGCTGCCACGTCGTCCGTGCCCCGATTGCCGATCTCCACCGCCTGGGCCTTGATCTTCGCGTGTTCGTCGAAGGCATCGAAAGTTGGGTCGAACTGGGCGCAGGGGCTGTGGCTGCGGGTGGTCGGCGTGCAGTACAGGCCGGTGAGCCAGCGGTCGATCGAGGCCGAGACGATGTTCAGCCGGATCGCGTAGTCCTTCAGGGCCTTGTCGACGGTCGGCGTGGCGGCGGCAGTGGCGTCGTCCTGGAACACCACCGACAGGGCGACGACCTTGGCGTAGGCGTCGTAGCGGCGCAGCTTGATTTCGGCGATCCGGCTGACGTATTGCAGATAGACATCTTCGTCGATCTCCACCCGCTGGGTCAGCGGCAGCACCGCGTAGTACTCCTGCCACAGCGTGTTGCTGTAGAGCAGGAACTGGGCGAGGCAGTCCTGCATCAGCGCCACCTGCTGCTTGCGGTTGTCGTAACGGCGCTGGAAGTCGGGCACCAGCACCGAGGTGATCAGCGAGCCCACCAGCAACAGCACGAAGCCGTTGGAGAGAAAGTCGAGCACCTGGGCCAGGCGGCCCCTGGGGGCTGCCGGTGCTTCCGGTGGACGCGCCTCTCGCGCCGCGATCAGGGCGTAGCGAACCTCCGCGCGGATCTTCGCCTGCTCGGATTCGGAAAGCTCCGGCACCTCATCCGCTTCCTTCGTCATCGGCCCTGGCCTCGTTCTTGTTGGAATCCCTCGTTCCCAGTGTAGGAAACGGGAGCCTGGAGCGCCGACCCGGCGATCCATCTAGGCCTTACGGACGATGCCGCCCGAATCGCGCCTCCCGCACCATCCTCTCCACACCCATACAAAACGTGAGGAGATGCAATGAGCAATACCAGCAAGCGCCTGTTCGACCTGGACGGCCGGGTCGCCGTAGTTACCGGTTCGGGGCAGGGCATGGGGCTCGGCGTGGTGCGGGCGCTGGCCCGCCAGGGCGCGCGGGTGGTGGTCAACGACTATTACCCCGAGCGCGCCGCCCAGGCGGTGGAAACGCTGCTGGCCGAGGGCTTCCAGGTGTGCGCGGCGCCGGGCGACATCACCCGGCCGGAAGTGCGCGAGGCCATCGTCGCCACCGCCCGCGAGGCCTTCGGCGAGATCGACATCCTGGTCAATAACGCCGGTGTTCCGCCGGGCATGCCGGAATCCCTGACCCGCTTCGAGAACCTGCAGGACGCGGACTTCGAGCGCCAGCTGGACCTCAACCTGCGCGCCATCGTCGGCCTGACCCGGCTGGTGCTGCCGGGCATGTGTGAGCGCGGCTTCGGGCGCATCGTCATCATCAGCTCCGAATCGTGGCGCGCCGGCAACCGCATGGGTCTCAGCAACTACGCAGCGGCCAAGGCGGCGGCGCTGGGTTTCATGCGCCACCTGGCCCACGAGGTGGGCCGCCAGGGCGTGACGGCGAACGCGGTGTCCCTCGGCGCGATGAACAACTTCGGTTACGACGACATCGCCAAGGCCACCACCGCCGTCGGCCGCGCCGGCACGCCGGACGACGTGGGCGCGGCGGTAAGCTACCTCGTTTCCGACGAGGCCTCCTGGATGTGCGGCCAGACGCTGCCGCTCAATGGCGGCTCCTTCACGATCTGAGCGGACGAGGGCAGGCTGATGAACTTCGATTTTTCCGACGACCAGAAGCTGCTGCGCGACGCGCTGCGCAAGTTCCTGGTCAATGAGTCGCCGCTGGGCGAGGCCCGCCGCGTGATGGACCAGGGCCTCAGCCATAGCTCGGCGGTCTGGTCCGGACTGGGCGGCATGGCGGTCAATACGCTGATGCTGCCGGAAAGCTGCGGCGGGCATGGGCTGGGGGCGCTGGAGCTGTGCGTGGTGGCGGAAGAGGCCGGGCGTCAGCTGGCCCCGGTGCCGCTGGCGTCGACGCTGTACCTGGCGGTGCAGGCGCTGCTGTTGGGCGCCGGCGAGGCCCAGCAACTACGCTGGTTGCCGCGCGTTGCCGACGGGCAGATCGCCACGCTGGTGGCGCCGCTGGATGGCAGTGCGATGGCGCGCCCGCGCTTCGACGGCACGGCCCTGCACGGCACCGCGCCGCTGGTGATGGATGGCGAGGCCGCCCATTTCGCGGTGGTGCTGGCCGACGGCCCCGACGGCCGGCCGGTGCTGGTCGTCGCCGAGCTGGGCGCCAGCGTGGCGCGCCGCCGCCTGGCCACCATCGACCCGAGCCGGGGCTTTGCGGCGCTGGCTTTCGATGCCACGCCGGCCGAGGCGCTGAATGCGGTGGACGACGCAGAGGCGCTGCTCGACACGCTGCGCAGCCGGGCAGCGATCCTGCTCGCCTTCGAGCAGCTCGGCGGCGCCGACAGCGCGCTGGCGATGGCCGCCGGCTACGCCCGAGAGCGCAAGGCCTTCGGGCGGGCCATCGGCTCCTACCAGGGCATCAAGCACAAGCTGGCCGACATCTACACCCGCAACGAGATGGCTCGCGCCCATTGCTACTACGGCGCCTGGGCCCTGTCCTGCGACGCGCCGGAGCTGGGGCTGGCGGCGGCCGGTGCGCGCATCGCCGCCACCGACGCCTTCGGCTACGCCGCCCAGGAGAACATCCAGACCCACGGCGGCATGGGCTACACGTGGGAGATGGACTGCCACCTCTACTACCGCCGCGCCCGCCAGCTGGCCGTGGCGCTGGGCAGCCGCCACGCCTGGAACGAGCGCCTGGTGCGCGAGCTGGAAGCCCGCCTGGACGACACGCCGTCGCAGGATCACAAGGAGTAATCGCATGGATTTCAAGGACTCTCCCGACGAAGCCGCCTTCCGCGCCGAATGCCGCGCCTGGCTGGAGGCCAACGCCACGCGCAAGACGCGCCCCGACCAGGTCTATGGCCGCGGCCTTAACGCCGAACAATTGATGGCCGCCTCGCGGGAATGGCAGGGCCGCAAGGCGGCCGCCGGCTACGGCGCGATCACCTGGCCGGCAGCCTTTGGCGGACGCGGCGGCACGCCGATGCAGGAAGTGATCTACCGGGAGGAAGAAGGGCAGTTCGAGGTGCCGCCCAACGCCTTCGCGGTGAGCCTCGGCATGGTGATCCCGTCCCTCTTCGTGCATGCCAACGATGAAGTACGGGCGCGCTACGTAGGCCCGGCGCTGCACGGCACGGAGCTGTGGTGCCAGCTGCTGTCCGAACCGGGCGCCGGCTCCGACCTGGGCATGGTGCGGACCCGCGCCGAACGCTGCACCGACGGGCGCGACGGCTGGATCCTCAACGGCCAGAAGGTGTGGACCACCTACGCCCAGTTCGCCCAGTTCGGCATGGTGCTGGCGCGCACCGACCCGAACGTGCCGAAGTTCGACGGCCTGACCAGCTTCTTCATCGACATGCGGGCAGAAGGCGTCGAGGTGCGGCCGATCCGCCAGGCCAGCGGTGAGGCGGAGTTCAACGAGGTGTTCTTCAACGAGGTCTTCGTTCCCGACGCGCAGCGGGTCGGCGCGGTGGGCGCCGGCTGGAAGGTGACTGTGACGGCGCTGATGAACGAGCGCCTGTCCATCGGCGGGGTGATGCCGCCGGGCCTGTGGAAGACCGCCGCCGGCATGATGCGCGAAGCCCAGCTGAATGGCGCCAGCGCACTGGCCGACGGCCGCATGCGCGAGCGCCTGGCCGACCTCTACCTCAACGCCCACGGCTTGTGGCTGCTGCAGGCCCGCGGTCTGACCGCCCTCGGCAAGGGCCGCGAGCCCGGGCCGGAGCTGTCCATCGCCAAGATCGTCGGCGCCCGCACGCTGCAGGACTTCGGCTACCTGGCCATCGACCTGCAGGGCGAACGCGGCGTGCTCGCTGCCGAGGAGCAGGGCGAAGCCTGGCGCCTGGTGGAACAGCTGTGGTTCGGCGCGGCCGGCATGCGCATTGCCGGCGGCACCGACGAGATCGTCAAGAACAGCGTCGGCGAACGCGTGCTCGGTCTGCCACCGGAACCGCGCAGCGACAGGGGCGTTCCGTTCAGCCAGTTGGCAGGTTGAGATGTGATTCGGAGCCCGCTGCAGCCGGGGCGGGCTCCGGAGCCTGGTGCTGGTGAGCAGCATAGGGTTCCTGGCCCGTGATTTGGGGCGGAGAGCCATCCTCCAGGAGCCCCGCCACCAAGGCGTAGGCCTGGGACAGTGGCATTGCTCCGCGCTCTACCGTGTCAATGAGCTGAAATGCCGTCTTGGGGGAGATGGCATCCTTGTCAATCACTTCACGCAGAGAGGTAATGAATTGATTTCTGTCCGGTACGGTGATGTCTTGCGCCTGCTCACGGTGCTGCATTTCCCGAAGACGTTCCTTGTAGATCTGAAGTAATTCGCGCTTCCTGCCTTCGGACATTCCTCCGTCACGAATCAGGCGGGAAACGCCATAGGCCAGAGCGCCACCGGCCAGCGCTGCGCCGACAATCCAGCCGACAGGTGTAGCGGCAACAGCGGTTACGCCCAGCCATGATGCGGCGGTCGTAACCACGGGAATCGCCGTTGCCCCGGCAATGGTCGCCATGGTGCCTGCGGCTGCAGCCCCGAGACCAAGTCCGACGGAAGTGACGCCTAGGTCCCCGAGAATCCGCACACGATCTGAAGGCGCCGTCTCAAGGTCATCGATGACCTTGAGCAGCTGTTCCTTGGTGACTTCCTGTTGTTCTGCCATCTCGGAGTTATTGATCGAATTCAACGAAAATTGCCATCAAGGTATCGATGAACAACTGTAAAAAAACACGGCCGGCCTCGATCACGTCCTGGGTAACGTCAATCAGCCCCAGTCCGTCGTGCATCCTGTCGCCCTGTGCCTTGTCCACACGATGGCCCGCGATCGCACCTACCGTGACTCCTAGAGGCAAGGCGAGGGAGGCCAGGATAGGGCCAAGGAAGGGAACCGAACCGACCAGCAGGGAAACGACGACTCCCAGTGCGACGCCGGTAGCCAGGTTGGGGTGCTTGTCGATGAAGCCGATGAGTTTGAGAACAATGATCTTGCCGATGCTGATCACCTTGTCACCGATTGGCTTGACGGCGCCCACTAGCTCCTTTAGCCGGATGGCGATTTCCGGGGGAAAGCCCATTTCCGTCAAACGGATGTAGAGATCGCTACTGCTCGTCATTTCAGCTTCGGCCTGCCACAGCGCCAGTTCCAGTCTCGCTTGTGGCTGAGTCATTGTCGTTGTGCTCATGTGAATGGGATTCCCAATTGTGTGCGAGTAAGCATACTCGTTGAGCAGTGCGGCCGAGCATTTTGATGACATTTAACGATTGCCATCGTGGCGTTCGAATTTACAGCGTCGTGCCTGAAAGAAGGGGACGTCCGGGACTGTATCGGTCGAAAGGGTAGGCTTTCCGGTAAGCCAATTATGGGACGCGTAGGGGTTAAGGCTCAGAACGCATTGCCCGGCACACGCACCCAGCCCTCCATCAGGATGCGGGCGCTGCGGCTCATGGAGGCGCGGGTTACGACCCAGCCGCCGTCGGTGGGGCGCGCCTCGGCGCCGACGCGCAGGGTGCCGGACGGGTGGCCGAAGCGCACGCTGTTGCGTTCGCCGCCGCCAGCGGCGAGATTGACCAGGGTGCCAGGGATGGCGGCGGCGGTGCCGATGGCCACTGCGGCGGTGCCCATCATCGCGTGATGCAACTTGCCCATCGACAGGGCACGCACCAGCAGGTCGATGTCGGCCGCGGCGACGGCCTTGCCGCTGGAGGCGACGTAATCGGCCGGCGGGGCGACGAAGGCGATCTTGGGGGTGTGCTGCCGCGTCGCCGCTTCGGCGAGACTGCGGATCAGGCCCATGCGCAGCGCGCCGTGGGCGCGGATGGCTTCGAGGCGGGACAGCGCGGCGGCGTCACCGTTGATGGCGTCCTGCAGTTCGGTGCCCCGGTAGCCCAGGTCGGCGGCGTTCACGAAGATCGTCGGGATGCCGGCGTTGATCAGCGTGGCGCGCAGGCGTCCGCCGGCGATGACGGTTTCGGGTAGTTCCAGCTCGTCCACCGGCTGGCCGGTCGGGAAGAGGGCGCCGCCTGCACCCTCGCCGTCACTCTCGTCGGCCGGATCGAGGAACTCCAGCGCGATCTCGGCGGCCGGGAAACTCACGCCGTCCAGCTCGAAATCCCCAGTCTCCTGCACGTGCCCATTGCGCAGCGGGACGTGGGCGATGATGGTCTTGCCGATGTTGGCCTGCCAGATCCGCACAGCGCACAGGCCATCCGTCGGGACGCGGGCGGCATCCACGAGACCGGCCGTGATCGCGAAGGGGCCGACCGCCGCCGACAGGTTGCCGCAGTTGCCGGACCAGTCCACGAAGTCGCCGTCGATGGCGACCTGGCCGAACAGGTAGTCCACGTCGTGGTCGGGCCGGCTGCTCTTCGCCAGGATCACCACCTTGCTGGTGCTGGAGGTGGCGCCGCCCATGCCGTCGATCTGCTTGCCGTAGGGGTCGGGGCTGCCGATTACCCGCTGCAGCAGGCGGTCGCGGGCCGGGCCCGGCGTGCGGCAGGCTTCGGGCAGGTCGTCGAGACGGAAGAACACTCCCTTGCTGGTGCCGCCGCGCATGTAGGTGGCGGGGATGCGGATCTGCGCCGGGAAGGCGGGCGGCAGATCGGCGGGAGACGGGGTGATGCTGCGGGTCATGTGGGGCTCCTGGCCGGCGCGGGGCGGGAAATCGTCAGCGCGGCATTGTAGGACGTGCGGCGCGTTGTAAGCCGGCAGGAGCGAGGTGGAAAGCGCGGCGCTAGCGGTGGACCGGGGTGGGTGCGACTTTCCCGGTCCGTCCGGCACGGATGGCGACGGCTGCCGAAAGCGTCTCGGCGGCCGTCGCCCCGGCGGGCTCAGAGCCCCGCGCGGCGCGCGGCTTCCGGGCCGAAATCGCGCTCGCTGAACTTGCCTTCGTTGAGCCTGTAGGCGCCGGGCTGTTCGTTGATGAGGTTGAAGGCCAGGTAGGTGCCGGCATTCAGGTCATGGTAGAGGCCCACCCCGGCCTGCCAGGTGTTCATCTCATAGGCGTAAAAGTAGTTGAGCATGGAGGTGCGCCACAGCTCGCCGCGGGTGTCGTAGTTGTCCGCCATCACCATGAACCAGGTGTCCTCGTCCAGGTACATCACGCGCTTGCCGTACAGGTGGCGGAAGCCCGGCTTGAGCTCGGCTTCGAGCACCCATACCCGGTGCAGCTCGTAGCGCATGTGCTCCGGGTTCACGTGGCCGGGGCGGATGATGTCGCTGTACTTGAGCTTGCCGGAGTGGAAGCGGTAGGCGTTGTACGGGATGTACAGCTCTTTCTTGCCGACGATCTTCCAGTTGAAACGCTCCGGCGAGCCGTTGAAGAGGCGCACCTCGTCCACCGTGATGGAGCCGCCGGTACCGGGGAAGGACATGTCGTAGCCGTAGCCGGGCGATTGCCGGACCCGCCGCGTGCCCGGATCGTAGCGCCAGCTCTGGCGCGGTTCCTTGGCGAAGTTCCAGTACTCGGTGCCGGTGTTCACCTCGCCCTTGTCGCGCTCGGGCAGCAGGGTCTCGTTCATGTAGAAGGACGAGTGGCCGAGGGTCTTGCCGCGCTTGCCCGGTTCGCTGGGGGGCGCGAAGTTGCGCGATTTGACGCGGCCCCAGTTCACCTTGCCGTCGGCCAGCACGTAGGCGTTGTCGGAGACGAGCTCCTCGGTCCATGCGCGGTACGGGGCGTTGGCGTTCCACAACAGCTCGAGGCCGGACTTGGGCAGCGGGAACAGCGGGCCGCCGCCGGTGCCGGCGACGCCCTCGCCGCCTTCGATCAGCTCGGCGTTGGCGGCGTTGTCCAGGGCGGTCTTGCAGACGCCGTCGGGGAAGCGGAAGTCCCGGTGGGACGGATACACCGGCATGCGGAAGGTGCTCGGGTAGCGGGCGAACAGCGCCTTCTGGCCCGGCGACAGGCGGTTGGCGTACTGGGCCAGGTTGGCGGCGGTGATGACGAACAGCGGCTTTTCGGCGGGATAGGGATCCACCGGGTGGTGGCCGGTGCCCTTGAAGTCCACGCCTGGCGGCACGCCGAGCCACTTGCCGCTGAAGGCGGGAATGCTGCCGTCGGCGTTGGCGGCCTTCTCGGCGCCGACGCAGGTGAGGTCCTTGCCGAGGCGGGCGATCTCGTCGGGGGGCGCCTTGGCCAGCACGGCGTGGGCCGGCAGCAGCGCCGCGGCAGCGCCGAGGACCAGGCCGGTGATCTTCTTGCTCATGGTGCTTTCCTTGTTATCGGGCATCAGAAGGTGTACTTGGCGTTGAAGGAGAGGTAGTCGCGGTCGGCAAGCGTGCGGCCGTCGCGCAGGCTCGGCGAGCCGATGTAGCCCACGTAGGTGAGGCCCAGCTGGAGGTTGCCGAGGTACTTGAAGTCGGCGCCGAGGGTCAGGCGCCGTTCGTCGCGGCCCATGCCGGAGAAGCTGCTGCCGGCCAGGTTCTGGGTCCAGATCACCTTGGTGCTGAGGTCCCAGCCGCTGAACAGGTTGGGGTAGTCGAACAGCGCGCCGAAGCCGCCGACGGTGGTGCTGCGGGTCTGGCCGTCATAGACGAAGCGGTTGAAGTCGCCGTTCTGGGTGGGCAGGCCGCCGCTGATGGTCAGCGTGTCGGCGCCGATGATGCGCTGGTGGGCCACTTCGCCCATCAGCGTGGTCTGGTGGGCGATGGCGCTGGGGCCGAGCATGTAGACGAAGTTGCCGTTGCCCTGCGCGTAACGGCCGCGGGTCGGAGCGCCGTTGTCCAGGTAGACCGGCGCACCGTCGCGGTAGCTGAGGTCGCCGCCGAGCTGCACGGAGTCGCCGATCTTGGTGCTCAGGCTGAGGCCGGTGAGCTTGATGTCCTCGAAGTAAGCGAGCTGGAAGTAAGGCGCGCTGCCCCCCAGGCCGCCGAAGCGGGGCACCGACGAATAACGGGTGCTGCCGGTGAAGTCGAACAGCAGCGCGCCGACCCGGTCGTGATAGCGGTAGTGGAACAGGCCCAGCTCTGTGGTGTCGCTGAGCTGGTAGCGGGTGCCGAGGCCCCACTGGCCGGAGTCGCGGGCGCTCAGCTCGCCGGCGAAGTTGGCGGCGGTGAAGCTGTGGTCGGGCAGGCTCGACACCGTGCCGGCCGCCAGGCGAAAGAACTGGGCGCCGGGGCCGAAGTAATCGCTGCCGAAATAGTCGCCGACCGGGTTGAGGCGGCTCTTTTCCCACTTGTACTGGTAGTAGCCGGTAACCGTCAGGGCGTCCGTCAGGCCGAGGCTGGCGGACAGTTGGCCGACTGGCAGGTAGGCTTCCTTGGCCTCGGTGCCGGGCACGTTGAACTTGGTGGCATCCACCGGCACCTGGCCCTGGCTGATGTTGGGCCAGAACATGCTCTCGCCCCACACCACGGCGTGGCGACCGAGCTTGACCGACAGTGGGTGCTCGCCGCCGAGCAGCCAGTTGCCGTACACGAAGGCTTCGAGCAGGCGGGAGTTCTGGCCGCTGAGGCGGCGGGTGTCATGGACGAACTCGTCGGCCGGCCCGGTCTTGTTGACGGTGGCGGACGAGTCGTTGTCGTTGCTGCCCCGGTACACGCTGTCGTAGAAGGCGCTGCCGCGCAGCATGCCGCCCAGGTTGTCGTGCTTGAACTTGACCTCTCCGAGCAGGTTCACCCGGTTGTTGATGAGGCCGTAGCGCTTGAAGTTGCGCGTGCCGTCGTCGTTGTTGAGGTCGGCCAGGTATTCGCTCGCCGGCTTGGCGGTGCGCATCGAGCTGGTGTAGGACAGGGTCAGGGACGTATCGACGGTGGTGGTGTCGTCCAGCGTGAAGCTGGGGCCGGCCCAGGCGGGGCCGCAGGCCAGGGCGACCAGCAGGGCGAGCCGGCGCGGTCGCGGACGGAGCGCGCGGACATGGGGCGGACGGATGTCCAGGTGGGGCATGGGTCTTCCTCGGATGTGGGTCTGTCGGTCTTGTTGTGTTCGCCGTGCCAGGCACGGCCAGGCCATGGTGCCGACGGGCATGGCGTGGCCGCATCACCCATACGGGTGATAGGGGTATGAAAAATGGGATGGATCGGCGGAAGCGTCAGCCCAGCGGCGCGACGCTGCGCAGGATCAGCCGCACCAGCTCGGTCTGGCAGGTGACGCCGGTCTTGGCGAAGATGCTGCGCAACTGGCTGCGCACGGTGTGGCGGCTGCTGCCGAGGCGCACGGCGGCCTCCTCCAGCGTGATGCCGTCGGCGAGCAGCAGGGCCAGGCCGGCCTCGGCCGGCGTGAGGTTGAACAGCGCGCGGATCACCGCCGGCGATGCGCCGACCTGGCGTTCCGGGTCGCTGATGTGCAGCACGGCCACCGGCCGCGCGCCATAGACCAGGCCGTCTGCCGGGCGCAGGGGGCGGACCAGCACGCCGTAGGGGCTGCGCCCGGATGGGCGGCTGAGGGTCAGGCCGGCGACCAGCCCCGGCTGGTCGGCTTCGCTGCCTGCCGCCTGGGCGATGAGGTCGGACAGGGCCTGGCGTTCGCGGCGCAGGTGGGGGCGCAGCGCGTCGTTGATCAGCTGCAGGCCGTCGTCGCCGGAAAGGATGTCCTGCGCGACGCGGTTGGCGGCCACGACCTTGCCGCGTCCGTCGAGGAGCAGGGTGCCCACCGCGAGGCGTTCGACGGTGCCGCAGTGGAGCTGGCGCTCGGTCTCCAGCGCCTCGACGGTGGAATGGATGCGCACCGCCCGGCGCAGGTGCGGCAGCAGCAGCGTGCACAGCGCGCGCTCGGCTGTGCCGAAGCGGCCGTCGCCCGCTCCGCGGCTGACCCGGAAGCGGCACACGCGGCCGTCCGCCAGCGCCAGGTCGGCGCCGATCAGGTAGCGCACGCCGAGAGGCGCCAGGTAGGACTGATAGACCGCGCTGGCCAGCCAGTCCGGTTCGTCGATGAGCTCCTCGACAGCCATGATGCGGTCGCGGGGCAGGTTCACGAAGGGGTCCAGCGCGTGCAGCGAGCCGGTGTAGCGGGCGGTCAGGTCCGGCTCGGCCCGCCCGGCGAAGAGCGCCGACCAGCCACCGTCGGACAGGGCCGGCGGGAGCAGCAGGGACACGTAGCTGGCGCCCAGGCGCAGGCGCATGGCGTCCAGCCAGCCCTGCCACGGGCGGTCCTCGAAGGGACCGTCCTGCAGCAGGGCGAGGAGCGCATCGAAATCGGCGAAACGGATGTCCGCCTGCCGGAAGAGGGCATCCACGTCGCCGACCGGGAAGCTGCGTGCGAGGTCAGGCCGTCACGGGCTCGCTGTACGCCACTGCGCCCTTGGGCACATAGACGCCCTCGCACTGGTCGAGGAATTCCTGCTTTTTGGCGCGCGGGTTGTAGAACTGCTTGTACCAGATGCGGGCCTTCATGAAGGGGCCGTCGCTGGGGATGAACAGGCCATTCAGGCACGGCCCCTTGTTGGTCCACACCTCGAAATCCTGGGCGAAGGCGAGGCGGCTGGATTCCTGGAACTGGCGCGCGGCGACCGTATCGGCGATGGTGACCACGTCGTTGTCGCCCGGCGATTTGACCAGCAGGGAATGCCAGACCTTGACGCTGCCGTCGTCCACCGGGGTGTGGGTGATCATCAGCACCGATTCGTAGAGGCCGGTCAGCTCGGACAGCAGCACGCCGGGGCCGTGATAGGTGGTCAGCGTGTGCAGGATCGGGCTGATGCCGTCGGCGCCCACCAGGGTGCGGTGCGGGCCGCACTGGCGCTGGGTGGCGGTGTGGCCGGCGAATTCGTTCTCGTACTTCTGCACGGTGGAGCCGTGGATCGGGCTCAGGTGGCCGTAGTCGCAGATGTTGTCGATGACTTCCTGCGGGTGCTGGTTGAGGATGCCCAGGTGGTCGAACTTCCAGCGCACCCAGGAGGGGTCGTCCCACTGGGGCAGGCTGGGGTGGGACCATTCCGGCTCGCCGCCTTCCGGGTCGTGCCACACCCAGATGGCGCCGAGGCTCTCGACGACGGTCCACGACTTGACGCAGGCCGACGCCGGGATGGTGCCGGTGTGATACGGGATGTCGTCGCACTTGCCGTTGGCGTCGAAGCGCCAGGCGTGGTACGGGCAGCGGATGCCGTCGCCTTCCACGTTGCTGCCGCCGCCGTCGAGCACCACGTAGGAGGTGTTGTTGGGCGCCGCGAGGTGGGTCTTCATGTGCGGGCAGTAGGCGTCCAGCAGGACCACCTTGCCGCTGGCGCGGCCGCGGTAGAGCGCGAAGTCCATGCCGAAAAAGCGTACCGCCAGCGGCTTGTGGGTATTCAGTTCTTCCGCGTCGGCGATCATGAACCAGCCGCGGGGGAAGGTGTATTCGCCCAGCCGGTAATCCTTGGATGTGGCCATGTGTCCTCCTTGTATTGGTGTGTGTGGGTGTCCCCAAAGATTGTGTGGATTTGCTTCCGGCGCCGCATACCCTGTTCGGACGATGGGCGCCGGCGCTTTCCGCTTTCTTCAACTGGCGGCGGTGGCGAGGGCGCCGAGGCGCGCCTCGTAGGGCCGCACCGCGCGCCAGAACAGCAGCAGCGTGGCGAGCATCACCAGCAAGGTGGCGACCAGCGCGTAGCGCAGGCCGGCCGCGCCGAGGCTGGCGGTGAACAGATCGCTGAGGGCGCCGGACAGCAGTGGGCCGAAGCCGGCGCCGAAGAGGGTCAGGAACAGGTTGAGGATGGCGGCGCCCATGGCCCGCTGGTGGGACGCCATCATGTGGCTGGTCGCGGCGTAGGACAGTGGCGGCCACCAGCTGTTGAAGAAGCCGAAGCCGACCGCGAAGAGCATGGCGTGGGGTACGTGCAGGGCGCCGATGGCCCATTGCCCTTCCGCCGGCCACAGCAGGAAGGCGATGCCCATCGGCAGGCTGGCGGCGACGCCGCCGAGGGGGAGCAGGATCTGCCAGCGCACGTGGCGGCGGGTCAGGCGGTCGCAGTACCAGCCGCTGAAGATCGCCCCGGCCGCGGCGCCCAGACCGCTGGCGAGGCCGAACAGCAGGCCGGCCTGGGCCAGCGGCAGGCCGTGGCTGCGCACCAGGAAGGTCGGCACCCAGATCCCATAGCCGTAGCCGGCCACACCGGCCAGCCCGCAGCCCAGGCACACGTAGCGGAAGGCCGGGATGGCGAGCAGCGTGCGCACCTGGGCCAGCAGCGAGCCGCTGTCCGGCGTGGCGGCGGCCTTTGCGCTGGCACCGTCGAAGGCGCCGCGGCGAGGCTCGCGGACCAGCAGCCACAGCAGGCCGGCGAGGAGCAGGCCGGGGGCACCGAAGGTCAGGAAGGTGGCGCGCCAGCCGTACTGCTGGGCGATCCAGCCGCCGAAGGCCATCGCCAGGATCAGGCCGACGTGGGGGCCGACCATGAACAGGCTGATGGCCAGGGAGCGGCGCTCCTTCGGATAGAGGTCGGAGACCATCGAGATGGCCGGGGCCATGCCGCCGGCCTCACCGACGGCAACGCCCATGCGGGCCAGCATCAGCTGCCAGAACTGGCCGACCAGCCCGCAGGCCATCGTCGCGCAGCTCCACAGGCCGCAGCACACCGCCACCAGGTTGCGCCGGTTGGCGCCGCGGTCGGTGTAGCGGCCGAGGGGAACGCCCATCACCGCGTAGAGCACGCCGAAGGCGAGGCCGGTGAGCAGCCCCATGGCGGTGTCGGAGGCGCCGAACTCGCGCTTGATCGGCTCGATGAGCACCGCGATGACGGTGCGGTCGATATAGGAGAAGACATAGACCAGGGCCAGCAGCAGCAGGCTCAGGTGGGTGCGCCAGGTGACGCTGGGCGGGGGGGCGGCGTTCATGGAGGGTCCTCGGAGTTGGCGGGCGGGCTGGCCCATGGCGGGGCATGCTGGGCTCGCGGAGGAGGGCGGACATCGTCCTTTTGGACGTTTTGCGTGAAAGGGTCTGGCGCCTAGATTCGGGTACCCCAACAAGGAGGGCCTATGGCTGACTTCGCCCGAGATTCCGACACACCGGCGGCTGCAGCCGCCGCCCCGCTGGCCTTTCCCTTCGACCCGCCCACGCCGGACGGCGCGGTGGTGGAACTGGCGCCGGGCATCCTGTGGGCGCGCATGCCCATGCCGATGCAGCTGGACCACATCAACGTCTACCTGCTGCGCGACGACGATGGCTGGTACATCGTCGATACCGGCCTCAACACGGAAACCAGCCGGGCCCTGTGGGAGCAGATCGCCGCCACCCGGCTGGACGGGCTGCCGTTCAAGGGCCTGCTGTGCACGCACTTCCACTACGACCACGCCGGGCTGGCCGACTGGCTGACGCGGCGCTTCCACATTCCGCTGTGGATGACCCACGGGGAGTTCTACATGATGCGGGCGCTGGCGGTGCCGCTGCCCGAGCCGGAGCCGGACGGGCTGCGCCATTTCCACGCCCGCGCCGGTATGCCGGCCGAGCGCATCGATGCGATGATCCGCGGCCTGCGTCGCGACCCCTTCCTGCCGCCGCAGCCGGAGAGCTTCCAGCGCCTGCGCGCCGGCCAGACCCTGCGCATCGGCGGGCGGAGCTGGCAGGTGGTGGTGGGCGAGGGGCATTCGCCCGAGCACGCCTGCCTGTACTGCGCCGAGGATCGCATCCTGATCGCCGGCGACCAGTTGCTGCCGCGCATCACGTCGAACGTGCTGGTGTCGAGCATCGAGCCGGAGGGCAACCCGTTGCAGCTGTGGCTCGAATCCCTCGACCGGCTCGAGAAGCTGGCGCCGGACACGCTGGTGTTGCCGTCCCACGAGAAGGTGTTCACCGGCCTGCCGGCCCGCGTCGTCGGCCTGCGCGATCATCACCACACCCAGTTCGCACTGGTGCTGGCGGCGCTCGCCGATGCCGGCGCGGCGACCGCCTTCGAGGTGATGGGGCAACTCTTCCCGCGCCGCCTGAGCTCCGTCGAGGAGATGATGGCCCTCGGCGAAACCGTCGCCCACCTGTCCTGGCTGCGCTACGACGGCCAGGTGGTGCGCGTGCTCGACGAGGACGGGGTTTACCGTTTCAGCGTGGCTGCCTGAGACTGGCGGCCGCGATGCCACGATAACAACACGACACCATAACAACGCCCGGCCCGCCCGACGGCGGCCGGCGAGGAGACCACGATGACCCATTCCCTGGACCTGGCCCTGCAGTGCCGGGCGCAGCTGCTTGCGCCCGGCGGACCGTTCGAGCTCGTCGACTGTGAAGTCGGCGGCTACATGCAACGCCGCTATCGCAACGCCTTCCCGACCCTGCCGGCGCTCATCGAGGCGAGCCGCGGCCATGGCGACAAGCCCTTCATCGTCTATCGGGACGAGCACTGGAGCTTCGCCCGCTTCTTTGCCGACGTGGATGCCGTCGCCGCACGCCTGCACGGGTTGGGCATCGCCAAGGGCGAGCGGGTGGCGATCGCCATGCGCAACCGGCCGGAGTGGGCGGTGGCCTTCGCCGCCGCGGCGCTGATCGGTGCGGTGCCGGTGCCGCTGAACAGCTTCGGGCTGGCCGAAGAGCTGCTCGCCGCGCTGGCCGACGTCAGCCCGCGCGTGCTGTTCTGTGACCCGGAGCGCCATGCGCGGCTAGCCGGGGTGCTGCCGGCAGGCCTTGAGGTCGTCGTCACCGACGATGGCGCGGCGGGCTCCCACGCCTACCGGACGCTGGCCGCCCAGCCGGCACCACCTCGGCCCGTGGTGGCGGTGACGCCGGACGATGCGGCGCTGATCCTGTTCACCTCCGGCGCAACCAGTCGCGCCAAGGGCGTGCTGTCCACCCAGCGGGCGGTGTGCCAGGCCTTGTTCAACATCGACTTCATCTCGGCGTTGTCGGCGATGAGCTCGCCGGAAGCGGTGCAGGCCATCATGGCCCGCGGCCTGCCGCCGACGACGCTCACTGCCGTGCCGCTGTTCCACGTCAGCGGCCTCCACGCCCAGTTGCTCAACGCGCTGCGCAACGGCCGGCGGCTGGTGTTCACCCACCGCTGGGACCCGGCCGCGGCCCTTGAGCTGATCGCGCGGGAGAAGGTGACCCAGTTCAACGGCGCGCCGTCGATGGTCATGCAGCTGCTGGCCGAGCCGGGCTTCAACGATCCGGCGATCACGGCCAGCCTCGGTGGGCTGGGCTTCGGCGGCGCGGGCCTGCCGCAGCGGGCCATCGACGAGGTGCTGCGCAGCCCGCAGGGGCAGATGTCGGGCATCGGCTTCGGGCTGACGGAGAGCAATGGCGTCGGCGCGGCGGTGTCCGGCTCGGTGTTCCGCTACCAGCCGAAGTCGTCCGGGCTGGTGTCGCCGATCATCGACGTGCGCATCGTCGATCCTGGCGGCGAGCCGCTGCCGGAAGGGCAGGTCGGCGAGATCTGGCTGCGCGGCGTGACGGTGATGGAAGGCTACTGGAACGCGCCGGAGGCCACCGCCGCGGCGCTGCAGGACGGCTGGTTCCATACCGGCGACGTGGGCTACGTGAGCGAGGAGGGGCTGCTGTTCGTCGTGGACCGCATCAAGGACGTGATCAACCGCTGCGGCGAGAAGATCGCCGCAGCGGAGGTCGAGTCCTGCCTGCTGCAGCTGCCGGCGGTGCGCGAGGCGGCCGTCTTCGCGATGCCCGACGAGGAGACCGGCGAGGCGGTGGCGGCTGCGGTGGTGGTGGACGAGGGCAGCCCGCTAGGGGCGGAGGATCTGCGGGCCCACGTGGCGGCCCACCTGGCGGCCTACAAGGTGCCGGAGCGCATCTTCGTGCGTTCGCTGGCCCTGCCACGCAACCCGGCCGGCAAGCTCCTCAAGGCCGACCTGAAGCGGGAGTATTTGCCCGCCTGAGCACCACACCGGACCTCTGCGGGGGAGGTCCGGTTTGCTTAGTCCTCTCGGACGATGTTCCGGTGTCGCCTTCGCCGAAGAATGGTCCCGGATGAATAGCGGCAACCCCGGTTGCCTGGCTGGACATCCACACCTCTGACCATTCAGACCAGGAGGCCGCCAGGCCTCCGGAGGAGACACAAATGAAAAGAACCCCGTCATGGCTACCCGTGATGAGCACCTTGGCCCTGTCCATCGCTGCGGCGAACGTCAGCGCCAAGGTTCCCGAAGCAGAGGCCGCCAAGCTCGGCAAGGAACTCACCTGTATGGGGGCCGATGCCGGCGCCAACAAGGATGGCAGCATCCCGGCCTTCGCCGGCAAGTGGCTGGGTACGCCGCCGGGGGTGAAGTACACCCCGCATGTGGGGCAGCATCCGGTGGATCCCTACGCCAGCGAGAAGCCGCTGCTCACCATTACCGCCGCCAATATGGCCCAGTACGCGTCGCGCCTCAGCGATGGCCAGAAGGCGCTGCTGACCCGCTATCCCGACAGCTTCCGTATCCCGGTCTATCCCGGCCATCGGGACTTCCGCTACCCCGACAGGATCTGCGAGCTGGCCAAGAAGAATGCCCGTGAGGCGGAGCTGATCGACAACGGCCTCGGCTTCACCGGCGTGATGGGGCCGGTGCCCTTCCCGATTCCCAAGTCGGCAATGGAAGTGCTGGCCAACCACAACTTTCCGTACCGGGCTTTCACCGAGAACAATCTGGGCCGCGACATTGCTGACGTGAACTCCAAGGGCAACATCACCTGGGGCCGCCAGATCAACCGCAACTACAACGTGGTGACCCAGCCCGACAACCTCGGCAAGCCGATGGAAGGCACCATGGCCTACACCATCACCGGCACGCTGCTGCCCGAGCGCGACAAGGGCACGATGACCACCTCCACCGAGCCGGTCAACTTCGCCCGCGCCAAGCGCCTGGCCTGGAACTACGACCCGGGTACCCGCCGCGTCCGCCAGCTGCCCCAGTACGGCTACGACACGCCGATGGCCGGCACCGGCGGCAAGCTCACCATCGACTCCGACCGCCTGATGAACGGCGCGCCGGACCGCTACGAATGGAAGCTGCTCGGCAAGCGCGAGATGTACATCCCGGCCAACGCCTACAAGATTCACGGCAAGAACGTGAAGTACGCCGACCTCCTCAAGCCCGGCCACGAGAACCCGGACTACATGCGCTACGAGCTGCGCCGCGTGTGGGTGCTGGAGGGCGACCTGAAGGAAGGCTATCGCCATGTCTTCGGCAAGCGCGTGATGTTCATCGACGAGGACACCTGGCATGCGGTGATGGGCGATTACTACGACACCCGTGGCCAGCTGTGGCAGCACGCCTACATCAACTACTACTACGCCTTCGACCTCAACGCCTGGCATGCCGGCTCGAGCTTCTACCACGACCTGAATTCCGGCAGCTACATGGCCTACAACCTGTTCCAGGAGCGGGACATCGGCCCGATCCTCAACAAGGGCGACCTGAGCCCCGAGCAATTCACGCCGGCCGCGCTGCGTTCGGCCGGCAACTGATTCTTGCACCGGGGAGACACACAGATGAAAAAACACAACACCCTGCGCCCGGTGGCGCTGGCCCTGATCGGCGTCGGCCTGGCCGCGCCGGCCCTGGCGGGCGAGAGCGTCGTCTTCGACAACGGCTACAAGCTCGACTGGCGGGTGAATAGCACCTACACCCTGTCCACCCGCCTGCAGGAGCAGGACAAGCGCCTCGCCGCCAATGCGGGCGGCAACGACGGCGAGAACAACTTCAACAAGGGGAGCCTGACCGCCAACCGCCTGAGCCTGCTGTTCGATGCCACCGTATCGAAGGGCGACACGGGCTTCGTGATGTCGGCGAGTACCTTCTACGACGACGTCTATCACCACAGCAACGACAACAAGGGGCCGATCAACCAGCCCGGCCCGGTGGATGAGTTTGCCCGTCAGACGGTGTTCTACCACGGCGGCTACACCCGCATGCTCGATGCCTACGGCTACACCAGCTTCGACCTGCCGGGTTCGAGCCGCGCCACCGTGCGCCTGGGCCGGCATGTGGTGTCGTGGGGCGAGGCGCTGTTCTTCCCGAGCATCTCCCTGGCCCAGGGGCCGGCGGACGGCACCAAGACCGGCATCGTCGGTACCGAGACCAAGGACCAGCTGCTGCCCGAAGACCAGATCTCCGGCCAGATCGAGGTCAGTCCGCGCTGGTCGCTGCTCGGCCAGCTGCAGTTCGGCTTCCACCCGACCCTGGCGCCGGCCCCGGGTTCCTACCTTAACACCAGCGACTCGGTCGGGCCCGGCGGCAGCTGCCTGGGGCCGTACTCGCGGATCCCCAGCGTCGGCAACCTGTTCGCCGGCTATTCCGGGTGCAGCTTCGGCAAGCGCGGCGACAACATCAATCCGGGCAACACGCCGCAGTGGGGCGTCGGCACCCGCTACCGGGTCAGCGACGAAACAGAAGTCGGCCTGTATTACCTGAACTACCACGACCGCACGCCGGTCCCGGTGATCAACGCCTTCACGCCGGGTGTCGGCATCCCGGCCGCCTTGCAGACGGCCTTCGGCGGCATCACCCAGATTGGTAACGGTTCGTACCGGATCCGCTACTTCGACAACATCAGCCTGGTTGGCGCGACCTTCAGCACCATCGTCGGCATCGCCTCCATCGCCGGTGAGCTGTCGTACAAGCACGGCGCGCCGACGCTGGTCAGCACGGTGGTCAATCCGTCGTCCGGTGCGGTGATGCCGACCCCGACCCGGGCCGACATCGTGCAGGCCAACCTGAACGCGATCTTCAACTTCGAGCGCACCATCCTCGCCGACACGACCACGCTGACGACTGAAATCGCCTACGTGGGGGTGTCCAACATCGAGAAGATCAAGGCGCCCGGCGTGGAAGGACTGGGCGCGATGGCGGCCTTCTTCCCGACCTCCGACAAGCCCTTCTTCAACACCAACCACGGGCTGGCGGTGTCCGGCACGCTGGCCCTGAGCTATCCCGGCATCTTCGAGGGCTGGGACCTGTCGGTGCCGATCAGCCTGTCGCGCCAGCTGCAGGGCCGCACGCTGACCGGCGGCGTGGGTGGGGAAGGGGATACCCGCGGCAGCATCGGTGCCAACTTCACCTACAACCGCAACTTCCAGATCGGCCTGACCTACCTGGGCTATTTCGGCAAGGCGGAGACGGTGGACCAGAAGAAGATCAACCTGCTCACCGACCGGGACCAGCTGTCCCTGGTGATGAAGTACTCCTTCTGATCCCGCAGTCGCCGTCCGGTCGACGCGCGAAGCCCGCCCGACGCAAGCCGGGCGGGCTTTTCCGCTTTGGCTTGCGGCGTATTCAGGAACGGGCTGCCCAGTGCTGCTGGAGGGTTTCGAAGAGCTCCCGCTCCTCGAAGCGGACATGCTCGCCCAGCACGCGCCCCAGGCGTGCCATGGCCTGAGGGTCCTCATCGTGTGCCATCAGGGCTTCCATTTCCCGGTGATCGTCCACGAGCCGCCGGGCCAGCGCCGCCTCGCCGAAATCGAGCAGCTGCGGAAGCAGGTCCCGCTCCTCATCGCCGAAGTGGCGGAGCAGGGTGGGCTTTTCCTTGCGCAGGAAACTCGTTACGGCGGGCAGGCTGTCCGCGGCGGCCGCGCCAGCGAGGCGCTTGGCCAGGCGCAGCGCGGCATGGTGTTCGCGGGACAGTTCGATGAGGCGAGGGTCGCGCAACATGGTTCGGCTCCGGCGTTGGGCGGGATGAAGGGAGTCAGCGAGCGATGTCGACGATGACGCGGCCGCGCAGCTTGCCGGCGAGGATCGCCGGGGCCAGTGCGATGGCTTTGCTCAGGCCGATCTCGTGGGCGATCAGGCCCAGCTTGTCGATGTCCAGGTCGCGGCCGAGGCGCTGCCAGGCCTCGAGGCGGCGCGGACGGGGGCACATCACGCTGTCCACCCCCGCGAGGGTCACGCCGCGCAGGATGAAGGGCGCGACGCTGGCCGGTAGATCCATGCCGCCCGCCAGGCCGCAGGCCGCAACAGTGCCGCCGTACTTGATGCCGGCACAGACGTTGGCCAGCACGTGGGAGCCGACCACGTCCACCGCGCCGGCCCAGCGCTCCTTGGCGAGGGGCTTGCCCGGTGCGCTGAACTCATCGCGGGACAGGACTTCACTGGCGCCGAGCTGGTGTAGGTAAGGCTCTTCCTCCATGCGGCCGGTGACCGCGACGACCCGGTAGCCCAGCTTGGACAGCAGCGCGACCGCGACACTGCCGACGCCGCCACCCGCGCCGGTGACCAGGATGTCGCCCTGGTCCGGCGTCACGCCGTGGCGTTCGAGCGCCATCACGCACAACATGGCGGTGTAACCGGCGGTGCCGATGGCCATCGCCTGGCTGGGCGTGAAGGCGGTCGGCAGCGGAACCAGCCAGTCGCCCTTCAGGCGGGCCTTTTCGGCGAGGCCACCCCAGTGCACCTCGCCAACGCCCCAGCCGTTGAGCACGACGAGGTCGCCGGCGTGATAGCCCGGATGGCGGCTTTCCTCGACGGTGCCCACCAGGTCGATGCCCGGCACCATCGGAAAGCGCCGCACCACCGGGCTCTGGCCGGTGATCGCCAGTGCGTCCTTGTAGTTGAGCGTGGAGTATTGGACCCGCACCGTCACGTCGCCGTCGGGCAGGCCGGCCTCGTCGATGTCGCGCAGCGTGGCGCGGTAACCGGCTTCATCCTTCTCGATCAGAATTCCCTTGAACATCGCACCCTCCGTTTAATTAGACTGATCGTCTATTAATAGACAAAAAAATTCACCGGGGCAGGCCGGTGAAGAAAAAATCAGCGAAGACTTCCAGTGGCCGGCTCGATGCCTCCAGCTTGGCACGCAGCACCGCGCCTTCCCAGCCGATCCAGAAGCAGTTGGCCAGGCGCTGGCAATCGGCGTCGGCGGCGATCGCGCCATCGGACCGCGCCGCTTCCAGACAGGCGGCCACGCGTTCTTCCCAGTCGGCGAAAACTGCCGCGAGCTGCTGGCGCAGGGTGTCCGGCAGGCTGGCGGTTTCCTGGCCCAGGTTGCCGACCAGGCAGCCACGGCGGAACTCGAAGCGCGCCATGCCGCCGCCGGCATCGGCAACGAAATTGCGCAGGCGCTGTAGCGGCGGCTGGCTTTCGTCGAGCAGGAAGCGGTCGAGCTTGCGGGCGAAGTAGCCGGCGTAGCGCTCGATCAGCGCGCTGCCGAAGGCTTCCTTGCTGGGAAAGAAATGATAGAAGGACCCCTTCGGCACGCCCACGCGGGACAGGATCTGGTCGATGCCGGTAGCGGAAAAGCCCTTTTCGGTCAGCACCTCGACGCCCGCACGCAGCAGCGCCTCGCGGGTTTCGCTGAAGCCGTTGGCGCTCTTCGGCGGACGGCCGCGGCGACGCGGGGTGGTGTTGGAGGCGGGGGGCTGAAGGTCCATGGAGAGAAATTAGACCGACTGTCTCAATAAATCAAGCCCAAGACAGATGTGTGCTTCTATGCCCCATCGTAGGTCTGTATCATGTACAGAATTCTGCACTACCAATCATAAGGCTTTCCCATGCCTATTTCTGCCCGGGATGTCATCCCTCTCTCGCAAGCCCGTGCCACCCTCTCCGAGCTGGCAGATCAGGTCAAGGCCGGCGCCGAGAAGATCATCACCAAGAATGGTGAGAGCTACGTGGCACTGATCGACTCGGATCGGCTGGACTACTACCACCAGCTGGAGCGTGAGCGTATTCATCTGCTGCTCATCGATGAGGCCATTGCGGGGCTGGACGATGTTGCGGCGGGGCACAGCGCCGATGCACATTCAACCCTGAAAGCCATCAAGCAGCGCCGTAAAGGCAGCACTTGATCGTGGTGGAGTGGGAGGGCCCATCGGGCATCGTCAGGCTTACGGCCAATTTCGAGCGCGATCTCGAAGAGATCGACCGTTTCCTCGTCGAATCAGGGGCGCCTCAGGCCTTCGATCCCCTGCTCGATGAACTGATCGACATCATCATTCCCGATCTCGAACGCTTCCCGGCCATGGGGCGCTCATTCCTGCGCCACCCCATCCGCTCGGTCGAGGCCCGCAACGGCGTAAACAGGCTCGGAAAAAAACTCGCCCAGCTCGGCGAAGGCGCGGAGATCCGCGAATACATCCTGCAGCACTACCTGGTGCTGTACGTCATTGCTGGAACGGCGATTCATTTGCTATCAATCCGGCACGACAAGCAGCGGTCCTTCGATTTCCAGCGTCTCTGGGACGCCATCTAGTTCCAGGGTTGCCTGCTCGCCCAACAAGAAGAAAATCATCGCATTCGGATATGTCCCAGGAAACAAACAACCTAGCCGCCTATATTTGGTCACTCGCCGATCTGCTTCGCGGTGACTTCAAGCAAAGCCAGTACGGCCGCATCATCCTGCCTTTCACGCTGCTGCGCCGCCTCGAATGCGTGCTGGAAGCCAGCAAGGAAGCCGTGCTCAAGCAGGTCGACGTTGTCGAGAAGATGAACCTGCCGGAAGAGGGGCAGGAGAAACTGCTGCGGCGCGCCACCAAGGGCTTGTCCTTCTTCAACACCTCGCCGATGGATCTGGGCACCCTCGGCGAAGCCGGCATCAAGGCCAACCTCGAGCGCTACATCCAGTGTTTCTCAAAGGACGCCCGCGAGATTTTCGATCACTTCAAGTTTTCGGAATTCATCGGCCTACTGGATGACGCCAACCTGCTCTACAAGATCGTGCAGAAGGTCAGGGCCACCGACCTCAGTCCTGCCGCGGTTTCCAATTACGAAATGGGCCTGGTGTTCGAGGAACTGATCCGCCGCTTTGCCGAAAGCTCGAACGAGACGGCCGGGGAGCACTTCACGCCCCGCGACATCGTGCGGCTCACCACCTCGCTGGTGTTCATGGAGGATGACGAGGCACTGACCAAGCCCGGGATCATCCGCACCATCTACGATCCCACTGCGGGCACCGGCGGCTTCCTGTCTGCCGGCATGGAATACGTGCATGAACTCAACCCGCAGGCCGTGATGCGCGCCTACGGCCAGGAGCTCAACCCCGAGAGCTACGCCATCTGCAAGGCAGACATGCTGATCAAGGGGCAGGAGGTGGGCAACATCAAGCTCGGCAACACCCTCTCCAACGATCACCTTTACGCCGACAAGTTCGACTACATGCTCTCCAACCCGCCCTTCGGCGTGGACTGGAAGAAGATCGAAGGCGACATCACCGACGAGCACACCCTCAAAGGCTACGACGGCCGCTTCGGCCCTGGCCTGCCACGGGTTTCCGATGGCTCGCTGCTGTTCCTGCTGCACCTCATCAGCAAGCTGCGTGACTCGAAGGACGGTGGCTCGCGCATCGGCATCATCCTCAACGGCTCACCGCTGTTCACCGGTGGCGCCGGTTCCGGCGAATCGGAGATCCGCCGCTACATCCTGGAGGCCGACCTGCTCGAAGCCATCGTCGCGCTGCCCACCGACATGTTCTATAACACCGGCATCGCGACCTATGTGTGGGTGCTGTCCAACAAGAAAGCCAGCGAACGCAAGGGCAAAATTCAGCTCATCAACGGCGTGAACCTGTGCGGAAAGATGCGCAAATCCCTGGGCAGCAAGCGCAACGTGATGGACGACGGGGACATCGCGACCATTACCCGCTGCTTCGGCCGCTTTGAAGTGGTCGAAGCCCGTGCAATCGACAAACCCGCCGAGCAGAAGAGCAGTCGTGGCCGCCAGTCTGCCAACCCCAAGGCGGAAGCCCCCAAGACTTTCGCCAGCAAGATTTTCGCGGCACATGAATTCGGCTACCGCCGCATCACCATCGAACGCTCGCTGCGCCTCTCCTGGCAGTTCAGCGATGAACGTATCGCTACGCTGCGATTCCCGTCCGGCGCACTCAACGCCGCCATGCAATGGATCTACGCCGAATACGGCCGGGAGCATTGGCAAGACAGGCCGGACTGTGAGCATTACGGCAACCTGAGTGCCTACACCGACGAAATCCGCACCCACCTCAAGCGCCACTTTGCCGACCTGAAGGAAAAGCAGGTCAAGGACCTGCTCGATGCCGATACCTGGCTCACCCAGAAGCGGACCTTGCTCAAGGCCCGGCAACTGCAGCAAACCATCGGCACAGCCCAGTCCGACGACTTCAATGCCTGGGACGACGCGCTGAAGGCCGCCGGCAAGAAGGCCGGCATCACCCTCGACGCCAAGGAGAAGAAGCAGATCGCCGATGCGGTGAGCTGGAAGAACCCAGCCGCCGAGAAGGTGATCAAGAGGCAGCACAAGGGCAAGGCTGCTCCGTTGTACGGCCTCTTCTCCGTCGGCAAGGAGGTTATCGAATACCAGGCCGACAGCGATCTGCGGGATTTCGAGAACATTGCCCTCGATCCGGGCCGCCCGGTGAATGAAGTCAATGAAGCCTACTTCCTCAAGGAAGTGCAGCCCCACGTGCCGGACGCCTGGATCGACGCCAGCAAGTGCGACGCCAAGGATGGCGAGATCGGCATCGTCGGCTATGAGATCCCCTTCAGCCGCCACTTCTACCAATACCAGCCGCCGCGCCCGCTGGAGGAAATCGATGCCGACCTGGACGTGGTGAGCGCCGAGATCATGGCCCTGCTGCGCGAGGTGCATTCATGAGCGCCTTGACGCCGAACCCGGATTTTTCCGAAATCACCCTGCTGATCGCCGGCGCCCGCCAGCGCGCCTACCAGGCCGTCAACACTACGCTGATCGAGCTCTACTGGCAGGTCGGCGCTTACCTCAGCGGCAAGATCAAGGCCGCCGAATGGGGCGAGGGCGTCGTCGAACAACTGGCGCAGCACCTTGCCCGCACGCAGCCAGGGCTGAAAGGCTTCACCCGCCGCAACCTGTTCCGCATGCGGCAGTTTTACGAGGCCTACCAGGCTCAGGAAAAAGTCGCGCCACTGGTACGACAATTACCGTGGACCCACAACCTGATTATCCTCAGCCGTAGCAAGCGCCCGGAAGAGCGCGAGTTCTACCTGAAAATGGCCGCGCAGGAAAAATGGAGCAAGCGCGAGCTGGAACGGCAATACGATGCCGCCCTCTTCGAGCGCGCCATCCTCACACCGGCAAAAGTGTCACCGCTGGTGACACAAACCCACCCCGACGCGGGCAGCGTGTTCAAGGACAGCTACCTCGTTGAGTTTCTCGACCTGCCCGCCGCGCACCTCGAAAGCGACCTGCATCGCGGCCTGCTCGCCCAGCTCCGGCAGTTCCTGCTCGAACTCGGCCGCGACTTCTGTTTTGTCGGCAGCGAATACCCGCTGCAAGTCGGCAAGCAGGATTTCGCCCTCGACCTGCTCTTCTTCCATCGCGGCCTCAACTGCCTGGTCGCCATCGAACTCAAGACCACCCGCTTCTCGCCCGAACACCTGGGGCAGCTCAATTTCTACCTCGAAGCCCTCGACCGGGACCATAAAAAGCCCCACGAAAACCCGGCCATTGGCCTGCTGCTCTGCGCCAGCAAGGATGACGAGGTCGTCGAATACGCCCTCAGTCGGTCGCTTTCACCAGCGCTGGTCGCGCAGTACCAGACCCAGTTGCCGGACAAGAAGCTGCTGCAGGCGAAACTGCATGAGTTCTACCTGGCGAATCTTGGTGAGGGGGAGGTGGAATGAGTCGGTACAAGGCTTATTCGGAGTGTCGGGATTCGGGTTTGCAATGGCTTGGTGACATTCCTGACCATTGGAAAGTTATACAAAGTCGTCGTCTGTTTGCTCAACGTAAGGAACGGGCTCGGCCAGTTGATGAGCAATTGACTGCATCTCAAAAATATGGGGTCATCTATCAAAAGCTATTCATGGAGCTTGAAGGGCAAAGCGTCGTTCAAGTTCAGACTGGTTCTGATATTTTGAAGCATGTGGAACAAAACGATTTTGTAATCAGCATGCGGAGTTTTCAGGGAGGTCTGGAGTGGTGCCAATATCCCGGAAGCGTAAGCTCGGCTTATGTCGGAATAATTCCAGTCAAGCACGTTGTACCAGAATTTTTCCGATATCTATTCAAAGCGGAGTCCTACATTCAGGCTTTGCAAAGCACTTCCAACTTGGTTCGTGATGGGCAGGCGCTCCGGTTTGAAAACTTCTCACAAGTCCATTTGCCGCAAATTCCTGAGAGCGAGCAAAAAGCAATTGCCGCTTTTCTCGACCACGAAACCGCGAAGATCGACGCGCTGATCGAGAAGCAGCAGCGGCTGATCGAACTGCTCAAGGAAAAGCGCCAGGCGGTCATCAGCCATGCCGTGACCAAAGGCCTCAACCCCAACGCCCCGATGAAGGATTCCGGGGTGGAATGGCTGGGCGAGGTGCCGGCGCATTGGGAAATTAGAAAATTCAACCACTGCACTTCTATTAAGAGTGGGCAAGTTGACCCAACGGAATTCCCTTACAGCGGTTTCACATTGATTGCTCCGAATCATATTGAAAGCGGGACTGGAAAAATAATTTCACTGAAAACTGCTCAAGAGCAAGGCGCAGACAGTGGGAAGTACCTTTGCAGCGAAGGTGAAGTGATTTACTCAAAAATTCGACCTGCTTTGGCAAAGGTTTGTATTTCACCAAGCAATCAAACGATCTGTAGCGCAGACATGTATCCAATCTGCGCAAATGGAGGACTTTTAAATGAGTTCCTGTATTGGTCTTTGCTGTCGACTTGGTTCACAAGCTTTGTGATTCTTGAGTCAGATCGCGTTGCAATGCCAAAGATAAACAGGGAGAAGCTCGCAGAAATATCTTTGCCTATTCCTCCAACGCATGAACAGACAGAGATATCGGAGTACCTAAAAAAACAAACATCAACAGTCGATGTCTTGCTCGACAAGGCGCGAAGTGGAATTGAGTTACTCCAAGAACGCCGCACCGCCCTGATCTCCGCCGCTGTCACCGGCAAGATCGACGTCCGCGACTGGCAGCCCGCCGCTGCCTGATTTTTCTACCTGCCCACCGACCCGACCCCAGCCATGAGCGACCAAGCCAGCGAACGCATCTTCCAGGACGACATCCTCCGGCAATTGCAGGCCTACGGCTGGTTGCTCGGCACTTCCGACAAGTACAACCGCGAACTGGCACTTTACCCGGAGGATGCGCTGGCCTTCGTTCAGGAGACGCAGGCCACGCAGTGGCAGCGTTTCTGCGCCAACCATCCGAAAGACAGCAAGCAGAAATTCCTCGAACTGGTTGCCGGCCAGTTGGCCAAGGCCGATCCGAACGCGACCAACGCCGACAGCCGCCGCTTCGGCACGCTGGGCGTGCTGCGCCACGAGTTGCGCGACCGCAATGCGCGCCTGTCGCTGTGCCAGTTCAAGCCCGAGCACGATCTCAACCCGGACACCCTGGCCCGTTACGCGAAGAACCGCCTGCGCGTGGTGCCGGAGCTGGTTTATAGCCCGTGGGCGTCGGCGGCACAGTTGGCGGAGGGGGATAACAGCGGCGGGAACAAGGCCAAGGCCTGGCGCATCGACCTGGTGCTGTTCGTCAATGGCCTGCCGGTGGCGACACTGGAACTGAAATCCGAGTTCAAGCAGTCGGTGGAGCGGGCGATCCGCCAGTACAAGACGACGCGTCTGCCCGTCGATCCGGTGGCGAAGAAGGCCGAGCCGCTGCTGACGTTCAAGCGCGGTGCGTTGGTGCACTTTGCGGTGAGCCAGTACGCGGTGTACATGGCGACCCGGCTGGAAGGCGAGAACACCTTCTTTCTGCCCTTCAACAAGGGCACGGCCGACGGCGGTGCCGGCAATGACGTGCCGGAGGACGTGAATCGCTACGCCACCGACTACCTGTGGAACGAGGTGCTGCTGCCGAACAACCTGCTCAACATCCTTGCTCGCTACGTGCACCTGCAGATCGAGGACAAGGAGGACTGGGAAGGCCGCAAGTACAAGAAGGAAAGCCTGATCTTCCCGCGCTATCACCAGTGGGACGTAGTGAACAAGCTGCTCGACGCGGCGCGCAGCGAGGGGCCGGGGCAGAAATACCTGATCCAGCACAGCGCCGGTTCGGGCAAGTCCAACTCGATTGCCTGGGTGGCGCACCAGCTCTCGTCGCTGTACAGGGCCGACGGCAGCAAGCAGTTCCATTCGGTGATCGTCGTCACCGACCGCACGGTGCTGGACGACCAGTTGCAGGACACCATCTACCAGTTCGAGCACGCCGACGGCGTGGTGGGACGCATCAACAACAAGGAAGGCGAGGGCTCCAAATCGGAGAAGCTTGCCGCTGCGCTGGAGGGCGCGCAGCCGATCATCATTGTCACCATCCAGACCTTTCCTTTCGTGCTGAAGGCCATCGAGAACAGCGTCAGCCTGAAGGCGCGCTGCTACGCGATCATCGCCGACGAGGCACATTCCTCGCAGAGCGGCTCGACGGCGCGGCAGTTGAAGGAAGTGCTGATGAAGGATGCGGGCGAAGACCCGGAAGCGGAGTTGGACAGCGACGACATCATCGCCGCAGCCGTGGCTTCGCGCCGCGCTTCGGGCAACCTGAGCTTTTTCGCCTTTACCGCCACGCCGAAGCCGAAAACGCTGGAGCTGTTCGGCCGTCGGCCCCGTCCGGACGAAGTGGCATCGAGCACCAACAAGCCGGCGGCCTTCCACGTTTACAGCATGCGCCAGGCCATCGAGGAAGGGTTCATCCTCGATGTGCTGCGCAATTACACCAACTACAAGGTGGCTTACAAGCTGGCGCTGAAGATCCAGGAGGCGGACCAGGAGGTCGACAGCAAGCGCGCCCGCGTCAAGCTCAACCAGTGGGTGCGGCTGCACGATCACAACATCGCGCAGAAGGTGAAACTGATCGTCGAGCACTTCCGGGACAACGTGCTGGGCCTGCTCGGCGGACAGGCCAAGGCGATGGTGGTGACCAGCTCGCGCAAGGAGGCCGTGCGCTACAAGCAGTGCTTCGACGGCTACATTGCGGACAAGGGCTACCAGAAGATCCACGCCATAGTCGCTTTCTCGGGCGAGGTGGCCTTCAACGACAAGGACCCGAACGCCACCGAGCTGATCGGCAGGCAATTCACCGAAGGCAACATGAACCCGAACCTGAAGGGCCGCGACATGCGTAAGGCCTTCGATTCGGACGACTACCAGGTGATGATCGTCGCCAACAAATTCCAGACCGGCTTCGACCAGCCCAAGCTGTGCGCGATGTACGTGGACAAGAAGCTGGCCGGCGTGGAATGCGTGCAGACGCTGTCGCGCCTGAACCGCACCTACCCGAACAAGGCCGAGACCGGAACCTACGTGCTCGATTTCTTCAACGAGCCGGAAGACATCCTCGGTGCGTTCCAGCCCTATTACCAGACGGCGGAACTGGCCGATGTCTCCGACCCCAACCTGATCTTCACCTTGCACGACAAGCTGCGGACGGCAGGTATCTTCACCTGGCAGGAAGTGGAGCAGTTCTGCGCGGCGTTCTACGTGAAGAACAAGAGCAACGCGGCCATCGCCAATATCTGCAAGCCGGCGGTGCAACGCTGGCAACAACGTTACAAATCAGCCGTCGAGGCCTTCAAGGACGCGAAGACGATGTTCGAGCGTACCAAGAAGACCGGCGACACGGTGCTGATCACCAACGCCGAGAATTGCCTGAAAGAGTGCCAGAAAGAAAAGGATGCGCTGGAGATCTTCAAGAAGGATCTGGGCACCTTCGTGCGCTTCTATGAATTCATGTCGCAGATCGTCGATTACGACGACACGGCCCTGGAAAAGCTCAGTCTCTACGCCCGCAACCTGCGGCCCATGTTGCGTGAAACCCTGATCGAGGAGGACGAGGTCGACCTCGACAACGTAGTGCTCAGCCACTACCGCGTCGCCAGGATTCGTCAGCAGGATCTGGTGCTCAAGGAGAACACGGGCGAGTACAAGCTGGCGCCGGGCGAGGGCCTGGGTACGGCCAAGCCCCGCGACAGGAAGGAAGAGTTTCTGTCGCAGATCATCACCCGCCTGAATGAGATCTTCGTGGCCGACCAGCTTACGGACAGGGATATGGTGAATTACGCCTACACCATTCGCGACAAGGTCGGTGAAAACGAGATCGTGATGAAGCAGATCGAAAACAACTCCACGGAACAAGCCTTGCTGGGTGACTTTTCCAGGGCTGTTGACGACGCGATCATGGACAGCGGCGCCGCCCATCAAAACCAGATGATGCAGCTATTGGCTGACCCGAAGAAGGCGGCGGGCTTTGCGCGAGTCGTGTTCGATTTGCTGGTTGCCGGAAAGGCGAATCCGGCCAAGTAGGTGGCACGCGGCGCGGGCCAGAACAGGCTCCGCACCGTGTGTGGCGTCAGCTTACGGCGCCACCAGCGCCGTCGTCCGCCGCTGGCGTGTTTCACCCACCCCCAGCCACACGGCCAGGGCCGGCAGCAGGAAGATTGCGCCGAGCACATTCACCAGGAACATGAAGGCCAGCAGGATGCCCATGTCGGCCTGGAACTTGAGTGCCGAGAAGGCCCAGGTGCCGACGCCGATGGACATCGTCACCGCGGTGAACACGGCCGCCGTGCCGCGCTGGCGCATGGCCTCGTAGAAGGCTTCGCGCAGGTCGCAGCCGCGGTCGGCCATCTCGTGCTGCAGGCGCTCGTAGATGTAGATGCCGTAGTCCACACCGACGCCGACGCCCAGCGCGATCACCGGCAGCGTGGCGACCTTGAGGCCGATGCCGAGCAGGGCCATCAGCGCGTTGCACATGATGGTCACCAGCACCAGCGGCACGATCACGCACAACACGGCGCGCCAGGAGCGGAAAGTGATCCAGCACAGCAGCGTGATGGCGCCGAAGATCGACACCAGCATCTGTACCTCGGCCTGTTCCACCGCCTCGTTGGTGGCGGCAGCGACGCCGGCATTGCCGCCGGCGAGGCGGAAATGCACGCCCGGCGTGGTCTCGGCATCGATGAAGCGGCGCACTTCCTTCACCACGTGGGCGAGGGTCGGGCCCTGGTGGTCCTTCAGGTACACCAGCAGGTTGATGGTCTTGCAGCCGGGTGAATTGAGGCCGAATTCCGGGTTGGCGGCGCGGGCGGCGCCGGTGCGCAGGGCCGCCTCGGTACGCTGCAGGCCGGCCCAGCGCGGGTTGGCCTCGTTGTTGCCGGCGGCGTAGAGCTTGGCCAGCCCGGCCACGGTGCTCACCGACTGCACGCCTTCGACGCCGCGCATGTGGAAGTCGAAGCGCTCCACTGCGTTCATCACCTTCCAGTCGAGGCAGGCTTCGGTGAGGTTCTCGGTATCCACGTACACCGACAGCACGTCCATACCGATGGAGTAGTCGCGGATGATCTGGGCGTTGTCCCGGTTGTAGCGGGAGTCGGGGCGGAGCTCCGGCACGCCGCTGCCCACGTCGCCGGTTTGCAGGTGGCGGGATTCCCAGGTGGCGCCGGCCAGCAGCACCAGCATCACTGCGAAGGTGGCGAGCGCCGGGCGGGGCAGCGACAGGGCCGACAGCTTCCACCACAGGCCGTGGCGGCCGCCCGGCTCGGTGGGCGCGCCGAGGGCCATGCGTTCCAGGCGCAGGTGGCTCAGCACGATGGGCATGAACATCTTGTTGGTCATGATCATGATGCCCACGCCGAGGCAGGCGGTGATGCCCAGCTCACGCACGATGGGGATGTCGATCAGCATGATCACCAGGAAGCCCAGCGCATTGGCCAGCAGGGCCATGGTGCCGGGGATGGCCAGCTTGCGGAAGGCGCCCTCGGCGGCGTCCATGGCGGTCTGGCCGTCGAGCACGTCCTGCTTCCAGGCGTTGGTCATCTGCACCGCGTGCGACACGCCGATGGAGAAGATCAGGAAGGGCACCAGCACCGACATCGGGTCGATGCCGTAGCCGATCAGCGGCAGCACGCCGAGCAGCCAGATCACCGGCAGCAGGGCCACGGTGATGGCCAGCAGGGTCAGGCGGATCGAGCGGGAGTACAGCCACAGCAGCAGCGTGGTCACCGCGAAGGCGATGGCAAAGAAGGCCACCACGGTACTCAGGCCGGCCATCACGTCGCCCATCACCTTGGCGAAGCCGACGATCTGGATGTCGATGTTCTTGCCGGCGTGGCGGGTGCGGATGGCTTCGAGCTTCTCGGCGACGCTGGCGTAGTCGAGCTTCTGGCCGGTCTGCGGGTTGATCTCCAGCAGGTCGGCCTGGACCAGCGCCGATTTCAGGTCGTTGGCTACCAGGCGGCCGATCTGGCCGGACTTGGCCACGTTGGCGCGCACCTGGGCGAGGCCGGTGGCGTCCGCCTCGAAATGGGAGGGGATCACCACGTCTCCGGTGAAGCCGTCCTCGGTGACTTCGATGTAGCGCACGTTCGGCGTGTATAGGGAGCGCACCTCGCCCCGGTTGATGCCGGGGGTGAAGAAGACCTCGTCGGTCACCTTGTGCAGGGCCTGCATGAACTCCGGGTTGTAGATGTCGCCTTCACCCTTCCAGCGCACGCTGAGCATGATCCGGTTGGCACCGGAGAAGACGCCCGAGTACTCCAGGAAGGCCTTCATGTAAGGGTGGGACATCGGGATCAGCTTGTTGAAGCCCGGGTCCAACCGGGTATGCGTGGCCGAGAAGCCGAGGCCGACGGTGATCAGCAGGAAGAGGATGCCGAGCGGCCTGCGCCAGGTGATCAGCATTCGGGCCAGAAAGGCCACCAGGGCATCGGTGCGGGTCATGCTTGCGCTCATGAGGAGGCTCCGGAAATCGAGGGCCGGGTGGCGGCGGCCGCGTGGGTTGTGGGTCGGTAGCGCTGCAGGCCGCCATCGCTGCTGAGCAGCCAGCTGCCGTCGCCGAGGGCCTGCAGGCCGGTGAGGCTGGCGCGGCCTTCCTTGCGCACGATGTTGAAGCTACGCCCGCCGTCGTGGCTCGCGAGGACCATGCCGCCCTGGCCGGCCAGCAGCAGGCTGCCGTCGGCACCGACCGCGTGGCCGTAGGTGGAGATCGGGCCGGGCATGCTGGAGGCCTGCCAGCTGCGGCCGCCGTCCTCGCTGTGGAAGACCTTGCCGCGCATGCCGTAGGCCACCCAGCGGCCGCCGCCCAGATCGGCGGTGCCGTAGATGGAGCCGTTGTAGAACGGCGGTACGACGTTCCAGTTGCGGCCGCCATCGTCGGAGCGGAGCAGGGTGCCGGCCTCGCCGGCGATCAGCCACTGCTGGCCGTCAGCCGAGCCGGCGATGCTGTTCAGGTGCCAGTCGCTCAGCCCGGGGATCTCGTGGGGCGTCCAGCTGTGGCCGTCATCGGTGGACTTCAGCACCCGGCCAAAGGCGCCGATGGCCAGCCACTCGCCCGATGGCAGGCGGGCGGCGCTCATCAGCGGTTCGCCGTTGGACTGGGTGAAGGCGCTCTCCTGCCAGCTGCGCCCGCCATCGGCGCTGCGCAGGATCCAGCCCTCGTGACCAAGGGCCAGCCCGGTGCCGTTGCCGGCGAAAACCATGCGGGTGATTACCGCCTGGCGGTCCTGGGGCAGGTGGGCCGGTTGCCAGCTGCGGCCGTCGTCCCGGGAGACCAGAATCTTGCCGAGCTCACCGGCTGCAACGAGGCCGGCCTGGGTGCGTGCGAGGCTGTTGAGCTGCATCTTGTCCACCGGTAGGTCAGTCGGGCGGAACTGGGGCGTGCTGCGCGGGGAAAAGGCAAAAATGCCGGCGGCCGCGACGACCGCGGTCAATGCCATGCCAACGTGGGTTCGCACGGGTCTCTCCTTTCGGGCTGGGGGCCAGGGGCCTCGGATGGCGCGTCTGTCTGCGTCGAGTGGCTGAATTATTGGCGCCCGCATTTCCACGGCATCGTCCAAAAGGCTTAGTGCGGATGGGCGCCGTGCATGCCGGCCCCGCGCTGCTTCTTTCCCGCCGCCTTCCGCGCTCGCAAGCGTTAGTCCGTTCAGACGATGAATCGCCACTCCCCGCTGTGGAACGCTTGGACCCATCGAAGTGTTTGACTGGCCACAGCATTTCCGCTGTCCGCCTTGACCGACGAGGGAAGACCATGAACGCAGTGACGAAGGAGCAGGAGATGGATGTGCATGCAGACGACTACATGACCCCGGAGGCGGTCGAGCTGATCGCCCGGGCGAAAGCTCTGGCGCCGAAGCTGGCCGAGCGGGCCCGCGACGCCGAGAGCAAGGGCATCGTGCCGGCCGAGTCGGTGCGCGAGATGGCCGAAGCCGGGCTGTTCCGTGTGCTCCAGCCCCGTCGATGGGGCGGCTACGAGCTGGACCCGCGGGTCTTCTACCGGGTGCAGATGGCGCTGGCCGAAGGCTGCATGTCCACCGCGTGGATCTACGGTGTGATCGGCGTGCACAACTGGCAGCTGCCGCTGTTCCCCGAACAGGCCCAGAAGGATGTGTGGAGCAAGGACAACGGCACGCTGATCGCCTCCACCTACATGCCGGTCGGCAAGGCCGAGAAGGTCGAAGGCGGCTACCGCTTCTCCGGTCGCTGGGGTTTCTCCAGCGGCGTCGAGCATTGCGAGTGGATCTTCCTCGGCGGTCTGCTGCCGCGCCGGGACGGTGGCGAGGGCTTCGAGCACACCACCTTCCTGCTGCCGAAGTCGGATTTCCGCGTCGAGCACAACTGGGACGTGCTGGGCCTGCGCGCCACCGGCAGCCACGACATCGTCGTCGAAAACGCCTTTGTGCCCGAGCACCGTACCCAGCGCACCAACGACCACAGCGACGTGGGCTGCCCCGGTCGTGACACCAATCCGGGCTGGCTGTACCGCATCCCGTTCACCCAGGTTTTCCAGCGTGCGGTGTCGTCGGCCTGTCTCGGCGCCCTTGAGGGTGCGATCGCCCATTTCCGCGAGCGCGCCGCGGCCCACGTGGGCAAGCACGGCGCCAAGACCGCCGAGGATGTGAATGCCCAGATGGCGGTCTGCGAGGCAATGATGACCGCCGACCAGCTCAAGCTGGTGCTGTTCCGCAACTACGCCCGCATCGTCGAATGCGCCAAGACCGGCGAGCGCATGCCGGTGGAGGAGCGCCTGATGCAGCGCGCCCAGGCCTCCCAGGTGCCCAAGCTGTGCGCCGCCGCGGCCAGCGAGCTGATGCGTGCCTGTGCGGCGTCCGGCACCTACCGCAGCAACCCGATCGAACGTATCTTCCGCGACATCCACCAGGCCCGCGCCCACATCGCCAACAACTCGGACGCCTACGCCCGCGCCCACGGCGCGGTGATGCTCGGCCTGCCGAACATGGACGCCTTCGTCTGACCGGCAACGACAAGGCAGGATGAGATGAACGCCGCCCGCTACCACCGCCTCACCGTCGCCGAGGTGAGCGACGAAACCGCCGACGCCCGCTCCTTCAGCTTCGACGTGCCGCCGGACCTGGCCGAGCAGTTCCGCTACCGCCCGGGGCAGTTCCTCACCCTGCGGCTGCCGGTGGGCGGGCGGCACCTGCCGCGCTGCTACTCGATGTCCAGCACGCCGGGGCTGGACGCCCGCCTGCGGGTCACCGTCAAGCGGGTGGCCGGCGGGCGGGGTTCCAATTGGCTGTGCGACCGGATCAAGCCAGGCGATAGCCTTGAAGTGCTGGCGCCAGCCGGGGTGTTCACCCCCAAGGCGCTGGAGGGAGACTTCCTGTTGTGCGCCGGCGGCAGTGGCATCACGCCGGTCTTCTCCATCCTGCGTACGGTGCTGGCGAACGGGCAGGGCCGGGTGCGCCTGTTCTACGCCAACCGGGACGAGGCTTCGGTGATTTTCCGTGACGCGCTGAAAGCCCTGGCCGCGGCGCATCCGGAGCGCTTGCAGGTGATCCACTGGCTGGATTCCGTACAGGGCACGCCGTCGGTGGCGCAGCTGGCGGCCTTTGGGCGTGATCTGCGGGATGCCCAGGCCTTCATCTGCGGCCCGGGCCCGTTCATGGATGCGATGGCGACGGCACTCGTCCAGGCCGGACTGCCGGAGGAACGCATCCACGTGGAGCGTTTCCTGTCCCTGCCGGACGAGGAGGACGGCGCCGCACTGGCGGCCAACGTGGAAGCCGGCCCGCCGGCGGTCGAGCGTGCCGAGCTGGAAGTGCTGCTGGACGGTGTGACGCACACTATCGACTGCGGTGGCAGCGAAACCCTGCTCGACGCCGCGCTGCGTGCCGGCCTGCTGGCGCCCCATTCCTGCCGGGCCGGCCTGTGCGCGTCGTGTATGTGCCAGGTGCAGGAAGGCGAGGTGCACCTGCGCCACAACGAGGTGCTCGACGACAAGGATCTGGCCCGCTCATGGACCCTGAGCTGCCAGGCTGTTCCGCTGAGCGGCAAGCTCCGCGTCCGCTTCCCCGGCTGATGCGCCTGGCGGCCGTAGTCCTGTCGGACGATGGCGCGCCACCACGCGCTCCGTAAGCTGGGTTCCGGGGAGAGGCCCGCGCCTGCTCCCGGGCAAACCCAGCAAGGAGAAGCGACGTGAAAATATTGGTCCCCGTCAAACGGGTAGTGGATTACAACGTGAAGGTCCGCGTCCGCGGCGACGGCTCCGGCGTGGAACTGGCCGGCGTGAAGATGGCCATCAACCCCTTCGACGAGATCGCCGTGGAAGAGGCCGTGCGCCTGCGCGAGGCCAGCATGGCCACCGAAGTGGTGGCGGTGAGCTGCGGGCCGACCGCCTGCCAGGAAACCCTGCGCACCGCACTGGCGATGGGAGCCGACCGGGCAATCCTGGTGGAGACCGACGCCGAACTGCAGCCGCTGGCGGTCGCCAAGCTGCTCAAGGCCGTCGCCGACAAGGAACAACCCGACCTGGTGATCTGCGGCAAGCAGGCCATCGACGACGACGCCAACCAGACCGGCCAGATCCTCGCCGCGCTGATGGGGCGCGGCCAGGCCACCTTTGCGTCGAAGCTGGTGCTGAGTGGACGGACACTCGAAGTCACCCGCGAAGTGGACGGCGGCCTGGAGACTCTCGCTCTTGAGCTGCCGGCGGTGGTCACCGCCGATCTGCGCCTCAACGAGCCGCGCTACGCGACGCTCCCCAACATCATGAAAGCCAAGAAGAAGCCGCTGGAGGTACTGCCTGCCGGCGCGCTGGGCGTGGACGTCGCGCCGCGCCTGCGCCATACCCGCCACGCCGAACCTGAAGCCCGCAAGGCCGGTATCCGCGTGGCCGACGTGGCCGAGCTGGTCTCCCGCCTGAAGAACGAAGCCAAGGTGATCTGAACATGAAGACTCTGGTTATTGCCGAACACGACAACGCCGCGCTGGCGCCGGCCACCCTCAATGTCCTGGCTGCCGCCGCAAGGCTCGGTGGCGAGGTAGACCTGCTGGTCGCCGGGCAGGACTGCCGCGCGGTGGCCGAGGTGGCTGCGGCTGTCGCGGGTGTGGCCCGCGTGATCCTGGTGGACGCGCCGGCCTACAAGGATCAGCTGGCCGAGAACCTGGCCGCGCTGGTGGTCGCACAAGTACGTACAAAGTCATACGGCGCGGTGCTTGCGGCGGCCTCGGCTTTTGGGAAGAATCTCGCTCCCCGCGTGGCGGCGCTGCTGGATGTGGCGCAAGTTTCCGACGTGGTGTCGATTACCGCGGTCGGCCGTTATGTGCGGCCGATCTACGCCGGAAATGTGCTGGTGTCGGTGGAGTCCGACGAGCCCGTGCAGGTGCTGACCGTGCGGCCGACGTCCTTCGACGCGGTGGCGGCAACGGGCGGTGCCGCAACGGTGGAAGAAGCGCAGGCCGAGGCCGACCTGGGCCTGTCGCGCCTGGTGGGCCGGGCGCTCAGCAAATCGGAACGCCCCGAACTGGGTTCTGCTGCTATCGTGGTGTCGGGCGGGCGCGGGCTGGGCAACGGCGACAATTACCAGCAGGTGCTGGCACCGCTGGCCGACCGGCTCGGCGCGGCGTTGGGGGCTTCGCGAGCGGCTGTTGATGCGGGCTATGTGCCCAACGACTACCAGGTCGGCCAGACCGGCAAGATCGTCGCGCCGGGGCTGTACCTGGCGGTCGGCATCTCCGGCGCCATTCAGCACCTGGCCGGCATGAAGGATTCGAAGGTGATCGTCGCGATCAACAAGGATCCGGATGCACCGATCTTCCAGGTGGCCGACTACGGTCTGGTCGGTGACCTGTTTGAAGCAGTACCGCAATTGACTGCCAGCCTCGCCAGCTGAGCGTCCCCAGGGGCCGGGTTGTACCCAGCCGGCCCCCGCGGGATGCCAGGAAGAAAGAGCGAAGCGGCAGAGCAAACATATAAAACAAAAGCATGACCGGAGGAGAGGTGACGTGGCAGAGATTGAACTGGATATGGCGGTGTACGACCGCATCGTGGGAGGACTCTACGATGCGGCCCTCGACAGCCGGCGCTGGGGAACCGCGCTGGAAGCCCTGCGGGAGCTGTTCACCGCCAATTTCGTGACACTGATCCTCCGGGTGCCCGACGTCACCGACGTGGGCTTGATGATCTCGGTCGGCGAACTGCCGGGCGGTATCGGTGGCAAGGTGGTCTATCACACCTACCAGCACACCACGACGCCCTTCGTGAACCAGCCGGCCGACAAGGTGTTCACCGTCGAAGATCTGATGAGCGAGGCCGAATGGCGGCAGAGCGCCTATTACCAGCACTGGTGCGAGCCCCATGGCGTGTTCCATGTGATGGGCGCCGACATCGCCACGCCGGAGGCCGGCAAGCTGCGCTTCCGCCTGACCCGGCCCGAAGGTGCGCCGCCGTTCAACGAGCAGGAACGGCGCCTGTGCCAGACGCTGATCCCGCACCTGCGGCGGGCGCTGCAGGTGCATAACCTGCTCGACCGTAGCGAATCCCTCGGCACCCTGTATTCCAAGGCCATCGGCCGCCTGTCGGTGGCCACGATCGTCCTCGACGAGACGGGCAAGGTGCTCGACCAGAACCTGATCGCCCAGGAAATCCTCGACAGCGGCGACGGCCTCAAGCTGGTCGGTGGCCGCCTGGAGGCCACCTATCCCAGCGACAACCGCGGCCTGCAGCAGCTCATCCGCAGCGCCTTCTCGCGGCAAGGGGGCGAGCGGCTGGTGCCCGCCGAGGCGATCTCCATCTCCCGCCCGTCCGGGCAGGTGAATCTCGGCGTAGTGGTGGAGGCGGTGCCGTCCAGCGAATGGGCGGAAGGCAAGGGCCAGCCGGCGGCCATCGTCTATATCCGCGATGCGGCGGGCAAGTCCCTGGCCAGCACCACGGTGGCCAAGCAGCTCTTCAACCTCACCCCGGCCGAGACCGCATTGGCGATGGAGTTGGCCAACGGCCTGTCGCTGGAAGAGGCGGCGGAAGCCCTCAACATCCGGCGCAACACCGCCCGCGCGCATCTGCGCTCGATCTTCTCGAAAACCGGCGTGCGCCGGCAGACCGAGCTGGTCCGCATCATGCTCAACAGCGTAGCCCCCCTCAGCCACCGCTGATCGCAAGCCCTTCAGGCCGGCCGCACATGGCCCGGGCCTTCTGTCGTTCCGCCCATCGATCCTCGCCGCACCCCTTCGGGTGCCGCGGGGTTTTGGCACGTCTGCCGTACGGCGTCCGGCCAGCGTGGGCGGAGCCCTGCCTGATCTTAGAAGCTGGCCGGGCGTGGCCCCTAGTCCGGGCGGACGATGTTTGTGCAATTCCGTCGTTGGGATACTGAATCGTCGCCGCTCAAGGGCGGATTCTCTGGGGATTACACTCAATGACCGATGTCTTCATTTACGACCACGTGCGCACGCCCCGCGGCAAGGGCAAGCCGGACGGCGCGCTGCACGAGGTCACGCCCGTCAACCTGGCCAGCCAGGTGCTGCAGGCCCTGCGTGCGCGCAGCGGTTTCGACAGCGCGCTGGTGGAGGATGTGATCCTGGGTTGCGTGGTGCCGGTGGGCGAGCAGGGCGGCAACATCGCCCGCATCGCCGCGCTGAACGCGGATTTCGCGCAGAGCGTGCCGGGCGTGCAGCTCAACCGCTATTGCGGCTCGGGTCTGGAAGCAGTCAATTTCGCAGCCGCCAAGGTCGGCGCCGGGCAGATCGACCTGGCCATCGGCGGTGGCGTGGAGAGCATGTCCCGCGTGCCGATGGGGGCCGACGGCGGCGCCTGGGCGACCGACCCGCAGGTGGCCTTCAAGACCTATTTCGTGATGCAGGGCATCAGCGCCGACCTGCTGGCGACCAAGTACGGCTTCAGCCGCCAGGACTGCGACGCCTACGCGGTGGAGAGCCAGCGCCGCGCAGCACAGGCGTGGGCGGAGGGGCGCTTCGACCGTTCCGTTGTCGCGGTGAAGGACATCCTCGGCCTGCCGCTGCTGGCGCGCGACGAGATCGTCCGCGGCGACACGACGCTGGAAGCCCTTGGCGCCCTCAAGCCGGCCTTTGCCGAGATGGGCGCCAAGGCCGGCTTCGACGGCATCGCGCTGCAGCGCTACCCGCAGCTTGAACGCATCGAGCACGTCCATCACGCCGGCAACAGCTCCGGCATCGTCGATGGCGCCGCGGCGGTGCTGGTGGGCAACAAGGAAGTCGGCGAGCGCCTGGGACTCAAGCCCCGTGCCCGCATCCGCGCGGCGGTGACGGTGGGCTCCGAGCCGACCCTGATGCTCGATGGTCCGGCGGCCGCCGCCCGCCTGGCCCTGCGCAAGGCGCGCATGGCAACCGGCGACGTGGGCCTGTGGGAGCTCAACGAGGCCTTCTCCTCGGTGGTGCTGGCCTTCCTGGCCGAGATGGGCGTCGCCCACGAACGGATGAACGTCAATGGCGGGGCCATCGCGATGGGCCATCCCCTCGGCGCCACCGGCGCCATGATCCTCGGCACGCTGCTCGACGAGATGGAGCGGCAGGACGTGGCCACCGGCCTCGTCAGCCTGTGCGAGGCGGCCGGCATGGCCTCGGCGACCCTCATCGAACGCGTGTGAGCACGGAACGGAAATCATGATCGACTACTTCAAGTACGCCGTCGACGCGGACGGCATCTGCACGCTGACCATCGACCAGCCCGGCTCCGCGGCCAACGTGATGGACCGCAACTTCATCGCCAGCTTCCGCGCCAATCTGGAAAAGGCGGTGGCCGACGACGCGGTGAAGGGCATCGTCCTCACCTCCGGCAAGAGCTCCTTCGTGGCCGGCGCCGACCTAAAGTCCATGGAAGCCGCGCTGACGACCAAGCAGGACGCGGCGACCCTGTTCGAGCAGTGCTGGGACTTCTCCAGCCTGCTGCGCCGCATGGAAACCTGCGGCAAGCCGGTGGCGGCAGCCATAAACGGCGCGGCCCTCGGCGGCGGTTTCGAGATCTGCCTGGCCTGCCATTACCGCGTGGCATCCGACGCCCGCGGCATCGTCGTCGGCATGCCGGAAGTCGGCGTGGGCCTTTTGCCAGGCGCCGGCGGCACCCAGCGCTACCTGCGCCTGATCGGCGTGGCCAAGGCCTTGCCCTTCCTACTGCAAGGCAGCCAGCTCAAGGCCGAAAAGGCCCGCGAGGCCGGCTTGATCCACGCCGTAGTGCCCGCGACCGAGCTGCTGGTGGAAGCGAAGCGCTGGCTGCGTGAGGCTGCAGACCCCGTCCAGCCCTGGGACAAGAAAGGCTTTCGCATCCCCGGCGGCAACAGCCCGCTGCAGCCCGAACTGGCCCAGCTCTTCATGGGCACCGCGGCCAACCTGCAGGCCGGCACCTTCCATAACCTGCCGGCGCCGCTGGCGATCGCGTCCTGCCTGTATGAAGGCATGCAGCTGCCGATGGACAAGGCGCTGCGGGTGGAGTGCAAGTACTTCGTCAAGCTCAACCTCGACCCGGTGGCCGGCAACATGGTGCGCACGGTGTTCATCAACAAGGGCGAGGCGGACAAGCTGGTGCGTCGCCCGGCCGGTGTGCCGACCCGCCGCCATGAGCGGATTGGCGTGCTCGGCGCCGGGCTGATGGGCGCCGGAGTGGCCTATGTTGCGGCTCAGGCGGGCATCGACGTCGTTCTGATCGACAGGGATCAAGCGTGCGCCGACAAGGGCAAGGCTTACAGCGAGGCGCGCCTCAAGAAAGACGTGGAACGCGGCCGTCTGAAGGCGGATCGCCTCGATGCGATCCTCGCGCGCATCCATCCGACCACCGACTATGCGGCTCTGAGGGATGTCAGCCTCGTTGTGGAGGCAGTGTTCGAGGATCGGAGCGTGAAAGCCGAGGTGTTTAGCCTGGCGGACGCCGTTCTGAAGGACGATGCCGTGCTGGCCAGCAACACCTCGGCGCTGCCGATCACCGGCCTCGCGGAAACCACGCGTCGGCCCAACAAGATGGTGGGCCTGCATTTCTTCTCGCCGGTGGAGCGCATGCCGCTGGTGGAGGTGATCCGAGGCCGCCAGACCGACGACGCGGCCCTCGCCGAGGCGCTGGACTTCGTCGCCCAGCTGCGCAAGACGCCGATCCTGGTGAACGACAGCCGGGGCTTCTTCACCAGCCGCTTCATCGGCGCCTTCATCAACGAGGGCGTGACGATGGTCGCAGAGGGCATCAACCCGGCGTTGATCGAGAACGCCGCGCGCATGGCCGGCTACCCGGTGGGGGCGCTGAGCATCTCCGACGAGATCGGGCTCGACCTCGCCTGGAAGGGCGCCCAGCAGCAGGCCAATGACCTGGGGCCGGACTACGTGCCGGGCTCGTCGGTCGGCATCATCACGACGCTGGTGGCAGACCACGAGCGCCACGGCCGCAAGAACCGCAAGGGCTTCTACGACTACGCCGCCGATGGCAGCAAGCGCCTGTGGCCGGGTCTCGCCGACATCTGGCCGAGGAAACCCGAGGCCGAGCAGCCGACGGTGGACGAGGTCAGGACGCGGATGCTGTTCGCCCAGTTTGCCGACGCGGCCCGCTGCATGGCCGACGGCGTGCTCGTCGATCCGGCCGACGGGGATATCGGTGCCTGCTTCGGCGTGGGCTTCCCGATCTACCTGGGTGGGCCTTTTGCGGCGATGGACACCCTCGGCATCGCCCACGTGGTGGCGGAATGCGACCGCCTGGCGGCCACCTATGCCGCCGACCGCTACGCGATTCCGCAGCTGTTGCGGGACATGGCGGCGGAAGGGCGGACCTTTTACGGGCCGAACCGCATCGTGCCGCCGGCGACCCGCTGAGATGGCGATCCCAGAAGCCTTCGCCGGCCGGCTGACGCTACCGCTGATCGGCTCGCCGATGTTCCTCGCCAGCGGCCCCCAACTGGTGCTGGCCCAGTGCAAGGCCGGCGTGATCGGCACTTTCCCGACGCTCAACGCGCGGCCTGCCGAGGCGCTCGACGAATGGCTGACGCGCATCCGGCTGGACCTGGCGGACTGGGACGCCACGCACCCCGAACGACCGTCGGCCCCCTTTGGCGTCAACCTGATCCTGCACCGCTCCAACCCGCGCCAGCAGGAGGACCTGGCCCGCGTGGTGGCGCACCGGGTGCCGCTGGTGATCACCTCGGTGGGGCGTCCGGACGCGGTGGTGCAGGCGGTCCACGGCTATGGCGGCCAGGTCTTCCACGACGTGATCAGCGTGGTCCATGCCAGGAAGGCCATCGCCTGTGGCGTGGATGGGCTGATCCTGGTCTGCGCCGGAGCCGGCGGGCACGCGGGCGACCGCTCGCCCTTCGCGCTGCTGGCCGAGGTGCGCGAGTTCTGGGATGGCCCCATCGCGCTGGCCGGGGCGCTGTCGGACGGCCGCGCGCTGCGTGCAGCCGAGATCATGGGCGCCGACTTCGGCTACATGGGCACCCGCTTCATCGCCACCCGCGAATGCGCCGCCGAGGCTGGCCACAAGGCCTTGGTGGTCCGGGATTCGGGGGACGACATCGTCTATACGCCGGTCTTCAGCGGCATCCGGGCCAACTACCTCAAGGCCAGCGTGCGCGCTGCCGGCATCGACCCCGACCAACTGGAAGGCGTGCAGACCGGCGGCAAGGACGACCTTTTCGCCGCCATCGGCAGCCAGCCCAAAGCCTGGAAGGACGTGTGGTCGGCGGGGCAGGGGATAGGGACGATCCACGACATCCCGAGCGTCGCCGAGCTGGTGGCGCGGATGCGCCAGGAGTATGCGGCCGCCGTCGCCACGCCGGCCCGCTTCGCCCGAGACCTCATGGCCTAGGGCAAGAACAGACACAAGGAATAAGGAGGAGACATGAATCAAGCCAAACCCCTCGCCGGGGTGCGCGTGCTCGACTTGACCCAGCTGCTGCCTGGCCCCATGTGCACCCTGCACCTGGCCGACATGGGCGCCGAGGTCATCAAGATCGAGCCGCCCCGCGGTGGCGACCCGACCCGCGGGCTCGACGGCGAGCAATTCAACGGAATGTTCCTGATGCTCAACCGCAACAAGCGCTCGCTGGCCCTCGACCTGCGCACCGATGAAGGCGTCGCCGTGCTGCACCGGCTAGCCGAGCGGGCCGACGTGCTGGTGGAGGGCTTCCGCCCCGGCGTCGCCGAGCGCCTGGGCATCGGCTACGCCCGGCTGGCGGAGATCAACCCACGCCTGGTGTATTGCTCGATCACCGGCTACGGGCAGGACGGTCCGCTGGCCCAGGCCGCCGGGCATGACATCAACTACGAATCCCTTGCCGGCGTGCTGGAGCAGACCGGCGTGGCCGGTGGCCCGCCGGCACAGGGCCATTTCCCGGTGGCCGACCTGGCCGGCGGTGCGCTGTCGGCGGCGATGGGCATCCTGGCCGCACTGTTGGGCGCCCGTAACACAGGGCATGGCAGCCACGTGGATGTGGCGATGACCGACTGCCTGATGGTGCACAACATCATGAGCACGGTGTCCTGGCAGCGTGCCGGCCAGGCGGTGCCGCGCGGCGCCGATTTCCTGTCCGGCGGCATCGCGTGCTACGGCGTGTACGAGACCGCGGACGGGCGCCACCTGGCCGTCGGCGCCATCGAACCGAAGTTCTGGACGGCCTTTTGCAATGCCATCGAACGGCCCGACCTCTACGCCCGTGGGCATGTGGGCGGCGCCAAGGGGGCCGAGGCGCGCACCGAGGTCGCCGCCGTCCTCCGCGCGCAGACGCTGGCCCACTGGCAGGCCGTATTCGCCAATGTGGATGCCTGCGTGACGCCGGTGCTGCGCGTGGATGAGGCGGTCGCGCATCCCCACGCGCAGGCCCGCAGCCTGCTGCGCGAGGACATCCATCCGGTGGCTGGTCGCCATTCGAGCTACGCCTTTCCGATCCGCATGAGCGGCTACCGCCTCGACGAGGCGCGTCCCGCACCGGCCCTCGGGGCCGACAACGCCGCAATCTACGCGGAACTCGGCCTCGCCCCCCAGGCCGCCTGAACGCCAGCCCCAGCAAAGGAGACACGATAGATGCAACGTACTTTCAACCTGGCCGACCTGTTCGAGATCGTCGCCGCCCAGGTGCCCGAACGCACGGCCGTCGTCTGCGGCGCCCAGCGCCTCAGCTACGCGGAACTCGATGCGCGGGCCAACCGCCTGGCGGCGCTGCTGCAACAGCGTGGCGTCGGCCCCGGCGACACGGTCGGACTGCAGCTCTACAACGGCCCTGAATATCTCGAAGGCTTTCTGGCCGCGTGCAAGCTGCGCGCGCTGGCGGTGAACATCAACTACCGCTACGTGGCGGACGAGCTGCGTTACCTGTACGCCGACGCACAACTCAAGGCGCTGATCTATTCGGCACCGCTGGCAGCGGTGGTCGAACCCGCGCTGCCGGATTTCCCCGGCATCGCACTGGCGCTGCGCAGCGGTGCCGACTACGAGGCGGGATTGGCCGCAGCCCCCACAAGCTACGCGCTTCCCCAGCGCAGCGACGAGGACATCATGCTGCTGTACACCGGCGGCACCACCGGCATGCCGAAGGGCGTCATGTGGCCGCACCGGGCGCTGTTCTTCGGTGCCCTCGGTGGCGGTGGCTTCTACCGCCGCGAGGGTCCGGTCAGCCGGCCGGAGGAACTCGGCGACGTAGCCCGCGACGGCTTCCCGCTGCGCTTCTTCCCGGTAGCCCCGCTGATCCATGGCGCCGCCCAGTGGGCCACGCTGGCGTCCCTGTTCGCCGGGCATACGGTGCTGATCCGCGAGGAAGTGGAGTTCAACGCCGAGAAAGTGTGGGAGCTGGCTGCCCGCGAGCAGGCCAACATCATGTCCATCGTCGGCGACGCGATGGCGATGCCGCTGCTCAACGCGCTGAAAGCCCATCCGGGCCGCTGGGATCTGTCCAAGCTGATGAACTTCGGCTCCGGCGGCGGGCTGTTCTCGGCCCACGTGCAGGCCGAACTGCGCGAGCGGCTGGGCGGCGCGGCGGTGAACGACAGCATGGGTTCGTCGGAAGGTGGCGTGTTGGGCGGCGGCAGCCGGCCGACGGAAGGGGAAGGCTTCATCCGCCTGGCGCCGCGTCCTGACATCGCGGTGATCGCCGAGGACCGCAGCCGCCTCGTCGGCCCCGGCGAGCGCGGCCTGCTGGTGCGCGTCGGCCACGTGCCGGTGGGCTATTTCGGCGATCCGGAGAAGTCGGCGCAGACCTTCTTCGCCTTCGAGGGCCGGCGCTATGTGAACACCGGCGACATGGCCCGCGTCGACGCGGATGGCTCCATCGTCGTGCTCGGGCGCGGTTCCCAATGCATAAATACCGGCGGTGAAAAGGTCCATCCGGAGGAGGTGGAAGAAGTGCTGCATCGCTATCCTGGCGTCGAGGATGCGCTGGTGGTGGGCATCCCCGACCCGATCTGGGGGCAGCGCGTGTCGGCGGCGATCAGCCTGCGGGACGGCGCCGCACCTGACGCGGAAGCGGTGCGGGCGTTCTGCCACCAGCATCTGGCGGGCTACAAGGTGCCCAAGTCGCTGATGTTCGTGGACCGCATCGTCCGCTCGCCGGCCGGCAAGGCCGATTACCGCTGGGCACGCCAGCAGCTGGAAGCCGGCCTGCAGGCGATTGCGCAGGCCGTTCACAAAATCGATGAATGACAAGAGTGAAGGAGAAGACATGCCAACAACCATCGTGACCGGCTCCGCGTCGGGTATCGGAGCCGCCGTCTGCCGCGGGCTTCAGGCTGCCGGCCAGCGGGTGATCAGGATCGACCGCCAGAACGCCGACATCGTTGCCGACTTGTCCACGCCCGCGGGCCGCCGCGCTGCCATCGACGCCGCGCTGGCCGCCTGCGACGGCGTGCTCGACGGACTGGTCTGTTGCGCCGGCCTCGGCGTCACCGCGCCGTCGAGCAGCCTCATCGTTGCCGTCAATTATTTCGGTATGAGCGAACTGGTGGATGGCTTTGCCGACGCGCTGGCCAAGGGCTCGCAACCCGCGGCGCTGTTGATCGGCTCGGTGGCCTCCGTGCAGCCGGGCGCCGACAAGGCGCCGATGGTGGAGGTCATGCTCGGCGGTAACGAGGCGGAGGCGCTGGCAGCGGCCGACGCCCTAGGCCGGCCGGAGGTGGCCTACGCGTCTTCGAAGTATGCGGTGAGCGTCTTCGCCCGCCGCAAGGCCGTCGAGTGGGGCAAGCGCGGCATTCGCCTCAACGTCGTCGCGCCGGGCGCCGTCGAGACGCCGCTGCACAAGGCTTCCCTGGACGATCCGCGCTTCGGCCAGGCGGTGAAGAACTTCGTCGCGCCGATCGGCCGCGCGGGGTCGCCCGACGAGATCGCCAACGTGGTGGCTTTCCTGCAGTCGCCGCAGGCCAGCTTTGTCCATGGCGCGGTGATCTTTGCCGACGGCGGCATGGACGCGATGGTGCGCTCCGCGCGCTTCTGAGCTCCCAATACTGCAGTTTCGATGGCCGGCCGATGAGGTCGGCCATTTTTCATTGCAGGAAGGAAGAGGGCGGACTAGTTCAAGCAAGGGATGGCAGGGGCTGTGGCGACGTCGACAATGCATGCAGATACCCCACGGCGAGACAACCTGAAGCCGCTGGGGACGAAACGGAAGGGCGCATACGCGTCGTGTACAGAAGCGAGTGGATGGAGATGACTGGCGAACGCGATTCCATGGAATTCGACGTCCTGATCGTAGGCGGCGGCCCGGCGGGCTTGTCGGCGGCGATCAGGCTCAAGCAACTGGCCGCTGAAAAGGGCCAGGACGTTTCGGTGTGCCTGATCGAGAAGGCCGCCGAGATCGGCGCGCATATTCTCTCTGGCGCCGTCATCGATCCACGCGCCCTCAATGAACTCTTCCCCGACTGGAAGGCGATGGGCGCCCCGCTCAACACGCCGGTCTCGGAAGACCGGGTGATCTTCCTGTCGGAAACCGGCGGACGCCAGATCCCCAACGGCCTGCTGCCGGAGGCCTTCCACAACGAAGGCAACTACATCGTGCGCCTGGGCAACCTGGCCAAGTGGCTCGGCGAGCAGGCCGAGGCGCTGGGCGTCGAGGTCTATCCGGGCTTTGCCGGCGCCGAGTTGCTGTTCGACGACCAGGGCGCGGTGGCCGGCGTGATCACCGGCGACATGGGCGTGCTCAAGGACGGCAGCCAGGGGCCCAACTTCCAGCCCGGCATGGAGCTGCGCGCCAAGTACACCTTCTTCGCCGAAGGCTGCCGTGGCCACCTGGGCAAGCAGCTCGAAGCGAAGTACGCGCTGCGCGACGGCGTCGATCCGCAGACCTACGGCATCGGCCTCAAGGAGCTGTGGGAGATCCCCGCCGGCCAGCACGTGCCGGGCCTCGTCGTGCATACGGCCGGCTGGCCGATGGATACGGCCACCTACGGCGGCGGCTTCTGCTACCACCTGGAAGGCAACCTGGTGTCGGTCGGCTATGTGGTCGGCCTCAACTACACCAATCCGTATCTGTCGCCCTTCGAGGAGTTCCAGCGCTACAAGACGCATCCGGAAATCCGCCAGTTCCTCGAAGGCGGCAAGCGCCTCGCCTACGGCGCCCGCGCGATTGCCGCCGGCGGCCTGCAGAGCCAGCCGAAGCTGGTCTTCCCGGGCGGCGCGCTGATCGGCGACGACGCGGGCTTCCTCAACGCGGCGCGCATCAAGGGCAGCCATGCGGCAATGAAGTCCGGCATGCTGGCCGCCGAAGCCGCCTTCGAGGCCCTTGCCGCCGGCCGTGCCCAGGACACCCTGAGCGCCTTCCCGGCCAGCTTCAAGGCCAGCTGGCTGCACGCCGAGCTGCACAAGACCCGCAACTTCAAGCCCTACATGAAGAAGGGCCTGTGGCTCGGCTCCTTCCTGTTCGGTGCCGAGCAGAAGCTCTTCGGCGGCAACGTACCGTGGACGCTGCACAACCACGCCGACCACACGACGCTGCGTCCGGCCGCCGAATGCCAGCCGATCGCCTACCCGAAGCCGGATGGCAAGCTGACTTTCGACCGGCTCTCGTCGGTGTTCCTGTCCAACACCAACCACGAGGAAGACGAGCCCTGCCATCTGCAGCTGAAGGACGCCGCGGTGCCGATCGCCATCAACCTGGCCAAGTACGACGCCCCCGAGCAGCGTTACTGCCCGGCCGGTGTGTATGAGATCGTGCGCAGCGAAGAGGGCGACAACCCGCGCCTGCAGATCAACGCCCAGAACTGCATCCACTGCAAGACCTGCGACATCAAGGACCCCACCCAGAACATCAACTGGGTCGTTCCTCAAGGCGGCGAAGGGCCGATCTACCAGGGGATGTAGCGGTACAAACCGTTTCAGGGGAATGCCACTTCAGCAGGGACGGGGGAAATTGCCTCCCTCTCCTCAGAAGACTTCCCGTTCCTGCGGCATTCCCCATTTTTCTTCAGATCCGCCGCGGCGCTGCGTCAGGCCGTCGTCGGCTGGCTGGCCGGTTGCCGGCTGCGGTGCAGCCCGAACATCAGCATCGTGATGCCGGCGACCACTGCCGGCAGGCCGACGATCATGAACACCGAGGACAGCGGCAGGTTCATCGTAAGCATTGCACCGCCGCCGACCGAGCCGAGCACCGAACCCATCCGGCCGACGCCGTTGGCCCAGCTGACGCCGGTGGCACGGCAGTCCGTCGGGTAGAAGCTGGCGGACAAGGCATTGGCGCCCACCTGGGAGCCGGACACGCAGAAGCCGGCGCAGAACACCGCCAGGCCGGCCAGCACGGGATTGCCCGAGAGGCTGCCGATCGCCGCGATGAACAGGCCGGCGAGCATGTAGCTGGTGGCAAGGACGCGGTGCGGCGCGAGGCGGTCCATCAGCCAGCCGAGCACGATGGCGCCGACGGTGCCGCCGACCTGGAACATCGTGGTGACCAGCGAGGCGGTCTTGAGGGAGACACCGGTGCTCTTGATGAAGGTCGGCAGCCAGCTCGACAGCAGGTAGATGACCAGCAGGCTCATGAAGAAGGTCAGCCACAGCAGCAGGGTGCCGCGCAGCAGATCCGGCCGGAACAGGTGGCTGACCGGCATGCCTGCGGGCTTGTGATGGCTGACGACGAAATGGGCCTTGTCGAAGTCCTGAGCGGGATCGATGCGGCGCAGCGTAGCGGCGACCCGGTGGAAGCCCTTGTTCTCCATCACCAGGTAACGTACGGATTCCGGCAGGCGCCAGACCAGTACCGGCAGCAGCGCCAGCGGCAGGACGCCGCCGAGCATCAGCACCGAGCGCCAGCCGTAGGCTTCGACGAGATGGGCCGAGGCCAGCCCGCCCAGCGCGGAGCCGACCGTGAAGCCGCAGAACATCGCCGTGACGAGGAAGGCGCGCCGTTTGTCGGGGCAGAACTCGGAGGTCAGCGTCACCGAGTTGGGCATTGCGCCGCCGAGGCCGAGGCCGGTCAGGAAACGCCAGATCACCAGTTCGCTGGCCGAGCCCGAATAGGCTGACAGCAGGCTGGCGAGGCCGAAGAACAGCACGCAGGTAATGAGGACGCTCTTGCGCCCGAAGCGGTCGGCAAGGGGGCCGAACAGGAAGGCGCCGGCCATTAGGCCGGCCAGGCCGGCACCGAACAGCGGCGCGATGTCACCCGGCGTTAGCTGCCATTCGGCGCGGATGGCCGGCGCGAGGAAGCCGATGGCAGCGGTGTCGAAACCGTCGATGGCGACGATCAGGAAGCACAGCACGATGATCAGCACCTGGTAAGGGCTGAGGGCGTGGTGGGCGATGAAGTCCGTGACGTTCACGGTGCGTTGGGTGGGCATTGTTTGTCTCCTGCTGTTTTGTTTTTGTGAGTCGGTGCTGCCGGGGCCGATTACCCGTGGGGGTAGAGTTCCTTGTGGGGGCGAATTCATTCGCCCGCGGTGCCTTTTCCGCCGATAGCGGGCGAATGAATTCGCCCCCACAGAAAAGGCACTTCCACAAAAGAGCCCGGTACGCCTACCCGGCGTCGGGCTGAACGGCCGGCGCGGCGCGGCGGAAGGCGTCGAGCTGCTGGCAGGCCGCGTCGATGGCCTGGATCAGCGGCCAGCGGGCGATATCCACCTTGAAGCGGCGGGCGCTTTCCACCTGGGGCACCAGGTACACGTCGGCCAGCGTCGGCGTGTTGCCGTAGCAGAAGGCGCCGCGCTGCGGGTCGGCGGCCAGCAGGGCTTCGAGGGCGTCGAAGCCGGCGCTGATCCAGGTGGCGCACCAGGCGTTGATTGCCGTCTCGTCGCAGTGCAGCGTGTGGCGCAGGTATTCCAGGATGCGCCGGTTGTTGATTGGGTGGATGTCGCAGCCGACGATGGCTGCCAGGGCCCGCACGCGGGCGCGGGCGTCGGCATCCTTCGGCAGCAGCGGCGGCTCGGGGTGGCGCTCCTCCAGCCATTCGATGATGGCCGGTGACTGGATCAGTACCTGCCCACCGGTTTCCAGCGTCGGCACCAGCCCTTGCGGGTTGAGGGCCTTGAAGGCCGGGCCCAGGTGCTGTTCGGTGCGCAGGTCTACCGGCAGGTACTCGTAGTCCAGCCCCTTCAGGTTCAGCGCGATGCGCAACCGGTGCGAGGTGCCGCTGCGGAAGAAGTTGTGCAGCTTCATGGCTTACTCGGGAACGCCGACGGTCAGGCGGACGTCGCCGACGCCATCCACATGGCCGGTGATCACGTCACCCGACTTCACTGCGCCAACACCTTCCGGCGTGCCGGTGTAGATCAGGTCGCCCGGTTCCAGGTGGTAGAACTGGGACAGGTCGACGATCAGCTCACGGATGTTCCAGATCAGCTTGGAGAGGTCGGAGGACTGCTTGGTCTGGCCATTGACGGCCAGGTTGATGGCGCCCGTTTCAAGCACGCCGTGCTCGCCCGCCGGGACGATCTCGCTGCACACCGCGGACTTCTCGAAGTTCTTGCCCAGGTCCCACGGACGGCCCTGTTCGCGGGCCACCAGTTGCAGGTCGCGACGGGTCATGTCGAGGCCGGCGGCGTAGCCGTAGATCAGCTCGCCGGCTTCGGCCTCGGTGACGCGGAAGCCGCTGCGGCCGATGGCCACCACCAGTTCCATCTCGTAGTGGTAGTTCTGGGTGCCGGCCGGGTAGGGCACGGTGGCGCCGGATTCGACGAGGGTGGACGGGTCCTTGATGAAGTAGAAGGGCCGCATCGTGGCCTTGTCCACCGGGCGCTCCATCTCGATGGCGTGGGCGTGGTAGTTGCGGCCGACGCAGAAGATGCGCTTGACGGGGAGGCGCGCCTCGCTGCCCTGCACGGGCAGGGAGAAGACGGGTTGCGGGTTCCACAGGTAGGTCTGCTGGGTCATGTCTGTTTTCCTTGGTATGGGGTGTGTGAGGTGGTTCAGCCGCGGTTCTCGAAGACGCCGAGCTTGCGGTGCAGCGGCGTTTCGTCGGCGATGAAGACGAAGGCCGGGCTGTTGCTGGAGCGGTTGCGCAGGCGTACCGGGGTGTAGCCGGGGGCGCAGCAGGTGTCGGCTTCGGCGAGGGCGAAGCTGTTGTCACCGATGCTTACTTCGATGCCACCCTCGATCAGGTGGAAGACCATCGCTGGCGAGCGCACGGGCAGGTCGAGCGTCTGGCCGGGTCGCAGCATCAGCGCGTAGAAGCCGAGGATGTTCTGCGCGTCGCTGCCGGTTTCCGGATTGGTGTAGGTGACCTGCACGGCGTCCAGCTCCGGCTGGTCGGCAGCCAGGGCTTCCAGCGCGGCGCGGGCTTCGACCCACGGGTAGCGCAGCATCGGGTAGGCCTTGTTCGAACGCTGGAACACCTGGGTCGGCACCACGCCGGCGCGGGCGTAGGCGCGGTCGCCACGGCCGGGCTTGACGGCCTGGGGCTCGCCGTCGATGTGGTAGGAGGCCTCCATGTAATAGACCAGCGGCAGGTCCAGCACGTCCAGCCACACCACCGGGCCGTCGCCGTCGTGGCCGTGCTCGTGCCACAGGCCGGTGGGGGTGAGGATCAGGTCGCCGCGGCTCATCGGGCACTTCTCGCCATCGACGGTGGTGTAGGCACCTTCGCCTTCGACGATCATCCGCACCGCATTCGGGGTGTGGCGGTGGGCCGGTGCCCATTCGCCGGGCAGCAGCAGCTGCATGCCCAGGTACATCGCCGCGCTGGCCTGCATCTTCTCGAGGCCGTGGCCGGGGTTGGCGAGCACCAGCACGCGGCGCTCGGCCTTCTCGATCGGAGTCAGCTCGCCGGCCTGCATCAGCAGCGGGCGGAGGGTTTCGTAGGGCCAGTGGATCGGCCGGGTGTTGGGCTGCGGCTTGCCGGCGGGCAGCACCGCGCGCAGGCTCGGCCACAGGGGCACGAGGTTCTGGCGGGTGAGCGCCTCGCGGTAGTCGAGGGGCAGGTCTTCCAGGCGCCCCAGGGTGTCGAAACGGCTTTGGTCTTGCATGGTCGGTGTCCTGTTCGGGTTCGGATGGATGGGGCTCAGTCTTTGGCCAGGCAGTTGTCGGCGTTCCAGCCATACAGCCATTCCATCGCGTCGTAGAAGCGCTCCGCGCTGCGACCCTTCCACAGGTCGTTGCGCACCAGGCGCTCGACGCCCTTGGCGTGATAGATGCGGCCCATCTCGCGGGACGACAGCACGATGCGGGCGGTGCGGGCCACGCGGGAGCGCTGGTAGAGGTCGAAGGCCTTGACGAAGTCGTTGTCGTGGACGCGCAGGGCTTCGCCGAGGGTGACGGCGTCTTCCATCGCCATGCAGGCGCCCTGGGCCATGTACTGGGTAGTCGGGTGGGCGGCGTCGCCGAGCAGGGTCACGCGGCCGAAGGTCCATTGGCCGATCGGCTCGCGGTCGGCGGTGGCCCAGCGCTTCCAGCTCTTGGGCAGTTCGATCAGCTGGCGGGCCTTCGGGCAGATGCCCTGGAAGTAGCTCTGGACTTCCTCGGCGCTGCCTTCGGTGACGCCCCATTCCTCCTGCTGGCGGCTGTGGAAGGTGACCACCACGTTGTATTGCTCGCCGCCGCGCAGCGGGTAGTGGACCAGGTGGCAGTTGGGGCCGACCCAGATGCTGGCGGCGTTCCACTGCAGGTCTTCCGGAAAATCCTTCTTGTCCACCACGGCGCGATACACCACGTGGCCGGTGACGCGGGCCGGATCGCCTACGAACTGCTCGCGCACCACCGAGCGCACGCCGTCGGCGCCGATCAGTGCGATGCCCTTGTGGGCGTTGCCGTGCTGGTCGAACACCGTCACGCTGTCGGCGTCCTGCTCGACGCGGCTGACGTGGGTGGAAGTCAGGAACTCGACGCGGCCGGTTTCCTGGGCGCCTTCGAGAAGGGACAAGTGCACATCCACCCGGTGGATCACCGCGTAGGGGTTGCCGAAGCGCTTGCGGAAGGCCTCGCCGGTGGGGATGCGGCCGACGACGCGCTCGTCGAGGGCGTCGTGCATGACCATGTAGTCGGTATATACGGCGCGGCTGCGGGCCTTGTCGCCGACACCGAGGGCGTCGAAGGCATGGAAGGCGTTGGGGCCGAGCTGGATGCCGGCACCGATCTCGCCGATCTGTGCGGCCTGTTCGAGTACCTTGACGGAGAAGCCCCGGCGGGTCAGGGCGAGGGCGGCGGCGAGGCCGCCGATGCCGCCACCGGCGATGATGACCGGCAGCGCGTTGGGGATGGTGTTCATGGCGTCTCCTGGTTTGATTTGATGTAGATCAAGTGTGGAAGACGCCAACTATTTTGAAAACGCAATCTATCGAATAGGCTGATTTCCGTTATCGAATAGTTGTTGGAGCTAAACGTGCGCTCTACGAGGTCAGGCGATGTCTGGCCGGCGCAGCAGCGGCTCGCCCATGCGGATTGGGCTGCCTTCGCCGATGCCGGCACACAGGCTGAAGCCCTTCGGCGCGAAGACGATGATCGTCGAGCCGTGCTGGAACCAGCCCATCTCCTGGCCCTTGGCGAAGCGGGCGGTGCCCGGGATTTCGTTGGGGCCCCGGTAGCGGAGGTGCAGCAGCACGTCCAGCCAGTGCAGGCGGATGCAGGCGACGAGGATCGCCGCCACCGGCACCAGGGTCAGTGGGGCGCCGTCGGCCAGGCGCGTGCGGATCACCGCCCGCTCGTTCTTGCAGTACAGGCGCTCGACCCGCTTGAGGGCCGGCGGATTGACGTTCCACACGTCGCCGGAGATGTAGGTGACGTGCTCCACGTCCAGGTCGGCCGGGGAATGAAAGCGGTGGTACATGCTCGACTTGAGGCGCAGCGTCACGTAGCTGCCGTCCCGGTAGGTGTCCACCAGCGCCGGGTCGCCGAGCAGGTCGAGGAGCGGGTAGGGTGCGCCCTTGGCTTGCAGCGCGGTGACGCCGTCGAGCGTGCCGCAGGCGCCGACGATGGCATCGCAGGGGCTGCTGAGGACTGTCGGGTCGCTGTCGATGGTCCGCGCACCGTCCTTCAGCTCCCGCGTGAAGCAGTCGTGCATGCTGCGGAATTCCTGCTTCTTCGCTTCCGACAGGTCCAGGTCGGCGAAGGTTTTCCATATCGCGATGGACAGGCGTGCAACGAGGGGATGTTCGATCTTGCTGAACCAGCCGACGAAACGGGTCAGCAGCGCGCGCGGCAGGCGGTTGGTGAGCAGGAAGTTGAGGTCTTCCTGGTCGGTGAGGCGGGCAAGCAAACGGGGACTTTTCATGGTTCTGTAACTGGGGTCGGTTAAATCGTTCATCTTTCAGTTGTGGAGTGCACTACGTGGAAGATGCATTGGTATTGGCCGGACTCGGGGCGCTGGCGCTGCCGGGCCTGGTGATGAAGGCGAAGCGCCGGCTGGAGCTGTCGAAGGGCAAGCACCCGTCGCTGGCGGGGCACGCCAAGATGTCCCGCCGGGTGGCGAAGCTGCTGCCCTTCTACGAATACGACGAGGCGGCCTTCTTCAGCAGCGACGACGCGCCGGCGGACGTGGCGGCCAAGCGCAAGGAAGCCTTCTTCCGCCTGGCCGAGCTGTACCGCACGCGCTTTGCGGCCAGCGCGGCGATGAGCGCGGAGACCCAGGAAGGCGTGTCGGACATGCAATTCACCGGCGCCTACCGGGTGCCTTTCCAGTACAGCCGGCTGGTGCGCCAGCACCTCAAGGGCGGTTCCTTCGTGAAGGCGTCGAGCGGTGTGACGGTCACCGACCTGGACGGCAACGTCTTCTACGACCTGACCGGCTCCTACGGCGTCAATGTGTTCGGCTACGACTTCTACAAGGACTGCATGGCCCGCGGCGCGGCGCGCGTGGAGGCCCTCGGCCCGGTGCTCGGCGCCTACCATCCGCTGCTTGCCTACAACGTGCAGCGCCTGAAGGCGATTTCCGGGCTGGACGAGGTGTCCTTCCACATGTCGGGCACCGAGGCGGTGATGCAGGCCGTGCGCCTGGCCCGCTACCACACCGGCCGGACCCATCTGGTGCGCTTCTGCGGCGCCTACCACGGCTGGTGGGGCGACGTGCAGCCGGGCGTCGGCAATCCGGTGGCGGCCAACCAGACCTACACGCTGAAGGACATGCACGAGGACGCGCTGCGCGTGCTGCGCCGGCGCAAGGACATCGCCTGCGTGCTGATCAACCCGCTGCAGGCCCTGCATCCCAACGGCGCGGCGCCGGGGGATTCGTCGCTGGTGGACAGCTCCCGCAAGGCGGGTTTCGACCGGGCGGCCTACACAGCGTGGCTGAAGGCGCTGCGCCAGGTGTGCACCGAGCGCGGCATCGTGCTGATCTTCGACGAGGTCTTCGTCGGCTTCCGGCTGGCGCCGCGCGGCGCGCAGGAGTACTTCGGCGTGCAGGCCGACATGGTGACCTACGGCAAGACCCTCGGCGGCGGTATGCCGATCGGCGTGGTGTGTGGCCAGCGCGAGCTGATGAAGCGCTTCCGTGACGACCGCCCGGCGGACATCTGCTTTGCCCGCGGCACCTTCAACTCCCATCCCTACGTGATGGGCGCGATGGCCGAGTTCCTGGAGCGCATCGAGACGCCCGAGGTGCAGGCCCTCTACGCCGGTCTCGACGACACCTGGAACAGCCGCGCCGAGCGCCTCAACCTGCGCCTCAAGGCCGAGGGGCTGCCGCTGCAGGTGGCCAATGTGTCGTCGATCTGGACGGTCTTCTACACCCGCCCGAGCCGCTACAACTGGATGCTGCAGTACTACCTGCGGGCCGAAGGGCTGGCCCTCAGCTGGGTCGGAACGGGCCGCTTCATCTTCAGCCTCAACTACACCGACGCCGACTTCGAGGCTGTTGCCGAACGCTTCGTCGCCGCCGCGCGCCGGATGGAGGCGGACGGCTGGTGGTGGAACGACGGCAGCGTGACCAACAAGGGCATCCGCCGGCGCATCCTCAAGGAGATGCTGAGCCATCGCTTCCTCGGGAAGTAGACGTGAAAACGCCGCTCCGCCCGTGGGGCTGGAGCGGCGCCGGAAGGGCTTACGCCGCCTGGCGGGCGCGCAGGTCGCGCAGCAGGTACAGCGGTGCTTTGTGGTACAGCTTGATGTCGTGGTACGGGTCGGTGAGGATCTTGGTCAGCCACACCAAGCCGGTCTGCACGTCCTTCAGGAAGAACAGATGGACCGTGCGGAACAGCAGGCCGCTGACACCGAGGGCCAGCCACAGCAGGCCCAGGTGGTCGATGAAGCCGCCGACGCCGGTATGGGCCTCGAACAGGCCGAACATCGTCGGGTTGAGCCAAAGGGCGACCGGGATGAAAGCCCAGATCGACAGCAGCACGACCTTGCGCTTGAGGTTGTAGCCGACCTTCACGGCTTCCTTGTATTCGTTGCTGACCTGGTTTTCCTCGTCGTAGCCAAGGGGCTCGAAGAAGAAATGGCCGGACTGGCGGGTGACCATCGAGATCAGCCAGCCGATCAGTGCCGCCTTCACCGGATCGACGAACAGCAACGAGTAGGCCACCAGGAAGCTCACTGCGCTGATGAAGTGCAGGGTCTGGTTCATCCGGCTGTGATGGTAGAAGCGATGATCGTCCCACCGCTGGATTTCAAGGGCGCGCAAAAAGTTCTTCATGGACTCTCCTGGATGGCGAACGACCCGGATCAGGTTGGAATGGCTCGAAATGGGGTCTTCAAGGCAAGACTAAGAAGCGCGGGTTACGGGGCGGCTGCGGTTTTGTTAAGGAACGGTGATGCCGAATATATACGTGGCATGAAATGTTGGCGTGCGATCGGTAGAATCCGCCCAGTGTCGTGAGGAAGCGAGGCGTCGATGGGAGCGAGGAAGGCGAGCTGCGCACTTTCTTCCGTGCCGCCCATGCGGCGCAGGGGCGCATGGTGTCCATGCCGAGCCAGGTGGTGGACGTGGCCTGGCACGAGTTCATCCTCTTTACACGGGGCTACCGGCAGTTCTGTACGAGGGGGCTGGGGCGCTTCCTCGACCACACGCCGGCCGAGCACATGGCGACGCCGGTTTCCGCCCAGCAGGGACTGCGGCGTACCTGGCTGCATGCCTGCCGGTTCGAAGGCATCGATCCCAACAAGCCGGACCGGCTGCCGATGCTCTTCGCGCTGGATGCACTGCTGCAGATTCCGGACGGCTTCCGTTACGTGCTGGACTGTTCCGGAGTAATGAATGCGCCTGGGGTTCCGGCCTATTGCGCCAGCGACATCGGTTGTGGCGGCGCCTGTGCGGCGGACGGGATGGGCGATTGCAGCCATGGACACGGCGACGGTGCGTCCGACGGCGGTTCTGGCGGGGATGGGGGAAGCAGTTGTGGAGGCGGTTGCGGCGGTGGTGGCGACTGAGCGGGTGGATGCCCGCCGGCGGCCGTCTTGACGATCGCGGCGCAGGTTGGCGGGTGAGCCCGCCTGCGCCGGATGGAGCGGATTACAGGAAGCGGTCCAGCAGCCGCTTGCTGTGGGCATCCAGCCCGTAGCGGTCGCGGATCAGGAAGTGGATGCCGCGGCTGTCGGCGATCAGCAGGGCCGGCGGGGTGAGGCGGCGGATGTCTTCCTCGCCCTTCAGCACCATGCTGGTCGGGCCGCGGTCGGTCTCGAGCTCCCAGGTGCTGGGGGTGGCGAAGCTGGACACGCTGTGGATGCGCTGGATCACCGGCATGAACTCGCGGCTGGCCATTTCGTCTTCGAGCAGCTTGCGCGGCGCGTCGGGCAGGTCGGTGAGGCGGTCGATCCACGCGACTTCCTCACCGTCGCCGTTGATGAGGCCGATGCTCTCGGCCGGAGCGGCGATCGGGAAGGCGCGGACCGGGGTGATCAGCTGGGCCTGGCCGGTGGCGTCGATGAAGACGAGCTGGCCGAAGGCATTGCGTTCCAGCTGGATGTTTTGCGTAGGCATGGCGTGGTCTTCAGGCAGGGGTGTGGGCGCGGTGGAAGGGCACGCGGGGCTTGTCCCCGTTGCCGCCCAGCGCGTCGTCGTCCAGCTTGCGGGTCTGGGCTTCGTAGAGGCGGAAGTAGGCGCCCTGTTTTTCCATCAGCGTGTCGTGATTACCGATCTCGACGATCTGGCCACGGTCCAGCACCACCAGGCGGTCGGCCTTGCGCAGCGTGGACAGGCGGTGGGCGATGGCGATGGTGGTGCGGCCGCGGATGAGGTTCTCCAGGGCGGCCTGGATTTCCATTTCGGTCTCGGTATCCACCGCCGAGGTGGCCTCGTCGAGGATCAGGATGCGCGGGTCGATCAGCAGCGCGCGGGCGATGGAGATGCGCTGGCGCTCGCCGCCGGACAGGGCCTGGCCGCGCTCGCCGACCAGCGAATCGTAGCCCTGCGGCAGGCGCAGGATGAAGTCGTGGGCGTGGGCGGCGCGGGCGGCGGCGATGATCTCCTCGCGGGTCGCATCGGGCTTGCCGTAGGCGATGTTCTCGGCAATGGTGCCGAAGAACAGGAAGGGCTCCTGCAGCACCAGGCCGATGTTGCGGCGGTATTCGGACACCGGCACCGAACGGATGTCCATGCCTTCGATGCGGATCGAGCCGTCGGTCACGTCGTAGAAACGGCAGATCAGGTTGACCAGCGTGCTCTTGCCGGAACCCGAGTGGCCGACCAGGCCGATCATCTCGCCCGGCGCGATGTTGAGGTCCACGCCGCGCAGGATGGTACGGTTGCCGTAGCGGAAGCCGACCCGCTTGACCTCGATGGCGCCGGTCACCTTGGGCAGGTGCTGGGGATTGACCGGGTCGGGCACGCTGGAGACGTGGTCGAGGATGTCGAAGATGCGCTTGGCGCCGGCGGCGGCCTTCTGCGTCACCGATACGATCCGGCTCATGGAGTCCAGCCGGGTGTAGAAGCGCGAGATATAGGCGATGAAGGCGGCCAGCGTACCGACCGTCACCGACTTTTCGGACACCAGCCAGATGCCGAAGCCCCACACGATCAGCAGGCCGATCTCGGTCATCAGCGTGACGGTCGGCGAGAACACCGACCACACTTTGTTGACCCGGTCATTCACCGCCAGGTTGCGGCCGTTGGCCTCGCGGAAGCGGGCGACTTCGCGCTTCTCCTGCGCGAAGGCCTTGACCACCCGGATGCCGGGGATGGTGTCGGCGAGCACGCTGGTGACTTCGGACCACACCCGGTCCACCTGCTCGAAGCCGTAGCGCAGCTTGTCGCGCACGGTGTGGATCAGCCAGGCGATGAAGGGCAGCGGCACCAGCGTGACGAGGGCCAGCCACGGGTTGATGGATACCAGGATCACCGCGGTCATCGCGATCATCAGGCAGTCGGTGGCGAAGTCGAGCAGGTTCATCGACAGGAACAGGCAGATCCGGTCGGTCTCCGAGCCGATCCGCGACATCAGATCGCCGGTGCGCTTGCCGCCGAAGTATTCCAGCGACAGGCCCTGCAGGTGCTCGTAGGTGGTGGTGCGCAGGTCGGCGCCGATGCGTTCGCTGACCAGCGCCAGGATGTAGGTCTTGGCCCAGCCGAGTCCCCAGGCGAAGGACGCGGCGACGAGCAGGCCGCCGAGCAGCATCATGACCTTCATGCTGTCGATGGGCTGGCCGTTCTGGAAAGGAATCAGTACCTCGTCCATCAGCGGCATGGTGAGGTAGGGCGGCACCAGCGTCGCTGCGGTGGACACCAGGGTCAGGATGAAACCGGCCAGCAGCTGCTTCTTGTAGGGCTGGGCGAAGCGCCACAGGCGGAACAGGGTCCAGGTGGACGGTGGCGTGTGGATCTCGCGGGCGCAGGTCGGGCACTCGTCGGTGCCCGGCGGCAGCGGCGCGTCGCAGGTCGGGCAGGTCAGCGGCTCGGGCGGCGTCGGCTGGCGGCCGGCCAGCACGCATTCGAGCTGGGCGTGGAAGCGGTCGGCCAGGTTGCGGGCGGCCGGGTCCTGGGCCAGCGTGAAGCGCCAGCCGGCCAGCTTGCCGCTGCCATCCACCAGGTCGAGGCTGGCCACGCCGGCGTGGTCCCGGTGGCGCAGGGCCATGCCGTTGCGGAAAGTCCACACCTGCCAGTCCTTGGCCTGCAGATCCCAGGCCAGCAGGCGGCGATCCGTCAGGGCCACCAGGCCGTCGCGGAATTGCAGGGTGGCATCGAGATCGAGGTTGAGGCTGGCCAGAACCTTCTCGCCGGCCTGCAGGGCCTTGTCGAGGAGGGGGCGCCAGCTGTCGGGCACGGCCGGTCCGAGGTAGTCGGAATAGGCGGAAGGAAGGGCGGAGGACTCTGAATTCATCTCGGCGACGCGATTAGGCCCCAGAAAAGGGCCAGCGTAGGGCAAAATTGCGCCCGAAGTTTACTGACTCGTTACATGCGCGTATACCCGGCGGGTGGCCAGAAGCATCGCCGACCCGTTATTTTTTCCTTCAGGTAATCCTGGCGGCCCCGTCTGCGTTAAGGGGAGATCGAGTTTCCGTTGCCGAGTGCCGTAAACAGGCCCGTTACTTCCGAAGTGTCTCGTCCATGACCAATAAAACGATCGAATTCCTCAATGTGCTCCACCTGCGGGGACCGAACATCTGGACCTATCGCTCAGTCCTCGAAGCCTGGGTCGACATCCATGACCTGGAAGACTGTCCGTCCAATGTGATCCCGGGTTTCTATGAGCGGTTGACGGCGATGTTACCGACCCTCATCGAGCACCGTTGCAGCATCGGTGAGCGGGGCGGCTTCCTGAAGCGCCTGCGGGACGGGACCTGGCCGGGACACATCCTCGAGCACGTGACGCTCGAGCTGCAGAACCTCGCCGGCATGTCCGGCGGCTTCGGCAAGGCGCGTGAGACCTCGCTGCGCGGCGTTTACAAAGTGGTGATCCGCGCCTGGCAGAAGGACGTGTCGATGGCCGCTCTCAACATGGGCCACGACCTGCTGATGGCCGCCATCGAGGAGCGCCCCTACGACGTGGATGCCGCCGTGCTGCGCCTGCGCGACCTGGTGGACAAGCACATGCTCGGCCCGAGCACCCGCTGCATCGTCGAGGCCGCCGCCGACAAGCAACGTCGCATTCCCTACATCCGCCTGCTGAACGAGGGCAACCTCGTGCAACTGGGCTACGGTGCCCGCCAGCGCCGCATCTGGACCGCCGAGACCGACCGCACGCCGGCCATCGCCGAAAGCATCTCCCGCGAGAAAGACCTGACCAAGACGCTGCTGGAGTCCTGCGGCGTGCCGGTGCCGGAAGGCCGCATCGTGACCAGCGTCGAGGATGCCATCGAGGCCGCCGAAGACATCGGCTTCCCGGTGGTGGTGAAGCCCAGCGACGGCAACCATGCCCGCGGCGTGTTCACCAATATCCGTACCCCGCAGGAAGTGGCGGACATGTTCCCGCTGTCGGCCGCGGAAGGTTCCGAGGTGATGGTCGAGCGCTTCGTGCAGGGCGCCGAGCACCGCTTGCTGGTGGTCGGCGGCAAGATGGTCGCCGCCAACAAGGGCGACATGGTGTCGGTGATCGGCGACGGCACGCACACCATCGACGAGCTGATCGAGACCCAGATCAACTCCGATCCGCGCCGTGGCGTCGAGCATGAGTTTCCGCTGTACCTGATCAAGCTGGAAAACTACCCGGCCGCCCAGATGGAAGTGGCGCGCCAGGGCTTTACCGGCGCCTCGGTGCCGCCGGAAGGCCAGGAGGTGATGATCGTCCGCACCAGCAACATGGCCTTCGACGTGACCGACGAAGTGCATCCGGACACCGCCGAGCTGGCCTGCTTGGCCGCGCGCATCGTCGGCCTCGACATCGCCGGTGTGGACCTGGTCTGCGAGGACATCTCCAAGCCCTTGAGCGAGCAGCAAGGCGCCATCGTCGAGGTGAACGCCGGCCCGGGCCTGCTGATGCACATCAAGCCGGGCGTCGGCCAGCCGCGCCCGGTGGGCGAGGCGATCGTCGATCACCTGTTCGAGAAGGACGAGGACGCGCGCATTCCCATCGTCGGCGTCACCGGCAGCCGCGGCAAGACGCCGGTGGCCCGCCTGATCGCCCACCTGTCCCGCCTGTCCGGGCAGTACACCGGCCTGGCCTGCTCCGAGGGCGTGTTCCTCGACGGCCGCCAGGTGGAAACCGCCGAGGGCACCAACTGGGATGCCGCCGAGCGCGTGCTGATGAACCGCTCCGTTGAAACCGCGGTGTTCGAGAACGGCTGCCGCAGCATCCTCGCCGACGGCACCGTGTACGACCGCTGCTCGGTGGGCGTGGTCACCAACGTCGATCCTGAACTCCACTATGGCGAGTTCTATATCGACTCCCCGGAAAAGGTCTGGAACGTCTTCCGTACCCAGGTGGACCTGGTGCTGTCCAGCGGCGCCGCAGTGCTCAACGCCGAAGACCCGGCGGTCGTCGAAATGGCCTCCCTGTCCGACGGCGAGGTGATCTTCTACGCCGTCGATCCCAAGGCCGAGGCTGTCGTGCAGGCCCGCAGCGAAGGCCGCCGCACGGTCTTCGTGAAGGACGGCGCCATCGTGCTGGCCACCGGCGAGCAGGAAGATCCGGTCGCCCGCCTGGCCAAGATCAAGCTGCTGGCAAACGGCGCCGGGGAGGAGCCGGGTGTGCTGTCCAACCTGCTGGCCGCTGTGGCTGCAGCCTGGGCGTTGGGCGTCTCGCCGGCGATGATCCGTGCCGGCGTGAAGCCCTACGATCCGCAAGCGCCGCTGCGCAACGACTGAGCCGCCACCGAACAACGATGAAGGCCGCCCGACGCTGGCGGCCCCTGAGAAAAACGACAAGGACTGTTATCCATGGAAGTCTCACGCATCCGGGCTCTGCGCGGCCCCAATCTGTGGAGCCGGCACACCGCGATCGAAGCCATCGTGACCTGCACCGAAGCGGAGTGCGACATCGATTCCATTCCGGGCTACGAGACGCGGTTGCGCAATCTCTTCCCTGAAATGGGCTTTCTCGAGGCCGATGGCCACATGGGCGCCAGCTCCGTGGCCCAAGCGCTGGAACTCGCTGCCCTCGGCCTGCAGGCCTGCGCCGGTTGCCCGGTGACCTTCAGCCGCACCGCCAAGACCATCGAGAAGGGCGTCTTCCAGGTGGTGGTGGAATACACCGAAGAAAAGGTCGGCCGCCTGGCCTTCGAGCTGGCTACGGAACTGTGCCGCGCCGCCGAGATCGACGGCCCCTTCGACCTCGCCGGTGCATTGGCCCGCCTGCGCGAGCTGGACGAGGACGTACGCCTCGGGCCCTCCACAGGCTCCATCGTGCAGGCCGCGGTTGCCCGCGGCATTCCCTATCGCCGCCTCACTGAAGGCAGCCTCGTGCAGTTCGGCTGGGGCAGCCAGCAGCGTCGCATCCAGGCTGCCGAGACCGACCTGACCAGCGCGGTGGCCGAGGCCATTGCCCAGGACAAGGAACTCACCAAGAACCTGCTGCGCGCCGCCGGCGTGCCGGTGCCGCTGGGCCGCTCGGTGACCAGCGCCGAGGATGCCTGGCAGGCCGCCAAGGAGCTCGGTGGCCTCGTCGTCGTGAAGCCCCGTGACGGCAACCAGGGCAAGGGCGTGGCGGTCAAGCTGCGAACCAAGGAAGAGGTGATGAACGCCTTCCGCGTCGCCGAGGAGATCAGCGACGACGTGCTGGTGGAACGCTACCTGCCGGGCCACGATTACCGCCTGCTGGTGGTGGGCGACAAGCTGATCGCTGCGGCCCGCCGTGAGCCGCCGCTGGTCATCGGCGATGGCCAGCGCACCATCCGCGAGTTGGTGGACCACGTGAACAGCGATCCGCGCCGTGGCGTCGGCCACGCCACCTCGCTGACCAAGATCCGCTTCGACGAGATCGCCATCGCCACCCTCACCAAGCAGGGCTACGAGGCCGACTCCGTGCCGCCCAAGGGCAAGCGTGTGATCCTGCGCAACAACGCCAACCTGTCCACCGGCGGCACCGCCACCGACGTGACGGACGACGTGCACCCCGAAGTCGCCGAGCGGGCGATTGCCGCGGCCAAGAACATCGGTCTCGACATCTGCGGCGTGGACGTGGTCTGCGAGAGCGTGCTGGAGCCGCTGGAAGCCCAGAGCGGCGGCATCGTCGAAGCCAACGCGGCGCCCGGCCTGCGCATGCACCTTCAGCCCTCCTACGGTAAGGGCCGCCCGGTCGGCGAGGCCATCGTCGCCAACATGTTCAAGCCCGGTGAAGACGGCCGTATCCCGGTCATCGCGGTGGCCGGCACCAACGGCAAGACGACCACCGTGCGCCTGTCCGCCCACATCCTCGGCGTGGCCGGCAACTGCGTCGGCATGACCAACTCCGACGGCGTCTATGTGGGCAAGCGCCGCATCGACACCGGCGACTGCAGCGGCCCGCGCAGCGCCCGCAACATCCTGCTGCACCCGGACGTGGACGCTGCGGTGTTCGAGACCGCCCGCGGCGGCGTGCTGCGCGAGGGCCTGGCCTTCGACCGCTGCGACGTGGCGGTGGTCACCAACATCGGCATGGGCGATCACCTGGGGCTGTCCTACATCAGCACCGTCGAGGATCTGGCGGTGGTGAAGCGAGTGATCGTGCAGAACGTGAAGCCGACCGGTACCGCAGTGCTCAACGCTGCCGACCCGATGGTCGTCAAGATGGCCAGCGCCTGCCCGGGCTCGGTGCTGTTCTTCGCCGCCGACCAGTACAACCACGTGCTGGTTACCCACCGCGTGCAGGGCCACCGCGTGGTTTTCGTCGACGACGACGCGATCGTCGCAGCCCAGGGCAGCGAGGAGTTCCGCGTGCCGCTGGCCGGCATCCCGATCACCCGCAACGGCACGATCTCCTTCCAGGTCGAGAACGCGATGGCCGCCATTGCCGCCACCTGGGCGCTGGGCATTTCGCCGGAGACCATCGTCGCCGGCGCCGCCAGCTTCGTAAACGATGCTGCCAACGCGCCGGGCCGCTTCAATGTGTTCGACTACAAGGGCGCCACGCTGATCGCCGACTATGGCCACAACCCGGATGCGATCCTGGCGTTGGTGCAGGCCGTCGAGAGCATGCCGGCCAAGCGCCGCTCGGTGGTCATCAGCGGCGCCGGCGACCGTCGCGACGAGGACATCCGCGAGCAGACCCGCATTCTCGGCAAGGTCTTCGACGAGGTGGTGCTGTACCAGGACGACTGCCAGCGCGGCCGCGCCGATGGCGAAGTGCTGGCGCTGCTGCAGGAAGGTCTGGTGGGCGCTCCGCGCACCAAGAGCATCTACGAGATCCGCGGCGAGTTCGCGGCCATCGACAGCGCGCTGCAAAAGCTGGAAACCGGTGACCTGTGCCTGATCCTCATCGACCAGGTGGAAGAGGCGCTGGAGCACATCGCCAAGCGCATCGCCGAAACCACGGCGTGATGGACCGGGCCTGAGTCCGCTCAGGCCCTGCCTTCAGCGGAAGCCTTCTGCCAGCCGGTGGAAGGCTTCCGTCATTTCGCGGGTACGTTCCGCGTCCCAACCCAGTTCTTCGGCGAGGATCGCAGCGACCGCTGGAGCGGCTTCGATGGCCGCCGAGGCGTCCACGAACAATGCCCGATGGCGGCGGGCCAGTATGTCCTCGATGTCGTGGGCCTGTTCCTCGCGGGCGGCGAAGCGGACTTCCGCCTCGCTGAGGGACAGGGCAGGGTGCAACTGGCGTCCCGCGCCGGGCAGTGCATCCACCGCGGCGCGGTCGGTGCCGAACACGTCGTCGGACGGCGATGGGGTGCTGCCGTGCAGAACCAGGCTGCGTGTCCGGCAGGGGCGGGCCGGCAGGCCTGCGACGGCCGCGGCCTGGTCGATGATCTCTTCGCCCATGCGCCGGTAGGTGGTCCATTTGCCGCCGGCCACCGATACCAGCCCGCTCGGTGCGATCTGGATCACGTGCTCCCGCGACAGGCTCGACGTGTTGCCGCTGCCGCCGATCAGTGGGCGCAGGCCGGCGAACTGGCTGCGGATGTCGCTGCGTTGCGGCTTGCGGCGCAGATAGCGGGCGGCCGTGGCGAGGATGAAGTCCACTTCGCCGTCAAGCGGCTGGGGTTCCAGCGGAATGTCCGGCCGCGGCGTATCGGTGGTGCCGAGCAGCAGCTTGCCCTGCCAGGGAATGATGAACAGCACGCGGCCGTCGTCGGTGCGCGGCACCAGCAGCGCCGCGTCACCGGGCAGGAAATCCCGGTCGAGCACGATGTGTACGCCCTGGCTGGGGTTCAGCTGCGCGGTGCTGGCTGGATCGTCGAGGCGCCGGATGGCGTCGGCCCACACGCCGGCCGCGTTGACGACGACCCGCGCCGACAGCGCGAAGGCTTCGCCGCTTTCCGCATCCTGCGCGTCGACGCCGACGAGGTGCCCGCCCTCATGGCGCAGCCCCGTGACCGGCAGCCGGTTGAGGGCCAGGCCGCCGAGATCGAGCACCGTGCGCATCAGCGTGATGGCCAGCCGGGCGTCGTCGAAGCGGGCGTCCATGTAGGCGATGCCGCCGACCAGTCCGTCCTCGCGCACGCCGGGCAGTGCGCGGCGGGTTTCCTCCACCGACAGCGGGCGACTGGCGCCGAGGCTGTGGGCACCGGCCAGCCAGTCGTAGGCAGCCAGCCCGATGCCGAGTTGCAGGCGATCCCACTGACGGTAGAGGGGCACAACGAAGCGTTGGGGGTGCACTAGGTGCGGCGCATTGGCGAGCAGGATCGCCCGCTCGGCTAGCGCTTCATGGACCAGCCCGATACGTCCCTGGGCGAGGTAGCGGACGCCGCCGTGCACCAGCTTGGTGGAGCGCGAGCTGGTGCCCTTGGCGAAATCGTGGGCCTCCAGCAGCAGTGCCGAATAGCCCCGCGAGGCGGCATCCACAGCGCAGCCGAGGCCGGTGGCGCCGCCGCCGATCACCAGCACGTCCCAGCGCGGCGTGTGGCGCAGGCGCTCGAGCAGGACCTCGCGCCTCATGGCGCGGCCCATCCGCGGGCACGCTCTACAGCCCGGTGCCATTCGGCGATGCGGGTCTCGCGCTTGTCCTGGCTGCAGCTTGGTTCGAAGACGCGTTCGGCCTGCCAGTGTTCGGATAACTCATCCGGGCTGCGCCACAGGCCCACCGCCAGACCCGCGAGATAGGCCGCCCCGAGGGCGGTCGTTTCGGTTTGCTGTGGGCGGATCACCGGTACGCCGAGCAGGTCGGCCTGGATCTGCATCAGCAGGTCGTTGCGCGCGGCGCCGCCGTCCACCCGCAGTTCGGTCAGCGGGCCGGCGCCGTCGCGGTTCATGGCATCCACCAGGTCTACGGTCTGCAGCGCAATGGCTTCCAGCGCGGCGCGGGCGATGTGGGCCTTGCTGCTGCCGCGGGTCAGGCCGAGCAGCGTGCCGCGGGCGTAGCCGTCCCAGTAGGGGGCACCGAGGCCGGCGAAGGCGGGCACCAGCACCACGCCGCCGGCGTCCGGCACCGAGGCGGCGAGGGCTTCGATGTCGGCTGCGCGCTGGATCAGCCCCAGCCCGTCGCGCAGCCACTGCACCACCGCGCCACCGATGAAGACGCTGCCCTCCAGCATGTAGATGGTCTGCCCGCCGATGCGCCAGCCGAGGGTACTGAGCAGGCGATGCTTCGATTCGACCGGCTGCGCACCGGTGTTGAGCATCAGGAAGCAGCCGGTGCCATAGGTGTTCTTCGCCGAGCCGGGCTGCAGGCAGGCCTGGCCGAAGGTCGCGGCCTGCTGGTCGCCGGCCAGGCCGCCGATCGGGATTGCGCTGCCAAAGAGGTCGGCGTCCGTCGCGCCGAGCACGCCGCTGGTGTCCACCACCTCCGGCAGCAGTGCAGCGGGGATGTCGAACAGGGCCAGCAATTCCTCGTCCCAGCATTGGCGGTGGATGTCGAAGAGCATGGTGCGCGAGGCATTGCTCGGGTCGGTGACGTGCCGCCGGCCACCGGTGAGCTGCCACACCAGCCAGCTGTCGATGGTGCCAAAGGCCAGTTCGCCGGCGGCGGCCCGGCGGCGGGCGTCCGGCACGTGGTCGAGCAGCCAGGCCAGCTTGGTGGCCGAGAAATAGGCATCCACTTCCAGGCCGGTTTTGGCGCGGATCAGCGCCGCATGTCCGCCGGTGCGCAGGGCCTCGCAGGCGGCTACGGTGCGGCGATCCTGCCAGACGATGGCCGGTGCCAGCGGCTGGCCGCTGCTCCGCTCCCACAGCACGGTGGTTTCCCGCTGGTTGGCGACGCCGATGGCGGCGACGTCGGCGCCGGTCAGGCCGGCCTTGCTCAGGGCCTGGCGGGCGCAGTCGAGCTGGGTCTGCCAGATCTCCAGCGGGTCATGCTCAACCCAGCCCGGCTGCGGATAGGACTGGCGGAATTCGAGTTGGGCGCTGCCGAGGGCCTGGCCCCCAGCGTCGAAGACAATGGCACGGCTGCTGCTGGTGCCCTGGTCGAGGGCGAGGAGGCAAGACATGGCGCGGGCCTTTGCAGGAGGCGGAGGCTCCCAATCTAGCCCACTCCGCGCCGAAGTTGAACGGGCGCGTATGCCGTTGTGGAGCTGGGCTCAGGAAACCTGGCAGAAATGGGCGCCGCTCAACTGGGCCTCGCCGTCCCAGCGATAGGCCACCAGCGGCCCGCCGTTGCCGGCCGAGTAATCGACGCAGGCGGCGTGTGGTGCGAGCGCGCGGGGCTGCCCGGTCATCCAGTAATGGCCGAAGAACACCGGTCGCGGGTCATCGTCCTCGATGCGGGCGTAAGCGGGGAGCTGTAAATCCGGCAGCTGGCTGCGCAGATTTTCGTGAACGAGGGCGGCGCGCCGGCAGGTGGTGGCGTCCCGGTCCCACCAGCGGATGCGCACGCGATGGCGCGCAATGCCGTCCTTGTCCTGGTAGGAGACGCCATCGGGCAGCGCGATCTCCAGCCCCTTGGTGAGGATCTCGGCGGCGCGGAACAGGCTGGGCACGGGTGTGTCCGTCACCGCCTCGTCGTCGGGCTCACGGGTGGCGTCCGGGAGGGCGGCTGGCAGCAGACGGTTCTCCGTGACACAACCGGTGCTGGTCAGCCAGTCCATCAGCCCCTGGTGCCAGCAGGCGTGCACGACGCGGATACCCGGCAGTTCCAGCCACAGGGGCAGGGTTCGGAACCATGCGATGAGCTCGGCGTGCAGCGCCGGATCGCCGGCCACCTCGTCGAGGAAGCGCTGGTGCTGGATGCGGTTCTTGTGCCCCCAGCGGGCGCTGTAATGGCGGCGCAGGTATTCGCCGGGATGTGCGGGGTCTGGCGTGTGCCAGGCGATGGCGTTGAGCTCGTGGTTGCCCATCACCGCCAGCGCTGCGCCGCCTTCCACCATGCCATGGGCGATTTGGACGGTGCGTAGCTGCTGCGGGCCGCGGTCGATGAAGTCCCCGACGAACAGCGCCGTGCGGGATGGATGGCGCCAGACGCCGTCACGCAGGCGGTAGCCCATGTGCTGGAGCAGGGCTTCGAGCTTGTCGGCCTGGCCGTGGATGTCGCCGATGACGTCGTAGCCCATGGCAGCTCTTAGAACATTGCGCGGGTTTCAGCAGCCGCTGCCGTCCGGCCGGCGCGTGAAGCCGAAGCTGCCGCCGCCAAGGCTGGGCGGCTGGATGCAGATCATCAGCGCCAGTGACTTGGCGGACTTCACAATGTCCGGCGGGAAGGCGGAGAAGGGGATCGCCCGCTCGACGACCGACTTCACGAAGGCGATCTCGTCCTGTTGATCGCCGGCATTGACGACCTTGAAGCTCTTCAGCGAGCCGTCCGGGTTCAGGCGCACTTCAATGGACGCGTTGCGGATACCACGGGTGCGCGGGTCGTTCTTCACGAAGGCGGCGCTGCGGTTGAGCTTCTTGACCAGCGCGTCCATGTAGAACTCGAGGCTGAAGGGATCGACCGGTGGGCTGTTGGGGATGCGCTCGACCAGGTCTTCCAGGCTGCTCGAACTGCGTCCGCGGGACTCGCGCATCTGCTCGCGGCCAATCTCGCGGGCCATCGCCAGGGAACGCTCGGCGAGGGTCGGCGGCGGCGGGGGCGGCTTTTTCGCGTCGCGGGCCAGATCGTTGAGGAAGTTGTCCATCTCCTCCTTCTGGGCCACGCTCCAAGTCGGCGTCGGCTCGGCGCTGCGGACGGCGGGCGCGTCGGACTTGCGGGCGGTGAGGATGCGCGGGCGGTTCTCGGGCGCCTTGGCCTTCGGCTTCTGCGCCTGCTGCGGCTTGCGCGGCTGGGCCTCGGCGACCTTCACCGGCTCCTTGGGACGCGGCCGTACATCCGCACGGGGGGCCGGCGGCGGGGCGAGGCGGGCTTCCAGTCTGGAGTTGGCGGGCTGCTGCTCCGGCGGGTTCAGCTTGACCAGCAGCAGGAGGCCATGGACCAGCAAGGACATCGCGATCGCCAGCTGAAGGGCGCGCGAGGATCTGGATTGGGACGAATCGAACATCGTGCCGGATTTTAGTCCGGCCGGCGCCGGGGCGGGCTGCTTTTTACACAATCCGCCCCGTTTGCAAGCCTGTCGTCAGGCGCTCGTGCGGGCGCGCTCCCGGTCCACCTCCAGCCCGTAGCGCTTGAGCTTGAGGTACAGCGTGCTCTTGGCGATGTTGAGCTGGCGCGCGGCCCAGGTGAGGTTGCCGCCGGTGGCGGCGATGGCGCGCCGGATCAGCTCCAGCTCGCCGTCGGCAATGCTGCAGATCCGCGAACTGCCGGTGGCGGTCGGCGGCGGCAGCTCGATGTCCGACAGCTCGGCCGGCAGGGCTTCGGCACCGATCTCTGCGCCGTCGCTCATCAGCACCATGCTCTCCACCGCGTTGCGCAGCTCGCGCACGTTGCCCGGCCAAGGATAGGCCTGCAGGCGCTCCAGAACGCCGACGCCGAGCGGGCGCTCGGGCAGGCCGTGCTGGGCGGCGAAGCGGGTCAGGAACAGATCCACCAGCAGGGGAATGTCCTCCCGCCGTTCGCGCAGCGGCGGCAGATGCAGCGTCGTGACGGCGATGCGGTAATACAAGTCCATGCGGAAGCGGCCGGCGGCGACCTCCTCGCGCAGGTTGCGGTGGGTGGCGGCGACCAGGCGGAAGTTCACCTTGCGCGGGGCGTTCTCGCCGAGGCGGTGGATCTCGCCTTCCTCCAGCACCCGCAGCAGGTGGGGCTGCAGGTCGATGGGCATTTCGCCGATCTCGTCTAGGAACAGAGTGCCGCCGTCGGCCGCCTCGATCTTGCCCATCATGCCGCCCTTGCGTGCGCCGGTGAAAGCACCTTCCGCATAGCCGAACAGTTCGCTGGCCAGCAGCTCCCGCGACAGCCCGCCACAGTTGAGGGCCACATAGGCGCCGCCGGCGCGTTGGCTGGCCTCGTGGATGCCGCGGGCGAACTCCTCCTTGCCGACCCCGGTTTCGCCGAGCAGCAGCACCGGCACCTTCGAGCGGGCCAGCTGGCGCGCCTTGTCGATGGCCGACAGCAGCGTCGGGTTGCGGCTGACCAGGGAGGCGAAGTTGCGCACCTTGGCCGGGCTGTCGGCCGGCGTACAGTTTGGGGCCGCGTGCTGTATTGAAGCCGGGCGGGCGCCGCGGGCAAGGGGCATGATCAGCAGCGTGCCGAGGCGCAGACCGTGGCTCGTCACCGGCACCAGCCAGTCGTTGTTCATCCACTCGGGCAGCGGGCCGACCGGGCCGTCGGCGCCGAGGGCCATCTCGGGCAGGCGAGCGGGGGCGGACAGATCCATGTCGCCTCCCCGCGCCATGACGGCGCCGGCAGCGTGCTCGTTGATCTTGACCGGCACGCCGCGTCGATCGAAAAGGATCAGGCCGTCGGCGGCACTCGAGCCCCAGCGGCCCATCGCCCCTTCCAGCAGGCGGCAGCGCAGCTCCATTTCCCGTGCGCCGAGGCGGCTCTCGATGCTGCTGGCGGTGGTAACGGCGAGGGCTAGGCTCTGGCGGTTATAGGTTTCGGACAGGCCGGAGACGTCGATCACGCCGACGATCTCGCCGCCCTGGGGATGGCGGATCACCGCCGCCGAACAGGTCCACAGCTTGATGCCGGCGCAGAAGTGCTCGGCCGAGTGGATCTGCACCGGCTGGCCGACGGCCAGCGCCGTGCCGATGGCGTTGGTACCGCAGATGCGCTCGCTCCAGTTGACGCCAGGAATCAGGCGGATCGACTCGGCGGTGTCCACTGTCGGCGTGTCGCCTTCCATCGTGAGGATGGTGCACTGGGTGTCGGCGAGCAGCATCATCGTGCCTGTCTCGGCAAGGAAGTCCCGCGCGTAGGCCATCACCGGCGCGCCGGCTTCCAGCAGTTCGCTGTTGCTCTCCCGCAGCGCGTACAGCGCGTGCTCGGGCAGCGGGTCGGGGGCGTAGCGGCGGTCCGGATCCACGCGGGCGTCCTGGCAGCGTCGCCAGGAACGGTCCACCAGGGTCCGCAGGGTGTCATTGCGGGCGGCATCGCCGCTCTGGAAGGATTCCCAGGCGGCCATTACGGCGGCGTCGTTATACGGATTGGAGAACACTTGTCCCTCCGTGCTGCACTTTTCTCACGTCTTCCTCCTTTGGTTTCGTCCCGCTTGCGGCGGACCGCTATCGATGGATGCGGCCGTTTTAAGGGTGGGTTCTGCACGCGGACGGGACGGGTGGCATGGGTCTGGGCGAGGCCTCCGATCTGGAAACGCTTATGAAAAAAATGGAACTGCCGATCTGGAGATTAGCAAACCTGGTGCCATCTGCATCGATCACGTGAAAGCCCCGTGCAGCACAGGGAGGCAGATGGATGTCGTTTGAAGTCCGGATGCTGGCCGTCCGATAATCGGCCGTCCGAAACGTCGGACGTCTCGTTTTCGGACGGTTGGCTGTGTATGGGTGAGCTCTTCGTGTTTTGGGGGGCGCTTCTCCCGTGGGGGCGAATTCATTCGCCCACGGAAGCAGTCCCACATGCGACGGGCGAATGAATTCGCCCCCACAAAGCCCCCCGCAATCCGCAAGGCGGCGAAGTTCGGATGCACGCAAAAAAGCGGGGCCGGCCATCGGCCGAGCCCCGCAAAGCGCTTGCGACCCAGCTTAAGCGCGTTCCGGTACCGGGAGGCCCATCCAGTCCTTGTAGAAGGCTTCGATATCCGGTTCGAAGTCATGGATCACCGGGTACCACGGGGTCGGTGCTTCCACGTCGTGCATCGCGCCGCAGGTCGGGCAGTAGTACTCGCGGTACACCTGCCACTGGGTATCCGGCGCCATCAGCTTCGGATAGACCTCGGTCATCGCCTCTTCGGTATCGCGCACGTAGACGCTGGCGTGCAGCTTCCAGTTCTCGCGGTAGTCGCAGAAGACGTGGCCGCAGTCGCACTGGGTGACCCACTCCTTGGTCTTGGCGGATTGCACGATGTACAGGTGCGGGCCGAGGGGCAGCACGATGCGGTCCGGGAAGCTGACCTTGGCCTGAAGGGCCGCCAGGTACTGGCTGAAGCGGCTGTGGTCCTTGGGCATGGACAGCATGCGGAAGGTGGTTTCCCAGTCGAGCGAGCCTTCGACGAGGTGGGCGACCTGTTCGTTGGTGTAGTTGGACATGTTCAGACTCCTTGATTCCGTGATTACTCTTCGACCTGGACGACGGTGGTGACGTCGGGGAGCATGGACAGATCCATGCGGTGCTTGGCGCCGTAGGAGGGCACGCCGAGCTCTTCCTCAAGCAGTTGCCATTCGGCCGGCAGGCTCCAGAAGTCCTTGAACTGCTTGGTGAACTTCTCGGACAGCGCGAAGCTGGTGGCGAACATGTGCTGGACCTGGGTGGCGGCGTGCTTGTTGATGATGCGTTCGCGCTCCTCCTTCATCCATTCGCGGGTCGGCAGTGCGCGAGCCAGGCGTTCCTTGCGGATCTCGGCGCGGCGGGCCTGGGTCTTGGCCGGATCGACCGTGAACACGCCCTTGGCGTCCTGGGTCAGCACCGCGCCATAGACCTTCTCGGCGTACTCGGGCAGCAGGAACTTCTGGTTGAGGTCGGCCTCGATGGCCTTCGGCTCGCGGTCGATGGGGTCGCCGAAGCCGGGGCCGCCGCGCAGGTAGTTGAGGTAGAGGTCGTGGTTGGAGTAGCAGTCCTCGGTGGTAATGCACTGCTTGTCACGCTTGACCGTGGCAGTGGCGTCCAGGTGGCGCTCGTAGTCCGGGTTGGACGGATCGAGGTCGCCGCCCAGCGGCAGGCTGTCGCCGATGGCGATGCGGTTGTCCAGCCCGGTCTTGTGGGCCTCGAAACGGTAGCCGGTGGCGGACGGGTAGCCGCCCATCAGGCCCCAGTCACTGTTCATGAAGCCGTTGCCCATGAAGAACATGGTCCAGTCCTGGGCGTTCCACACCATGCGCAGGGTCTCGAAGCCGCAGCCGCCACGGTACTTGCCATAGCCGCCGGAGTTGGCCTTCACGTTGCGGCCGAGGTACAGGAGCGGCTCGGCCATCTCCCAGATCTCGATGTCGCCCATGTCGCCTTCCGGGTTCCAGATCGCGGCGGCGTGGTTGAGGCCGTCCTTCACCGCGCAGGCGCCGGTGCCGCAGCTCGATGCTTCGAAGCTGTTGACCGCGTGGATCTCGCCGTCCTGGTTGATACCGCCACCTTGCAGCCAGTTGGAGGTATTGGCGTTGCCGGCGTTGACCTCTTCCAGGTAGCCACGGCTGAAGTAGGACTGGGACAGGCCGCGCCACAGGGCTGCCCAGCCGGACACCAGGAAGTGCCAGGCGTAGGCGTGGCCGGTGCGGCGGTCATCCGGGTTGCACCAGGTGCCCTTGGGCAGGCGGAACTCGGTGGCGAAGTAGGCGCCGTCATTGATGCGCTGGGTCGGCACCAGGGTCTGGCACATCATCACCCAGATGCCCGAGGTGAAGGCCACCTGGTGGGCGTTGAAGGTGTGCCAGCCCCACCGGCTCGCGCCTTCGAAGTCCAGCCGCCACTTGCCGTCCGGCTTGATGGTCATCTCGCACGGGGAGTGCATGATGGAGTCGAGCTTGGCGAAGGCGTTGGAGACCTGCACGTCCTCGTGCTTGTAGGGCACATCGACGAAGGACACCTTGCGGTACTTGCCGGGCAGGGTCATCGCCTTGATGCGGCTCATCAGGCCGCGGCGGCCTTCCTCGATGACCTCGAAGGCGAACTTCTCATAGGCCTCGATGCCGTCGGCCTTGATCACGTCCTCCACCAGCTCGCGGATCATGTGGCAGCCAGCGATACGGGTCTTCTCGTCGAGAATCCAGTACTTGGGCGTGCGCACCGAGCGCTGGGACTCATGCAGCCAGTCGCGCAGCGGCTCGTCGTTGATGCCGGTCTTGCGGCAGGTGATCATGTAGCCATCGCCGAAGCGCTGGGTCTGGCCGGTGGACATGGAGCCCGGCGTCACCGAGCCGGTGTCGATCACGTGGGTCACGCCGCCGACCCAGCCGATCAGCTTGCCTTCCCAGAAAATCGGCACGATGGTGGCGATGTCGCAGGGGTGCACGTTGCCGATCGAGCAGTCGTTGGTGGTGAACATGTCGCCGGGGTTGATGCCGGGATTGCCCTCCCAGTTGTTCTCGATCATGTACTTGATCGCCGCGCCCATCGTGCCGACGTGGATGATGATGCCGGTGGAGGTCAGCACGCAGTCGCCGGCGGCGTTGTAGAGCGTGAAGCACAGCTCGCCTTCCTGCTCGACGATGGGGCTGGCGGCGATCTTCTTGGCGGTTTCGCGGGCATGCACCAGGCCGCCGCGCAGCTTGGAGAACAGCTTCTCGTAGCCGATCGGGTCGCTGTCGCGGAACTCCAGCTTCTCGATACCGTTGTAGTGGCCGCTGGCCTGGGTGCGCGCGATGATGCCGTCGCGGAACTGCTTCAGGGTCTGGCCGTTTTTCAGCAGATCGGCAAAGCCGAGCTCATTCTTGTTCATCATGTTCATTGTCTTGTCTCCTTAGTGTGGTTAGCCCCCAAGATGCCGTCGGCGTCGGTCCCCCGAGGGGGCGCCGGCAGCCTTGGGGCGGCCCAGGCGGCTACCGGACTTCCTTCAGATGGAACAGGCGGTGCTTGTCGATCGTGGTCGCGAAGCCGTCGGGCACCACGAAGGTGGTGGCGTCGGATTCGATGATGGCGGGGCCCACGATGTGGTTGCCGGCCTTCAGGCTTTCCATCTTCCACAACGCGGCATCGACCCAGCGCTTGTGGCGGTAGAACGGGCGGGTGCCCAGGTAAGCTTCCTTCGGCGGCGTCGGGCCGGCGTCCGGGTCTTCCGGTAGCACCGGCTTCTGGGTCACCACGGTGCCGCGCAGGATCGCGCCGGTGATCGAGAAGCCCAGCTCCGGCGAGCGCGCCGAGCTGGCATACACGCGGCCGTAGGTGTTCTCGAAGGCATCGACGATCTGGTTCCAGTCGGCGGCGGTGGCCGCGCTGGTCACCGGCGAGACGATTTCCAGGTCGTTGAGTTGCCCCATGTACTGCATCTTGTAGCCGGGGATCAGCAGCACGTCCTCGGCCTTGTAGCCATTGAGCACGAACTCGTCGATGACCTTCAGTGCCAGTTCGGACCAGGCGTCCTGCAGCGTCCGGCACGCGGCCGCCTTGGTGTCGTCGTCGGCCAGCTGGGCGACGCCGAGATCCACCGACTTGTCGTAGCGGTACTCGAAGTCGGCGCAGGCGCAGCCGAAGGCCGAGAAGCCCGCCGCCCAAGCCGGCACCACCACATCCTTGAAGCCGACGCCCTCGGTGTAGCCGTAGGTGTGCACCGGGCCGGCGCCGCCGTAGGAGAAGCAGGTGAACTCGGCCGGGTTGTAGCCCTTGGCGCTGATGTTGGCGCGCAGGTACTCGGACAGGGTCAGGTCGAGCAGTTCGATGACACCGGCGGCTGCATCTTCCACCGACAGGCCGAGCGGGTCGGCGATCTGCGCCTTGATGTGGTCGCGGGCGCGCTGTACGTCGAGCTTGATCGCACCGCCCAGGAAGTTGTCCGGGTTGAGGTAGCCGAGCACCACGTGGCAATCGGACACCGACACCGTATCCAGGCCGCTCTCCGGCCAGCAGGTGCCAACCCGGTAGCCGGCGCTGTCCGGGCCGAGCTTGATCGACTTGCTGTAAGGGTCGAGGCGCACGAAGCTGCCGGCGCCGGCGCCCACCGAGTCCATCGCCACCAGCGGCAGGGACAGCACCAGGCGCGCCATGTCCGGGTCGGACTTGATCGCGAAGCTGCCCTTGGTGATCAGCGCCACGTCGAAGCTGGTGCCGCCGATGTCCGAGCAGGCGATGTTCTCGTCGCCCAGGTATTCACCCAGCAGCTTGGAGCCGATGACGCCGCCGATCGGGCCGGAGACGATGGTGCGGGCCAGTTCCTTGGCTTTCCAGCTGATCGTGCCGCCGTGGGTGGCCATCACGCGCAGGTCGAACTTGGCGCCGTGCTTCTTGAAGCGGTCACTGACCTTCTTCAGGGTCTGGCGTGAAGGTTCGGCACCGTAGGCTTCTAGGATGGTGGTGTTCATCCGGTGGCTTTCCTTGCGTGACGGGTAGTAATCCACCGACGCGAAGACCGGGATGTCCACCTTCAGCTTGGCCAGCTCCTCACGCGCAATGTCGCGGGCGCGGGTTTCGCTGGATTCGTTCTTGTGGGACTGCAGCAGGCAGATCACGATGGCCTGCGCGCCGGCGGCAATCAGCTCGCGGGTGGCCTGGCGGACTTCCTCTTCACGCAGCGGAATGACCACCTTGCCCTGCACATCGGTGCGCTCCGTCACGCCGCGGGTGCGGGAGACCGGCACCAGCGGCTCATCGTAGCGGTGGGTGTTGAGGTGGATGCGGTCTTCCAGCGCATAGCCCAGATAGCTCTGCAGGGCGCGGCCCATGGAATGGATCTGCTCGAAGCCCTTGTTGCAGATCAGGCCCACGTCGAGACCCTTGCGCATCAGGATGCGGTTGAGCATCGCGGTGCCGGAATAGACGCAGGTCGCCAGTTCCGGATAGACGTCGTCCACCGTGCGATTCCAGTGGGCGAGGGCGTCCTCCGACGAGTTGAAGATGGCCAGCGATTCGTCGGCCGGATTGCTCTGCGCCTTGCCGACGACGAAGCGTCCGTCGGCCCGAACGAAGAAGGTATCGGTCATCGTGCCGCCGGCATCGATGCCCATCACCTGTACTTGTGATTGTTGGACTTCCATTGTTGTCTCCATGTCTCCTTGGTTTGGACTGGTGCCGCATTCCGCCGCACCCCGGGGCGAGCCGCTGTCCCCGCAAGAGATAGGGCAACGGTTGTGCCAGTCCGCACAAAAAGGAGATAGGAGACTGAAAGAAAAGGGGTTTTTGATTCGATCCGGATCGCAAAGGGGAAAGGCCGGCGGATGAATCGGCGACCGGGAATCGGACGTTCGTGCAGGAGTCGGACGTCCGGACCGCGGCCGAGGAAGGGGGGTTAGGGGCTACACCACTCGCTGCGCCTGCCGTTGCCATAGAGCGACTGGCGCTCGGTGAGGCTCATCGTCGAGCGGACCTTGCCCGTGGTGGCGTCGAACAGAACGTTGAAGCGCGCCGGCTCGCTCCACACATCGCAGTAACGCCATTCCCAAACGCGCTCATTGCGGGCGGGGTACGTCACGGTCCACGGGCGGTAGGGCGGCCCGATCTCGCGCATCACCGCCTCCTCGTCCATGCCCGGCTGGATGCGCGCGAAGTGCGGCATGTCGAGCACGTTTTCCACGCTGCGCACCCTGCCATCCGCATCGACGAGGACCATCCACGTCCGCATCCCCATCGGCGCCGTGGTGAAGGCCCGCCGCTCGCCACCGCCGTCCTCCGGCCAGCGCATTGCGGGCGGACCGAGGCGGTCGACGAGTTCACCGACGGTAGTGACATTCGCCGGAAAGCGCGGACCTACGCAGGCGGAGAGAAGAGCGGCGAGGGTGGCGCTCAAGAAGATGGAGGGCAGAGGCTTCATGGTGGATGCCTGCTTGGCTGTGAAAGGAGGACTGCAATGCCTTTGATCCACGCGGCGGGGCATATGTTGCGTCCGGCTGTTTGATCGGGACAGCCGATGGATGCCATGTGCGCAGCCGCTCAGTCAATATGCCTTGGACAACATACGAGCATGAGTGGTGAACATTCGATGTTGCTGCCTTCACATGGAGAAATTCGGGCGCAACATGCAATGTTGCTAGTGGCTATCTCAATGTTGCGCGGCCATTATTCGAACGTGCCGCCGCAATATGCCATGTCATGCAGAAAGAATGATGTGCGCGCCGCGCAGCATCGTATGAGAGCGGGTCAGTATTCAATGTTTACGCCGCGAGATCGAATGTTGACCGCGCAACATGGAATGTGGCTTTAGCGGTATGAGATGCGCAGCGGCTCTAGATGCACGCTTATGTGTGGTTCTTTGGTGGAATGGGGGCCAGGGAGGTTGGGGTGGGGCATTCATGCGGGGTGGTGGGATGCTGCTTGGGACAGGTCATCGGTGAGGACTAGCCCGTCGGATTAGCGGCTGGATGTCGGTCGGAGCTGCCGTTGGCTCGTCGCGCGTAGTCAGGCGGCAGTGCTTCAGTTACCTGTCTTTCAGCCTTGCCTGGCCACGAGCAGTAGCTTTCCTATGCTGCGCACGCGAACCAACGTCTTGCGACTGCAAGTGCGGATGTACCGAAATTGGAGATCTTCTGGGTACAAAATATTTGTCGTAGGATCTACAGTAAAGCTTCAGCTGGCGGCACAAATCGCAGCTTTTTCGCAGTCGGTAGCAAGCACGTATTAAGCAAAGGGCTGCGCTCCATTCGCAGGGTCATTGAGAACACCTTCGAGCGCGCTGATCAAATAGGAAGGAATCTCTGCCATGCCTGGCTGTTTCGAAGAAAGCCATACGCATAAATTTACATCAAAAAGCCTAACTGGAACATTGAAGTATTGGCCTTCAGCTGTGCTCATAGGTCGAGCTGAGTTCTTGTATTTGAATTCGCCTTTCCATAGTGCACCACCCGCACATTGGAACGACTCGAAGGCCTTGTATTTATATCCAAGCCAATAGCTTCTTCCGCTTTTCTCAGCTCGAACTTCGATCACGTAAATGAAGTTTCCTTTTGAAGCGATAGATGCCTCGCGATATTTTGATGTGTACGAATATGGTGTTTTCTTGATCTCACTCATAATCGATGACAGAGGTCCTTGGTTTTTCTCAATGTGCTTAACAGCAAAAGCAGGCAAAATTTACTCCTTGTTTTGATATCCACCTATTTTAGGGAGAGAGTTATAGAACCTAAAGTCAGATACTTGACATGTGCAATTTAGATATTCGGTTTCCCAGAGGCGAAGAAAAGTTGTTGCCGTTCGTATTGCGGGAATTATGGTTCATAGAACTCGACGCAGAACGCCTTCGTCATCAAATCGAGAGCATGCGAACAGAGCCCATGAATGTCTATCGGGTACAGCAACCAACTTGTCTTTATTACCTAACCCTTCCCCACTCAAGGGGTCTAAGGTAACCATAGTGTTTCACGCAGGAGCGATTGACAACTTCCAGTCCGTGCTCCGCAATAGTCGTTCCTGACCGATAGGCCAAGAACAGCAGCTCGGCGATGGCCGCTTTGCGGTGTTGTACTCTACTCTTATAAGATCACCATCAAAGCAGCGTTATCTCCTCCAATGTGCTGCGTACGGCACCATCCTTGAACAGGCGACATGCATGCTACTTACGTGCGGGGGGCGCGCAGACAACGTGCTTTGTAGCGACTTTTTATTTACTCGATGGACACCGATGCAAGTAAGGTCTACAACCCCTGAGAACAAGCATGGCTAGCCCGATGCACATCCTGGTCAATGACTTCGCAATTAGAAGCTTCCGTGAGACCGCAGATAAGGACTACATCACTGCAAGAATGGCTTATCGAGCGCGGCTTATTCAGCCCTTCCTTTGGTCTGCCCTGCACTGTCTGGAGAAGTACGTCAAAGGCATTCTTGTACTCAATCGAATGGATGCCAAAGAACTAGGGCATAGTGTACTTCCGGGCATCGAGAGGATGAAGCTACACGGCAAGTTCGAAATCGAACTCAGTGCAAGTACCGTCAAATTCATCAAGGGACTCGAAGAATATGGAGCGAAGTATCGTTACTACGAAGTTTCATACCATATCGAGCCATTCGATATTGCTCGACTCGACCGCGCAGTTTGGGAGCTGAGAAGGTACTGTCAGCCGCTAGACTTCGACATCGTGGACGTGAACGGCAAGACGGTGAACTTACTGGCCCATGAGCTTGATCGCGTTCATCGGGCGAAGGCGAAGCGCGAAAAAGGGACGTGTGTTATGGGAGGCATCCTGGAAACGATCGTCGAAAAGAAGGATCACCCAGCGCGTGAAGCACTGATCTGGAACAACCTTTTTTTCGGTCCATCACGACGCCAGCGCGTGAAGATGCGACCGAACTGGGAAGCCGGCAACTCACCGTTCTTCCTGCATCCTGAGATCATCGATGAGGTGGTCAAGTACGTGCACATCCCGAAAGACATCGCCGAGGGTGTGCGCCAGTTTGCGAAGCAGAAAGCGGCCGAGATGGCGAAGGCCGAAGAGGATGCAAAGAAGGGAGCGACGCCTGCCGCCAAACAGTCGGGAAAAGCATGCTAAAGGGACGCTTGAGTGGCTCCTTCAACGACAGCCGTTCGACATTTCGTATGCCCACTCTGTGTCGGAACTTACCATGACGTTAGGCTCTATTCGGCCAGAAGCGGACCGTCAGGATAGTCCGCTTTCACCGCCTGCCAGTTTGGTAGTTTTGATCGAATAGCAAGAGAGATACGCAGTGCCAGCTACTTACATGACGACAGCGGAGGTGCCCGGTGAACCGGCGCTTCGCGAGTGCAATTGGTGCGAGACATTGTTTACGGTTCTGTATCTCTTGCTTACAGCCATGTGCTTAATAGTTGCTCAACTCAACGTTTACGTTCGCAGAGCTGAGCCGCTACTTGCTACCAAATTTACAAAGCCGCGTTTGGTCTTGGGGGCTTATGTGATCGTAATGCTCGGGTGCTCACTATATCTGCGCCTGTCACCTTGAAGGCTAGCAGGTCGATCGAGCCGAGTTGCGTCTGTAAGCCGCCGCTCGCGCCCCCGCTTCAACGTTGAACGACCGCTTTCTTTAAAGCTCAAAGGCTGTGTTGGTTCGGTAGCTACCCATCGAAACCATTGCTACCGATGACCGCTCAGGCCGACATCCAGAGCCTGGTTCCCTGCCCATAGGTCATAGGTAAGCCCAAACGGAACCAAGGTTGCATACACCTAGTTCGTCCCCCGCGCTTCCCCGCGCATTTGGGGGGCTCCATCACTCCATGCTGCACTGGTTGTATCAACTCGGACGTGCGTACCTTCTTATAACGCGCAAATCTGTCGCGCCTCTCCTCATTGCACGCGCAGGAATATACAAAGCCATTTTTATTGGTTTGGTGCATCGCGACTCCTCCCTAGACTCGGGTCCTGACTCGATAAACAGGAGAATTCCATGTCCCCGACTCGTGCTGCGCTGCGTCCCGTGCTGGCCTTTCTGGCCGGCTTGGCGGTCTTGCCGGCGGCGCCGGCCTTGGCCGATGCCACGCTTCTCAATGTCTCCTACGATGTGTCGCGGGAGCTTTACAAGGACATCAATCCGGCCTTCATCGCCCAGTGGCAGCGCACGGCGAAGGAGAAGCTGACGATCAACCAGTCCCACGGCGGTTCGAGCAAGCAGGTCCAGTCGGTGGCGTCGGGCCTGGAGGCGGACGTGGTGACGATGAACCAGGTGCCGGACATCAATGTGCTGGCCAAGCAGGGCCTGGTTGCGGCTGATTGGCAGAAGGCCTTCCCGCACGCAGCCGCGCCGTACACGACGAACACCATCTTCCTGGTGCGCAAGGGCAATCCGAAGGGCATCAAGGATTGGTCCGATCTGGTTCGTCCGGGCCTGCAGGTGATCGTGCCGAACCCCAAGACATCCGGCAACGGCCGCTACACCTATCTGGCGGCGTGGGGCTATGCGCTGCAGAAGACCGGCAGCGACGCCGGTGCGCGGGACTTCGTGACCAAGCTGTTCGCCAACGTGCCGGTGCTCGACGGTGGCGGCCGCGGGGCGACGACGACCTTCACGCAGCGTGACATTGGCGACGTGCTGATCACCTTCGAGAACGAAGCGGTGCTGATCGATCAGGAAGTGGGCGGCGACAAGTTCGATGTGGTCTATCCGTCGCTGTCCATCGAGGCGGCCGCGCCGGTGGCGGTGGTGAGCAAGGTGGTGGACAAGCGCGGCACGCGCAAGCAGGCCACGGCCTACCTGAACTTCCTGTTCTCGCCGGAAGGCCAGGAGATCATTGCCAAGCACCATTTCCGTCCGGTCGATCCGGCGGTGCTGAAGAAGTATTCCAGCCGCTTCCCGGCCGTGAAGACCTTTACGGTGGAAGGCAAGCTGGGCGGTTGGGATGCGGTGCAGAAGACCCATTTCGCCGACGGCGGCGTGTATGACCAGATCGTGGTGAAACGCTGATGGCTGCGTCGAATTCGACCCGGGTGCTGCCGGGCTTCGGCCTCAGCCTCGGCTATACGCTGACCTGGCTGTCGCTGATCGTGCTGATCCCGCTGGTGGCGGTCTTCCTGAAGGCCGGCTCCCTCGGCGCCGATCACTTCATCGCTGCGGTGTCGTCGCCGCGGGTGCTGGCGTCCTACCGCCTGACCTTCGGCGCGTCGCTGATCGCCGCGCTGATCAACACCGTCTTCGGCCTGATGTTGGCGTGGGCGCTGGTGCGTTATTCCTTCCCCGGCAAGCGCCTGGTGGATGCGCTGGTGGATCTGCCGTTCGCGCTGCCGACGGCGGTGGCCGGCATTGCGCTGACCGCGCTGTACGCCAAGAACGGCTGGGTCGGCAAGCTGCTGGAGCCGCTGGGCATCCAGGTGGCCTTCACGCCGCTGGGCGTGCTGGTGGCGCTGATCTTCATCGGCCTGCCCTTCGTGGTGCGCACGGTGCAGCCGATCCTCGAGGATCTGGATACCGAGTACGAGGAAGCGGCGGTGAGCCTTGGCGCCAACCGTTGGCAGGCTTTCCGCCACGTGGTCTTCCCGACCGTGCTGCCGGCGCTGATGACCGGCTTCGCGATGGCCTTTGCCCGCGCGGTGGGGGAATACGGTTCGGTGATCTTCATCGCCGGCAACATTCCGCTGGTGTCCGAGATCACGCCGCTGATGATCATTACCAAGCTTGAGCAATACGACTACGCCGGCGCGACTGCCATCGCCGTGGTCATGCTGCTGATTTCGTTCGTGCTGCTGCTGATCATCAATGGTCTGCAGGCATGGACTGCCAAACGTACCGGGAGGGAACGCTGATGTCCGGCGCTGCTGCTGCATTGCATGGGTCGGCGGATCACGCCGCCCGATTCGAATCGAAGGCCGCCACGCGTGAGCCGGCGCTGGTGAAGTGGGGCATCCTGGCGCTGTCGCTGACCTTCTTCAGCATCTTTCTGTTGTTGCCGCTGATCACGGTGTTTGTGGAGGCGCTGCGCAAGGGCTGGGATGTGTACTTCGCCGCGCTGATCGAGCCCGATGCGTGGGCGGCGATCAAGCTGACGCTGACCGCCGCGGCGATCTCGGTGCCGCTCAACCTGGTGTTCGGCGTGGCCGCAGCTTGGGCCATCACCAAGTTCGAGTTCCGCGGCAAGCACCTGCTGATCACTCTGATCGACCTGCCGTTCTCGGTGTCGCCGGTGGTGTCGGGCCTGATCTACGTGCTGGTCTTCGGCGCCCAGGGCTGGTTCGGGCCGTGGCTGTCGGAGCACGACCTGAAGGTGGTCTTCGCGGTGCCGGGCATCGTGCTGGCGACGGTCTTCGTGACCTTCCCCTTCGTGGCCCGCGAACTGATCCCGCTGATGGAAGCCCAGGGGCGCGACGAGGAAGAAGCCGCCGTGGTGCTGGGTGCGCGGGGCTGGCAGACCTTCTGGTATGTGACCCTGCCCAACGTGAAGTGGGGCCTGCTGTACGGCGTGATCCTGTGTAACGCCCGTGCGATGGGCGAGTTCGGCGCAGTGAGCGTGGTGTCCGGCCATATCCGCGGCCAGACCAACACGATGCCGCTGCACGTGGAAATTCTTTACAACGAATACCAGTTTGCCGCCGCCTTTGCGGTGGCCTCCCTGCTGGCGCTGCTGGCGCTCGTGACCCTGGTCATCAAGACCTGGGTGGAGCATCAGGCCGGCAAGTCGAGCCAGCAATCCGAGGAATGAGATCATGAGCATCCAGGTTCACAACATCCGCAAGGAATTCGGCAGCTTTACCGCCCTCAACGACGTGTCGCTGGATTTTCCCACCGGCGAACTGGTGGCACTGCTCGGCCCGTCCGGCTGCGGCAAGACCACGCTGCTGCGCATCATCGCCGGCCTGGAGTCGGCGGACAGCGGCAAAGTGCTGCTGGATGGCGCCGATGCTTCCGACACCCATGTGCGCGAGCGCCAGGTGGGTTTCGTGTTCCAGCATTACGCGCTGTTCCGCCACATGACCGTGTTCGACAACGTGGCGTTCGGCATGCGCATGAAGCCGCGCAGCCAGCGCCCGTCGGAAAGCGCCATCAAGGCCAAGGTGACCGAGCTGTTGAAGCTGGTCCAGCTCGACTGGGTGGCGGACCGCTTCCCGTCCCAGCTGTCCGGCGGCCAGCGTCAGCGCATCGCGCTGGCCCGCGCGCTGGCGGTGGAGCCCCGCGTGCTGCTGCTCGACGAGCCTTTCGGGGCGCTGGACGCCAAGGTGCGCAAGGAGCTGCGCCGCTGGTTGCGCCGCCTGCACGACGAACTGCACATCACCTCGATCTTCGTGACCCACGACCAGGAAGAAGCCCTGGAGGTGGCCGACCGGGTGGTGCTGATGGACCACGGCAAGGTGGAGCAGGTGGGTACGCCGGAAGAGGTGTACCGCCATCCGGCGTCGCCGTTCGTGTATGGCTTCCTCGGTTCGGTGAACCTCTTCCACGGTCGCGTGGATGGCCAGAAGGTGCATGTGGGCGACGACGTGCTGGCGCCGGGCAAGGTGGATCTGGCCCATGGCTCCGAGGTGTTCGCCTTTGCCCGCCCGCACGAGCTGAACATCGTCGTCAATCCGCAGGAGGCGGGCGGCGTGTCGGCCAAGATCAGCCGCATCCTGGCCTTCGGCGTGACGGCCCGGGTGGAGCTCGACGGGCTCAATGGCTCGACCGGCCAGCTGTTCGAAGTCGAAGTGACCCGCGACGAGGTGGAACGCCTCGGCCTGGAGGAAGGGCAGACGGTTCGTCTGGTACCCTCGCGCCTGCGGGTTTTTGAACGCAATGCAGATAAAAATGGCGCCGACCAGGCGCCCAACTGGGTGATCTGATGAATTTCCAGCAACTGCGCATCATTCATGAAACGGTGCGCCGCAATTTCAACCTGACGGAGGTGGCCAATGCGCTGTTCACCTCCCAGTCGGGGGTATCCAAGCACATCAAGGACCTGGAAGACGAGCTGGGCCTCGAGCTGTTCATCCGCAAGGGCAAGCGCCTGCTCGGGCTGACCGAGCCGGGGCAGGAGCTGGTCCATATCGTGGACCGCATGCTGATGGATGCGCGCAACATCAAGAGCATCGCCGACCAGTTCAGCAACAAGGACCACGGCCAGCTGACCATCGTCACCACCCACACCCAGGCGCGCTACGCGTTGCCGCGGGTGGTGACCCAGTTCAAGCAGGCTTTCCCGAAGGTGCACCTGGTGCTGCACCAGGCCAGCCCGACGGAGATCGTCACGATGCTGCAGGACGGCCGTGCCGACATCGGCATCGCCACCGAATCGCTGGCCGGCGTGGCGGACTTCGTGTCCTTCCCGTACTACGGCTGGCATCACTCGGTGATCGTGCCGGCCGGCCATCCGCTCGAATCCGTCGAGCCGCTGACGCTGGAAGCGGTGGCCGAATACCCGGTGATCACCTATCACGAAGGCTTCACCGGCCGCGCGAAGATCGACGAGACCTTTGCCAAGGCCGGGCTGACGCCGGACGTGGTGATGTCGGCCCTCGACGCGGACGTGATCAAGGCCTACGTGGAATTGGGGCTGGGCGTCGGCATCGTGGCGTCGATGGCCTATGACGGCCACCGGGACCAGGGCCTCAGGATGCTGCCGAGCAGCCATCTGTTCGAGGAAAACGTGACGCGCATCGCGGTGCGTCGCGGTCACTTCCTGCGCGGCTTCGCCTATCGCTTCATCGAGCTGTGCTCGGAGGAGTTGACCGAGAGCGTGGTGCGTTCGGCGCTGCGTCCGGAGAAGGAAGGTTACGCCGGGGAGTTCTGATCGGTTCGTCTTTTCTGTTCTGCTGGTTCATGTTGCAGCCCCGCTTGACGCGGGGCTGTTTCATTTCAGGGACGGCCGCGGGTGCCGTGGCGCAGACGGGCAAGGGCGCCCTGGCGGCCACGGCGCACCAGGCTGATATCGTCGATGCTGCCGAGGGGTAGATCCTCGGCGGAGGCCTGCAGTGCATGCAGCAATTCGAGGCCGCGTGGCCACGGACCATGGCCCGAATCCACGTTGATGTGGCCGGCTGCGCCGATCTCGACCAGGTGGCTGCCCCAGTTGTCGGCCCAGTACGCGGCGGAGGACAGGCGTACCCACGGATCGTTGGTGCTGGCCACGACGATGCTCGGTGCGCCGAGGGCATCGCGGGGAATCCAGCGGCCCAGGCTCTCGTCCTCGGGGTGGGCGTCTTCGTCCCGCAGGCCGAAGGGGGTGAAGCGCTCGGGATCGGCCGGCGCGACGAGCAGCAGGCCGGCGACGCGATTGAGGCGGTCACTGGCGGCGACGACGGAGGCGAGGCAGCCGAAGCTGTGGGCGACGAGCCAGACCGGGCCCGGCGATGTGTCGATCTCGTCGCGGACGGTTTGTGCCCAGCGGGCCAGGACCGGGCTTTCCCAGTCGATGCCGCGGACCCGGCGTGCGTCGGGAAGCTGGGTTTCCAGCCAGGTCTGCCAGTGGGTGGGCCCGCTGCCGTGGAAGCCGGGGACGATGAGCGTGGTGTGGTGCATGGGGCGCTTTCCGGCGAACAGAACGGCGCGGGCGGAACGGCCAGATGACCGCTTCGCCCGCATCCTGCTGCCTGTGTCACGTTTTATGGGATGAGGGCAGTCTAGGCAGCGGTGGCAGCGGACTGAACCAAGAAAAACGTGGAAGCTTATTCGCGCCCGGGGATTGCGCCGTCAGAGCAGCATGAAGGCACTGCCGGCCACCAGGGTCGGCAGCAGCGCGGCGAGGAACAGGCCGCCGGCGTTGATCGACTCATCCTCGAAGCTGCCGCGCAGGATGGCGCTGCCGGCGGGGTTCGGGGCATTGGCGATGATGGTGAGGCCGCCACCGGTCACGGCGCCGGCGACCAGCGCGTACTTGAAGGTGTCGCTGAGTCCCTCGACGAGGGAGCCGAGGTAGGTCAGTGCGGCATTGTCGGTAAAGGCCGTCAGCACGGTTGCGCCGGCGAATACCGCGTCGCTGCTCATGCTCATCAGCAGTGGCTGCAACCACCATTGCTGCTGTCCGCCGAGTACCACCAGGCCGGCCAGGAAGAAGGCCACCAGCAGGCCTTCGCGGAGGATCAGGCGGTCCTGGTGGCGAGCGTAGGCGTCGGCGATGCCGAGGAAGAACAGGAACAGGCCAAGGAACACCGCCGGATGATGGGCCGACACCACGACGCCGCACAGGAACAACAGGTGTACCAGCGTCAGCGCCAGCGGCACGGATTGCGTAGCGGCATCGCTGTCCGCGGGACGGAGGGCAGCCAGCTCCCGGCGGAAGGCCAGGGTGACACCGAGGGCATTGATGCCGACGGCGATGGCTGCCTTCCAGCCGAACTGACTCAGCATGAAGTGGGTATCCCAGCCCCACTTGCCGGCGACCATCAGCACCGGCGGCGCTGCAAAAGGCGTCAGCGTGCCGCCGATGGAGATGTTGACGAACAGCACGCCAAGCGTCGCGTACTTGAGGCGCGTCGACAGGCCGCGGCCGAAGAACCCGTCGCGCAGCATCAGTGCCGCCAGCGTCATGGCAGCCGGTTCGGTGATGAAGGAGCCGAGCAGCGGTACCAGTGCGAGCACCGTGAAGTAGCCAGCGGCCGGGCCGGGCAGCGGCACGGCGCGTGCGGTGAGGCGGACGAGTCCGCTGGCGGCGTGGAGGATGGGGCGCGTGCCGGCGATGACCATGATCGCGAAGACGAACATCGGCTCGGTGAAATTGCGCGATTCGATGTAGGCGATGGCCGGGTGGGCGCCGTCGATGAAGAACATCGCCACGATCAGGACCATCGCCCAGAAGCCGAACACCACCTCCACCTCGCCGAGCAGGTGCCAGATGCCGGCGTGGGCGGGGCGGGTATGGGCCAGGTGCTCGAAGAAGCGGGTGGCGAAGGTGTGCAGGATGGCGACCGCGAAGAGGGTCGCGCCAATGAGCTGGATGGCGCTGGGCGTCATGGGGTCAGACGTGGTTGGATGTCGTTCTCATGCAGAGCAGATGCCCGCGCACTTGGTTCCCGCTTCCGTCAGCGGCGCGTGCGGCCGTGGGGAGGCGCGGCGGGTTTGCTGGCGGCCGGTTTGCCATATTCCTTGAAAACGCGCTTGGCATCCTGCTCGGCGCGCAGCTGGGTGCAGATGGACGGATCGTCGTCGTGCTCGCTGAAGTAGCCGGCGGCCTGGGCCTTCATGACCAGCTGGATGGCGGCCTGTTCGCTGAGCTTGTAGCGCTCGAAGAGGAGGGTGGCGACTTCGTCCAGGTGTTCTTCGTAGGTCATGGGGGTAGGGCCGCCGGGCGGCAATCGGTTACGGGCTGCCATTTTAAAGTAAAGCGCGCAGGCGATTCGTGCCCGATTGCTGCTACCGGAGTGCTGCCGGGATAATCGGGCGCACTGCCACCGGCAGGTGGCTGCAACGGCCTGCCATTTCAATTTCGCGATCCCAAGCCAACAGAGAGAAGAACACCATGTCCGACAGCCAGCTCGTCCTGTCCGCCCTTTATCGTTACCCGGTCAAGTCCATGCGTGGCGAATGCCTCGAGGCCAGCCCGGTGAGCCCGATCGGCCTGCCTTTCGATCGCAACTGGATGGTCGGCGACCCCCATGGGCGCCTGATGACCGGCCGGGAATATCCAGAGCTGGTGCTGATCGACGCCGCCCCGACGGCAGATGGCATCCGTCTGTCGGCGCCAGGGCATAAGTCCCTGTTCGTGCCCAACACGGCCTTCACCCAGCCGCATCCGGCAACGGTGTGGAGCGATACGTTTTCCGCGTGGCACGGCGCAGACGAGGCCGACGACTGGATCTCGTCCTATGTCGGGGCACGTTTGAAGTTCCTGTGGATCGGCGCCGAGACGTCCCGGCGTTTAAGGGATGAGGCCACCGTGCCGCTTTCCTTTGCGGACGGCTTCCCGTTGCTGCTGGCGACGCAGGCATCGCTGGACGATCTGTCCGCGCGGGTCGGGCGTCCGCTCGAGATGGAGCGCTTCCGGCCGAACCTGGTGGTGACGGGGTGCGATGCCTTCGCCGAGGATGGCTGGAAGCGGCTTCGCAGCGGTACTGCGGTGTTCCGCGTGGCCAAGCCCTGCGAGCGTTGTGTCTTTACTACAGTCGATCCGGCAACCGGTCGCAAGGGGCTGGATCAGGAGCCACTGCGCACCCTGGCCCAATATCGGCGGACGCCGGCCGGGGTGATCTTCGGGCAAAACGTGATCGTTGAAGGATGTGCCGAGCTGCGGGTCGGCATGCCGATCGAGATTCTCGAGTGACGGATGTCATGGAGAATTCTTGACAAGAGGGTGGGGAAACACCTATTCCGGTAGAGGTTCCGGTGTCGCATAAATGCCGACAGAGCCGCACCAGCCCTTGATCTGCGTCAAGGGCATTGCGATTATGTGTATCGAAATGTTCTACCTAAAAAGGGAGACGTCGATAATTCGACAGTCGGAATTCAGAGGAAATCACGTGTTTGCCAATTTTAAGAACAAGCTGTGCAGCGCCCTGGCCTTGCTGGTCATGCTGACTGCCACAGCGTTTGCCGACGACCCCCCCCCAACGCCGGAAGATCTCACCAAGATCAAGACCGCCAATGCCGAGTGCCTGAGCTGCCATTCGGAGGCGGGGCTCAAGAAGCTTCCCAAGGAAGGGCTGGACGTCAAAAAGCTGCGTAACTACCTTGTCGATCTGGATACCTACACGGGGTCCGACCACGGGCAGATGGCCTGCAGCAAATGTCATGGCGATGGCTACGACAAGCATCCCCATGCCGCCAAGGCCAAGGAAGGTCTGAGCGAATGCCAGGACTGCCACGCCCGCAAGGCGATGCGCATCGAGCGCCAGTTCGACAAGTCGGTCCATGCGGAGAACCTCAGCGACAGCTTTACCTGCGCGACCTGTCACGATGCGCACGTGATGACGCTGGCCTCCAAGCTGCGCGACCCGCACAAGATCGTGGCCCAGGACAACAAGATCTGCCTGGACTGCCACGACTCAGACCTGGCCTTCGCCAAGATCGCGCCCGAGAAGAAAAAGCGTCCGCCCATCGACGAGATCCACAGCTGGCTGCCGAACACCCGCCTGCACTGGCAGGCCGTGCGCTGCATCGAATGCCACACGCCGACGGAAGACAAGCTGTCCCTGTCCCACGAGATCCAGAACAAGGACAAGGCCGAGAAGAAGTGCGCCACCTGCCACAGCGCCAACACCTCGCTGAATGCGCGTCTTTACCGCCACCTGGCCAAGGAGGAGCAGAACAAGTATGGCTTCCTCAACAGCGTGATCCTCAGCAACTCCTATGTGGTGGGCGCGACCCGCAACCCGTCGATCGACTGGATCGTGATCGGCCTGTTCGTCGCCACCGTACTGGGCGTGATCGGCCACGGCCTGGTCCGCATCATCACAACCCGCATGCGCCGGAGCAAGAACCATGACTAATCGCGTTTTCATGCTGCCCCTGTGGATCCGCCTGTGGCACTGGAGCAATGCACTGGCGATCATCGTGCTGGCGGTGACCGGCGTCAGCCTGCACTTCTCCAACCCCGAGCTGCCGCTGGTGGAGTTCTCGCTGGCGGCCCGCATCCACAACGTGGCTGGCGTATGCCTGGCCGGCCTGTATGTGGTGTTCGTGGTCGGCAATATCGTCACCGGCAACTGGTGGCAGTACGTACCGAAGCCGCCCGGCATCATCGGCCGCTGCCTGACCCAGATGCAGTACTACGGCTCGGGCATCTTCAAAGGTGAGAAGGAGCCCTTCCCGCCGACCCCCGAGGTCAATTTCAACGCGCTGCAGGCAGTCACCTACTGGTCGATCATGTACCTGGTGCTGCCGGTGGTCATCGCCACCGGCCTGATCTTCCTGTACCCGCAGTTCGCGCCCGACCGCCTGTTCGGCCTCGATGGCCTGCTGCCGATCGCGATGCTCCATTACCTGGGCGCCGCGGTGATCGTGCTGTTCGCGGTCAGCCACATCTACCTGGGCACCATGGGCCCCAAGGTTTCCAGCCTGTTCAAGATGATGATCACCGGCTGGTACGAGCACTGATTTCCCGTTCCAACTCAAGCAATAAATATCCTCGAGGAGAGTCGCAGATGAAATTCAAACTGACCGCCGTGCTGATGTCCGGCCTTTGCGCGTCCGGCCTGATGCTGTCCGCCCAAGCCTTCGCCTTCGATGCCGACGCCGCCCAGGCCCTGGCCAAGAAGGAAGGCTGTACCAAGTGCCACGCGGTGGACAAGAAGAAGGAAGCCAAGTCCCTGACCGAGATTTCCAAGTCGCTGAAGGGCAAGTCGGATGCCGAGGCCAAGCTGCTGCACCACCTGACGTCTGGCGACAAGGTCAAGTTCGAGGATGGCAAGGAGGAGGAACACAAGATCCTCAAGACCAAGGACAAGGCCGAGATCAAGAATCTGACCGACTGGATTCTGTCCCTCGGCAAGTAAACCGTTCGGGTGGGATGCCCGACTTGCAGGGCATCCCGGACAACGAAAGCAGTACCAGGGAGAAACAACATGAAATTTCTGCGAAAGCTGATCGCCTCATGCATGGTGCTTGGGGCACTGGCGGGCAGCACCGCCGTGCTGGCGGCCGATGCCCCGATGAGCGGTGGCAAGCCGCCGGCCAAGGATCTCGTGCTGAAGGGCGACGCCAAGTGCACATCCTGTCACGACGAGAGCGACGAGCCCAAGCTGCTCCACATCGGCAAGACCAAGCACGGCAGCCTGGCTGACGGCCGCACGCCGAGCTGTACCAGCTGCCACGGCGACAGCGACAAGCACGTCAACAACCCCGAAAAACTCAAGGAACGCCCGGTCACCGACCGTAGCTTCGGCAAGTCCTCGAAGCTTAGCGCCGACGAAAAGAGTGCAGCCTGTACGACCTGCCACCAGGGCGGCAAGCACATCAACTGGAACACCAGCGCCCACGCCAACCGTGACGTCTCGTGCTCATCCTGCCACCAGGTCCACGCCGGTAAGGACAAGGTCCGTGACAAGCGCACCCAGGCGGAAGTCTGCTACACCTGCCACAAGCAGCAGCGAGCCGAGGCGAACAAGCCGTCGCACCACCCGATCCCAGAAGGCAAGATGACCTGCTCGGACTGCCACAATGCGCACGGTTCCGCCGGTCCGAAGATGCTGGTGAAGGACACCACCAACGCCACCTGCTACACCTGCCATGCCGAAAAGCGCGGCCCCTTCGTGCATAACCACCAGCCGGTCGTCGAGGATTGCGGCAACTGCCACAACCCGCACGGCACGACGGCGGAAGGCATGCTCAAGGCACGTCAGCCCTTCCTGTGCCAGCAGTGTCACGGCGAGTCCTCGCACCCGGGCAACATCCCGGGCGTGCGCAGCAACCTGCCCAATGCGGTGAGCACCAACATCGGCCCGGGCATGGCCCAGGCACGCGGCTGCATGAACTGCCATACCAACATCCACGGCAGCAACAGCCCCAGCAACGCGACGTCCAGCGGCCCGTTCCGCTTCTTCCGCTGAGCGAGGAGGATGATCATGAGCAAGCATCTGAATTTCCGGCAGACTGCCATCGTCATGGCCTTGTCGGCGGTGTTTCCGGTCGCCAGCGTGTGGGCGGATGAGGTCGAGGAGCTGACCAGCCCCAACAAGACCGAGGCGGCGCTGAACCTGCCGTACTACAGCGCGGTGAATCCGCTCTATCGCCAGTACAGCGGCGTGAACAACGAAGGCTTCAACGGCAACGTGGACATCGACGTGGTGCGCCGCGACGAGGAAGCCAAGTGGTTCAAGCTGAATGCCCGCAATCTCGGCCTGCGTACCCAGGAAGTGGACATTCGCTATGAGAAGCAGGGCGACTGGGCTCTGGGCCTCAGCTACGACCAGATCCCGCGCTACGCCCCGTATGATGTGACGACGGCAGTCCAGGGCGTCGGCCGTAACACCATCGTGCAGCCCAACATCGCCAGCACGGCGGTATCCGCCAATAACCCGAATGCCTACGACGTCACCCTCAAAACCGAGAGGGCAATCACCACGCTGACGGCCAGCAAGTTCGTCGCTGAAGGCCTCAAGCTGGGTTTCTCGTTCAAGAACGAGGACAAGACCGGCACGCGCATGGACGGCGTGCGCGGTGTGGCGGGGACGGGCGCGGCTAATCTGTACAGCGGCTTCCTGTTTGCACCGGAGCCCATCGACCAGAACCACAAACAGTTCGAGGCCACGGTCGATTACGTCAACAGCAAGTTCCAGCTCACCGGCGGTTACTACGGCAGCTTCCTGAGCACCAAGTACAACTCGTTGACCGTGCTGCCCGGCACCAACACGGCGCTGGTCGTCCCCGGCCTGTCGCCAATCGCGCTGGCGCCGGACAACTCGGTGCAGCAGTTCTACGTGAATGGCGCCTACAACATCACGAAGGACACCCGGGCCAGCCTGAAGGTTTCGTATTCCGAGGGCCGCCAGGACGACGGCTTCCTGACCGGGCAGGCCACTCTGGCCGGTATTGGTGCGAACCTGATGGGCGTGGTGCGGACCACCGAAGTCTTCTCGTCGATCACCTCGCGGATCAACAAGGACCTCAAGCTGCTGGCGTCCTGGCGTTACGAGGACCGGCAGGACAAGACTCCGATCCGCCTGTTCGCCACCTCGACGACCGCCGGCGTGACAACCAATTACTACAACAACCCCGAGTCCCACGTGGCCAACTGGGGCAAGCTCGAAGCGGATTACCGGATCGGTGGTGGCTACAGCGTGACCGCCGGCTTCGATTATTACGACAAGAGCAGCCTCGAGTGGGAGCGTCACCGGGTTTCCGAAACCACCTCACGCCTGGCCTTGCGCAAGACCATGAGCGAGACGGTGAACGGGACCCTGTCGCTGGCCCACTCCGAACGTACGGGTTCGGACTGGTTTGGCGCCACGGCGCTGCCGATCTACCCGGTGTATCTGGCCGACCGCAATCGCGACAAGGTACGCGGCATGCTGGACTGGAGTGCGACCGAGAGCCTGAACCTGCAGGTCGCGTATGAAGCCTACTTCGACGACTACCGCAAGAGCACCTACGGTCTCGACAAGGGCAAGGGCCAGGTGCTGTCCCTGGACGGCAGCTACACCCTCAGCGATATCTGGAAGCTGAATGCCTGGTACTCGAAGCAGACGGGCGAGTCGTCCCAGAACATGCAGGGCGCGGCATGTACCACCGGCAACAACAGCAACTGCACGGTCAATACCTTCCGCACCGGTACGCTCATCCAGTGGGATGCGACGCTCAAGCAGAACTCCGACCAGTTTGGTTTGGGTGTGAACGGCAAGGTCAAGATGGTGGATGTGGGTGCCCAGTTCCTGTATTCCCAGGACACCAACAAGCAGCTGATCAGCGACATGCCCGCCACCACCTGCACCAACGCGACCTGCACCACCACCGGTACGGTGGCGTCCGGGATGGGCGTGCTGCCGGATACCAAGTACACGCAGAACACCCTCAAGCTGAACGCGACCTATCCGGTCAGCAAGGCAACCCGCGTGCGCCTGGACTACATCTACGACCTGCGCAAGATGGACGACTACACCTGGTCGCAGTGGGTGTATGCGGACGGTACCAAGGTTTTCGTGAAGCCGGATCAGGTCACGCAGATCATTGGCCTGTCGTTGCTGCACGCGTTCTGATCGTTTCCTGAAGTAACAAGCAAAGAGCCCCTGGCGCAATGCCAGGGGCTCTTTGCTTTTCCTGTGGGGGCGAATTCATTCGCCCTCGGAGCTTGTTCAGCGGACTGAGGGCGAATGAATTCGCCCCCACGGTTCGTCCCGCCTCAGCGGCTGATCGGCTTGTAGCGGATCCGCTTGGGCTTGGCGCCTTCCTCACCCAGGCGCTTGCGCTTGTCTTCCTCGTACTCCTGATAGTTGCCGGCGAAGAAGGTCCATTGGGAGTCGCCTTCGGCGGCCAGGATGTGGGTACAGATCCGGTCGAGGAACCAGCGGTCGTGGGAGATGATCAGCGCACAGCCGGCGAATTCCAGCAGCGCGTCTTCCAGCGCCCGCAGGGTTTCCACGTCAAGGTCGTTGGACGGTTCGTCGAGGAGCAGCACGTTGCCGCCGCTCATCAGCGTCTTGGCCAGGTGCAGACGGCCGCGCTCACCGCCGGACAGGTTGCCGACGAGCTTCTGCTGGTCGCCGCCCTTGAAGTTGAAGCGGCCGATGTAGGCCCGGCTGGGCATCTCGAACTTGCCGATGGTCAGGATGTCGGCACCGCCGGCGAGCTCGTCGAAGACCGTCTTGCTGCCGTCGAGGCAGTCGCGGGACTGGTCCACGTAGGCAATCTTGACCGTAGGTCCGATCACCACGTCGCCGGAATCCGGCTTGTCCTGGCCGGTGATCATCTTGAACAGCGTGGACTTACCGGCACCGTTGGGGCCGATGATGCCGACGATGGCACCCGCGGGAATGCTGAAGTTCACCTTGTCCATCAGCAGCTTGTCGCCGAAGCCCTTGGACACGTCGGTGAATTCGATGACCTTGTCGCCGAGGCGCTCGCCCACCGGAATGAAGATTTCCTGGGTCTCGTTGCGCTTCTGGTATTCAACCGAGGACATCTCCTCGTAGCGGGCGATACGGGCCTTGCTCTTGGCCTGGCGCGCCTTGGGGTTGGAGCGCACCCACTCCAGTTCCTGCTTCATGGCCTTCATGCGGGCGCCTTCCTGCTTGGCCTCCTGCTCCAGGCGGGCTTCCTTCTGTTCCAGCCAGCTGGAGTAGTTGCCCTTCCAGGGGATGCCCTGGCCGCGGTCGAGTTCAAGGATCCACTCGGCGGCGTTGTCGAGGAAGTAGCGGTCGTGGGTGACGGCCACCACGGTGCCCGGGAAGCGCACCAGGAACTGTTCCAGCCACTCGACGGATTCCGCATCCAGGTGGTTGGTCGGTTCGTCGAGCAGCAGCATGTCGGGGCGCGACAGCAGCAGCTTGCACAGGGCCACGCGGCGCTTTTCGCCGCCGGACAGGGGGCCGACCTTGGCATCCCAGGGCGGCAGGCGCAGGGCGTCGGCGGCGATCTCGAGCTGGGTTTCCACGTCGGCACCGCTGGTGGCGATGATGTTTTCGTACTTGGCCTGCAGCTCGGCCAGCTTGTCGAAGTCGGCGTCGGGCTCGGCGTAGGCAGCGTACACCTCCTCGAGCTTCTGCTTGGCTTCCATGACTTCACCGAGGCCCGACTCCACTTCCTCGCGGACGGTCTTGTCGGGGTCGAGCTGCGGCTCCTGGGGCAGGTAGCCGATGGACATGTTGGGCTGCCACTGGACCTCGCCGTCGTATTCCTTCTCGACGCCGGCCATGATCTTCAGCACGGTGGACTTGCCGGCGCCGTTGAGGCCGAGCAGGCCGATCTTGGCGCCGGGGAAGAAGGACAGGGAGATGTCCTTGATGATCTGACGCTTGGGCGGGACGATCTTGCTCACGCGGAGCATGGACATGACGTATTGGGCCATCGGGGTACTTTCCGGAGATGCAAAAAATCGAAGGCGAGACTTTACCCGATGCAGGCGCGGGGCGCTGCCCTCAGGCGACGAATTGCAGCTTGGCGAGGTGGGCGTAGAGGCCGTCCTGGGCAATGAGCTCGGCGTGGCTGCCTTGCTGCACGATGCGGCCTTCCTCCATCACGACGATGCGGTCGGCCTTCTGCACGGTGGCGAGGCGGTGGGCGATGACGAGGGTCGTGCGCTGGCGCATCAGGCCGTCCAGCGCCGACTGGACCATGCGCTCGCTCTCCGCATCCAGCGCCGAGGTGGCTTCGTCGAGGAGCAGGATGGGGCGGTCGGCCAGGATCGCGCGGGCAATGGCGATGCGCTGGCGCTGTCCGCCGGACAGGCGCACGCCGCGCTCGCCGAGATAGGTGTCGTAGCCCTCGGGCAATTCGGCGATGAAGTCGTGGGCGAAGGCTGCCACGCAGGCGGCTTTCACGTCGTCGAGGCTTGCATCGGGGCGGGCGTAGCGTACGTTGTCGGCCACGCTGGCGGCGAAGATCACGGCTTCCTGGGAAACCAGCGCGATGCGCTGACGCAGGGCCAGCGGGTCGGCGGCCGTAAGGTCGATGCCGTCGATGCTGACGTGACCACGCTCCGGATCATAGAAGCGCAACAGGAGCTGGAAAACGGTGCTCTTGCCGGAGCCGGACGGGCCGACCAGCGCGAGCGTTTCGCCTGGCCGCACCTGCAGGTCGAAATCGTCCAGGGCGGGGGCGTCCGGCCGGGTCGGGTAATGGAAGCGCACGCCATCCAGCGCGATGCGTCCTTCCGCCGGGCTGGGCAGCGCCAGCGGCGCCTTGGGCGCCTGGATGGCCGGCGTGGAGGAGAGGATTTCCATCAGCCTCTCGGTGGCGCCGGCGGCCCGTTGCAGGTCGCCCCATACTTCGGACAGCGCGCCAACGCTGCCGGCGACGATGGCGGCGTAGAACACGAAGGCCGACAGCTCGCCGGCGCTGAGGCGGCCGGCCAGCACGTCATGCCCGCCGACCCACAGGATGAAGGCGATGGCGCCGAAGACCAGCACCAGCACCGCCGCCACCAGGCGGGCCCGGTTGGCGATGCGCTGGCGGGCGGTGCCGAAGCTGGCTTCCACCAGCCGGCCGAAGTCGCCCCGGTCGGCATCCTCGTGGCTGTAGGCCTGCACGATGCGGATCTCGTGGATGGTCTCGTCGATGCGGTTGCCGATTTCGGCCACACGGTCCTGGCTTTCCCGTGCCAGGCGGCGCACGCGGCGGCCGAACAGGATGATCGGCGTGACCACCAGCGGCACGCCGGCGAGGGTCAGTAGCGTGAGCTTGAGGCTGGTGGTGAACAGCATGGCCAGCCCGCCTATCAGCAGCAGCGCGTTGCGCAGTGCGATGGACAGGCTGGAGCCGACGACGTTTTCGATCTGGGTGGTGTCGGACGTGAGGCGGGAGATCACCTCGCCGGTGCGGCCGGCCTCGAACCAGGATGGCGGCAGGCTAAGCAAATGGTCGAAGACGCGCCGGCGTAGATCGGCAGTGACCCGTTCGCCGAGCCACGAGACGTTGTAGAAGCGCAGGTAGGTGGCGGCGGCGAGCAGCGCGATGACGCCGAACATCGTCGCCAGCGTGCGGTCCAGCCAGGCCGGGTCGCCGGCTGAGAAGCCCTTGTCGATGACTGCCCGCAAGCCCTGGCCGACGGCCAGCATGGCGCCGGCAGCAACCACCAGCGCGATGGCGGCGATGAACACCCGGCGGCGGTAGGGAGCGAGGAGTTGCAGCAGGGCGCGGGCGGGATGGAGCAGCATGGGCTTGGGAGCGGGCATGGCGAAGAGGGGGCGACAGGATTGTAGGTGGTGGCGTGATTGCCCGGTAAGCTAGGGCACCTCATTTACGGTAAATGTTCCTGCCATGTTGTCTGCCTCGCCTCTGACCGCCGGTGTCACGCTGTTGATCGTATTGTTGATGTTCGGGACGGGCTTTGCCGTCGGCAAGGGGCGCCACAAGTACGGCATCCAGGCGCCGGCGGTAACCGGCCATCCGGTTTTCGAGCGGCTCTACCGCGTGCAGATGAACACGCTCGAGTGGGCAGTGATGACGCTGCCGTGCCTGTGGATCTGCGCCGTCTATGTGGGTGATGGCCTCGCCGCGCTGCTGGGCGGTGTATGGCTCGTCGGGCGTATCTGGTACGCAGTGGGTTATGCGCAGGCACCTGAGAAGCGGGCCGGCGGTTTCACCATCGGGGCGCTGGCCTTCGGGGCGCTGGGACTGGCGGCCGGTGGCGGTGTGCTATGGCGCCTGCTGGGAGCCTGAGTTGAAAGTCGCGACCTCTGTTTTCTGGTTTGGGCTGACACTCTCCGCCTCGGCGCTGGCGGCTCCGCCCCTGCCCGCGGTGGGTGCAAAGGCGGATGCAGTCACGGTGTCGGGCATCTCGTCCGGCGGCTACATGGCGGTGCAGTTCCAGGTCGCCTGGTCGCGCCTCGTCAAGGGGGCCGGCATCCTGGCGGCGGGGCCGTATGACTGCGCGGAGGGCAGCGTCTGGCGCGCCCTGGTCAACTGTATGTCGTCGTCGGCCTGGGCACCGCCACCCGCGCCGGCCGAGATTCGTGCCCGCGTCGAGGCCCGCGCACGTAACGGACTGATCGACCCGCCGACAGGACTGGCCGACGACAAGGTGTGGGTGTTCAGCGGCGGCGCGGATCAGACCGTCGCCCGGCCGGTGGTGGATGCGCTGGTGGCTTTCTATCGCCAGTGGGTGCCGGCGTCGGCGCTGCAGATGGTGAGCCTGCCGAACGCGGGGCACGCCATGATTTCCGTCGCCGACGCCCATCCGAATGCCTGTGCGACGTCGGAGCCGCCCTACATCAACCGTTGCGGCTATTTCGATGCGCCGGGCGAACTGCTGCGAAGCCTGCTGGGGCCGTTGCAGCAGCGTGTCCGGGCGGATGCGGCGGCGCTGCAGGCCTTCGACCAGCGTCCCTTCATCGACGGTCCGGCGATTGATGCGGGGCTGGCCGAGCAGGGCTATGCCTATGTTCCCCGTAGCTGCCGTGCCGGCGGTTGTGCGGTGCACGTCGCTTTCCACGGCTGTCGGCAGGGCGAAGACCAGATTGGCCGGCGTTTCGTCGATGGGGCAGGCTACAACGAGTGGGCCGAGGCGAACCGGCTCATCGTGCTCTATCCGCAGGTGGCGGCGCGCAGCGGCCTCGCCTCGGCTTCCTGGCGCTGGCTCTACAACCCGAAGGGCTGCTGGGACTGGTGGGGCTATGGGTCGCCGGACTACGCCACGCAGAAGGGGCCGCAGATGAATGCGGTGCGGCGCATGCTCACCCGCCTGGCGGAGCCGGCGGGGCGGTAAACGACAAAGTCCGGCCGGGGCCGGACTTCGCTGGGGCTGGAGGCGCTTTGTATTATTTTTCGACGAAAGCGCGCTCGATCACGTAGTCGCCGGGGGCGCCGATGTGCTCGGAGATCTTGAAGCCAAGGCCGTCGAGCATCTTGCAGCAGTCGTCGAGCATGGCCGGGCTGCCGCAGATCATGGCGCGGTCCTGGGCCGGATCGATGGTCGGCAGGCCAGTGTCTTCGAAGAGCTTGCCGGTGGTGATCACTTCGGTCACACGGCCCTGATTGCGGAACTCTTCGCGGGTCACGGTGGGGTAGTACACCAGCTTGCTGCGCACTTCCTCGCCGAAGAATTCATTCTGCGGCAGTTCCTGCTCGATGAACTCGCTGTAGGCCAGCTCGGACACGTAACGCACGCCGTGCAGCAGGATGACCTTTTCGAAGCGCTCGTAGGTTTCCGGATCCTGGATCACGCTCATGAACGGGGCGAGGCCGGTGCCGGTGGAGAACAGGTACAGGTTGCGGCCGGGCAGCAGGTCGGACAGCACCAGGGTGCCGGTGGGCTTCTTGCTGATCACGATCGGGTCGCCCGGCTGGAGGTGCTGCAGGCGGGAGGTCAGCGGGCCGTTGGGGACCTTGATGCTGAAGAACTCCAGGTGCTCCTCGTAGTTGGGGCTGGCGATGCTGTAGGCGCGGGTGAGCGGACGACCTTCCACTTCCAGGCCGATCATCACGAACTGGCCGTTGTCGAAGCGCAGGCCGGCGTCGCGGGTGACCTTGAAGCTGAACAGGGATTCGTTCCAGTGATGGACGGAGAGGACGGTCTGGGTGCTCAGTTTGCTCATGGCGGCGAAGGAGTGGATTGCGGTAGTGCAGCAATTTTAACCTGCCGGTAAGATCAGTAAAATGGATTGTATCTATATACATATTCTGTTTTGCAGATATGAAATACACCTTACGCCAGCTGGAAATCTTCGTCGCGGTAGCCCGTCAGGAAAGCGTCTCGCGGGCGGCGGATGAGCTGGCCCTGTCCCAGTCAGCAACCAGTACCGCGCTCGGTGAGTTCGAGCGCCAGTTCAGTACCCAGCTGTTCGACCGCATCGGCAAGTCCCTGCGCCTCAACGAGCTGGGGCAGGTGCTGCTGCCTCATGCGGTGCAACTGCTCGAACACGCAGCGGAGATTGAATCCCTGCTGGCCCGGCAGACCGATTTCGGGCCCCTGCAGATCGGCGCGACGCTGACCGTCGGCAACTACCTGGCAACGCTGATCGCCGCCGATTTCCTGCGCCGCCACCCCAGTGCGCAGGTAAAGCTGAAGGTGCATAACTCGACGACCATCGTCGATCAGCTGCTTCACTACGAGCTCGACCTGGGGTTGATCGAAGGCACGTGCCGGCACGCCGATCTGTTGGTGGAGCCGTGGGTGGAGGACGAGCTGGTGGTCTTCTGCGCGCCTTCGCACCCGCTGGCGAAGGCCGGGCGGATCAGTCTTGATGAGCTGGCCGATCAGGACTGGATCCTGCGCGAAAGTGGTTCGGGGACACGGGAGACCTTCGACCAGGCACTGCGCCATTTCACCGGAGAGCTCAAGGTGCGCCTGGAACTGGAGCACACCGAGGCGATCAAGCGGGCGGTGGAGAGCGGTGTGGGCATCGGCTGCATCTCGCGCCTGGCGCTGCGCGAGGCCTTCCGGCGCGGCAGCCTGGTGCCGGTGGAGACGCCGGAGCTGGACCTGCGCCGCCAGTTCCAGTTCGTGACCCACAAGCGCAAGTACGTGACCGCCGGCATGCGCGAGTTCATCGCCCTGTGCCGGCAGATGACGGCCGGGGCGGCGCGCAGCGACCTGATCGATCTGCCCTTCATTCCCTGATGCCAAGTGCGTTGGAGGCGCGCCCGGCACCGCGTGGCGAGTAGAATCACGGCTCCGTCACAATTCCGCCCCGATCGATTCCATGCCTTGCTCCGTCCGGTTCACCATCCAGGCCGCACAGCCGGCCGCCCATCTGTTCGACATCACCCTGCGCATCGAGCGTCCCGACCCGGCAGGGCAGGTTCTCAGCCTGCCGGCCTGGATTCCCGGCAGCTACATGATCCGCGAGTTCGCCAGGAATATCGTGAGCCTGAGTGCCAAGGCCGGCACCCGCCATCTGGAGGTGGTCAAGCAGGACAAGCACACCTGGGTGTTGCCGGCAGGGCTGGATGAGCCGGTGACGGTGAACTACACGGTGTATGCGTGGGATCTGTCGGTGCGCACGGCGCACCTGGACCAGACTCACGGCTTCTTCAACGGCACCAGCGTTTTCCTGAAGGTCCATGGCTGCGAGGCACAGCCTCATTTCGTGGACATCCGCCCCCCGCGCGGCCTGAAGGATGCGGGCTGGCGCGTCGCCACCAGCCTGCCGGAGGCTGCTGGGGAGGCCGGCGCCGCGGAGCGCTACGGCTTCGGCCTGTACCGGGCGGAGGATTACGACGAGTTGATCGACCATCCGGTCGAGATGGGCACCTTCGCCCTCGCCGAGTTCGATGCCTGCGGCGTGCCCCACGCGGTGGCCATCACCGGCCGCCACGATTGCGACATGACGCGCCTGGTCAGCGACCTCAAGCCGATCTGCGAAGCGCAGATACGCCTGTTTGGCGAGCCGGCGCCGATGGACCGCTATGTGTTCCTGACCATGGCCGTGGGCGACGGCTACGGTGGCCTCGAGCACCGGGCATCGACGGCCTTGCTGTGCAGCCGCAACGATCTCCCGTACGCCGGCATGGACGAGGCGACCGAGGGCTACCGGCAGTTCCTCGGCCTGTGCAGTCACGAGTACTTCCATACCTGGAACGTCAAGCGCATCAAGCCGGCGGCCTTCGTGCCCTACGACCTGACGCAGGAAGGCTATACGCGCCTGCTGTGGGCCTTCGAGGGTTTCACGTCCTACTACGACGACCTGATGCTGGTGCGCAGCGGGCGGATCTCCGAGAAGGACTACCTGGCGCTGCTGGCCAAGACCATCACCCAGGTGCACAAGGGCAGCGGCCGCCACAAGCAGAGCGTGGCGGAGTCGTCCTTCGAGGCGTGGACCAAGTATTACCGCCAGGACGAGAACAGTCCCAACGCCATCGTCAGCTACTACACTAAGGGTTCGCTGGTGGCCTTGCTGCTCGACCTGCGCTTGCGTGCGGACAGCAAGGGCGCCCGCAGCCTGGATGACCTGATGCGCGCGCTGTGGCAACGCCACGGGCTCACCGGCGTCGGCGTGGACGAGGATGGCATCTTCGCGCTGGCAGCAGAGCTCGGCGGGCCGGCGCTGGGGCGCTGGCTGCGGGAAGTGGTCGAGGGCACCGATGAACTCCCGCTGGAGGCCGTGCTCAAGCGCCTCGGGCTGACCCTGGCGTGGGAGGCGCCGAACAGTAGCCCGGGCCTTGGCGTGCGTACCACGGCAGACGGCGATGCGGCCAAGCTGGCCAATGTTTATGACGGCGGCGCGGCCCGGGCGGCCGGGCTGTCGGCGGGCGATGTGCTGGTCGCGCTGGATGGTATCCGCATCACCAGTACCAATCTGGACAAGCTGCTGGCCCGCCGGCTGGCCGGCGAGACCGTTCGCGTGCATGCCTTCCGGCGTGATGAATTGATGGAATTCGAGGTGGAGCTCCAGGCCGCGCCGGCGGATACCGCGAAGCTGGCCTTCGCGGAGCGCAGCTCGGGACAGGTGAAGGCACTGCGCGGAGCCTGGCTGGCGACCGTGGCCTGAGCCGGCGGCGCGGCGGCTCAGCTCAGAGGCGCCGCGCCACGCGGTACAGGTAGGCGCCGAACAGCGCGGCCGCTGCAACGTTGCTGAATACCGTGGCCTGCCAGAAACCCGCCACGCCCTGGGGCGGCAGCAGGCCGCCGATGCCGTAGAACGCCAGGCCGTAGCCGCCGGCCAGGCCGATGCCCCAGAAACACAGGGTATGCACGAGCATCGGCCCGAAGGTGATCTTGTAGCCGCGCAGCGCATGGGCGGCCACCGTCTGGATGGCGTCGAAGAGCTGGTAGAGCCAGATGTAGAGCAGCAGGGACATGCCGAGCTGCTGGACCTGCGGATCGGAAGTGTAGGCGGCGAAGATCGGCTCGCGGGCCAGCCAGATGAGCGTCGCAACGGCGGTTGACAGGCCGGCGCCCAGGATCACGCCGACCTTGGCCGCGTGACGGGCGGCCTTGCCATCCCGGGCGCCGACGGCCTGCCCAACCAGAACGAGGGTAGCGATGGCGAGGGCCAGGGGGAGCATGTAGATCAGCGCCCCCAGGTTGCCGACGATGCGGTGGCCGGCGACCACCGAGGCGCCCAGCTTGGCAACGAGCAGGGCGATCAGCGTGAAGGCGGTGATCTCCACGAAACTCGAGAAGCCCATCGGCAGCCCCAGCCGCAGCAGCTCGCCGAGCACGCGCGGATGCGGCGCCTGCCAGTGGGCAAAAAGCCGGTAGCGGGAGTAGGCCGGCGACCTGGCCATGTGGAACAGCGCGCTGATCAGCGCCAGCCAGCCGACCACCGCGCTGGAAACCGCGCAGCCGGTGCCGCCGAGGGGCGCCATTCCGAGGTGGCCGTTGACCAGTGCCCACGACAGCGGAATGTGCACCGTGGTGGTGGCCAGGCTGATCACCATCAGCACCCGGCTGTGTCCCAGCGCATTGGTGAAGGCGTAGAAGGTGCGGTAGAGCAGTACCGCCGGCAGGCCCCAGGCGATGGTGCCCAGGTAGTCGCGGGCGCGGCTTTCGATCTCGGGGCTCATCTCGCTGAGCTGCATCAGCCAGTCCGGCCGGGTCAGCAGCAATACGCCGGGAGCGGCCAGCAGCAGTGCCAGCCAGAAGCCCTGCTGGAGAGTCGGGGCGATGTCCTGGTGGCGCTCGGCCCCGACATGATGGGCGACGGTGGGGGAAACAGCCTGCAGGATGCCCACCAGCAGCATCACGATGGAAATATAGATGCCGCTGCCGACTGCGACGGCGGCCAGATCGGTGGTGCCATAGTGGCCGCTCAGGACGGTGTCGCTGACCATCTGCGTCATGGACGACAGCTGCGCGACGAGGACCGGCCAGGCGAGCTCGAGGATGCGCCGGGTGAGGGAGGGTGAGGATTTCATGAGGCGCGTAGTCTAGCCCAGCCGGGTACACCTCCTTCAGGCGAAATGACCGTGGAGATACCAGCCGTGGGGCTCAGCCCTGTCCCGGAAGACCCAGGCCAGGCCGCCGTCCTGGCTGCGGGCAACAAAATAGTCCCGGCGCACCGTGGCTTCCGGCCCGTCCCACCAGCCGGATTCGATGCGCTCCGGGCCGGTGAGGAGAGTCCATGGCGGTGGTGCCGGAATCGGCCGGGGTTCCGGCAGCAACCACAGGGGGCGTGGTGAAGACGGCAAGGACGACGGCAGGGGCCGGCCGCGCTCGGGGGGCTGGGGTTCAGCCCAGCGCCAGGCCTTTTCGGGACGGTGGTCGGGGTGGGGCGCGAGGCAGCGCACGGCCCGGTCGCCGAGGCGGGCGCGGAGGGTCGCCAACAGCAGGCCCCCGTCGCCCTGCTGGCCGTCATCCCCGTGGAAGAGATCGCCGTCGGGCGGAGCAAGCGGCCGGGGTTCGTCCGCCGTGAGGCGCAGGGCATCGACGGGGGCCGGCAGGTGGCTTTGGTTCAGGTGTTCGCGGGCCAGCAGCTGGCAGCGCTGCATGTCCCGGGAGAGGGTGCCCAGCACGATCTCGAGCGGCGCTTCCGGCGTCCGGCTGTTGCGCTCGAACTCCAGGACCAGCGTGAAGCGCTCGATGCCGGCCTGGCGGGCATCGAGCCAGCCGGCCAGGCCGGCGAGCAGGCGGCGGGCGCCGAACAGCAAGGTGTCTACCTGATCGGACGGTGTCGGCAGTGGCAGGCGGGACAGATAGCGTTCGGGTGGCTGGAACCAGGGGCATGGGTCGGGAATGTGTCCGTAAGCCCGGTCGATGGCATTGGTGACGGCCTGGGCATGGCGTCGTGCCAGGCCGTGGCGGGGCAGGCGGCGTACTTCTCCCAGGGTGGCGTGGCCGGTACCGGTGAGCAGGTCCAGGCTGTCGGGGCCGACCGGCGTGCCCTCGGCAAGAGCGATCAGCGGCAGCGCGTCGAGCCTGCCGGCCAGGGGCGCACTGGCGTCATCGCCGCAGCCGAAACGGGCCAGCCAGCGGGCTGCCAGTGGTGTCTGGGCGATGGCCAGGCGGGCACGGAAACCCAGCTCCTCGATTTCCTGGATGATCTGCTGGCCCAGGGGGGCGAGCCCGCCGAACAGGCGCAGGCATGCCTCCACCTCAAGGAGAACCGCGTTGGGCGGGGCGAGGCTGATGGCGGGGGTGAAGCGTCCTGCCCAGGTGGCGATGTCGACCAGGGCGGCGTGTTCGAGGGCGGGCTGCCGGTCGATCAGGCACAGCTCCGGCGCTATGGCCAGTGCGCTGGCCCGGCCAAGCCCTGGCTCCACGCCGCGCGCCATTGCTGCCGGATCCGCGGCCACCACCCGGCGGCGCGGATGGCCATCGAGGATCGCCAGCGGGGCGGCATCACTGCGCCCCCGCGTGAAGACCTGGAGGGGCAGATCGGGCAGGTAAAGGGCGCACCAGAGCATGCTTGCCAACGGGGGGGGGCTGGGCGGCGGGGGACGCCGCCGAGGGGGGCTCGAGGCCGTTATCGGGCCGTGGCCCGCCACCCGGCCATGGGAGTGCGAGCGCCAGGGGGGCGGCCAGTTGTGGCCCGCGGCGTTTCAGGATGTGGATCCCGATGCCGCCCCGGCAGGGGCGGAGCGCCAGCCGCAGCACAGCCGGTGAGGGCTGGCGGGCGGCACTTTCGGGACGGAGCAGGATCAGTGGCGTGCCGCTTTCCTCGGCGGCCAGTTGCAGGCGGCGCAGGGCGCCCATGTCGGCGTCGGCCAGCCACAGCAGGACCACCTCGCAGCTGCGGGAGTCGAGGGCCTGGCGGGCTGCCCAGCGGGCATGGGCCGGGCTCTCGGCCTGGACGATGAGCAGGCGTTCGAGGGGCACGCCGGCCGCCGCCAGGGCCGGCGCATAGGGCAGGCCGGGTGGGGCGATGCAGATCGCCCAGCGTCCGGCCGGCACGTTGGCGAGAAGGGGCAGCAGCAGCCCCAGTTCGCCGACGCCATTGCGGGGCAGCAGCAGTTCGCTCAGCGCGGCGAGGGGCCATCCTCCCCCGGGCAGGACCGCGTCCAGGGCCGCATGGCCGGTCGGTCGCCCCGGCAGGGCTGGCGTGGCCAGCCGGTCGCCGCGCCAGACCAGGTGCTCCAGAGACTGTGCGGATGTGGCGGCGGCCATGGGGCGGCTCGAGCTGGCTGTGGGGTCAGAAGCTGTCGTTGCGGATCAGGCCGACGGCAAGGCCTTCGATTTCCAGCTGGTCGTTGCGGGTGTCCACGACGATGGGCTCGAAGTCCGGGTTGGCCGGCAGCAGCTCGACGATGGGGCCCTTGCGGGCGAGGCGCTTGACCGTGACTTCGTCCGCCACGCGGGCGACGACGATCTGGCCGTCGCGGACCTCGGTGGTGCGATGGACGGCCAGCAGGTCGCCATCGAGGATGCCGGCATCGCGCATGCTGAGGCCACGCACCATCAGCAGGTAATCGGCGCGCGGCGAGAACAGGCTCGGATCCACCTGGTAGCGGCCCTGCACATGCTCGGCGGCGAGGATGGGGCTGCCGGCGGCGACCCGCCCGATCAGCGGCAGGCCGAGGGCCTCCTTCAGGCGGATGCCGCGGGCGCGGCCTTCTTCCAGGGAGATGACGCCCTTGGCGGCGAGGGCGCGCAGATGGGTTTCCGCCGCATTGGGCGAACGGAAGCCGAAGGCGCTGCAGATCTCGGCCCGGGTCGGCGGACGCCCTTCCTGTTCCACGGTGTCGCGGATCAGCTGGAGGATTTCCTGTTGGCGGGCGGTGAGATTGTCGGACATGGAGGGCTCCTGTGAGTCTTGTGTAATTTTATACAGGTTGCGGCGAATGGCAAGCCGCGCGTGCCTTTGCCGGCCGGTGCCGGCCCCGGGAAGCGTGACAAACTGCAGGCCGCGACCATAAAGGCCTTGAGCCTCGGCGGGCGGTGGACTATCCATTCAAGAGCATGCCTTCTCCTGACCGATGCAGGTGTGGCAAGCTGGCATCCGGAACAGCAGCCGACATATTTCGCAGACAAGACAGGCCACACGGATAGATTTCACCCCAACCCCACGGGCTCCCTAGAGCCCTCATTCGCCCCCGGAGGAGAGATGCCCATGTTCGTCAGCCCGCAAGAAGCTTCGGGTAGAGTTCTCAGCGCTGCTCGGTTAGAATCCTCCGACTCGCCGGCGACGCCTTGCGAAGGCTCGTCCGCTCCGCTCTTTTCCCTGCCCGATGCCGACATGGAAATGTTCGATCTGGCCTCGGTGCTGGGGTCCAAGCATGTGGTCCTGTACTTCTATCCCCGTGACAACACCCCCGGCTGCACGCGCCAGGCCATTGATTTCAGCGACCATGACGCCGACTTCGAGCAGCAGAACTGCATGGTGATCGGCGTGAGTCCCGATGACTGCCTGACCCATGCCGATTTCCGCGATCAGCATGGCCTGTCGGTGGAATTGCTGTCCGACGAGGATGGCGAGGTATGCCGCCTGTACGGCGTGTGGTTGTCGGGTGTGGTCGATGGGGTCGCCAAGCGCAGCGTGCGTCGCTCGACCTTCATCATCTCCAGCGACGGGGTGGTGCAGCATGTGCTGCACGATGTGAATCCGCGCGGCCATGCCGCCGAAGTCTTCCAGCTGATAAAGCAACTCAACTCAAGGAATGTAAATGGAAATCGCCAAGAACACGGTCGTCACGCTTGACTACAAGGTTACCGACCCGGATGGCAACGTGATCGACGACGGCCAGCACCCGCTGGTGTACATACACGGCGGTTACGACGGCATCTTCACCGTGATCGAGGAAGCCCTGCACGGCAAGAACAGCGGTGACAGCCTGAAGGTCAAGCTGCAGCCGGAAGATGCTTTTGGCGAGTACGACGAGGAGCTGGTGCTGGTGGAAGACGCCACCCTGTTCCCCGACAACATCGAAGTCGGCATGTCCTTCGAGCGCGTGGGCGAGGATGGCGAGGACGAAATGGTCTACCGCATCACCGACATCGCCGACGGCAAGGTCGTGGTCGATGGCAACCATCCCCTCGCCGGTACCGCGCTGGTCTTCGACATCACCGTCAAGAGCGTGCGTGCCGCCAGTGCCGAGGAAATCGGCCACGGCCATGTGCACGGTGAAGGCGGTCATCACCACTGATGCCAGGTGGTCGGCGCTCCGGCTTCGTCCGGCGTCGGCCAACCCGAATTCGCAGAACGGATCGCCTTGCGGTCCGTTTTTTTTGGAATGAATAGATTGGACTCGGACAATCAGGCGCTGTTGCAGGTGAGTGAGCTGCAGGTGGAGCTGGGCGCTGCGGGCCGGCGCGTGCATCCTGTGGATGGCATCAGTTTCGCCGTTCCTGCCGGGCAGACGCTTGCGCTGGTGGGCGAATCCGGCTGCGGCAAATCGATGACCGCGCTGGCCTGCATGCGCCTGCTGCCGGCCAGCGGCCGGATCTCGGGCGGCAGCGTCAGGCTGGGCGGAGAGGCCCTGCAGAGCTTGCCCGAGCTGCGCATGCGCGACATCCGCGGCAGCCGGCTGGCGATGATTTTCCAGGAGCCGGCGACCAGCCTCAATCCTGTGATGACGGTTGGCGACCAGATCGGCGAGGTGCTGGTCCGCCACCGGGGCATCCACGGCAAGCCCGCCTGGGACGAGGCGGAGCGCCTGCTCGACGCGGTCGGCATTCCCGACGCGCGGCGGCGCCTCGCGGACTATCCTTTCCAGCTGTCTGGCGGCATGAAGCAGCGGGTCATGATCGCCATTGCGCTGGCCGGCGACCCGCAGCTACTGATCGCCGACGAACCCACCACGGCGCTGGACGTGACGATCCAGGCCCAGGTGCTGGACCTGCTCGCCGACCTGCAGGCCCGGCGCGGCATGGGCATGCTGCTGATCACCCACGATCTGGGGGTGGTGGCGCGCATGGCCCACCGGGTTGGCGTGATGTACGCCGGCGAGCTGGTCGAGACCGGCGAGCGGGAAGACTTCTTCCGTGCACCGCTGCATCCCTATTCCCGCAAGCTCTTTGCGGCGCTGCCTACCGAGGCCCAGCGGGGCCGTGTACTGGAGACCATCGAAGGCCAGGTGCCCCGCCTCGGGGCCCATCGGCAGGGCTGCCGCTTTGCCGATCGCTGCCCGCAGGCGCAGGGCTTGTGCCGCCAGATGGCGTCGGCCATGCATGTCGTCGGTCGCCAGGCCGTGCGTTGCCATCTGTACGACCCGGCCGCGCCGATAGGCTGGCTGAAGGAGGCGTCGACCGCTGACGAGGCGGTCTCCGGCGGCGTCGCCAGCGGCGCCGCGCTGGAGGTGGAGGGCTTGCAGGTCCATTTCCCGGTTCGCAAGGGCCTGTTCCGTCGGGTCGTCGGCCATGTGAAGGCGGTGGATGGCGTGTCGCTGACCGTGCCGGCAGGCCAGACCCTGGCGCTTGTCGGCGAATCCGGTTGCGGCAAGACCACTGCCGGCAAGGCCCTGCTCAGCCTGCTGCCGGCCACCGGCGGCAAGGCGCACTACGGCAGCCGCGAACTGCTCGGTCTCAGCCCACGGGAATGGCAGCCGCTGCGGCGGGATCTGCAGATGATCTTCCAGGACCCGTTCAGCTCCCTCAACCCGCGCATGCGGGTCGGCGAGATCCTGGAGGAGGGGATGGCGGCGCTCAAGGTCGAGAAGAGCGCCGAGGCGCGTGCGCTCAAGGTCGAGGCCTTGCTCAAGCGGGTCGGGCTGGATCCGGCGATGCGCCATCGATTCCCCCATGAATTCTCGGGTGGCCAGCGCCAGCGCATAGCCATCGCCCGCGCGCTGGCCGTATCGCCGAAGCTGATCGTCTGCGACGAGCCGACCAGTGCCCTCGACGTGTCGGTGCAGGCACAGATCCTCAATCTGCTGCGGGAGCTGCAGGCGGAATATGGCCTGTCCTACCTGTTCATCACCCATAACCTGGCGGTGGTGGATTACCTGGCCCACCATGTGGCGGTGATGTACCTCGGGCGGATCGTGGAGCAGGGCAGCGTGGAGGAGGTGCTGAGAGCACCCAGCCACCCCTACACGCGCATGCTGCTGGCGGCGGTGCCGCGGGTGGATGGGCGCGAAGCGGATGTCCCCGCCGGAAATGGCGCGAATCACGGCGATCTGCCGTCGCCCTTGGCGCCCCCGGCCGGCTGCCATTTCCACCCCCGCTGCAGCCAGGCCATGGACGTGTGCCGGCAGGCCTATCCGGAAGAAACCCGGCTGTCGGCGAGCCGGGTCGTGCGCTGCCATTTGTATTGAGTGAGCAGGCGCCCGAGGGGGCGCACGCCTGTGGGGGAGCAAGTCCCACTCCCTGCCGAGCCGCTCCGCACGCACGATCTGCTCCGCCAGATACTCCCGGAAGCCGTCCCGCCCCTCCCAAAGCCCCTCGTGAGGAGCCCGGCGAATGTCCTGCCCTGGCCTCGAATCCCTCGCGGGTAGCTCCGGGGCAGGTCCCGACCATCCCGCCGATACTGCCGCACTTTCTGAAAGCACCTCGCGAGGCGCTCCGGGATAGAGACCGCCTGTCCGGGAGAAGGGTCCGAGCAGCCCGGCGACACACCCGTCCTGTCCCCCATGCCCAATCGAGGGCTTCTGAGACAGGACGGATGACCCCAGCGGGGGGCGCGAGTACCTCCGGGATGATCGCGAGCCCATGGAGCAGCGAGGCGGGTGAAAGCACGTATTGGTTTAATGAAACCCAGTTTTTCGCATCTACTTTCCTTGTGCTATGTTTATACAAATGTCTTGTATTTTTTGCAATGGCGGCTATAAATTTCTAATTGGAGGTAAAAATGAGAATGTATTTTTATCTATACCTTTTTCTGTTAACGATCCTTTCTGGGTGTGCAGTTTTTACTCGTCCATTGGAGAAGCCCGTGCAGGAAGATAATCTTGGTCCGGAGCTTTTTGGGTCTCCAAGAGTTGGATTGTTATCTCTTACGCCAGAGCGGAGAATTGTTCTAAGCAATTTTCAAAATAATCGATTTTGTGCAGAGGCGCCAACAGAGATTGGGATTGATATGAATAGCGCGCTAACACTCACAGGCATAGTCAATACGCTACAAAAAAGTTCAACTGAGATGGGGGCTGCACTCACGGCTTTCAGCAAGAATTCCGCATTAAACAAGAGATCTCAAGGTATTCAGTTGTACTTGTCTGCATCATATACATTTTGTCAAATTTATTTAAACGGCGCCATTTCTGATCAGGATTATGTGAATGCCCAGCTAAAAGTACTTCAGAGTGTAATTCCGATTATTAAAAGCGAGATTCCATATATTCATGGTCAAAATTTAGGTGCAGCAGAAAGTCGAGAGCATGAGTCCTCGGGTGCTGTGGATAAGGCGGATGAGCTTCTTAAGAAGCCATAATTGAGCCGCCCTGCTTTTCAGAACTGTTGAGCCTGCATGATATGGCGCCTCCCTAAATTCCATTGCATTCATGGGTTTGCGATGCGGATACTCATGGTTCTGAGAGTTATGTAATTTTTCGTCTTTTACCGCGCCTATGGTAGGGTAAGGTACCGCTGCCCTTTTGCTCGCCGAGCACTCACTCCACCACGGCCCCGCCCAAGTATGGCGCTCGCGACGTCGACCCGATAGCTTGGTCCTGTATTGATCCAGTCAATATCTGCACGGTGTTAACCTTTAGAGGAATACCATATGAGTACGGCGATGGAAGACGAAATAAAGCGTTGGACGGCCGGGCGCAAGAGCGCGTTGGTGATGGAAGTCCTGCAGGGTAAGACGACGGTGGCGTAAGTTAATCGCTCCTACGATCTGCCGCCAGCCGGAATCGAAACCTGGATCGATGAAGCCAGGCGGGGTATGAAGGACACGTTTCGCGCCAACCCGTTGAGCATTCGGGAGCTGTACGAAAGTAGATCAGGCAGTTGCAGGAAGTCTACGGGGAAGCGCAGCTGAAGATGTGTGCCAGAAAAAATTGCAATCCTTGCTGGGCGAGGACGAGAAATGATCGAGACGATCTCCGTCAGGGACTGCAGGAAGAAGGTGTCGTCGTCTCGATCAGTCAGCTGTGTCGGTGGTTTGAAGTCCCCCGTCGGACGCTCTACTACCAGTCGGTGAAGGCCCTGCCGAAAGTGCCGCCCCACTTTGCCGAACCGATCAAGGCGATGATCGAGGACAACTCGTCCTTTGGTTGCCAGACTGTGACCCATCTGCTCGGTTTCAACAAGAACACCGTGCAGCGGGCGTCTCAGATCCGGGATTGGCAGGTCAGGAAGCGCCCGGCGGGGGTTCCGGCAGCGGATCGAAGCACGGCGCGGGCTTCGCAGCCCAACGAGCGCTGGGTACGGATCTATTCCACGCGGGGCTGGCACGTCTCATGCGGTGGAAAGTTGCGTACCGTGAGGCAGCACTGGAGCAAGCCCCTGGTTGCTCGCTTCGGCTCGCCGGGACGTGTGTATTGGCCATTCTCGCTGGGCTCGGACAACGCCTTGGTTTCGTCAGCCGCAGCCACATAGTGCTGGTCAAAAGCCATGGCCTGAAGAAGTTCGTCACGTCCCACAACATCCCAAGGCTCTGTTCGACAAGATTTCTCCTTGAGGTATGCTAATGGCCTCTACAGGGCGTCGCTTCACGTCATCTTTCTTCGTCTATGGCGACAATATTGCGAGGGTTCTATATACGCCAAGAGCTGAGCGGAGATGCTTTCTTTGTTCGATATGTTCGAAAGGAAAAAAATGGCCGACGGAATGTTTGATAAACTCAATGTCATCGAAAAGGTAGTGGCGGTGGTCAGTGCTGCCGCGTTAGGGTTTACTACATTTTCCGCTAATAACATCGAGAACAAGGTAAGCGTCCAGAAGATGCAGCTGGACGAAGTTTCAAGAAGACAAGAGCTTGATTTGCAGGCCAGAAAAGAATCGCGCGATAGCGTGAGACAGGGGAACGAGTTAACGAAAACTATTTTCGACGAATTTGTAAAGGCGATAACCGATCAAGCAACTCCAATTCCACAGCGTATCGACCGCCTTGAAGGAGTATTGGTGCTGACTTATGCCATCCCAGATCCGCGCCAGCAAGAAGGTATGGGGCGCGCGGTGATGAGCGCTATGGACCGAATTCGCTTGCCCGAAAGTAGTTTCGAAGGTCCCCGCCTTGCTGCTGCAAAATTTGACGCAGAGGAGCTCGTCACGCGGGCAAGAAACGAACAAAGAAAAGAGGATGCTCCAGCTCCTGCCGTCGAAGGCAAACAGGTTACTTGGAGTAATTATGACTTTGACGTTTTCTACTGCGATGGTATTGATAATAGCGAGAAGCTCAAGGCAGAAGCAGCGTCGGTCATAAACCTTAAGGCTCTAGACGCTAAGGCAAGCGGTCGTTGGCGCGTTCGCCCCTTGCCTATGGAGGTGAATGCTCGCCCGGGATACCGGGTAAGCGGAAACGAAATACGCTACTCCTCGAGTGATGAAAAGCCATTGGCAGATCTACTTCAAAAGAATATGACTGACAAAAAACTAAATATTCCTGGTGTGCAAGTAAGAGCGACGTCTCAGCAAACTCGTTGGTACATTAGTGTATTTCTCTGCTCCGCTGGATAGCATTATCTAGCAGGTGGATGCAGAGTCCAGTGAACGAAATCCGGCCACCCGTCTATCCTGGCCGTATTTTCTAAACTCCAGACACAGCACCGATGCGCGACGAAGTCGATCCCTAGTCCTCGATGTTCCACTATTTCTCGGCCGGCTCCCGGACTTCAGCCGATCTTTGTTCGCAGGCCTATGCTGCCTTACTGATATATTTCACCAATGCATAGGTTTTCTTTCATGCATTGCTCTGGAGCGGCATGAGGAAACCGGTGACAAACCACGGTCTCTATCTTTGGAGCAGCAGGGGATGACGAGGGCTTCTTGTTATTCTGCCTTCTGGCACAGCCAGTCTTAATGGCAATGAACGCCATACTGCAGAACAAATTGTGATTTCGTTCTCGTTTGCGCATATCCACAGGCTAAATTTGAGGACAGGCTGGGGCGCCCTGGCAGGCGCCGGGCCTATCCTCAGTGATGCTTCTTGTCTTTGCCGGCGCTGTCCTTGGCGTCTTTGGACTTGCTGCCGTTGTCCTTCTTGTCAGCGGCCTTGTGGTTGCTCTCGGCCTTGCTGTCCGCGGCCTTGTCTTTTCCGGCCGCTTTTTCCTTGCCTTGGGATTTCTCGTGGGCGGCGGGTTTCTCCTTGGCGGAGGACTTGTCCTTGCCGGAATCCTTTTCCTTTGACGAGGAGGCGGACTTGTCTTTCGCGGAGGGCTTTTCGGAGGCGGGCTTCTCGTCCTGCTTGTCGGAGCCCTTGCTCTTGCCGTGCTTGCCGCGCGGAGTGTCCTTCTCCTGGTCCTTGGCGGAGGCGAAGGGCTTGATCGGCGCGCCGCCGACCGGCACCTTGCGCTCGATCACCGTCGGTTTGCCGTTGCGGCCGCGTACGACGGTCCGCTGGACGATGAAGCTGGGCGGCTCGATAGCGCCGGCCTGGGGCTTGGTCGGCAGCATGTTGGCGAGGGTGATGCGCTCGCCCTGGCTTTCCGACGGAACGATCAGGGTGTAGCCGGTGCCGATGCGTGCCCGCGGCGACAGGCCGTTGACCTGGCGCAGGCGACTGGCCGAGATGCCGAGCCGGTCGGCCACGCCTTCGAGGCCTTCGCCTTCCTGCAGTTCGTAGGTCTTCCAGGCAGCGCTGGCCGGGTCATGCTTCTCGAGGTTGCTGAGGAAGGTATCCACCCTGTTGGCGGGAATGATCAGCGACTGGGTGCCGTTGGTCGGCAGTACCGGGCGCTTGTAGCCGGGGTTGAGGGCGAGGATTTCCTCCACCGGCGTCTCGGCCAGGCGGGCTGCCGTTGCCAGGTCGAGGGGCACGCGGCTCTCGACGGTGGCGAAATAGGGCCGGTTGGGGATGGACGGCAGGGTGATGCCGAACAGCTCGGGCTGGGCCACGATGTTCTTCAGCGCCTGCAGCTTGGGCACGTAGTAGCGCGTTTCGCCCGGCATGTTCAGGAACTGGTATTCGGTGGGCTGGCCGGCCGCCCGGTTCTTGGCGACGGCACGGCCGACCGCACCTTCGCCCCAGTTGTAGGAGGCGAGGGCCAGATGCCAGTCGCCGTGCATCTCGTAGATGTACTGCAGGTAGTCCAGCGCGGCGTTGGTGGAGGCGATCACGTCCCGCCGCTCGTCCACCCACCAGTTCTGCTCCAGCCGGTAGCTCTTGCCGGTGGAGGGCACGAACTGCCACAGGCCGGAGGCCTGGGCCGAGGACAGGGCCATCGGGTTGAAGGCGCTTTCCACCATCGGCAGCAGGGCCAGTTCGGTGGGCATGCCACGGCGCTCCAGTTCCTCGACGATGTAGTAGAGGTAGCGCTGGCCACGGCTGAAGATCTGGCGCAGGGCGCCGGGGCGATTGATATAGTAGATCTGCCGGTCGGTCACCAGATCGGTGTTGAGGTCCGGCATGGAGAAGCCGCGGCGCATGCGTTCCCACAGGTCGTCGGGCTCCACCGTCAGGTCGATGGTGGGTACCTTGACGTGCTGATCCCGGATCTCGAAGGTCTGCGTCGTGGGGGATGCGCCGTTCGCATCGAGCAGCGACGGGGCCTGGGCCATTTGTTGCGGAACCTGGCTGCCTTCGGCGGCAAGCGCGGGCGCAACCCAGGATAGAGAAAGGAGCAGCGCGATAACTCTTGGGAACATCAGGATTCGTCGCGCAAAAAGCAAAGGCGGGATTCTAGCCGTCGGTGTATAGGGGGTCAAACCGCGCCCAGCGCCATTCCGCAACAAATCCTTGCGCTCCGAAAGGTCTTCGGGGCGCCATTGTCAGCCCATTTAGGGCACAATCCCCCGCAGGGCATTCATGGCCCGGCCCCCTTCATTTTCCACCTACCGACCGTTCGAGAGCCTTCAGTGAAAGCGTTGTTGATTGAGGATACGCTGACCAGCGCGACGCTGGTCTCCCATCAACTCCGCAAGATCGGCATAGACCCCATTGTCGCGCGCAACGGAGAGAAGGGAATCGAGCTGTTCCAGCAGGAGCGCCCGGACCTCGTTCTGCTCGACATCATCATGCCGGGCATGGATGGTTTCGAGGTTGCGCGGCGTATTCGGCAACTGGAGCAGGCCGGGGAATGGACGCCGATCCTGTTTCTCACCGCGCGCACCAGCGACGAAGACCTGGAAAAGGGGATCGCCGTCGGTGGCGACGACTACCTGATCAAGCCGGTTTCGGAAACCGTGCTGGCCGCCAAGGTGCGGGCCATGCAGCGCATCGCCCAGATGCGTTATTCGCTGCTGGTGCTGACCCGCAAGCTGGACGAGGCCAACCAGGAGCTGACCCGCCTTTCCTCCCTGGATGGCCTGACGTCCATCCCGAATCGCCGCCAGTTCGACGACACGCTGCAGTCCGAGTGGCGCCGGGCCGTCCGCCAGGCACGTCCGCTGGCCCTGTTGTTCTGCGACGTGGATTTCTTCAAGCAGTTCAACGATGGCTACGGCCATCAGGTCGGTGATGAATGCCTGAAGGCTGTGGCCCGGATCCTCAAGGGCAGCCTGCGTCGCCCGGCCGACCTGGTGGCCCGCTACGGCGGCGAGGAATTCGCGGTGATCCTGCCGGACACCGACATCGCCGGTGCCCTGCAGGTTGCCGAAGCCATGCGCTCATCGGTGGAAAGCCTGGCCATCACCCACCGTTATTCCCGCGCGAACACGGTGGTGACCATCAGCATTGGCGCCGCTTCGGTGGTGCCGGGGCGTGGTGACATCAACTCGGCGATGCTGATCAAGGCCGCCGACGATGCGCTTTACCAAGCCAAGCAGGGCGGGCGTAACCGCATTGCCGCGGCTGCGGCGGTCATCTCGCCCGAGGCTTGATTCCTCGACCCTAGAAGCGGTTTTTCCACTCCCGGATGGCGGCGAACACGTCCACCGGGTTTGCCAGGGCATGTCCGGCCTGGGTTTCGGCCTGACGGATCACTGCCGGCTCGCTGCTGCGCAGGAAGGGGTTGGTGGCAAATTCGCCGGCGAGCGGGAAGGGCACGGTCGGCTGGTCTGCTGCACGCAGTGCCTGGCAGGCGGCAATGCGTTCGGCGACGGCCGTGTTGCCTGGCTCGACGGCTGCGGCGAAGGCCAGGTTCGACAAGGTATATTCGTGCGTGCAATAGACCCGCGTGTCGCCCGGCAGGGCTGCCAGCTTGGCGAGGGATGCATGCATCTGGGCAGGCGTGCCTTCAAACAGGCGGCCGCAGCCGGCGGCAAACAGCGTGTCGCCGCAGAACAGCGCGCCTTCACCGTAATAGCCCACGTGGCCGGCGGTGTGGCCGGGGATGTCGAGCACCCGGAAGCTGGCGCCGATGCTCGGCAGGCGGACTTCTTCGCCTTGTGCGACGGGATGGCTGATGCCGGCGATGTCCTCCCGCGCCGGCCCGTAAACGGGCACGGACGCCGTGGCCAGCAAGGCAGGCAGCCCGCCGACGTGGTCGGAGTGGTGATGGGTGACGAGGATCGCCTCCAGGCTCAAGCCTTCGTCGGACAGGTAGCGGAGCACCGGCTCGGCATCGCCCGGGTCCACGACGACGGCGCGGCTTTCGTGGCGAAGGACCCAGATATAGTTATCGCGGAACGCGGGAAGAGGGATAATCTGCATCTGGTGATTGTAGCCGCTTCAAGTCCGCATCCGACAATGTCCTCCCCCGAATCCTTTCCCGGTCTGCACGCGTGGCTCGAAACCCCGCTGGGGCGCTATGTGATGGAATGGGAGAAGGCGCGGTTCGATACCTTGGTGGCGGACATTTTTGGCTACCACGCGGTACAGCTGGGGCTGCCGGAGTTCGACCTGCTGCAGGCCAACCGGATGCCCTTCCGTTTTCGGGCCGGGGCTGGCGGCGTGCAGGTGGAGCTCGACTACGCAGCCTTGCCCTTTGCCGCTGCCAGCCTGGACCTGGTCGTTCTCCCCCACGTACTGGAGTTCGCCGTCAACCCGCACCAGGTGTTGCGGGAGGTGGAGCGGGTGCTGGTGCCGGAGGGGCATGTGGTGATCGCCGGCTTCAATCCGCTCAGCCTGTTCGGGATGAAGCGCCTGCTGGCGCGGGAGGCCTGCGCCTACCCCTGGCACGGGCAGTACCTGTCCCTGCGGCGCATCAAGGACTGGCTGGCCCTGCTCAGTTTCGAGGCCAACTGCCAGGTTTCCGGCTGTTACGTGCCGGCGCTGGAGCAGGAAAAATGGATCGAGCGCCTGGCCTTCATGGATGGCGCGGGTAGCCGCTGGTGGCCGATCGGCGGCGGGGTGTATCTCATCCACGCGGTCAAGCGGGTGCAGGGCATGCGGCTGATCATGCCGAAATGGGAACGCAAGGCGGCGGCGCGTGCGCTGGCGCCTCTTATTCAGAAGACGGGCCCTCGTCGTGAGGGCTCGCAGAAAACCCTGGTCGAGAGAGATTTTGGACGAGATTGACATTTATACGGATGGCGCCTGCTCGGGCAATCCGGGCCCGGGCGGCTGGGGCGCGATCCTGCGCGCCGGCCCCCACGAGAAGGAACTGTGGGGCGGCGAGCCCGCCACCACCAACAACCGGATGGAACTGCTGGCGGTGATTCGTGCCTTGCAGGCGCTCAAGCGTCCGGTTGCGGCGCGGGTGTATACCGACTCCCAGTACGTGCAGAAAGGCATCTCCGAGTGGATCCACGGCTGGAAGGCGCGGGGCTGGAAGACCGCCTCCAAGGAACCGGTGAAAAATGAAGACCTGTGGCGCGCCCTCGACAGCGAGGCGGCCCGCCACCAGTTGCGCTGGCTGTGGGTCAAGGGCCACGCCGGCCACCCCGAGAACGAGCGGGCCGATGCGCTGGCCCGGCGCGGTGTCGAGGCCGTGCGCAAGACTGGAAAGATCGTGGATACAGGAGCAGCGGCATGAGGCAGATCGTCCTCGATACGGAAACCACCGGCCTGGACTGGAAGAACGGCGACCGGGTCATCGAAATCGGTTGCGTTGAGCTGATCGACCGCAAGCTGACCGGCCGCCACTACCATGTGTTCATCAACCCGCAGCGGGATATCGATGCGGGCGCGATCGCGGTGCACGGCATCACCAACGAGTTCCTTGTGGACAAGCCGCTGTTCAAGGATATCGTCGCCGAGTTCGAGGAATTCGTCGCCGATGGCGAGCTGGTCATCCACAACGCGCCCTTCGACGTGGGCTTCCTGAACCACGAGCTGAGCCTGCTGCGCCGGCCGCTGCTTACCGCCATCTGCCCGAGCGTGATCGACACCCTCAAGCTGGCGAAGGAACAGAACCCCGGCAAGAAGGCATCGCTGAACGCCCTGTGCAGCCTCTACGAGATCGACAACACGCACCGGACGCTGCACGGCGCCTTGCTCGATGCGGAGTTGCTCGCCGACGTGTACCTGGCCATGACCCGTGGCCAGGAGAGCCTGATCATGATGATCGACGAGCCGGCCGCCCAGCTGGACGACGGTGAGGCCGGCGGGCCCATCGAGCGTCCGCCGCTGCGGGTGCTGCGGGCAACGCCGGAAGAGCTGGAAGGCCACGACAAGGTGCTCGGCGAGATCGCCAAGGCCAACAAGGGCAACTGCCTGTGGCTGCCGCCCGCGCCGGCCGAGGCGCCCGCGGCCTGACGTTCAGTGCTGGCCCAGTGTGGCCAGCACGGCATCCGCCAGCGCCAGGCAGCTCGTGAGGCCTGGTGATTCGATGCCGAACAGCTCGACGAGGCCGGGCGCGCCGTGGTCCCGCGGGCCGAGCAGCATGAAATCGGCGGCGGCCTCCTCGGGGCCGTGGATCTTCGGCCGCACGCCTGCATAAGCGGGTCGCAGCGCGCCATCCGGCAGGCCGGGCCAGTAGCGGCGCACGGCGGGGTAAAAAGATTCCGCGCGCGTTGGTGTCACGCCGTAGTCCGGGGCATCGATCCACTCCACGTCGGGGCCGAAGCGGGCCTGGCCGCCCAGGTCCAGCGTGAGGTGTACGCCCAACCCGGCGGCCTCCGGGATCGGGTAGATCAGGTGGCGGAAAGGCGCCTTGCCCTGCAGCATGAAGTAATTGCCCTTGGCGAAATGGGCCCTGGGCAGGCGTGTCGCCGCCAGGCCACCAAAACGGCGGGCCAGCGGCACCGCGCCCAGGCCGGCGGCGTTGACCACGCTGCGGGCGTGCAGCTTGACCCCCGCATCACCATCCACCTCAAGCGCAAAGCCATCTCCGGCGCGCTCGCCGCGCAGCACCGGGCTGTGCGTCACCAGCGTGGCGCCGGCTGCTTCGGCGTCGCCAAGCAGGGATAGCATCAGCGCGTGGCTGTCGATGATGCCGGTGTCCGGCGACAGCAGGGCGCCGACGCAGTGCAGTTGTGGCTCCAGCGCGATGGCTTCATCGGCATGCAGGCGGCGCAAACCCGTTACACCGTTGGCCGCGGCACGGGCGGCGATGGCGCCCAGCTGCGGCAACTGGGCCGTGTCCGTCGCCACCAGCAGCTTGCCGGTGCGGCGGTGGGGAATGGGGCGCTCGGCGCAATAGTCGTACAGGGCCTGGCGGCCGGCGACGCATAGGCGGGCGCGCCAGGAGTTCGTCGGGTAGTAGAGCCCGGCGTGGATCACCTCGCTGGAGCGGCTGGAAATGCCGCTGCCGAAGCGTTCCGTCGCTTCGAGGATCAGCACTTCACGGCCCGCCTGGGCGAGGGCGCGGGCGCAGGCCAGGCCGACGACGCCGGCACCGATCACCACGCAGTCCACGTGCTCCATCAGAAGGCGATCCGGCCGTCCGGCAGTTGCCCCGATTTGTCCAGTCGCTTGAGGCTCGGCTTGAGGTCGAGACCGGTCGAGGTCTTGAGTTCGGCCGCTCGCTCGCCGAGCGCGGCCAGCGTGGCGTCCACCGGATTGCCGCCGTGGGCGAAGGCCACCACGTTGCCGCTGGGGCAGGGCGGCAGCGCGAACACTTGCCCGTCGAAGGCTTCGCCCAGGCGCTTGAGCTGCGTCTTGAAACCGCGGATCTGCCCGAACAGGTTGACGCTCAACAGGCCGTTGGGCGACAGCCGCGCCTTGCAGGCCTCGTAGAAGGCCTGGCTGGCGAGTTCGCCGGCGCGGGCATTGCGATCGAAGCCGTCCACGACGATCAGATCCCACTGGCTGTCGTCGTTGGCGACGAAATGCGCGCCGTCGCCGATCATCACCTGCAGGCGTTCGTCCTCGGGTGGCAGGCGGAAATACTGGCTGGCCACCGCATGGACTTCCGGTGCGATCTCGACGACGGTCGTGGTGGCCTGAGGCAGGTAGCGATGGATGAATTTGGCGATGGAGCCGGCGCCGAGACCGATCAGCAGCACCCGCTCCGGCCAGGGCGCGGCCCGCAGCAGCAGGCCGGCCATCATCTCCCGGGTGTATTCGAGTTCCAGCGCATCCGGCTTGCGAATGCGCATTGCGCCCTGCACCCACACCGAGCCGAAATGCAGGTAGCGGACGCCGGATTCTTCGCTGATATCGATGGGTACGGTCATGACGTTTTGTTTGTTGCGCTGCGGTAATATGAGCTGGAAATCATTGCGGAGCCTTAAAAGCATGGCCACCTTCGAAAACCACGACGCGGAACTCCTGTCCATCGACCTGGAAATCGCCCGCCTGGCCCAGTTGTGCGACATCAGCCTGCTGGACCCCGGCGTGGCCGAGGCCGTGCTGCGCGGTGACCAGAGCCTGTGTCCGTCGGACAATCCGCTCGCCTGGGACAAGCTCCGGGGCCTGCTGGTGCTGCATTATCACGTGGTCAGCGAGGTCGCGGCGACCGATGGTGTCGACGCGGCGGCAGACAGTGTGCGGCGTGCGCTGGAGCTGGTCATGGGGCGCATGAACCCGCAGCAGCGCTGAGCCTTATTTAGCGTTATCGGCCCGGGCCGGGTTGTAAGGGAGCACGGTGTAGCGGAACAGGGGCAGCCTCCCGGGCTCCACGTCCACCTTTACCCAACCCATGAACGGCGAGCCGAAGGTTTCCAGGCGAGTGAAGTTCTTGACCACTTCCCCGTTGGCTGGATCGCGAAGGGGCTTGTCGATGCGCTGAAAGTGCGTGTCGCCATGTACCAGCAGGACTTCCCCTGAAAAGCGTTTCGTCTCGGCGAGGATTTGTTCCAGCAGGGCCCGGTAACCTTTGTTGGCTTTGCCCTGGCTGAAATCCTCGATATCCGGATTGGCCTGCATGGCCAGCATCACGCCTTCCAGGCCGCGGCTGCGGGCCAGCGCAAAACCATCGGCAATCCACGCTTTCAGCGCGGCGCTGCGTTGCACGAACTCGTCACTGGGCTGGCTGCCGCGGCCGTAGTTGTTGTCGCTGCCGGGGATGTTGAGGGACAGGAACAGCACGGGCCCGACCTGCCAGCGTCGGTTTTCACGGTAGGCGGAATGAAGGGGGTCGCCGGCTTGGGATTCCACCGCCATCGGGTTCAGCCCAAGGGTCTTTCCGGGCTCGGGCATGAACATCCGGCGCAGGGTAGCGAGCCGCTCCAGCGGGTCATAGCCGCCATTGTTGCCGCGGTGGCAATCGGTCCATTCGTTGTCGCCAAAGGCAAACACCAGCGGATGGATACTGGTCTGGAACAGTGCCAGCCGGTCTTCGAACAGAGCATCGTCGCAGCGCTCGCCGCCGTTCTTGATGTCCCCGTCGTGGAGCACGAACCTGAGCGGCTCGGCGTTCATCTCGGCGATCAGGCCGGGCAGGTTGATGCGCTCGAAGCGGTTGTAGGGCGTATCGCCGAACAGGCCGAAGCTGAACGGTTCGGTGGCGGACGCTGATAGCGCGAGCAGCGCTCCAGAACAGGCGAGGGCGAGGCGGGCGAGGGTCTTCATGCGGTCAGGCGCTTGAGTTCGTAGAGGGCTTCCAGGGCTTCCCGAGGTGACAGGGCGTCTGGGTCGATCGTGGCCAGCGCGCCGAGCACCGGGTGGCCGCTGGTCTCTGGCTCTTCCGGCGGCAGGCTGGCGAACAGGTCGGCCTGCGGGCCGGCGCTGATCTCGCGGTTCTCCAGCGCGCGCAGGCGGCGCTTGGCGTCGCGCACCACGGCCGATGGAATACCCGCCAGCGCGGCCACCTCGATCCCGTAGCTCTGGCTGGCAGGCCCTTCCTCCAGCGCATGCAGGAAGACGATGCCGTGGTTGTGCTCGACGGCGTCGAGGTGCACGTTGGCGCACTCCGGGTAGTCTTGGGCCAGGCGGGTCAGCTCGAAGTAGTGGGTGGCGAACAGCGTCCAGCAACGGTTCTTGTCGAGCAGATGGCGGGCGATGGCGACCGCCAGCGCAACGCCGTCGAAGGTGGAGGTGCCGCGGCCGATCTCGTCCATCAGCACCAGGCTCTGGTCGGTGGCGCCGTGCAGGATGGCGGCCGCCTCGGTCATCTCGACCATGAAGGTGGAGCGCCCGGAGGCCAGGTCGTCCGATGCGCCGATGCGCGTGAAGATCGCATCGACGGGCCCGATGCGCGCCGCGCTGGCCGGCACGAAGCAGCCCACGTGGGCGAGCAGCACGATCAGTGCGACTTGACGCATGGTGGTCGATTTACCGCCCATGTTGGGGCCGGTGATCAGCAGCATGCGGCGGGTCGGGTCGAGGCGCGTGTCGTTGGCGATGAAGTTCTCCACCTGCCGTTCAACCACCGGATGGCGCCCTCCGACGATCTCGATGCCCGGCTGCTCGCTGAATTCGGGCATCGCGTAGTTGTAGCGCGCTGCCGCTTCGGCGAAGGCCGACAGGCCGTCGAGCAGCGCGCAGGCGCGGGCGATGCGCTGGAAGCGCGGGATGTCGCCAGCGAGCTGGTCCAGCACACCCTCGTACAGCAGCTTTTCACGGGCGAGGGCGCGCTCCTGCGCCGACAAGGCCTTGTCCTCGAAGGCCTTCAGCTCCGGCGTGATGAAGCGCTCGGCGTTCTTCAGGGTCTGGCGGCGGCGGTAGTCTTCCGGCAGCTCGCCCTTGGCTGCGTTGGCCGCGGAGATCTCGATGTAGAAACCGTGAACCCGGTTGAACTCGACCTTCAGGTTGGCAATCCCAGTGCGCTCGCGCTCACGGGCTTCGAGTTCCAGCAGGAAGGCGCCGCAGTTGGTCTGGATGTCGCGCAGTTCGTCCAGGTCGGCATCGAATCCGGTAGCGATCACGCCGCCGTCGCGCAGCACGGTGGAAGGTTCCGGCGCGATCGCGCGGCTCAGCAGATCGAGCGCTTCGTCCGGCGTGGCCAGCTTGTCGAGCATGTGCACCAGCAACGGCGCCTGAGGTGCGCCGAGGGCCGCGCGTAGTTCTGCGAGGCGCCCGAGGCTGTCGCGCAAGGCCGACAGATCCCGCGGACGGGCGCTGCGCAGCGCGACGCGGGCGGTGATCCGCTCCACGTCCGACACGCCGCGCAGGATGCGGCGCACCGGCTCCACCGGGCCTTCGCCCAACTCGCCCACCGCCACGTGGCGATGGGCCGCCGCGGCGCGATCCCGCAGCGGGTGGTGCAGCGCGTGGCGCAGCCAGCGCGAGCCCATGCTGGTCGCGCAAGTGTCGAGCAGCGACAGCAGGGTCGGTGCCGCCTCGCCGCGCAGGGTTTCGGTGAGCTCCAGGTTGCGCCGCGTGGCGGCGTCCAGGCGCAGGTAGGCGCTGTCCCGCTCGGCGGTGAGGGCGGTTATGTGGGCCAGGGCCTGGCGCTGGGTGGCACGGGCGTAGTCGAACAGTGCGGCGGCGGCGGCCAGGGCCACCGGCATCTCGTCGGCGCCGAAGCCGGCCAGGTCGCGGGTGCCGAAATGGGCGGTAAGCAGGCGGTGCGCGGTTTCCGCGTCGAACTGCCAGTCGGCCAGGCGGCGCAGGCTGGGAGCCAGGTGCTCCAGCAGCGGCAGGCGCAGGCCGTCGGGGATCAGCACCTCGGCCGGGCGCAGGCGCTCGAACTGGGCGGCCAGCTGCGGCGCGTCGCATTCGAGCACGCGAAAATCCCCGTTGGCGAGGTTGAGCCAGGCCAGACCCAGCACGCCCCGGTGCAGGTTGACGGCCAGCAGCGGCGCGTCGGCTTTGTCGTCGAGGAGGGCCGCGTCGGTGAGCGTGCCCGGCGTGACGATGCGCGACACCGCGCGCTCCATCGGCCCCTTGGTGGCGCCCGGGTCGCCGACCTGCTCAGCGATGACCACCGACTCGCCCATCTTCACCAGTCGTGCCAGGTATTGCTCGACCGCATGGTGCGGCACGCCGGCCATCTTGATCGGCTGGCCGGCGGAGCTGCCGCGGGTGGTCAGCGTGATGTCCATCAGCCGCGCGGCTTTCTCGGCGTCTTCAAAGAAGAGCTCGTAGAAATCGCCCATCCGGTAGAAGAGGAGGGTGTTGGGGTGCTCGTACTTGATGCGGATGTATTGCTGCATCATTGGCGTATGGCCGTGCAGCAGCTCGTCGAGCGACTTCTGGCTGCCCGTTTGTTCTTTTGTAGTCAATCTGTTACCCAACTCTTCGTAAAACGCGCCCGGCCTGCGGGCGACGGAAAATCATGCCGGTTGCGCCGTTCGGCGTAACTTTTGGCGTAACCCGACAGTCTACCGGGGCAGGCGGTGCTGATCCACGGCGGCATTGCATCTTTTCCAGATACGGGCGGAAGGAGCGGCGGATGCCCAGGTTTCCTGATGACTACGACAAGGGCGGTCAGGCCCTGATGCTGGACGACATCGCCGACGAGCTGGCTGCGACCCGCTGGGAGACGGGGCTGGATGCGCTGGCCCCGTGCGTTCTGGCCGCCATGGCGACGGTGCCACGGGAAGCCTTCGTGCCGGAGGACGTGCGTTACCTGGCTTTTCGCAACGGGCCGGTGGGGATCGGCCACAGCCAGACGATCTCGCAGCCCTTCATCGTGGCGCTGATGACCCAGCTGCTCGTGCCGCGTGCGGGGCAGACGATCCTGGAGGTCGGCACCGGCTCGGGTTATCAGGCTGCCGTGCTGGCCGAATTGGTGGCTCAGGTGTTCAGCGTGGAGATCATCGCAGCGCTGGCGCAGGAGGCGGGGCCGCGCCTCGCCAGGCTCGGCTACGCCAACGTGGAGGTTCGCCATGGCGACGGTTATGAAGGGTGGCCGGAGCATGCGCCCTACGACGGGATCATTGTCACCGCGGCGGCGCCCGCCGTGCCGCCGCCCTTGGTCGAGCAATTGAAGCCCGGCGCCCGGCTGGTCATTCCGGTGGGCCTCAACCATGCCTTCCAGAGCCTGAAGCTGATCGAAAAGCATGCGGACGGCGGCATTTCCAGCCGTAACGTGCTGACCGTGGCGTTCGTGCCGCTGACCCGCGATCTGCGGGATGGCTGATCCACCGTGCGCGTCCGCTTCCATTTCCTCGGTGTGCTGGGCGATTTCCTGCCGCGACTGCAGCGAGGGCGCCCGCTGGATGTCGAGCTGGTTGCGGCGGCGACGCTCAAGCACGCTATCGAGTTGCTTGGGGTACCACACACGGAAATCGGTGCCGTGCTGGTCGACGGCAGACCGGCGGCCTTTGGGGCCAGGCTGGAAGATGGCGCGGAAGTCCGGGTGCATCCGGCCGATGCTGCGACGATGTCGCCGGGTGATCTGCACTTCATCGCCGACGCCCATCTAGGCGGGTTGGCCCACCGCCTGCGCATGGCAGGTTTCGACACGCTGTTCCGCAATGATTACGCGGATCCGGAAATCGCCGCGATCGCCGAGCGCGAGCAGCGCATCGTGCTGACCCGGGATCGGGCCTTGCTGATGCGCAAGGCGATCGTCCGCGGCTGCTACGTGCATGCGCTCAAGCCGGATGCACAGTTTCGCGAACTGGCCGCACGGCTGTCACTGACACCAGCTTACCGGCCGTTCTCCCGCTGCCTGGAATGCAATGGGCCACTGCATCCGGTGTCGAAGGCCGACGTGCTGGAACGCCTGCCCGAATCGGTTCGCCGCTGCCACGTACGCTTCACCCGTTGTGAAGGCTGCGGGCGCGTGTTCTGGGAAGGTTCCCACTGGCGGCGCATGCGCGGCTTGCTGGAGGATGGACTCGATTACGCGCGCGGGGATGTTCAAGCAGGGCGTCCTGGCGCCTCAGACGCTATAATTCGCGATTACTCGTTTTCATCCAACGGAACCGCTGTGCACAAGAAAATCCTGATCCTCGATTTCGGCTCCCAGGTCACCCAGCTCATCGCCCGCCGCGTGCGCGAGCAGCAGGTGTACTGCGAAATCCACCCGTACGACGTGTCGGACGACTTCATCCGTAACTTCGCGCCCCAGGGGATCATCCTGTCCGGCGGTCCGAACTCGGTCTACGAGGCCACGGAATGGAAGGCGCCCCAGGCCGTCTTCGAGATCGGCGTGCCGGTGTTCGGCATCTGCTACGGCATGCAGACCATGGCCAGCCAGCTCGGCGGTAAGGTCGAAAGCTCCGGCAAGCGCGAATTCGGCTATGCCGAGATCCGTGCCCGCGGCCATTCCGAACTGTTCCGCGGCATCCAGGACCGGACCAACGACGAAGGCCACGGCCTGCTGGACGTGTGGATGAGCCACGGCGACAAGGTCACCGAGCTGCCGCCGGGCTTCAAGGTCATCGCCTCCAACGAGTCCACGCCGCTGGCCGCCATGGCCGACGAGGCGCGCAAGTTCTACGCCGTGCAGTTCCACCCGGAAGTCACGCACACCATCAAGGGCAAGGACATGATTGCCCGCTTCGTGCATGAGATCTGCGGCTGCGAGCACGACTGGAACATGCCGGACTACGTGAACGAAGCCATCGAGAAGGTCCGCGCCCAGGTCGGCAGCGACGAGGTGATCCTCGGCCTGTCCGGCGGCGTCGACTCCTCCGTGGTCGCCGCGCTGCTGCATCGCGCGATTGGCGACCAGCTCACCTGCGTGTTCGTGGACAACGGCCTGCTGCGCCTCAACGAGGGCGAGATGGTCATGCAGATGTTCGCCCGCAACCTGGGCGTCAAGGTCATCCACGTGGACGCCACCGAGCAGTTCATGGGCCACCTGAAGGGCGTCTCCGATCCGGAAGCCAAGCGCAAGATCATCGGCCGCGAGTTCGTCGAAGTCTTCCAGGCCGAGGCCGCCAAGCTGCCCAGCGCCAAGTGGCTGGCCCAGGGCACCATCTATCCGGACGTGATCGAATCCGCCGGCGCCAAGACCGGCAAGGCTCACGCGATCAAGAGCCACCACAACGTCGGCGGCCTGCCCGAAACCCTCAATCTCAAGCTGCTCGAACCGCTGCGCGAACTGTTCAAGGATGAAGTCCGCGAGCTGGGCATCGCCCTCGGCCTGCCGCACGAGATGGTCTACCGCCACCCGTTCCCCGGCCCCGGCCTGGGCGTGCGCATCCTCGGCGAAGTGAAGAAGGATTACGCCGACCTGCTGCGCCGCGCCGACGCGATCTTCATCGACGAACTGCGCGCAGCCGACTGGTACGACAAGACCAGCCAGGCCTTCGCCGTCTTCCTGCCGGTGAAGAGCGTCGGCGTGATGGGCGACGGCCGCACCTACGAATACGTCGTCGCGCTGCGCGCCGTTCAGACGCAGGACTTCATGACCGCCCACTGGGCCGAACTGCCCCACAGCCTGCTCGGCAAGGTCAGCAATCGCATCATCAACGAAGTCCGCGGCATCAACCGCGTGGTGTACGACATCAGCGGCAAGCCGCCTGCAACGATCGAGTGGGAGTGATCCAGACTGTCACTGCCTTTCGGTAGTGATCCAAGATCAGCGGGAACCCCGGCATTGCCGGGGTTTTTGCTTTCTGGGCGCGCAGTAATAGAGCCGCAACTCCGACGAGTGTAGGTGGTCTCGTCCATCACGGATGTGCGTCTGCCTGATGGCAAGCCGCTCGCTGAAGGTTGGCGGGGGGACTTCGTGCCCACGCGTCGTTGCGGGGATGCTTGGCTAGCGGACAGGTCGTTTCCTTTGATCCATCCCAAATCGGGTTGCAATACGACAGTGGTAGACTGCCCGCCTCGGGCTTGAAACTGGAATACCATGAGTTCATATCCGATCGAAGTGATCAATCAGGCGTTGCACGCCCACGACCCCGATTGCGCCTACTGGCTGGAGCGGGTCAATGCATTGCTCCGGGATCCTGCCAACTGCCTGCACCGCAAGGCGCTGGAGCACACGCGAAAATATCTCGAAGAGGCGCCCGGTCGGGTGGATGCTCCCCGCGGCCATCCACCTGGCGACGACTGCCAATAGCCTTTTCGGCTGGAGGGGACGCTGGCCATGGACAAGGATGTCGAGCGTTACTACCGGAACTGGCGTGACGAGCAGGACGGCGCCGCCTTGTATGCCGGACTGGCCCGGGCCGAGACCGACCCGGTGCGCCAGGACCTTTTCCACCAGCTCTCCCAGGCCGAGCTGAGTCACGCCGCCCACTGGCGAGGCAAGCTCGATGAGGCCGGCGTCGGCGTCGAAGCCCATGCGCCGGGGCTGCGCACGCGGATGCTTGTGTGGCTGGCCCGGCGTTTCGGGCCGCACTTCGTGTTGCCGGCCTTGGCCACGGCCGAGTTCGCCGACCGCGACAAGTATGCCGGCCAGCCCGGCGCAGAAGCCTTGTCCGGGGAGGAGCGTTCCCACGCGGCGATCATCGAGGCCGTCAATCGGCAGGGCGGGCACGTCGGCGCCGATATCGCGCGGGCCGAGCGTTGGCACGGGCGTGGCTCGGGTAACGAGTTGCGGGCGGCGGTCCTCGGCGCCAACGACGGACTGGTGTCCGGCCTGTGCCTGGTGATGGGCGTGGCGGGAGCCGGGGCGTCGCCCAACACGATCCTGCTCACCGGCCTGGCCGGCCTCATCGCAGGGGCCGTCTCGATGGCGCTGGGAGAATGGCTGTCGGTGACGAATGCCCGTGAGTTTGCCTCCACCCGCGTCGCGCAGGAACGCCAGGAACTGGAAGAAAACCCGGAGGCCGAGCGCAAGGAGCTGGCCCTGATCTTCCAGGCCAAGGGGCTGGCCCGGGAGGACGCCCAGCGGGTCGCCCGCGACATGATGCGTGACCGGGACACCGCGCTTGATACGTTGGTACGGGAGGAGCTCGGCATCGATCCTGCCGAGATGGGTGGCAACCCGTGGAGCGCAGCGGCGGTGTCGTTTGCCTTGTTCGCGGCGGGTGCGATCTTTCCGGTGCTGCCGTATTTCCTGACCGGCGGCCCGTCGGGCATGGCCTGGAGCCTGTCCCTCAGCGCTGTGGGGCTCGGCGGGATAGGGCTGGCAACCTCCTTGTTCAGCGGTAGGAGTCCGGTGTATTCGGCGGTGCGTCAGATCCTGATCGGCGCCGCAGCGGCCGGGGTGACCTACGGCAGCGGCGCGCTGATTGGCGTGTCCATCGGCTGAAAGGCGCGTCCTGCCTTGCGTTCGGGCGAATGGAGGTTCATTCTGGACGCAAGAGGGAGGTGGTCAAAATGCGTATCAGCTTCTTTGGCGCGGCCGGTGAAGTCACAGGCTCGTGCACCTTGGTGGAAACCGGCGATCTGCGTTTCCTTGTCGATTGCGGCATGTTCCAGGGCGGCGGCGAGGCCCGCCTGAAGAACCAGCGCGCGCTGGATTTCGGGTTCGATGTGCGCGAGATCGATTTCGTGCTGCTCACCCATGCCCATATCGACCACTCCGGGCTCTTGCCGCGCCTGGCCGTGCTGGGCTTCCGCGGCCCGATCTACGCGACGCCGGCGACGATAGACCTGCTGGAAGTGCTGCTGCTCGACAGCGCCCACATCCAGGAAAAGGAATCTGAGTGGCAGTTACGCCATCAGCGGCGTAGCGGCAAGAACGGGCGCAGCGTGCATCCGCCGCTGTACACCGTGGCCCAGGCCCAGGCCACATTGCCGCTGTTGCGGCCGGCGTCCTACGGCAAGCCCATCCAGCCGGCCGAGAGCATTCAGGTGTGTTTCCACGATGCGGGCCACATCCTTGGTTCGGCCTGGCTGGAAGTGACGCTCAGCGGCGAAGGCAAGCCGCGCAAGCTGGTGTTCTCCGGCGATCTGGGGATGCGCGACCGGCCGGTTCTGAACGACCCGGAACCCGCTGTGCCGACCGCCGACGTGCTGCTCATCGAGTCGACCTATGGGGATCGTCTGCACCGGCCGCTGCAGGAAACGGAAGACGAGATCGTTGCCGCCTTCGGGCGGACGCAGGCCTGCCACGGCAACCTGATCATTCCGTCCTTCGCGGTGGGGCGCACCCAGGAAATCATCTACATCCTGGCCGATCTCGTCCGGCGGGAAAGGCTGGCGCCGCTGAAGGTCTACGTGGACTCGCCGATGGCCAACGAGGCCACCCGCATCACGCTGGCCCATCCGGCACTGCTCGACGACGAGACCCACGAACTGACGGCCTGGCTGCGGGAGCATCCGAACCGGATGAAGGTGGAGTTCGTCGCCGATGTGGAGGCTTCCCGGGCTCTCAACGAAGTCCGCAGCGGCGCGGTGATCATCTCCGCCAGCGGCATGTGCGAGGCGGGGCGCATCAAGTACCACCTGCGCGAGAACCTGCCGCGCAGCGAGTGCAGCGTGCTGATCGCCGGCTTCCAGGCTGCTGGCACGCTCGGCCGCCGGCTGGTAGACGGTGCCCGGCTCGTGCATATCTTCGGCGAGGCGGTGCCGGTGCGTGCGCGCATCTACACGGTGGGTGGGCTGTCGGCCCATGCCGATCAGGCCGGGCTCCTCGCTTGGTTGAAAGGGTTCCACGCGCCGCCGCGCCACACCTTCGTAGTCCATGGGGAAGCGGCCGCGGCGGCCCATTTTGCCGAAGCTGTCGGCGCGGAGTTGGGCTGGCACGAGGTGAGCGTGCCGCAGCAGGGCGATAGCGTGAACCTGTGAGCGAAGCATCCTGGTTGCCGCCGCCTTGCCATCCGGCCTTCTTGCCCCAAATCAAAGCCTCAGGAAAATAGCCGAGTAAACTGCTCAACATTATTGGCCGAGGAGCAGTGATGGCGAAGAAGTTCCCCTTGCATCCAGCCCATCCTGAGCGGATCTGCTGGGGCTGCGACAAGTATTGCCCGGCAGACTCCCTGGCCTGCGGCAATGGCTCGGGCCGGACCTTGCATCCGGCGGAAATGCTGGGCGACGACTGGTACTGTCATGGCGACTGGGGGCTCGACGACGCAGAGAGCCCTGTCGTGCCGGCGCCCGCAGATCGGTCGCGCTGAGTGCCCCGGGCCGTCTGGCCGATTGCTGTGGTAGCCCCGCGTTCACGACCGGGTCGTGAGCTCCCGAAGCAGATCGAAGGCGAGCTTGAAACCCAGGTTTTCGACGGCGGCTGCCACCGGGACGATCGGGGTGGCGCCGAAGCGTGCTTCCAGCGCCGGCCTTTGTGTTTCAAACGCGTCCAGGGTTGCGAAGTCATTGTTTTGCAGGCCTGTCAGCAGCTCGGCCAAGGCCTCGTCGCCGATCGGCGCAGCGTCGTCCTGCCTTGTGGCGGCAGGCGAGGGCTTCAGCCAGGTTTCGGCAGAAGCGAACAGGCCTTGCAGCGCGGCCTCGAGCTGGGCCAGATCTCTTTCACCTGCGGCCCAGTCGTCCCCTTCGTAAGTGGCTTCGAGCCTGGCGGCGAGCTCGGCGACCTCGACCGCCGACAAGTTGCCAGCGGCACCACGAAGCTTGTGCATGCGTTGCCGTGCCGTGGTGGAATCCAGGCTGGCCAGGGCGCGCCGGACTTCATCGACCACGCCGCAGAACTCGTCGCGCACCCGGGCGAGGGATGACAGGAACAATCCGCGATCGCCGAGCAGGCGCCGGCTGGCCGAAGCGGTGTCGATGCCGGCAATGTCGGGAAAGTCGGAGCCGGTTCCTGACGATGGCGATGGTAATGGCGTGGGGGAAGAAGGGGCCTTACTGCCGTCTCCGATCGCGTGACCGGCCCAGCGTCGGGCGGTGGCAACCAGGGTATCGAGCTCGAAGGGCTTGGCGAGAAAGTCGTTCATGCCCGCTTGCATCGCGCGTTCCCGCTGGCTAGGCAATGCACCGGCGGTCAGCGCGACGATCGGCAGATCGGCCAGCCCCGCTTCGTTCCTGATCGCCCGCGTCGTGTCGATGCCGTTCAGCTCGGGCATCTGGATATCCATCAGGACCAGATCGAAGGCATCCGGCGCGGCCGTGAGTTTCGCGATGGCGGCGTGGCCGCTGTCGGCCACCTGGCAATCGGCGCCTTCCAGTTCCAGCAGGCGGCGGGCAATATCGAGATTGACTGGGCTGTCGTCTACGGCCAGCACCCGCAGGCCGGCGAGCCGCGGGCCTTCGCTGGCGGGGAGGTCGCGTGGCAGGGCCTGGACTCCGCTGCTGTCCAGTTCGAAGGGCACGGTAAACCAGAACTCGCTGCCTTCGCCGAGCTGGCTTTCCACGCCGATCTGCCCACCCATCAGGCCGACCAGCTTCTGGCAGATCGCCAGTCCGAGACCGGTGCCGCCGTAGCGGCGCTGGGTCGATTCGTCGGCTTGCACGAAGGCATCGAAGACCCGTTCCCGTTGTTCGGGGGCGATGCCGATTCCCGTATCGCGAACCGCGAAGCGCAGGGTGATCCAGCCAGCCTCTTCGGACAGCGCCTGTACGGAAACCGCCACATGCCCATCCGATGTGAATTTGAGCGCGTTGCCGGTGAGGTTGTAGAGCACCTGGCTGACGCGCTGGGCATCCCCGACCAGTGTGGAGGCGATTTCCGGCAATGGGGCCCACTCCAGCGCAATACCCTTGGCGGCCGCCACCGGGGAGAGGACGTCCACCAGGTTGCTGATCACGTTGTGCAGGACGAAGGGCCGGTGTTCCAGCTCGAAGTGGCCGGCCTCTATCTTGGAGAGGTCGAGCACGTCGTTGATCTGTTCCAGCAGGCCCCTTCCAGCGGTACGCAGGTTGCGCACGAGCTGGCGCTGGTCCTCGTCTAGGGCGCCGCGTTCGAGGATCTGCACGGTGCCCAGGATGGCATTGAGTGGCGTGCGGATCTCGTGGCTCATGGTGGCCAGGAAGGCACTCTTGGCTTCGCTGGCCTGCTCGGCAGCCTCCTTGGCGGCTTGCAGCTCCCGCTGGCGCTCGGACAGCTCGGCGGTGCGTGCCTCGACCTCCCGCGCCAGGTCCTGATTGTAGTTGATCAGCCGTTGCCGGCTTTCTTCCAGTGCCGTCTCCGCCGCCTTGCGGGCCGTGATGTCCTCGATGGCACCGGTCACGTAGCTCACCTCGCCATCGGCATCGCGCACCGTGGAGGCAGTGATATGGACCCAGGCGATCTGCCCGTCCTTGCGAATGAAACGTTTCTCGGTGTCGTAGAGATAGCCGCCGGCCAGCAGGTGGCGGATCCGCTCCCGATCGGCAGGCAGGTCGTCCGGATGGGTGATGTCCATCGGCCCCATTCCGTCGAGGAGTTCTCCCCTGCTGTAGCCGGTGATCTGGCAATAGCGTTCATTCACATCCAGGTAACGGCCCCGGCCATCGAGCTGACCGGCCCCGACCGCCATGTTCTCGAAGAAACTGCGGAAGCGGGCCTCGCTTTCCCGTAGTTCCTCTTCGTGCTGTCGTCTCTCGGTGATGTCGAGCACCACGCCACTGATGCGCCGTGCCTCGCTTCCTCCTTCTTCCTTCGAGGCGTGCCCGGATGCGGCTAGCCAGTGGACCGAGCCGTCCGGCCAGACCACGCGGTACTCGCAGCGATAGACGCTGCCCTTGGTAATCGCTTCGGCGAGGGCGGACTGCATGATCGCCCGGTCGTCGGGGTGGATGCGTTGAACGAAATCGTCCAGCGTTACCGCGTCGTGGGATTCCAGGCCGAACAGTTCGAGGCAGCGGGACGAGGGCACCACGATGTTGCTCCCGACATCCAGGCTCCAGGTGCCCAGGTCGGCGCCGGCAATGGCCAGGGTCAGTGCGTTGTCCCGCTCAACGACGAGCTCCTCGAGGTGCCGGCGGTGCTCCCGCAGGGCAGCCTGGCTGACTTGCCGCTGAGCGTTCTCACGCCACAACAGGAGGATGATGCCAAGGAGGGTGAGGATGCCAAAGACGCCCCCGCGAGCGAGGGTCGCGAGGGCGTGTTCGGAAGCCAGCCGTTTGGCCTGCTGGCGCTGCTCCAGCAGGCGTTGCTCTTCGGCGAGAAGGGCACTGATACCGAGCCGGATGTCGTCCATGTGCCCCTCGTGCCAGAAGTCGCGCAGGGAAGCCTGGGCTGCCTCGGCACCCAGTTTCTGGCGCAAGGAGATGGTGAGATCCATGCCGGCCACTTGTGCCTTGAGCGGGATCTCCAGTTCCTGCAGACGCTGTTGCTGGGACGGATTATCGGCGGTGAGCTGCCGCACCTCGAGGACGCCGGCACGCAGGTCGGCGACGGAATTCCGGTAGGCCGTCAGGAAGTGCTCGTCGCCGATGGCCGCATAGCCGCGCTCGGCGGATTCCGCATCGAGCAGGCTGGTCAGCAGTTGCTCCACCTCGAGCATGACCTTCCAGGTGTGGCTCTCCAGGCGGTTGGCGTCATCGACGCTGCGCAGGCGATCGGCCACGATCCAGCCGACGATCACCAGCGCCGCGATGGAGATCGTCACCGCGATCCGCGTCAACCAGCCGAAGCCACCGGGTGGGAGGCGGTTGAGCACGATACCCAACGACAGCAGGGCGAATCCCAGGGCCGTATGCACGGACATGGTGCTGTAGGGCGCCAGGTGATAGAAGGATTCGACGTCGAAGAGGTAGCCGAATACGGCGGTCAGGCCGAGGAGCCCGGTGAGCCCCGCCAGGTAACGGCACAGGAGGTTGCCAATGGCGCCGCTACCGAGGGTCAGAGCCCAGCCGCTGAGGGTCAGGCACGCCGCCGAGGCCGCCGCCATCCGCCCCGAGGACTCACCGGGGGAGCGGCGGAAGTCGATGATGAGGTTGTCCAGTCCGAAGTCCAGGCCGGCGAGCTCCTGAATGGACTGGGCCAACCCCAGCATGCCTACCAGGGCACCGAGCATGCGGCCGTAACGCTGAACGCCAGGGCGCGGGTCTCCGACGAGGAACAGGGCGACGCCCGCCACGACGAAGCCGGCGGCGGTGTTGACCTTCATTGACGCCAAGCCAAGCCGAACCGACCTCAGAAGGGGGATGTCCGCCGCCCAGCCGATCAGGACCGCAATGCCGATGAGGAGGATGCTGACGGCGAGGATGCGGACGATGCGCGCCAACCCCTGCTCGTCGATGGAGTCGACGCTGCTCGCTGGTCGTGCCTGGCTTGCACTCTGTCCCATTGGCTCGCCCTACGAAAAAAGTCCGGGCCTGCCGGCCGAGGCGTTCAGCCCGGACTCAGGCCGATGCGCGCTCCGGCCTGACTATTCGGTTCTCGGCGGGGGACAGCAACACCTTGTCCACCCGGTTACGGTCCATGTCCATGACCTCGAAGCGCCAGCCCGCCGCCTCGAAATGATCGGTAGGGGCGGGCACCCGGCCCAGCGCATACATCAGGAAGCCCCCCAGCGTGTGGAAGGAGTGCTCCTCTTCGCCCGGCAGATCCTCGCCGATGTCGAGTTCGGACTTCAGGCGCTCGATCCCCACATCACCGTCCACCAGCCAGGAGCCGTCTTCCCGCTGCAGCATGTCCCGGTCCTCCGGCGCATCCGGCACCGACAGCTCGCCGACGATCGCAGCCAGCACGTCGGTGAGGGTGACCAGCCCCTGAACGTCACCATATTCGTCGATGATCAGCGCGAACTGGAGTTTGGCCCGCCGGAAGCTCTCGAGCAACTGGGTCGTGGTGACCGATTCGGGTACGAACAAGGGTGGATGCAGCACGGACTCGACGTCGGCCACCGAAATACCGTGGCCGGGCAGGGCCTTTTTCAACAGGTCGCCGGTCTGCAGTACGCCGACCACGTGCTCCAGACCATCACGACACACCACGAGGCGGGAGAACTCGGTATCGACGATGCGCTGGCGGATCGTCGCTTCATCCTCCTCCAGGTCGATGACCGACATGTCCCGGCGCGGTGTCATGATCGACGAGATGCGCTGTTCGTCGAGGCGCAGCACGTTGGAGACGATCTCCTGCTCGCTTTCGTGGAAGACACCGGCTTCCGCGCCTTGTTCCATCAGGACCTTGATTTCATCGTCGGTGACCGGCGGCTCTTCCTTGCGGCGGGCACCGACGAGGCGCAGGATGGCCGAGCACGAGCCCGACAGGATCACCACCAGCGGATGGGTGACGCGGGCCAGCAACATCATCGGCCGGGCGATCAGCGAGGCGATGCCTTCCGGCGCCAGCAGGGCCAGACGCTTGGGCACCAGCTCACCGACCACCACCGAGAAATAGGTCAGGCCGATAACGGTAATGGTCAGCGCGATCCCCTTGGCGTAGGGGGCGAGGAGAGGGACGCCGGCAAGCATCGCGGCCAGCGGATCGGCTACCGCGGCTTCGCCGATCGCACCGTTGAGAATGCCGACCAGTGTGATGCCGACCTGAATCGTGGACAGGAAGCTGGAAGGCTCCTGGTGCAGTGCCAGGGCCGCTTCGGCCCCCAGGCTGCCGTCGTCGGCGAGGTTTTGCAGTCGTGCCTTGCGGGACGAGACCACGGCGATTTCGGACATGGCGAAAACGCCGTTAAGAAGGATGAGCAGCAGAACGAGGACTAAATCCATCAGGTAAGCCGCCCTGCGGAACTGCAGGCGGCTTGTGTGTTGGGACGGCCAGCATTCTAGCGGGATGGCTCGCGCTTGGGGCCGTCGGGATGGACCGGGGTGGATGCCAGGCCGTCGAGGATCGGGCAGTCGGGGCGTTCGTCGCCGCAGCAGTCACGGGCCAGGGTGACCAAGGTGTCTCGCATCGCGGTGAGATTGCGGATGCGTTCATCCAGATCTGCGAGATGGGCCTCGGCGAGGCGCTTGACCTCGGCGCTGGAACGCCGGGTGTCCTGCCAGAGAGACAGCAGCTGCCCGATCTGTTCCAGGGAAAACCCGAGATCACGGGCCCGCCGGATGAAGCGCAGGGCATGCACGTCCCGCTCGCCGTACTGGCGATAGCCGGCCGTGCTGCGTGCGCTGGCACCGACCAGCCCGATCTTCTCGTAGTGGCGGATCATCTTGGCCGAAACGCCGCTGGCTGCGGCCATTGCGCCGATGTTCATTTCAGGTGTTTCCGTTGTTGGGTCTTTCCGGGCGCCAGCGCCGCAACAGCAGCGCGTTGGCAACGACGCTGACGCTCGACAGGGCCATGGCGCCGCCCGCCAGCACTGGGTTGAGCAGCCCCAGTGCCGCCAGTGGAATGCACACCAGGTTGTAGATGCTGGCCCAGAAGAGGTTCTGCCGCATTTTGGCGTATGTGCGCCGGGAGATGTCGATGCTCGCGGCGACCAGGGACGGGTCGTTGCGCATCAGGGTGATACCGGCGGCGTGGATCGCCGCGTCGGCACCACCCCCCATTGCGATGCCGATGTCGGCTGCCGCCAGTGCCGGCGCATCGTTGATGCCATCGCCGACCATCGCCACCACGTGGTGACCGGCGCGGAGCGCTTCCACCGCCGCTGCCTTGTCCGCCGGCAGTACCTGCGCCGCCTGGCTGTCGACGCCGGTCTGCTCTGCGACCCGGCGCGCCGCACCGGTGTTGTCACCGGTGATCAGGGCGGTGCGGACTCCCATCTCCTTGAGCTGGCTTACCGCCGCGGCTGCCGTCGGCCGCAGCCGGTCGCCGAAGGCGAAGAGTCCCAGCAGCTGTCCATCCCGCGGCTGTGCCAGCCACGCCAGTGTGTGTCCATCCTGCTCCAGGCGGGCCGCTTCGTCGGCCCATACTCCGGTCAGCACGCCGTGCTCTTCCATGAAGCGGCGATGCCCCATGATGTAGCGTTCGCCGTCGATTTCCCCTTCGACGCCACGCCCCGGCAGGCTGCGAATGGTGCTGGCACGGAATCCGGGCGCGCCGGCGTTGGCGACTGCGTCGCGCACGGCGCGGGCAAGGGGATGATCTGAGCCGGCCTGCAGCGCGGCTGCGAGCGCCAGCAGTCCAGCTTCTTGGCCCTCGGTTGCCCGGGTGAGCACCAGCTGCGGCCGGCCCTCGGTCAGGGTACCGGTCTTGTCGAAGACGACGGCACTGATCTTGCGGGCGATCTCGATGGCCCCCACGTCCTTCACCAGGATTCCATGGCGCGCCGCCACGCCCGTCCCGGCCATGATCGCTACCGGCGTGGCGAGTCCGAGGGCACAGGGACAGGCCACCACCAGCACGGTCACGGCGTTGATCAGTGCCAGTTCGGTATTGCCGGTCAGCAGCCACCAGGCCAGGAAGGTGATCGCGGCCAGCCCCAGCACGAGCGGCACGAAGACCGCGCTGACCCGATCCGCCAGGCGCTGGATGGGGGCTTTGGCAGCCTGGGCGTCCTCGACCAGGCGGATGATCTGCGCCAGCAGCGTATTGGCACCGACGGCCGTGGCGCGGATGAGGAGGGCGCTGCCACCGTTGATCGAGCCGCCACTCACCCGGTCGCCGGGGCGCTTGGGGACGGGCAGGCTCTCGCCAGTGAGCATGGATTCGTCCACATCACCGATGCCTTCGACGATGTTGCCGTCCACCGGCACCCGCTCACCGGCGCGCAGTACCACGAAGTCGTCGCACAACACGCTGTCGATGGGTACGTCTCGATCAACATCGCCAACGCGGAGCCGCGCCACCTTGGGGCGCAGCGCCTGCAGCGCATGGATGGCCGACATGGCCTGCTGCCGGGCCCGTGCTTCCAGCCATTTGCCAAACAGCACCAGGCTGATCACGGTCGCGGAGGTCTCGAAATAGAGATGCGCATGCGGGGCATCTGCCTCAGCGAGCAGCAGGAACACGCTCAGCCCGAAGGCCGCCGAAGTGCCGATGGCCACCAGCAGGTCCATGTTGCCGGCTCGGACTTGCAAGGCTTTCCATGCCGAGCGGTAGAAGGGCCATCCAAGCCAGAATTGCACCGGGGTGGCCAGCAGCAGTTGTAGCCAGCCGGGCAGCATCACGTGTGCGCCAAGGAGGCCCAGGATCATCGGTGCCACGAGGGGCGCGGTCAGCACGGCTGCCACGGCTACCGGCCGACCGTCCGGCGCTTGGTGGGACCCGGCTTGTGCCGTGTCATTCCGCGCAACCGGGCTGGCTTCGTAGCCGGCCTTCTGCACGGCTGCCAGGATCGTGGCCTGGGGCAGGCCCGGGGAAACGGTGAGGTGGGCGCGTTCGGTGGCCAGATTGACCCGTGCGTTCCGCACGTCGTCCAGTCGGGAGAGGGCCGCCTCCAGGCGTGCGGCACAGCTGCCGCAGCGCATTCCCTTGATGTCGAAGGCGCGTTGCTCCAGCGTGTCGCCCGGGTTCTGTTCCGCGGCCGGGATGGAAAGGGGGAAACTCATTGCGTGCCTCCTGGCGTAGTGATGGGCAACACGCTAAAGCTTCCCATCATGGGAAGGTCAACAGGGTTCTTCCGAATCCCCCAGCGGGCGGAAAGGCGGTGCGGAGCCACGCCGTGGGGCAAATCTCGGTAACCTATGGCCCGTGCGAACAGGCGTGGATGAGAGCCCCACGGGGCCGTAAGGGAATGAAGATACTGATCGTCGAAGACGAGGCGAAAACCGGGAGCTATCTCAAGCAAGGGTTGGCCGAGGCCGGGTTTTCGGTCGACCTCGTGCGGGATGGCATGGACGGCGTGCATGCCGGGCTGACCGAAGCCTATGACCTGGTCGTGCTGGACGTGATGCTGCCCGGCCTCGACGGTTGGCAGGTTTTGCAGACCCTGCGTCGGGCTGGCAAGGAGATCCCGGTGCTGTTCCTCACCGCACGGGACAGCGTGGACGACCGGGTCAAGGGGCTGGAGCTGGGCGCCGACGACTATCTGGTCAAGCCTTTCGCCTTTTCCGAATTGCTGGCCCGGGTGCGCACGCTGCTGCGGCGAGGGACCCGCAACAAGGAAGCCGATGTATTGCAGGTCGCCGATCTGGAGCTTGACCTGCTGCGCCGCCGGGTATCCCGCGCCGGCCAGCGCATCGACCTGACCGCCAAGGAGTTTGCGCTGCTCGAACTGCTGCTGCGCCGCCGTGGCGAGGTTCTGCCCCGGTCCCTGATCGCCTCCCAGGTCTGGGACATGAACTTCGACAGTGACACCAATGTGATCGAGGTGGCGGTGCGCCGCCTGCGCGCCAAGATCGACGACGATTTCGAGCCCAAGCTGATCCGGACCGTACGCGGCATGGGTTACGTGCTGGACGAACAGGACACGCCGTGATCCGCCGCCACTCCCTGACTTTCCGGCTGACCCTGCTGTTCGCGCTGGCCGCCACCGCGGTGCTGCTGGTATTGGGCTTCATCGTGAAGGCTTCGGTGGAGCAGCATTTCCAGGAGCAGGACATGACCCTGCTGGAAGGCAAGCTGGAGCTGATCCGCCATGCGCTCGAGCGGGTGCATAGCCCTGACGACCTGGACACGCTGGTGCAGCAGATGGATGACGCGCTGATCGGTCACCACGGTCTGGCCGTCGCGGTGACCGGCACGGACGGCCGCACCCTGTTTGCGACCCGCGACAGCCCCTTTCCGCAGGTGTTGCTAGAGCGGGTCGGCAAACCTGACGCCGGCCAGCCCTACGTGTGGGATGCGCCTGATGGCACCCCGTTCCGCGGCATCGTTGGCACCCTGCCCAGTGGCATCAAGGGTACGCCGCCGGCGATAGTCGCGGTGGCGACGGACATCTCCCACCACCGGCATTTCATGGCCGCCTTCCTGCACAGCCTGTGGCTGGTGGTCCTGGGGGGCAGCATTGCGACCGGGTTGCTTGGCTGGATCGTCGCCCGTCGTGGCCTGGCGCCGTTGCGGGAAATGGGCGTGCTGGCGGCCCAGGTCAGCGCCCGCAGCCTCGATCGGCGACTGCCGGCGGAGGCGGTCCCCGTCGAACTGGCAGAGCTGGCCCGTTCCCTCAATGACATGCTGGGCCGGCTGGAGGAGTCGTTCCGGCGCTTGTCCGATTTCTCCTCCGACCTGGCCCACGAACTGCGCACGCCAGTCAGCAACCTGATGACCCAGACCCAGGTGGCCCTGAGCCGGACGCGTACGGCTGACGAATATCGTGAGGTACTGGAGTCCAACGCGGAAGAGTTCGAGCGCCTCTCCCGGATGGTCAGTGACATGCTCTTCCTCGCCAAGGCAGACAACGGGCTGATCGTGCCGGCCCGCGAAACCTTCGAACTGGCGGATGAAGTCGGCGCGCTGTTCGATTTCTACGGCGCCGTGGCCGACGAGAGCCACGTGGTGCTGCGCCTGCAAGGGCGGGGCAGGGCCGCGGGCGACCGCCTGATGCTGCGCCGGGCCCTCGGTAACCTGTTGTCGAACGCGCTGCGTCACACGCCGGAGGGGGGCCGCGTGGACGTGAAGATCGACGTCACCCCGGACGGAATGACCCGCCTTGCCGTCGAGAACAGTGGGGAGCCGATTCCAGCCGAGCATCTACCGCGCCTGTTCGACCGTTTCTACCGGGCCGATCCATCCCGCCACAATTCCGGCGACGGCGCCGGCCTGGGGCTCGCGATCACCCGTTCCATCATCCAGGCCCATGGGGGAGAGATCCGCGCCATGGCCGTTTCCCACGGCAACGTCTTCGAGTTCACGCTTCCGCCCGCTTAGGTTCGCGAATTCCGGGCGGCTTCAATTATCCTGCACGCACTTTAAGAGCACGGAGTCTGGAAGTGGCAGAGGCGAAAGCTGGCGAAAGCCAGAGTATGGATACCCGCGAACGCATTCTCGATGCCGCCGAGCGCCTGTTCATGGCCAACGGCTATGAAGGCACGTCGATGCGCCAGATCACCGGTGACGCAGGAGTCAATCTGGCGGCGGTGAATTACCACTTCGGCTCCAAGGAATCCCTGATGCAGGAGGTCTTCCGCCGACGCCTCGACTGGTTGAACGAGGAGCGCATGCGCATCCTGGACGGGCTGGAACGGGATGCCGCCGGCAAGCCGCTGAAGCCGTCGCAGATCGTGGACGGCTTCTTCGGAACGCTGCTGCGTCTGGCGGACAACGAGGCACGGGGCGGCATGACCTTCCTGCGTTTGCTTGGACGAACGCTGACCGAGCCTTCCGAGTTCATTCACAGCTTTCTCGCCCAGGAGTACCGCGCCGTCATCGAGCGTTACAAGGCTGCCCTGTTCAAGGCGCTGCCCGATGTCCCCAGGGCGGAGATCGTCTGGCGTTTCCATTTCATGCTCGGCGCCACCTCGTACGCAATTGCCGGCATCGACGCGCTACGCATCGTGACGGACTGGCAGATCGAGGACGAAACGGAGACGAACCAGCTCGACCGCCTGCTGCCGCGTCTGATGTCCTTCCTGCTTGGCGGTTTGCGCGCACCACTGCCACAGTTCGAGAGCAGCGGGGGCTGAAGCCGCGCCGGTGGGCTGATGGTCCATCCGGCCGATGGCGGGCTGCGACCTGCCCGCTCCAGGGAAATTGCATTGGATGCTGCGATTCACCCTCGATACCGATCGCGCTACCCGTTGCCTTGGGTCGTCGTGGCCTGCGCAACGAAGGGCTCAAAAAAGTGCTTGCCCGGGTGAAGCCTTCTCTTTATTATCAAACGAACGTTTGAACAAAGCGATTCTTGGGATTGGATTGCAATCGAGACCGCTTTTTTTTGCGTTACATACAAAACGATCGTTTGTTCATTTCTGGCCGGCGATCCCGACAACTACAGAACTACAAGAGGAGACATGCTTATGAGAAACATGAAGGGGCCGTCCGTGATCCCGCTCGTACTGTCTACGCTGGCCTTTTCGGGCTCGGCGACGGCAGCGGGTTTCCAGTTGATGGAACAGAACGGCTCTGGTCTCGGAACGGCGTATGCCGGCCAGGCGGCGGTTGCGGAGGACGCCAGTACGATCTATTTCAATCCGGCCGGCATGAGCTATCTGGTGGGTACGCACAGTTTCAGCGTCGTCGGTACGCTGATCAGCCGGAGTACCCGTTTTACGGACCAGGGGACGACGCCGATGCCGGTCATCAATCCGCGGACGGGGGCGCCTACCGGTTCGTTTCACCCGGTCGGAGGTGATGGTGGAGACGGAGGCGGAGCGCACGCCATCCCCGCGCTCTATTACGCCTATGCCTTGTCGCCGGACTGGCGGCTCGGTCTCGGAATAGGGCCGACCTTCGCCGACGAGACGGAATACGACAGCACCTTCGTCGGACGCTTCTCCGGCCAGAAAACCCGTATCCGCCACATCAACGTCAATCCTTCAGTCGCCTACCGGGTCAATGAGCGCTTGTCGCTCGGTGCCGGCGTCAACTATGTCGACAGCAAGATCGAATTCACGCAAGCCACGCCTTACGTCGGCGCGCCACTCGGGCACCTAAAGGGCGATGGCCGGGCCTGGGGCTACAACTTAGGTCTGATGTACCAGCTTGACCCGGCCACCCGGCTGGGCGTGAGCTACCGTTCCAAGGTCAAGGTCGATCTGGACGGAACGCAGACCGTGCCGGGCCTGATCGACCGGGCTATCACCGCTTCCATCGAAACACCGGACACCTTGTCGATTGCCCTCCAGCACAAGCTCAACGAGCGTTGGACGCTGCTCGGCGATTACTCCTGGACCGGCTGGAGCAGCCTCCAGGCACTGGAACCCAAGGTAGCCGCCAGCGGTGCCGCGGCCACGGCACCGCTCCGTTACAACTTCAAGGACACCTGGCGAGTCGGTGTCGGCGCCACCTGGCAGTACAACCAGGACTGGAAGCTGCGCGCCGGTACCGCCTTCGACAAGAACGCGATTCCCGACGACGCCAGCCGCACGATGACCGTGCCCGACGCGGACCGCATCTGGCTGGCCTTTGGCGCCAAGTGGGCCGTCGCGCCCAATACCAGCCTGGATTTCGGCTACGCCCACCTGTTCCTCAAGGACACCCACACCGCGCGGGCGGTCACGAACACGGCCGAGACGGTGACCCTGCAGACCGTGCGGGGCAAGTTCGAAAACAGCGTCGATCTGCTGTCCGTCCAGTTGAACTACGCCTTCTGATGCATTGCCTGCAGCATTACCCTGATTGCATAATCAATACCCTCAAAGGAGACAAGCCTTGAACAAGCTGATCGTAAGAAAGGCGGCGGTCCTCGGCGCTGGGGTGATGGGCGCGCAGATCGCTGCCCACCTCGCCAACGCCGACGTGCCCGTCGTGTTGTTCGACCTGCCTTCCAAGGACGGCGACAAGAACGCGGTCGTAAAGAAGGCCCTCAACGGTCTGAAAAAGCTCGACCCGGCGCCGCTGGCGAGCAAGGACACGCTGCGCTTCATCGACGCCGCCAACTACGAAGAGCACCTGCCGCTGCTCGCCGACTGCGACCTGATCATCGAGGCGATTGCCGAGCGCATGGACTGGAAGCACGATCTCTACGCGAAGATCAGCCCCTTCCTGGCACCGCACGCGGTGATCGCGTCGAACACCTCCGGCCTGTCGATGAACGCGCTGGAGCAGGGCCTGCCAGAGGCGCTGCGCCCGCGCTTCTGCGGTGTGCACTTCTTCAACCCGCCGCGCTACATGCATCTGGTGGAGCTCATCGCCACGCAGCGCACCGATACGGCGCTGCTCGACGCGCTGGAAACCTGGCTCACGTCCCGCCTCGGCAAAGGCGTCATCCGCGCGCTGGATACACCGAACTTCGTCGCCAACCGCATCGGCGTCTTCTCCATCCTGGCGGTGATGCACCATACCCAGGCCTTCGGCCTCGGCTTCGACGAAGTCGATGCGCTGACTGGCCCGAAGATTGGCCGGCCGAAGAGCGCCACCTACCGCACCGCCGACGTGGTCGGTCTGGACACGCTGGCCCACGTCATCAAGACGATGCAGGACACGCTGCCCGACGACCCCTGGCATGCGCACTTCACCACGCCTGCCTGGCTGGCGCGGCTGATCGAGCAGGGCGCCCTCGGGCAGAAAACCCGCGGCGGCATCTTCCGCAAGCAGGGCAAGGAGATCCAGGTCTTCGACCTGGCCGAGCAGGGCTATCGGCCGTCCTCCGGTGAAATCGCCGACGAGGTTGCTGCAATCCTCAAGATCCGGAATCCGGCCGAGAAATTCGCCGCGCTGCGGGCGTCGCCGCATCCCCACGCGCAATTCCTGTGGGCGATCTTCCGCGACATCTTCCACTACGCCGCCGTGCAACTCGAGAACGTAGCCGATAACGCCCGCGACCTCGACCTGGCCATGCGCTGGGGCTTCGGCTGGGCGCAAGGCCCGTTCGAAACCTGGCAGGCAGCCGGCTGGTCAGCCATCGCCGACGCGGTGGCCGCCGACATCGCGGCCGGCAAGGCGATGAGCGCTGTGCCGCTGCCGGCCTGGGCGCTGGAAGCCGGCCGCACTGGCGTGCATACGCCGGAAGGTTCCTGGTCGGCCCGCCGCAATGCCTACGTGCCGCGTTCCGACCTACCGGTTTACCACCGCCAGCTCTTCCCCGAGCGGGTGCTTGGCGAAAACGCGGCGCTGCCGGAACAGTCCGGCGAGACCCTGTACGAGAACGACGGCGTCCGCTTGTGGCGCCTGCCCGCGGTCGATGCCGCCATCGGAATCGTGTCGATCAAGTCGAAGATGCACACCATCGGCAACGAGGTGCTGGACGGCGTCATCGCCGCGGTGCGCCAGGCGGAGCGCACACTCGACGGCCTCGTCGTCTGGCACGAGGCGCCGTTCGCCGTCGGGGCCAATCTGCAGCAGGTGGCGGAAGCCATCGGCGCCGGCCGCTTCGACGTGCTGGAGGCGACCGTCGAGAAGTTCCAGCGTGCCTCGCAGGCGCTGAAGTACGCGCAGGTTCCGGTTGTCGCTGCCGTGCAGGGCATGGCGCTCGGCGGCGGTTGTGAGTTCGTCATGCATGCGGGCAAGCGCGTGCTGGCGCTGGAAAGCTATGTGGGCCTGGTGGAGGCCGGTGTCGGCCTGATCCCGGCCGGCGGTGGCTGCAAGGAGTTCGCGGTGCGCGCGGCCGAGCTGGCCGCCCAGTCGGCGACGCCGACGGAGGTCTTCAACTTCCTGCAACCGGTGTTCCAGACCATCGCGATGGCCAAGGTCGCCAAGAGCGCACAGGAAGCCATCGATTACGGTTTCGCCCGGCCGTCGGACACCATTCTGTTCAACGCCCGCGAACTGCTGTGGGTGGCCATCCGTGAAGCCCGCGCGCTGGCCGATGCCGGTCATGCGCCGCCTCAGCGAGCACGCGGCATTCCGGTCGCCGGCAAGAACGGCATCGCCACCTTCGAGATGATGCTGGTGAACATGAAGGAGGGCGGGATGATCTCCGCCCACGACTACAAGGTGGCCAAGGCCGCCGCCACCGCCCTGTGCGGCGGCGAGGTGGAAAGCGGCAGCCTGGTGGACGAGGAATGGCTGCTCACCGTCGAGCGCCGCCTGTTCGTCGAACTGCTGAAAGATCCCCTCACGCAGGCCCGCATCCAGCACATGCTGGAAACCGGCAAGCCGCTGCGCAACTGATCGGGCCAAGGAGACAAAGACATGAGTAAACAGATTCAAGACGCCTACATTGTCGCCGCGACCCGTCTGCCGGTGGCCAAGCGTAACGGCGCATTCCGCAATGTCCGCCCGGACGACATGCTGGCGGCAGTCCTCAAATCCGTCGTGGCCCAGGTGCCGGGCATCGATCCGGCCCTGATCGGCGACGTCATCGTCGGCTGCGCGATGCCGGAGGCGGAGCAGGGCATGAACGTCGCGCGCATCGGTCTGCTGCTGGCCGGGTTGCCAACCAGCGTGCCGGGGCTGACGATCAACCGCTTCTGCTCGTCCGGCGTGCAGGCGGTGGCCGACGCGGCCAACCAGATCCGCCTAGGCCTGGCCGACGTGATGATCGCCGCCGGCACCGAGTCGATGACGGTGATGCCGCAGATGATGGGCAACAAGATGTCGATGAACCCGGCGATCTTCGCCCACGAGGAAAACCTGGGTATCGCCTACGGCATGGGCCTCACCGCGGAAAAGGTCGCCCAGCAATGGAAGGTCGGCCGCGAGGCCCAGGACCAGTTCGCGCTGGCCTCCAACCAGAAGGCTTGCGCGGCGATCCTGGCTGGCCATTTCAACGACGAGACGACGCCTTACAGCTTCACCGAGCACGTCCCCGATCTGACGAGCGGACAGGTTCGTGCCCGTCAGCGCACCATCGAGGTGGACGAAGGCCCGCGCCAGGATGCCTCGCTGGAGAAGCTCGGCAAATTGAAGCCGGTGTTCAACGTGCGTGGCTCGGTCACTGCCGGCAATTCGTCGCAGATGTCGGATGGCGCCGGGGCGGTGATGCTGGTGTCGGAAAAGATCTTGCGGGAACACAATCTGACGCCGCTGGCGCGCTTCGCCGGCTACGCGGTGGCCGGCGTGGCGCCGGACATCATGGGCATCGGCCCGGTGGCGGCGATTCCGAAGGCGCTGGCCCAGGCCGGCATCCGCCAGGACGAGCTGGACTGGATCGAGCTGAACGAGGCCTTCGCCGCCCAGTCGCTGGCCGTGATGCAGGAGCTCGGCCTCGATCCGGACAAGGTCAATCCGCTTGGTGGCGCCATTGCCCTCGGACATCCTCTCGGCGCCACCGGTGCGATCCGCACCGCCACCGTGGTGCACGGCCTGCAACGCACCGGCGGCCGCTACGGCATGGTGACGATGTGCATCGGCACCGGCATGGGCGCCGCCGGCATCTTCGAGCGCGTGTGACGATGCGTCCCGCGCGCCTGCATCTGGGGGCGCGGGGGGCCTTACCACCTCCATTCACGACCCATAAAAGAAGAACAGACCATGAAGCCCGCCTGGCTCGCCAAACTCCCGCCCACGTGGCGTGCCCGCATGGTGCGCCTGGGCTTCAACCTGCACCCGGCCTTCCGTGGCACGGGCGGACGGGTCGTGCATGTGGGGCGGGACCTGCGCCACATCCGTATAGCGCTGCCCCTGTCGTGGAAGACCCGCAACATCGTCGGTTCGCTGTACGGCGGCTCGCTGTTCGCGATCACCGACGGGGCGCACCCGATGATGCTGATGGCGGCGTTGGGTGAGGGTTACATCGTGTGGGACAAGGCGGCGAGCATCCGCTACCGCAAGCCGGGCTACACGACGCTGTACGCCGACTTCGTGCTGAGCCCCGAAGAGCTGGCCGATATCCGCGCCGCACTGGCGCAGCAGCCGGAGCTGGAGCGGACCTTCCAGGTTGAGCTGAAGGACGCGCAGGGCGTCGTGCATACGGTCGTGGAGCGCACCGTTTATATCGCCGAAAAGAATTTCTACCGGAAGAAATCCGCTGGAGGAGAGCAATGAGTCAATTTCATCGTTTCGCCGGGGCCGCCTTGCTGGCGGCCCTGCTGGCTTCGCCCGGGCTGTACGCCGCGGAAGTGGCCGGCGTGAAGATCGAAGAGCGGGCCCGCGTCGGCAACAGCGAGCTGGTGCTGAACGGCGCCGGCCTGCGCAGCAAACTGTTCATCAAGCTCTATGTCGGCGCCCTGTATGTGTCGCAGAAGAGCGGCACGGCCGCTGCACTGATCGACGCCACCGCGCCGCGCCGGATGAGCCTGCGCCTGCTGCGCGACATCAGCGCCGACACGCTGCATTCGGCGTTGGAGGAGGGGCTGGCCCACAACAACACGCCCGCCGAGCTGGAAGCCGTGAAGCCCCAATCCGAACAGTTCGGCAGCCTGATGCGCGGCCTCGGCAAGGTGCACGAGGGCGACAGCGTGGCCCTCGATTTCAGCGGCGATGGCGTGGCCTTGAGCGTCAACGGCGAACTCCGCGGCAAGGTTGCCGGCGGCGCCTTCGCCAAAGCCTTGCTGAAGGTCTGGCTCGGCGACAAGCCGGCGGATACCGGGCTCAAGAAAGCGCTGCTCGGCAACTGACCGGCCAGCCGAGGAGACAGACATGGACAGAATCTGGCTGCAAAGCTATCCGGCGGGCATCCCGGCGGACATCGACATCGAACACATCCCGTCGCTGGTCGCACTGCTCGAGAACGCGTGCAAGACCTATGCGGACAAGGTCGCCTACATCAGCATGGGCAAGGAGATGACTTATCGTCAGCTCGACGAGGCGTCCCTTGCCTTTGCCGGCTGGCTGCAATCGCGGGGGCTGCAGAAAGGCGACCGCGTCGCGCTGATGATGCCGAACCTGCTGCAATACCCGGTAGCGCTGTTCGGCACCTTGCGGGCCGGCTGCGTGGTGGTCAATTGCAACCCGCTGTACACCCCGCGGGAACTGGAGCATCAGCTCAAGGACTCCGGTGCGGCCGCTATAGTCATCGTCGAGAATTTCGCCCACACGCTGGAGCAGGTGCTGCCCAGGACGACCGCGCTGCGCCACGTCATTGTCACGCCGATGGGCGAGATGTTGGGCGCGCTGAAGGGGGCACTGGTCAACCTCGTCGTGCGCCGTATCAAGAAGATGGTGCCTGCCTGGTATATCCCCACGGCGATCGGCTTCAGCGACGCCCTCGCCGTGGGCCAGCGCCAGCGCTTCAAGCCGGTGCCGCTCGGCCAGCAGGATCTGGCCTTCCTGCAATATACCGGCGGCACGACCGGCGTCTCCAAGGGGGCGATGCTGACTCACGCCAACATCGCGTCGAACGTCACCCAGGCCTACAACTGGATCCGCCCGGCGGTACGCGAAGGGCAGGAGGTCATTGTCACCGCCTTGCCGCTGTACCACGTCTTCGCGCTGACGGCGAACTGCCTGACCTTCCTGATGATCGGCGCAACGAACCTGCTGATCGCCAATCCCCGCGACATTCCGGGTTTCGTGAAGGAGTGGTCGAAGTATCCGGTGAGTGTGTTCACCGGCGTCAATACGCTGTTCAACGCGCTGCTCAACAACCCGGATTTCGCGAAGCTGGATTTCTCGACGATGCGCGTCACCCTCGGTGGCGGCATGGCTGTGCAGGCGCCGGTGGCCGAGCGCTGGCGCCAGGTCACCGGCACGCCGCTGCTGCAAGCCTATGGGCTGACCGAGACGTCGCCGGCGGCAACCATCAATCCCCTCGACATGGACGGCTTCAACGGAGCGATCGGCCTGCCGATTTCGTCCACCGAGATCTCGATACGCGACGACATCGGGACTGAGGTGCCGATCAACCAGGTCGGCGAGATCTGCATCCGCGGCCCCCAGGTGATGAAAGGCTACTGGCAGCGCCCTGAGGAAACCGCCAACGCCTTTCATCCGGATGGCTTCCTGCGCACCGGGGACATGGGCTACGTGGACAAGCGGGGTTTCGTCTTCCTGGTGGACCGCAAGAAGGACATGATTCTGGTGTCCGGCTTCAACGTGTACCCCAACGAGGTCGAGGAGGCGGTGGCAATGCATCCGGGCGTCGGCGACGTGGCGGCAATCGGCGTTGCCGACGAGCATTCCGGCGAGGCGGTGAAGATATTCGTCGTACGCAAAGATCCGGCACTGACCGAAAAAGCGCTGATCGAGCACTGCCGTACCGTGCTGACCGGCTACAAAGTACCCAAACACGTGGAATTCCGCGACGACCTGCCGCGCACCAACGTCGGCAAGATCCTGCGTCGCGCATTGAAGGAGGCTGCCTGAATGTCGATTCCCGCTTCGTTGAACAAGAACCTCGCGCTGCCGGTGATCTGCGCGCCGATGTTCATCGTCTCCAACCCTGACCTGGTCATCGCCCAGTGCCGCAGTGGCGTCATCGGTTCCTTTCCGGCGCTGAACGCGCGCCCGCAGGCGCTGCTCGACGACTGGCTGACGCGCATCAACGCCACACTGGTGGAGAGCCCGGCGGCTGCGCCCTTCGCGGTGAACCAGATCATCCATCCGTCGAACACGCGGCTGGAGCACGACATGGCCTTGTGCGTGAAGCACGAGGTGCCGCTGATCATCACCAGCCTGTCGGCGCCGACCCTGATCGTGCCGCAGGTGCATGCCTACGGGGGCCTGGTCTTTCATGACGTGATCAGCGTCCGCCATGCGGAAAAGGCGCTGGAAGCCGGTGTGGACGGCTTGATCCTGGTCTGCGCCGGCGCGGGCGGGCACGCCGGCACCCTGAGCCCCTTCGCGCTGGTCGGTGAGATCCGCAAGTTCTACGACGGTCCGATCGCGCTGTCCGGCGCCATCACCAACGGCTCCAGCATCCTGGCCACGCAAGCGCTGGGGGCCGACTTCGCCTATATCGGCTCGCGCTTCATCGCGACGGAGGAGGCCAACGCCGCCGACGCCTACAAACAGGCGCTGCTCGAGTCCACGGCCCAGGATGTGGTCTACACGCCTTACTTCACCGGCGTGCATGGCAACTATCTCAAGAAGAGCATCCTCGCCGCCGGGCTCAACCCGGAAGATCTGCCGGTTCGGGACAAGAGCGCAATGAGCTTCGGCAAGGACAACGATGCCAAGGCCTGGCGCGACATCTGGGGCGCAGGGCAGGGCGTCGGCACCATCGACGACGTGCTGCCGGCCGCCGACGTCATCGCCCGGATGAAGCACGAATACCTGGCTGCCAAGGCTGACCTGTTGGCCAGGTCCTTCTGACCACTATCCCGATTCGCCGAGCCGGCCCTGGAACGGGCGGGCGCCGCGAATCGGGACGCAGCTGATCCCCACGCACTACATGTCTTGTTCCCGACCGCCGCATGGCGGCGCAGGGCTGAACCGATTACGCCTTCAAATTAAAACGAACGATTGACCAAGGAGAATGAAATGAGTGATTACCGCGCCCCGATCAAGGACATGCGCTTCGTCATGGACGAACTAGCCGCTTTCAATGAGATCGCCAGCCTGCCCGGTTGCGAGGAGGCGACGCCGGACCTGGCCGACGCCATTCTCGACGAAGCCGCCAGGTTTGCCGGCGAAGTGCTGGCACCGCTCAACCACGTCGGCGACCGGCAGGGTTGCACCCTCGGCGCCAACGGCGTGACGACCCCGGCAGGCTGGAAAGCGGCCTATCAGCTGTACCGCGACGCTGGCTGGAACGGCATCACGCTGCCAGCCGAGTTCGGCGGCCAGGGCCTGCCCGACCTGCTCGGCATCGCCGTCAAGGAGATGATCTGCTCGGCGAACATGGCCTTCTCCCTCGGCCCGCTGCTGACCACCGGCGCCGTCGAAGCCTTGCTGACCTGCGCCAGCGATGAACTGAAGACGACCTTTCTGGAGAAAATGGTGTCCGGCGAATGGACCGGCACGATGAACCTCACCGAGCCCCAGGCCGGCTCCGATCTGGCTCTGATCCGCTCGCGGGCCGAGCCGCAGGCCGACGGCACGTACCGGGTCTTCGGCCAGAAGATCTTCATCACCTACGGCGACCACGACATGACCGACAACATCGTGCATCTCGTCCTCGCTCGCCTGCCGGATGCGCCGGCCGGCGTGAAAGGCATCTCGATGTTCCTGGTGCCGAAGTTCCTCGTGAATGCCGATGGCTCGTTGGGCGCACGCAACGACGCCCATTGCGTGTCGATCGAGCACAAGCTCGGCATCCACGCCAGCCCGACCTGCGTGATGGCCTTCGGGGACAAGGAAGGTGCCGTCGGCCACCTGCTCGGCGAAGCCAACCGGGGCCTCGAGTACATGTTCATCATGATGAACCAGGCTCGGCTCGGCGTAGGCCTGCAGGGCATCGCCCTTGGCGAGCGCGCTTACCAGCAGGCACTGGCCTATGCCCGTGACCGCAAGCAGGGCCGCGATGCGCTGACCGGCGAGGCGCTGGCAAGCATCGACAAGCACCCGGACGTCCGCCGCATGCTGATGCTGATGAAGTCCCGCGTCGAGGCCTGCCGTGCGCTGACCTATTACACCTCCGGCCTGCTCGATCTGGCCCACAAGCATCCGGATGCCGAGGTGCGCAAGCAGAAGCTCTACCTGGCCGAGCTGATGATTCCCATCGTCAAAGGCGGCGGCACGGAAATGGGCATCGAGGTGACCTCCCTCGGCGTGCAGATTCACGGAGGCATGGGCTTCATCGAGGAAACCGGCGCAGCCCAGCACTGGCGCGACTCGCGCATCACTACGATCTACGAGGGCACCACCGGCATTCAGGCCAACGACCTGCTGTTCCGCAAGCTGATGCGCGACCAGGGGGCGACCGTCAAGGTCGTCTTCGGCGAGATCCACGCTACGGCCAGAGCGTTGGGCGCAAGTGGTCAGCCGGAGCTGCAGGCCATCGGCCACAAGCTCGGCAATGCGCTGAAGGCGTGGACGATCGCTACCGAATGGCTGGCCGGCAACGTCAAGCACAGCCTCGGCGGCGTGCTGACCGCCGCCGTGCCTTATCTACACCTGGCCGTTACCGCCAGCGGCGGCTGGATGATGGGCAAGGCCGCGCTTGCCGCTGCCGGCCATCTGGCCCGCGGCGACGGCGACCTGGTCTTCTACCGCAACAAGATCGCCACGGCCCGCTTCTACGCCGACCAACTGCTGCCCCAGGCGACCGCCTATGCCGAAACTGTGATGAACGGGGATGCAGCGACGGCCGGAATGGGTGACGAGCTGTTCGCCTGAGCCTGACGCAGGGAGACGACAGGGTGGTCTTCCTGCAGTAGTAGTCCCCCGTTCGGCATCCGTTCGTTGGGGGTGAAGACAGGTTGTTGCGGAGGACAATTCCCGGCCTGGTAAAGGTACGAAAATTTTTTTGAAATCCTGTCATCCAGCTGACTGACGTTCGCGTTAAGGGAGTACAGGTGAGCGATCACCGGATTTAACAGGAGAAGTCGATGGGCAGTTATTGCAACGAGTCCTACGCAGAGTTTCTGGATTCCCTTAAGGCCGCGGGCGTCGTGATCCGCAACGAAAACGAAGTTCGTGAGCGTCTGGCAGAGTCCCAACGCTGGCGTAGTGCCTTCATGACCTTGGCCGCCAACGGTCGCACGCTTGGTATCGAGTTTTCGGTGGATGGCAACAGCAGCGCCTCGACGGCTGTTCAGCGCATCATGGCAGAACATGCCTTCCCGGCCGAAAAGGAAGCAGCCTTCCTCGCCCAGCTCGCCGCTGACCGTTAAGCCGTAACGTACCCTTCGCACCGCGCCTGTAGCGGCGGTGCGCCAGCAGAGCCTCCTACCCGCGCAGAGCGGGCGGAGGCTTTTGTTTGTCCCGTGCGTTCCAGTCCTGATAAAAAACCGGGGGCGAGATAGTCTCGCCCCCGGTTGTGGGTTTGCTACAGCCAATTACGTCGTCAATGCGTACCGGGCTCCGTAACGAATGCGATCTTGCCCAGGCCCAGGCGACTGGCGGAAGAGAGCAACTGCGCGACGTGATCGTACTCGGCGCGCTTGTCCACCTGCAGATGCAATTCCGGCTGGGGCTGGCGAGTGGCGGCGCTTTCCAGACGGCTTTGCAGTTCGGCAGCGGCGACACCCTCCCCATTCCAGGACAAGCCTCCGTCTGCCTTGATCGACAGGTTGATCTTGTCCGGCTTCACCTCTTCCTGCTGGCTACTGGCCTTGGGCAGGTCGAGCTTGACCGCATGGTTGATCACCGGCACGGTGATGATGAAGATGATCAGCAGAACCAGCATCACGTCCACCAGGGGCGTCATGTTGATCTCCGACATCACCTCGCCTTCGTCATCGAACTGGCTGGAGCTGAAGCTCATTTCGCTTCCTTCCGGGTCGGCAGGGGATGGATGCTGGCCGCGTTCTTGCGAACCTTGCCGCCGGTTACCAGGAAGGCGTGCAGGTCATGGGCGAAGTGCTTGAGGCGGGCCAGGATTTCCTTGTTGCCGCGCACCAGGGCGTTGTAGCCCAGCACGGCGGGAATCGCGACCGCCAGGCCACCGGCCGTCATCACCAGGGATTCGCCCACCGGGCCGGCGACCTTGTCGAGGGTTGCCTGACCCGCGGCGCCGATGCCCATCAGCGCATGGTAGATGCCCCACACGGTACCGAACAGGCCGATGAAGGGGGCCGTGGCGCCGACCGAGGCCAGGATGGACAGCCCACCCTGCATGCGGCCGGTGGAGTCGTCGATGGACTGGCGCATGGTGCTGGTCAGCCAGTCATTCAGGTTGAGCACGCCATGCAGTTCGTCCTGATGCGTGACGTGGTGGGCAACGGCCTCGGTGCTGCGGCTGGCCAGGTCATGGAAGGGGTTTTCGGCCGAATTGGGAGCCAGGGCCGCCATGCCGGCATCCATGCTGGTGGCGTGCCAGAACTGCTTGGCCGAGGCGCTCATGCGGCGCAGGCGCACCAGGCCCCAGGCCTTGACCAGAATCACCGACCAGGAGGCCAGCGACATCAGTAGCAGGATGATGGCGACGCCGTGGGAGACACTGTCGCCCTGGGCCCAGATATGGCCGAAACTGAAAGTGGATTCGTTCATGGGGATTCCTTCCTAGGACGCGGGGTTGAGTGTGAAATCGATGGGCACCTTGACCGTGCCGGCAACGGCCTGATCGGCCTGGCGCGCCGGCACGAAGCGCCAGCTGCGCAGCACGGTGTCGCGGGCGCTTTCATCCAGGCGCGTGAAGCCGCTGCTCTTGAAGACGGTGACGTCGGTCGGGCGTCCGTCGGCGCCGACCTGCACCTTCAGCAGCACTCGCCCTTCCTCACCCATGCGGCGGGACAGGCGCGGGTATTCAGGCGCGGGATTGGACAGATAGGCGGCATCGAAGCGCGGTGGGACAACCGCGACTGGTGCCTCCTTGGCCGGAGCCTGGACGGGCGGCGCCGGAGGCGCCGGCTGGGCGGCGGGGGCCGTGGTTTCGACGGCGTTGGTGGCGGTTGCTGCGGAGGTCAGCGTCGGTTTGCTGGGTGCCGCGGTTGGCGGGGCAGGGCGCTGCTTGGCAACGGGCTGCTGCTTGCTGACCGCAGGCTGCGCCGGGCGAGGCTGGGGTGGTGTCGGCTTCGGTGTGTCGGGCGATACGAGGCTGACCGTCATGTACGGTTGCGGTGGTGTCACCGGCGGTGTCGTGCTCTCGAACTGATAGACGAACAGACCCAGCAGGGCGAGGTGCAGGGCGACGGCGACTCCGGTGCCCATCATGCTGCGACGCACGGGCAGTGGATTTTCCTGGCGCGACAGCAACAGGACGGGAGCGGGCAGGGCTTGTGTCGGGTGTGCCGCCAGGGGCATGGCTGCGTTCATGTCGGTCTCCAGTCGGGCTTGCTTCCTGGCTGGCTTGCGACATGCCCTGGGGCAGGTGGCTGGCTGGCTGAGATTTGGCGCATCGACGCATTCTGCGGCCTTGATCAAGTCAAATGACTGGACAAGTGAAATGCAAATGCGAACGATTTTCATTATATGGATGTGGATTTCCATCGTCAACGACTTACCCACACGGCTACTGATGTCTCTGCGCGACATCGGGAATTTCTCCCATGGTGCTGTCCGCCGCGCTTGCGTAAGCTGCGGCCGATCATAAAAAAGGAGACAGGTTTCATCATGCAGTCCGTCCGCCGTCAGCCAGCCCCCTTCACGCCAGCCGTCCGCCGTCCCCGCCTTCACCCAATAGCCCTTGCGGTCTTGGCTACATTCACTACCGGCGCCTACGCCAACGATGATGCCGATGCCGTGACGCCGACCGTCGTTGTGGTTGGCCAGACGCCGCTGCCCGGGCTGGAGCTTCCGCTGGAAAAGATCGCGGCTCCGGTGCAAAGCGCTACCGACAAGGACATCGAACGACACCGCGCGCTCGACGTCTCGCAGTTCATGAACCGCCAGCTCAATGGCGTGCACGTGAATGAAGTGCAGGGCAACCCTTTCCAGGTGGACGTCAATTACCGTGGCTATACCGCATCGCCGCTACTCGGTACGCCCCAGGGACTGTCGGTCTACCTGGACGGAGTGCGGATCAACCAGCCCTTTGGTGACGTGGTCAGCTGGGATCTGATTCCGAAGGCGGCGATTGCCTCGCTGAACATGATGCCGGGCTCCAATCCCCTGTTCGGCCTCAACACCCTCGGCGGCGCGCTGGCCATCCAGACCAAGGAAGGGCGCTCCCACCCCGGTACCTCCGTGCAACTGACGGGGGGCTCCTATGGCCGCCGCTCGATCGAGTTCGAGCACGGCGGATCCAATGAAAAGGGCCTGGAATGGTTCATCACGGCCAACCAGTTCCATGACAACGGCTGGCGCACCAACTCCCCGTCCGACGTGCGCCAGGCCTTCGGCAAGTTCGGCTGGCAGAGCGCCACCAGCGATCTCGATCTGACCGTCGCCTATGCCGATAACCGTCTTACCGGCAATGGCCTGCAGGAAACCCGTTTCCTTGAACAGGACTACAACAGCGTTTACACCCAGCCGGACATCACCAAGAACCGCTCCCTGTTCCTCAACCTGACGGGCAAGCACAGCCTGGACGACTCGACCTTGCTGTCCGGCAATATCTATTACCGCAAGATCAACACCTCCACCTACAACGGGGACATCAACGAAGGCGCGCTCGATCAGTCGGTCTATCAGCCCAGCGCCTCCGAACGCGCCGCGCTGGCGGCGGCCGGCTACTCCGGCTTCCCCACCAGCGGTGCGAACGCAGCCAATACGCCTTTCCCTTACTGGCGCTGCATCGCCAATGCCCTGGGCAATGAAGAGCCCAACGAGAAATGCACCGGGCTGATCAACCGGACCCGCAGCGACCAGGAGAACCTGGGCTTTTCCGGTCAGGCGTCCCTTTCGTCCGATCTGCTCGGGCGCCGCAACCTGTTCATCGCGGGTGCCGGTTACGACCAGAGCAACGTGAGTTTTCAGCAAGGCGCCCAGTTCGGCTACGTGAACGCGGACCGCAGCATCACGCCGGTCAACGCCTTTGCTGATGGCACCCAGAACTCCGAGGATGCCTTTGACTCCCGCGTCAGCCTGAACGGCCACACCCGTACCTGGAGCCTGTTCGCCACCGATACCTTATCCATCACCGACCACTGGCATGCGACGCTGTCTGGCCGCTACAACCGCACCACGGTGAAGAACCGGGACAACCTCAATCCGGGTGGTGGATTGGACTCCCTGGACGGCAACCATGTCTTCGACCGCTTCAACCCGGCGGTGGGGCTGAGCTTCACGCCGTCCCGTGCGTGGAACGCCTATGCCGGCTACAGCGAGGGCAGCCGCACGCCCACGGCGATCGAGCTCGGCTGCGCCAATCCGGACAACCCCTGCAAGCTGCCCAATGCGATGGCCGGCGACCCGCCGCTCAAGCAAGTCGTGACCAAGACCTGGGATGTGGGCATGCGCGGCCAGATCGGCTCCACGAGCCGCTGGAATGTCGGCCTGTTCCGCTCCGACAACCACGACGACATCCTGTTCGTCGCCGATCAGCAAGCGGGCTACGGCTACTTCAAGAACTTCGGCCAGACCCGGCGGCAGGGGCTGGAGGCCGGCGGCAGCACCCGAATCGGGCCGCTCAGCGTCGCGCTCAACTACACCTATCTGGATGCCACCTATCGCACCGCCGAAACCGTGGGGGCCGCCGGCAACAGCACCAACAGCGCCGGCCCTGGCCTCGAAGGCACGGTGGATATCAAGCCGGGCGACCGCATCCCGCTGATCCCCAAGCACATGGTCAAGGCTTCCGCCGACTACCAGTTTGGCGATGCACTGTCGCTGGGCCTGGACCTGATCGGTGTTGCGGGCTCCTATGCGCGGGGCAACGAAAACAATCAACACCAGCCAGATGGGACCTATTACCTGGGTAGCGGCAAGTCCGGTGGTTACACCGTGACCAACCTCACCGCCAACTACAAGCTGAGTCACAAGGTCCAGTTGTTCGGGCAGATCAACAACCTGTTCGATCGGGAATACACGACGGCGGCCCAGCTTGGTTCCACGGCCTTCTCGAGCAGCGGTGGCATTCTTGCGCGCCCCTTCCCGGCGGTGGGCGGCGAGTACCCGCTGGTTAACTCCACCTTCCTGGCGCCGGGAGCCCCCCGCACCCTGTGGGTCGGCATTCGCTACAGCCTGTAATCATTCCTTCCGGCTTGCGGCAGACGTGGTCGTGCAACGGCCCGTCTGCCGCTTTGCCATGGTGGGCGGTGTGGTGTGAGCCTTCAGTAGAGGAGGGCGCCACGCCAGACCGCTCTTCCATTCGTGGTGCAAAAGCTGGCAGGATTCGCCCGACTCATGCAGTTATCGAAAGCGCGGTCGGCTGGCCATGCGAATAGGGGCTGCGTCTCGAACCCGGCTGACTTCTCATCGAATGATCCAAGCTGCACTTGTCCACATCGCCCGACCTTGCGGGCAGAAAACACCATGAGCGCGCGCCTGCGCGTCGTACTCGCCGACGACCATTCGGTCGTCCGTACCGGCTACCGCCGCCTGCTGGAGTTGGAGCCTGACATGGAGGTCGTGGCCGATTTCGGTGACGCGGATTCCGCGTGCCAGTGGTTTTCCACCCATTCGGCCGATGTGCTGGTACTCGATCTGTCGATGCCCGGCCGCGGGGGCCTTGAGGCGCTGGCGCGGGTGAAGGCCCGCCAGCCGTCGCTCAGAGTGCTGATCTTTTCCATGCACGACAGTGCATCCATGGTCGGGCAGGCCCTGCGCGCGGGGGCTGACGGCTATCTCACCAAGAGCAGCGAGCCGGACACGCTGATAGAGGCGGTGCGGAAAGTGTCGAGAGGCGAGCAGGCCTTGTCGCCTGAGATTGCCGCGGCACTGGCAGTCGACGAGAGCCAGGCCGCACATCTGGCCTTATCGCCGCGGGAATTCGAAATATTCAGACTGCTGGCGGCCGGACGCTCCGTCGATGAAATCGCGGTCAGGCTCTTCCTGAGCGTCAAGACGGTCGCCAACTACCAGACGATGATCCGCCAGAAGACCGGCCTGAGCACGGCCCTGGACATGTATCGCCACGCCGAAGCCCATCGCTTGCTCGACAAAGGCGAATAAAGGCAGCGGCGCTCTGGAGGGCGCCGCTGCTTCAGTGGTGAACGTCTTCCAAGCTCGCGACCGAGTCGAATTCGCGCTGATTGGCCTCGTGGCGGAGTTTCACGAGGTACATGGTGCCCGCCACGAACAGGCCGAAGGCCACAACCACGGTATTGATCGAGAAGCCAGAGCGGATCAGGAAGGCGTAAAGCCCGGTCATCACGAGGATGGACAGGTTCTCGTTGAAGTTCTGCACCGCGATGGAGTGGCCGGCGCCCATCAGGATGTGGCCACGGTGTTGCAGCAGGGCGTTCATCGGCACCACGAAGAAGCCTGACAGGGCGCCGATCAGGACCATCAGCGCCATGGCCAGGTTCATGTCGGTGACGAAGATCATCACATTGACGATGATCCCCATCACGATGCCCAGCGGAATCACCTTTACCGAGGCCTTCATCGTGATCATCTTGGCCGCCATCACGGCCCCGATTGCCACGCCGACGGCCACCACGCCTTGCAGCATCGAGGCCCGCGACAGGTCGAGATGCAGGGCCTGCTCGGCCCACTTGATCACGATGAACTGCAGCGTCGCGCCGGCGCCCCAGAACAGCGTTGTGGTGGCCAGCGAGATCTGCCCCAGCTTGTCGCGCCACAGCAGCTTCAGGCAGTGGTTGAAGTCATGCAGCAGATAGATGGGATTCTTGCGCAGGACTTTGTGGTCCACGCCGGTGTCCGGCACCTTGAGGTTGAACAGCGCGGCGATGAGGTAGAGCAGGCCGACGATGCACAAGGCCATCTCCGGCACGGTATCGATGCCGGTGTCGATGTAGGGCAGGTCGAAGCCGAGGAGCGCCTGGGAAATAGCGGGCTTGATCAGCATGCCGCCAACCAGTGTTCCGAGGATGATCGCACCGACGGTGAGGCCTTCGATCCAGCCATTGGCCACGACCAGCAGCCGGTGGGGAAGGTACTCGGTGAGGATCCCGTACTTGGCCGGCGAATAGGCGGCCGCACCAAGACCGACCAGTGCGTATGCTGCCAGCGGGTGCACGCCGAAGAACATCGAGGCACAGCCAAGTATCTTGATGGTGTTGCTGATCAGCATCACCCTCCACTTGGGCATCGAGTCCGCGAAGGCACCCACGAAGGCGGCCAGCAGCACGTAGGACAGCGTAAAGAACAGCTTGAGGAGCGGCTCGTATTCCTGCGGGGCACTCATTTCCCGAAGTATGTAGATCGAGGCGATCAACAAGGCATTGTCGGCTAGCGCAGAGAAAAACTGCGCCGCCATGATCATGTAGAAACCGAAAGGCATCGCTGGGATACGAAAGCGCTGTGTATTTGCTTGAGGACCGCGCTTTATACCACGAAGGCTGTGACGTCTTCTGGCGACTGAGTCAATGTTGTGATCCAATAGGGTATACATAAACCGGATTTATGAGCCATGGCTGATCGTCGACTTCAGGTTTTCCACGCGGTTGCCCGCCACGGATCCTTCACCCGCGCTGCTGAAGCGCTGTTCATGACACAACCGGCTGTCACCTTCCAGATCAAACAGCTGGAAGAGCAGTTCAACACGCGCCTGTTCGACCGAGGACATGGCCGCGTCGTACTGACTGCCGCCGGCGAGCTGGTGATGGCCTACGCCGAGCGGATCCTCGGTCTCACCGAGGAACTCGAATCACGTGTCTCCGAACTGACCGACGAACTTTCCGGTGTCCTCCACCTGGGGACCAGCACCACCATCGCCGGCTATTGGTTGCCTTATCTTCTCGAAGGCTTCAAGCGGCGCTACCCGCGAGTGATCCCGCGGGTGTCGGTGGGTAATTCCCAGCTGATCGAGTCCCGCGTGATGGATCGCAACCTGGATGTGGGCCTCATCGAGATCGTCACCGAGCAGCAGAGCCTCGATCGGCGTGGCGCCGGGCAGGATGAACTGCAGCTGATCGTCGCGCCGGATCACATGCTGGCGAGGGAACTCAGCGTGCGTGCCGAGCAGATTGCACCCCATCCGCTGATCCACCGTGAGCCGGGCAATGCAATAAGGGATCTGGTGGACCAGTTTTTCGCTTCCGCCGGGATTCCCTATGAGGATCTCAATGTTGCGGCAGAACTCGGCAGTCTTTCGTCAGTCAAGCATCTGGTCGCCCAGGGCTTTGGCGTCGCCATCGCATCGAAGGCGGCGATCCAGAGTGCGGTGAAAGCCGGGCGGCTGGTCGGCATTCCGCTCGAACCCCGCCTGCACACGCCGCTGGAGGTGATCCTGCTGAAGGACAAGTTCCGCTCCCGCCTGGTCAATACCTTTGCCGATTTCGTCACCGAGGAGATCGGCCGCCTCGCATCGTCAAGAAACTGAAAAACCACCATGCCCCGTCCGATACGTGCCTCGATCAACCTCGAGGCCTTGCGCCACAACTATCAGCTTGCAAAGAACCGCTCCGGTAACGCCAAGGCGTTTGCCGTCATCAAGGCCAACGCCTACGGGCACGGACTGGCCAACGCGATTGCCGCCTTCGGCGACATCGCCGAGGGGTTCGCCCTGCTGGATATTGAAGAGGCACGCAAGCTGAGGGAGGCGGGGCTGCGGCAGCCGGTCGCGCTGCTGGAGGGGGTTTTCGAGCCGGCCGACCTGGCCGAGGTGGTGGCGCTGGGGCTGATCCCGGCGATCCATGGCGAAGCCCAGCTCAAGATGCTGGAGCGGGCCAGCCTGGATGCGCCGATCGACGTGCTGTTGAAGATCAATTCCGGCATGAACCGCCTCGGCTTCACCGCCGACAACTTCGCCGCGGCGCTGGCCCGGCTGCGGGCTCTGCCGTGTATCCGTTCGATCACGCCGATGACCCACTTCGCCCGCGCCGATGACGAGGTGGGCATTGCCGGCCAGCTCGGGGTGTTCCGCTCCCTGACCGCCGGCCTCGACCTGCCGGTCAGCCTGGCCAATTCGGCCGCGCTGTTGAGGTTTCCCGAGGCCGCCGGGCAGATCACGCGCCCGGGCATCATCCTGTATGGCGGTTCGCCGATGCCGGACCTTCAGAGTGCCGAGGCCATCGGTCTGCGCCCGGTGATGACGCTGAGCAGCGAGATCATCGGGACGCAGAACATTCAGGCCGGCGACAAGGTCGGCTACGGCGGCACCTTCACGGCCGACGGGCCGATGCGCATCGGTACCGTCGCCTGTGGTTACGCCGACGGCTATCCGCGCCACGCACCGACCGGAACGCCGATTCTGGTCGGCGGGCGGCGGACTCGCGTGCTCGGCCGCGTGTCGATGGACATGCTGGCCTGCGACCTGACCCATCTCGAAGAGGCCGGCGTCGGCACACCGGTCACCCTGTGGGGCGAAGGCCTGGCGGCGGATGAAGTGGCCACGGCCGCCGGTACCATCAGCTACGAGTTGTTCTGTGCCCTGGCGCCGCGCGTGCCGGTGCAGGTGAAGGGCCTGGATCGCTGATGGCCAAGGTCAAGACGGTGCACGTGTGCACCGAATGCGGCGGCAAGTCGCCGCGCTGGCAGGGGCAGTGCCCGCACTGCAACGCGTGGAACACGCTGGTCGAATCGGTCGTCGAGCCGGAGGCGCCGGTCGCCAAGCGCTTCGCCGCGCTGGCTGGTGATTCGGGCCGGTTGCAGACCCTGGCCGACATCCAGCCGAAAGAGTCGGCACGCGTCCCGACCGGCATCGAGGAGTTCGACCGCGTGCTGGGCGGCGGCCTGGTGCCCGGCGGCGTGGTGCTGATCGGCGGCGACCCCGGCATCGGCAAGTCCACCTTGTTGCTGCAGGCTTTGGCCTTGTTGTCGGGCCAGCAGCGTGCCCTGTATGTGAGCGGTGAAGAGTCTGCCGAACAGGTAGCGTTGCGGGCTTCCCGCCTGCAGCTCGACGCCCGTGGTCTGCAGCTGCTGCCGGAAATCAATCTCGAGCGCATCCTGGGCAGCCTGCGGGACGTCAAGCCCGACGTTGCGGTGATCGACTCGATCCAGACCATCTATTCGGAAACCCTGAGTTCGGCGCCGGGCTCTGTCGCCCAGGTGCGCGAATGCGCCGCCCAGCTGACCCGCTTTGCCAAGCAGGGCGGCAGCACCCTGATCATGGTCGGCCACGTGACCAAGGACGGTGCGCTGGCCGGGCCACGGGTGCTCGAGCACATCGTGGATACCGTGCTGTATTTCGAAGGCGACACCCATTCCAGCTTCCGGCTGGTGCGGGCCTTCAAGAACCGCTTTGGTGCAGTCAATGAGCTCGGCGTCTTTGCGATGACCGAGAAAGGACTCCGGGGCGTTTCCAATCCTTCCGCAATCTTCCTGTCCCAGCACGGTCAGCAGGTGCCGGGCTCCTGCGTGCTGGTCACGCAAGAAGGCACGCGGCCGCTGCTGGTGGAGATCCAGGCGCTGGTGGACAGCGCCCACAGCCCGAGTCCGCGGCGCCTGTCCGTCGGCCTGGAGCAGAACCGGCTGGCCATGCTGCTGGCCGTGCTCCATCGCCACGCCGGCGTGGTGTGTTTCGACCAGGACGTGTTCGTCAATGCAGTCGGCGGCGTCAAGATCACCGAGCCGGCGGCGGACCTCGCGGTGCTGCTGGCAATCGTCTCCTCGCTGACCAACCGGCCGCTGCCGGCGCAGCTGGTGGTGTTCGGAGAAGTGGGGCTTGCCGGTGAGATCCGGCCGGCGCCGCGGGGCCAGGAACGCCTGAAGGAGTCGGCCAAACTCGGCTTCACGATGGCCCTGGTGCCCAAGGCCAACGCGCCGAAGCAGGACATCCCGGGCATGCAGGTGATCGCCGTGGACCGTATCGATGAGGCTCTCGAGCGCCTGAAGGAGCTCGCAGACGCCTGATGGGCTGGCCACAGGACCCAAAATCTGCTGAAAAGCGCGTAAAACCTTGAGATTCGTGCCACAGGCGGAAAAGAGCAGGGTAAGCTACCGCCCGCGGGTGTGTAGAGCGCTGCAGGCGCAAAGCGTCACCTGTTGCAGCTCCTGTATCCACCCATTTCTTTCACTACAAAAGACGAGCTATGAACAAGACTGAACTGATCGATGCACTGGCTGGCAAGAGTGGTCTCACCAAGGCTGACGCTGGCCGCGCGGTGGACAGCCTCACCGAAATCATCACCGAAACCCTGGCCAAGGGTGAGAGCGTGACCCTCGTCGGTTTCGGCACCTTCGCCGTTGGCGAGCGCGCCGCCCGTGTCGGCCGCAACCCCCAGACCGGTGCCGAGATCCAGATCGCTGCTTCCAAGCAGCCGAAGTTCTCCGCCGGCTCCAAGCTGAAGGACGCGGTCAACAAGTAAGCCGTCCAGCGCGTGCCCAGGCACGCAAGGCAGTACCCAAGTGGCGACTCCGTTGGAGCCGCCACTTTGCGTTTACGACGTGCAAAAAAAAAGCACCACCCGGGCGGGTGGTGCAGCTTGGTGTGTATCGCGATCAGCGGGTCACGATCGGTGGGGTACCACTTCGGTTGCGCATGGCCACCTGGGCGTTACCGGAGAGCAGGTCTACCTCGTCGGCGACGATGCGTGCTGCTTCGTCGAGCAGCACATCCTTCACGTCCTTCCGGGCCTTCTCGGCGGCCAGATCGGCCGCCAGGCTGCGTTCGCCGGATTGCAGGCCGTCGTCCCGCAGCGCGGCCAACTTGCCCTTCAGATCGCCTTTCTCACGCTGCTTGAGACGGTTCTCCCGGACGTCCTTTTCCTTGCGGCGATCCGCCTCGTTGAGGGAGATGGACTTGCTTTCCCGCTGCCGGCGGACGTCGGCGATATCGTCGAGCAGGCTCTGGAACTCCTTGTCTGCGGCAATACGCGACTGGTAGCGGTTCTGCAGGGTGGGGATGACGTCCTTCAGATTGCCGGCCGGCTTGAAACTGGCGGCATCGATCTGCACCCAGGGCAGGGCGTTGTCGTAGCTCGACTCACCGTAGTTGTCCGTGTCGGAAGCAGACGGAAAGCGGATGTCGGGCGTCACGCCCTTGAGCTGGGTCGTTCCACCATTAATGCGGAAGAACTGGGCGACAGTCATCTTCAGTTCGCCGAACTTTGGTTTGCTATTCTTGGCGATCTCGTCGAGGTTGATCAGTGTCTGCACCGTACCCTTGCCGAAGCTCGGCTCGCCGATGATCGGCGCGCGGCCATAGTCCTGCAGCGCGGCGGCGAAGATCTCGGAGGCCGATGCCGAAGAACGGTTGATCAACACGGCCATCGGGCCATCCCAGGCTGTGCCGGCATTCTCGTCGCTTTCGACGCCGATCTTGCCGTCCGTGCGGCGTTGCTGCACGACCGGACCCTTGTCGATGAACAGGCCGGTGAGCTCCACCGCCTCGCGCAGGGAGCCCCCGCCATTGTTGCGCAGGTCGATCAGCAGGCCATCCACCTTGTCCTTCTTGAGCTCGTCGATCAGGCGGGCGACGTCGCGGCTGGCGCTGCGGTAATCCTTGTCGCCCTTGCGGCGACCTTCAAAATCCTCGTAGAAAGTCGGCAGCGTTATGACGCCGATGCGGCGTGCGCTGGCTCCGTCGCCTGACTTGATCACGGATTTCTTGGCCGCCTGCTCCTCCAGCTTGATCTTGTCGCGAACCAGCGAAACCAGCTTGTGCTTGCCGTCCGGCCCTGCCTCGGCAGGCAGGATGTCCAGCGTGACCTTGGTGTCCTTTGCGCCGCGGATCAGTTTGACCACCTCGTCCACCCGCGACCCGACCACGTCGGCCGTCGGCCCTTCCGCTTGCGCGACACCGACGATGCGGTCACCAACGGCGAGCTTGCCGGAGCGGGCGGCTGGACCGCCGGGAACCAGCTCGCGGATCGTGATGTAGTCGTCCCGCTCCTGCAGCACTGCGCCGATGCCCACCAGCGACAGCCGCATGGAGATGTCGAAATCGTCCGATGCGCTGCGCCCCAGATAGTTGGTATGGGGCTCGATGGACATCGCGAAGGCGTTCATGAAGATCTGGAACACATCGTCGCTCTTGTTCTTCGACGCGCGGGCCAGATAGTTGTCGTAACGCTTGATGAGGGTCTCGCGGATGGACTTGTCGTCCTTGCCGGCCAGCTTGAGGCGCAGCCAGTCGTTCTTGACCCGCTTGCGCCACAGGTCCTGCACCTCGGCCTCGTCCTTCGGCCACGGTGCCTTGTCGCGCATGTAGGGGTAGCTTTCGCTGACGCTGAAATCGAAGTTCTGGTTGAGCAGTTCGCGTGCCTTCTTCAGGCGCTCGGCGGAGCGCTGCTCGTAGCGCTGGAAGATCGCGAAGGGGATGGCCAGGTTGCCGCGCTGGATCGCGTCGTCGAGCAGGGTTCGCGCATCGGCGAAGGAGTCGATGTCAGCCTGGGTGAAATACAGGCGTTCGGGGTCCAGCGCCTTCAAGTAGCGGTTGAAGATCTTTTCGGACAGCGCGTCATCGAGGGGCTGCGCCTTGTAATGATAACGTCCGAGCAACTGGGCGCTCAGGTAGGCGGTCTGCGCTTGCTCGGTGGTTGGGGCGAGACGCTGTGCAGCCGGAGCCTCCAGGGCTGTCGCCGGCGCCGAAAGCAGGACTGGCGTGGCAAAGACAAGGGCCAGCAGGGACCGGATCAAGCTGTTCTTCACTGTATTACTCCAGGGATGCGGGTGTTGCGGAAGGGAACAAAGCTACATGCTTCCGGAAGCTCCGTCGACAGCAGAAATTGCGAGATGTTCGTAAAGTTAGGCCAATTTTGGCGAGAATCTATGTCGCGTGAACTTCTGCGACGCCACGCAATCACTTCGGATGGGCATATCGCTGCCCGTTGAAAACGGAGCCACTCACTTCCATGGAGGACAGTCCGATGAATCAGGAAAGCATCTGGAGCAAGCGTTACCAGGACGCCGGCGACGACTATCTGTTCGGCACCGAACCCAACCGCTTTCTGGCCAAGCGGGCGGCGCGCCTGCAGGACGGTAGCCGGGCACTGTCGGTGGCGGACGGGGAGGGACGGAACTCGGTGTGGCTGGCGGAGCAGGGGCTGGATGTCACGGCCATCGAGATCTCCGCGGTGGCGGTCGAAAAGGCCCGTCGCCTGGCCGCCGGCAAGAAGGTGGATGTGCGCTTCCTGCAGGCCGACATGCTGGCGCCGGGCTGGCCACCAAGCGAGCTTCAGGCGCACTTCGACTGGGTAGTCGGCATCTTTATCCAGTTCGTCGGACCGGAATGGCGTGAGCGGCAGTTCGATGTGATGAAGCAGATGACCCGGCCGGGAGGGCGGATCCTGCTCCAGGGCTACACGCCGAAACAGCTCGAATACGGTACGGGCGGCCCCTCTGCGGTCGAAAACCTCTACACCGGAGACGTCCTGCGGGAAGCCTTCAGCGGCTGGGAGATCGAAGAGCTCGTGGAGTACGAGGAGGACATCACCGAGGGCAGCGGGCACCGAGGACGTTCCGCCTTGATAGGTCTGATTGCCCGCAAACCACCCGAAAAGGCCTAGCAACAACCCGGAATGGGTATTTCACGCCGCAAGTGTGAAATACCCCAAGCAAAACGCGCTTAGTATTTCACTCGGTTCTTGGACGACCGAAGTGTAGCCTGCTGGAGTCTTGCATGGCCGCTGATTGTTTCCAGGGCCGCTTTGCTGGATGCGACGTGAGCAGGGGTATGTCATGGATGCGAGCGCACACGGCGCGAAGAACGAGCCTGATTTCCGGCGCCTTTTCAATGCTGCGCCGGGCCTCTATCTGGTTCTCGGCCAGGATCTGAAGATCGTCGCAGTCAACGAAGCCTATGCCCGGGCGACGAAGACTCATCAGGGCGATATCCTCGGCAGGCATATCTTCGATGTCTTCCCTGACAATCCGGACGACCCTGGCGCCGAAGGTGTGCGCAATCTTCGTGCATCCCTTCAGCGGGTATTGCAGACCGGCCAGCCAGATGCAATGCCGGTGCAAAAATACGACATCCGCCGTCCGGCCGAGGAGGGAGGCGGTTTCGAGTCGCGTTACTGGAGCCCGCTCAATACGCCGGTCATGGACGAGGCAGGAGCACTCGCCTACATCATCCACCGGGTCGAGGACGTCACCGATTTCGTCCGTCTCAGGCAGCAGGGCATCGAGGAGAGCCGCCTCAACGACAGCCTGCGGCAGCAGGCCTTGCGCATGGAGACGGAGGTCTTCGCCCGATCCCGTGAGGTGGCCGAGTCCAGCGCGAAGCTGAAGACGGCCAATGAGGAACTCGACCGGCTGTACCAGAGGACACTGGAACGTGATGAACTGAAGACACAGTTCTTCTCCAACGTCAGTCACGAACTGCGCACACCGCTGACACTCATCCTCGGGCCTTTGGAGGGCCTGCTTGGCGCCCCCAATCTGGATGCCGATGCTCGGCATCGGCTCAATGTGGTCCTGCGCAACGCACGTCTGCTGCATCGGCAGGTAGACAACCTGCTCGACATCGCCCGGCTCGACGCTGGGCGCATGGTGCTTCGCTATGCACGCCTCGACTTGGCGGGCCTGCTACGCGTGGCTGCTTCCCATTTCGATACGGTCGCTGCCGACCGCCACATCGAGTATCGGGTCGAGGCGCCCCCAGCGCTTCTGATCGAGGCCGACGCAGAAAAGTGCGAACGGGTGTTCCTGAACCTGCTATCCAATGCATTCAAATTCACGCCGGATAGTGGAGTCATTCTGGTCAGCCTCGCGCTGCATCAGGATCATGCCTTGGTTCAGGTCGCCGACAGCGGCCCGGGCGTGCCCGAATCCATGCGTTTACACGTTTTCGACCGTTTCCGCCAGGTCGAGGGCAGGGCTGGAAGGCCCCATGGAGGCTCCGGCCTTGGTCTGGCGATCTCTAAGGAGTTTGTGCTGTTGCACCAAGGGAGCATCGAGCTCGCTTCGGCCGATCAGGGGGGCGCCCTGTTTTCCGTCCGGCTTCCCGTGCAAGCGCCGTCCGGGGTCGTCGTGGCGCCACAAGTCCCCGATCCATCAAGCTTGGCAAGCGCTTACGTGGAGGGCGCCACGCCGCCGTCGCCATCCCCGACCACGATCGATGTCGCTGCCGGTGCACCGCTGATCCTCGTGGTCGAGGACAATCCGGACATGCATGCCTTCATCGCCGGCGCACTGAAGGCCCGCTATCGCGTCGCCAGCGCCTTCGACGGCCAGGCTGGGCTGGAGATGGCCTTGGACCTGCTTCCGACGCTGATCCTGTCCGATGTGATGATGCCCCGCATGGACGGCGACCAGTTGGTGGAGGCCTTGCGGCGTTATCCGCAGCTCGACGACACGCCGATCGTCATGTTGACTGCCAAGGCCGACGACGCACTGCGCAGCAAGCTGCTGCAGCACGGGGTACAGGACTACATCCACAAGCCTTTTTCAGCCAGCGACCTGGAAGCGCGCGTGTCCGGATTGCTGCGTGAGCGGCAGCGTGTGGGTTCCCGACTGCAAGTTCTTGAAGAACGGTTCCGAGCGACCTTCGAGCAGGCTGCGGTCGGTATCGCTCATGTGGCAACCAACGGTCAGTGGTTAAGGGTCAACCAGAAACTCTGTGACATCGTTGCCTACCCGCGAGACGAACTGTTGCAGTTGAACTTCCAGCGCATCACCCACCCCGACGACCTGGCTGAAGACGAAGCCCTGGTGGGGCGTGTACTGGCTGGAGAGATCGACAGTTATGGCCTGGACAAGCGCTATATCCGCAAGGACGGCCGAGAAGTCTGGATCCATCTGACGGTCGCGCTCGTGCGGGACGCCGCGCATGCGCCCGATTACTTCATCTCGGTCGTGGAGGACATTGCTGCCCGCAAGGCTGCGGAAGCGGCCCTGGTCGAACGGGAAGCCCGGCTGCGCCAGGCGGCAAGCGTATTTGAATGCGCCCGGGAGGGCGTGATGATCACCGACGCCGACGGAATGTTGCTCGCGGTGAATCGCGCCTTCGTGGACATCACCGGCTACGGCGAAGCTGAAGTGCTCGGCCGCAATCCCAGTCTGCTCCGTTCCGGTCGTCACGGTCCGGAGTTCTTTCAGGCGATGTGGATCAGTCTCGCCCAAACGGGGCAGTGGCAGGGCGAACTCTGGAACCGGCGCAAGAACGGTGAGCTTTACCCCTGCTGGATGACCATGTCGCGGGTTACCGACGAGCACCAACGCACCATCAACTACGTAGCCTTGCTTACCGACATCAGCCAGGTTCGCCGCAGCGAGGAGCAGCTTGCGCACCTCGCCCATTACGATCCGCTGACCGAGCTACCCAATCGCTTGCTGCTGCAATCCCGCCTGGAACATGCCCTGGACCACGCCCGACGCGGCGGCAAGCGGGTCGCGCTGCTGTCCATCAATCTCGACCATTTTCAGACCATCAATGACAGTCTCGGCCACGGGATGGGGGATCTGTTGCTGCTGGAAGCATCGCGGCGCCTGCAGACGCGGGTGCGCAGCGAGGACACCCTCGGCCGCCTCGGTGGTGACGAGTTCCTGCTGATCCTCGAATCGGTGACCAGCCCCGACACCGCAGCGGAAGCGGCCCAGTTCATCCTTTCTGCGCTTGAAACCCCCTTCCGTTTCGGGGAAGAGACGGAGTTGTACATCGGGGCAAGCATCGGGATCAGCCTGTTCCCAGACAACGGGCAGACTGCCAACGAGCTGCTCAGAAACGCCGACATCGCCTTGCATCAGGCAAAGGCGCAGGGCAGAAACCGTTTCTGTTTCTACACCACCTCGATGAATGCCGATGCAATTGCCAGGCTGGAGTTGAACGCCGCCTTGCGTCGGGCTATAGGGCGCAGGGAGTTCGCGCTCTACTACCAACCCAAGGTGAACCTGTTGAGCGGCCACATCACCGGTGCCGAGGCATTGATCCGCTGGCCCCGCGGCGACCGGGTGGATGCGCCGGGCAGCTTCATCCCGCTGGCTGAAGCGAACGGACTCATCGTCCCCATCGGAACCTGGGTGATCGATGAGGCCTGCCGCCAGTTGCACGTCTGGCAAACACGCTTTGGCGCCTGGGGGCGGGTGGCCATCAATGTCTCGGCGCTGCAGTTCCGCTCAGGCAAACTGCAGGAGATCGTTGGTGCCGCGCTGACTCGCCATGCCCTTCCGGCCGGCAGTATCGAGCTCGAGCTGACAGAAAGCATGCTGATGGACGATCCGCTGCAGACCATCGAGGTCCTGCATGCCCTCAAGGGGCTGGGCGTCAATCTGTCGCTTGACGACTTCGGCACCGGCTATTCGAGTTTCGGCTACCTGAGCCGCTTCCCCATCGATGCCCTGAAAATCGATCGGTCATTCATCCAGGGCATCACTGCGGATCCTGAATCGGGATTGATCGCCGTTTCCATCGTGGAGTTGGCCCATCGAATGAAGCTGAAGGTAGTGGCCGAAGGAATAGAAACCGTCGTGCAGCGGGATTATCTGAAGGCCTGCGACTGCGACGAGATGCAAGGCTACCTGTTCTCCAGGCCCTTGCCCGCGGCGGATTTCGAAGACCTCTTGCAGCGCCAGACCCTGGCTGCAACGCGGACGCCGCTCCAGTGAGGCCATCTATTGCGCTTCAGCTCGCGCATCAGGACAGCCCGGTTGAGGGTAAGAGCTGCACCTCGTGCCTGGAATTCATCGAGGGTAGCTCAGCCACCGCATTGGGTCGCTGAAAGCTCATTCCAGGCGACGATGAGATTTCACCGAATGGCTACTGCACCCTGTGGAACACGATGTAGGCGCTGCCGATGGCGGGTAGGAGAGTTGGTAGGACAGTCCTCCGCTGGATGGGCGGTTGGTCGCTCGATGGGCAACATTCCGGACATGGTGTGGTCCCCACGTCAGCGGCAGAGCGCGGCAATGAAGTCATCCGCCTGCGGCCAATCGCCGAAGCCGGACGCGGGATTCAGGTGCCCGACGGCGCCGATATTGACGAAGCGACTATCCCAGTCTCTGGCGAGGGCTTCGACCCGGTCGATGCTACCGAGGGGATCGTTGGTGCTCGCCGCGACGATGCTCGGGAACGGTAAACGAGTGCGCGGCACCGGGAACCAGCCGTTGTCGCGCAAGGCTTCCTGGGTCGGATAGCCGGCGGGCAGTGGCGTGTCGAAATCCGGTGGCGTGGCCAGCAGCGCGCCCTGAATGGGCCGGCGAGGGGATTTCGCCCAGTGGGCAACGATCAGCACGCCGCCGCTGTGGGCCACCAGGATCACCGGGCCGTCGACACCGGCCAGGGTTTCTTCCAGGGCTTCCACCCGGGCCGCGAGGCTCAGCTTGTCTTTTTCCAGTGGCGGCACCGTGCGGACCTTGGGCAGGCGGGCGGCCAGCAGAGTCTGCCAGTGTTCAGCCACGTGGTCTCGAAGGCCGGGGACGATGACGATGGTGGGGGTTTGATCGTTCATGACGCGTGAGGACTAGGTGATTCGCTAAAATGGTTCGAGGTTCAAGCAGCGCCGTTCGGGCGTTTGCCGAGGCGGGCCAGGTCGGATACGTAATTGCGTCGGCCGATGATGAAGGCCAGCGCAGCCAGCAGCGGGACGAAGGGGATCACCTGCAGCGCGAACCGGAGGCTGAAGTGGTCTGCGAGAAAGCCGGTGACAAAGGGGCCGGGTGCCAGGCCCAGCAGGTTGTTGGCCAGGGTCAGTGTCGCGAAGGCTGTCGCGTGGATGGCGGTCGGGGTGAGGTTGGCGACCATCGCACCGGCCGGGCCTGACGTGCCGGCCGCCACGAACATGCCCAGGCCGATCGCAATCAGTTGGGCGCTGCCGGTCGGCAACTGAAAGGCCGTGCCCAATAGCACGCAGGTGCCCACGCTGTAGATGATCGCCATCCACCACTTGCGGGGGGCGACCCGACGGCTGACAGCGTCCGTCATCATGCCGCAGGCCACCATGCCGACGGCGCCGATCAGCACGAACAGGGCCGAGGTCAGGCCAGCCCGGTCGGGCGGCATGGCGTAGTAGCGGTTGAGGTAGCTCGGCATCCAGGCCATTACCGACGACATGACGATCAGTTGCAGCCCGCTGCCCACGTAGGCGCAGATCACTGACCGGGACGAGAACAAGCCGGCCAGCAAGGCTCGCAGGCCACGTGGCGAGCCGCTGGCTTCACGGCCTGCGGGGCGGATGCTGCCGACCCGCTTGTCGGTGACGGTCAGGAAATACAGCACCACCAGCGCCGCGCCGAACAGGGCCATCGCGCCGAAGGCCCAGCGCCAGCCGAATCGCGAGGCGATGAAGCCGCCGGTGGCCATGCCGAGCACGGAGCCGAAGGCCCCGCCGGCCATGAAGGCGCCGGTCAGCGTGGAGCGCAGGTGCGCCGGGAAGATGCTCAGGATCAGCGCAATGCCCACGCTGCCGTAGGCCGCTTCGCCAACGCCGACGCAGAAGCGCGCGATGAACATCTCGCCGTAGTTCTCGGCGAGGGCGCAGGCCAGCGTGGCGATGCTCCACAGCGCGGCCATCAGGGTCACGCTACGCACGCGTCCCCAGCGGTCAGCAACGACGGACAGGGGAAAGGTGAGGAGGCCGACCAGCAGCGCGACGATGCTGCTGAGGGAGCCCAACTGGGTGTCGGACAGGCTCCATTCCGCCTTGAGGAGGGGAAAGACGGCATTGAGGACCTGCCGCGACATGTAATCGGAAAGCAGTAGGCCGAAGGTCAGCGCGAACACGACCCAGGCGTATCGCCGCGAGATGCCCGGTTCGACGGCATCGTCGAAGCTGGCGCTGTCGATGGTATGGATGGCCAAGATTGTCTCCTCTCGCAATCGCCGCCACTACGCCGTGCGCGTGGCGATCGTTCTGATGTTGGCTTGCCGGCGGGGACGCCGGAGCGTCCCCGCGACGGTCGCACGCGCTGGTCAGGCGTGCTGGGTGAAGCCGACCTGGCCGGGCTTGCGGTTCGGCGCGAAGCCGTTGGCGGCGAGGGTCGCGTCGGCGCCTTCATAGAAGGTACCGATGCGGTAGATCTCGCGGGCCTCCTTCGCGTTGGCCACATCCCGGCCAAACTCGTTGGAGAGGCGCACCAGCTGCTCGATCTGCTCGACGGTACCCATCTTGCGATCGCGGCGCTGGGTCCAGATGTTGTCCTCAATGCCGCAACGCACGTGCAGGCCCATGGCGATGGCCATCATGTTGAGCGGCAGCACGTTGAGCATGGAGCTCTCCAGGGTCAGCACCGAGCCGTCCGGGCAGGCGCGCACGAAGTTGGCCAGGTTGTAGATGTTCGGCTGGTCGAAACCGCCACCGATGGCGACCCAGGTCAGGATCAGCGGTACGTTGCAGACACCACGCCGCATCATGCGCTCGACGGTCTCCAGCTGGGAGATGTTGGCCAGCTGGAAGTGGGTCTGGATGCCCTTGGAGGACAGGCGGCGGATGTGCTCCTCGACCCACTGGGGGCCGGCGGGAATCGTCATCTCGCGGTAGGCGTGGTACATCGCCGGGTCGGCCAGCGTGGTGCCGCGGATGTCGGCCTCGCACATCTGTTCGACCACGTTCATCTGGTTGGTGTTGATGGCGATGGTGACCTGATCCGGCGTCGGAGTCAGCTCGGCAAGCATGTGGCGGGTGTCGTCGGACAGCCACTTGGCGGCTTCGCCTTCGCCTTCCGGCGCGAAGGAGATGGAGCCGCCGACCTGGATGATCATGTCGGGCACACGGGCGCGGATGCCGGTGATCAGCTCGTTGAACTTGGACAGGCGCTTGGAGCCCTTGCCGTCCAGTTCGCGCACGTGCAGGTGCAGCACGGTGGCACCGGCGTTGTAGCAGTCCACGGCTTTCTGGATCTGCTGGTCCATCGTCACCGGGATGTCTTCCGGGAAGTCCTGGGGCATCCACTCGGGCCCGTAGGGGGCGCAGGTGATGACGAGCTTCTGCATGTTCTCGGGGAACAGGGCGCCGTCGAGGAAGTTCATTTGATGTCTCCAGTAAGCGTTATTGGATAAAGGTCGGGGAGGGAGGGAGGGAGAGCGGGGCGCCAGCCTTCAGAAGGGCCGGTCGCCGATGATGGCGGCGCGCTCCATCTTGCGATGGCAGGGCGCGTAATCCATGACCGCGTAGTGCTGGGTCGAACGGTTGTCCCAGATCGCCACGCTGTTGGGCTTCCAGCGCCAGCGCACCTGATATTCCGGGATGTAGGCCTGGCTGATCAGGTACTGCAGCAGGTCGCCACCGGCCTGGTTGTAGTCCTGGCCGTAGCGCACACGGGTCTTGTTGTGGAAATTGACGAAGTGGGTGGTGAAGGCATTGACGAACAACACCTTCTCGCCGGTTTCCGGGTGCGTGCGCACCACCGGGTGCTCGGCATCGGGGTAGGCAGCCTTCATGGCCAGGCGCTTTTCCAGCGGCATGGCAGCCGCGAAGGACGCGTTGAAGCTGTGGCTGGCGCGCAGTTCGGCAATCTGCGCCTTGATGTCGTCCGGCAGCTTCTCGTAGGCGAGGACCATGTTGGCCCACATGGTGTCGCCACCGAAGGGCGGGCACTCGACGCAGCGCAGCACGCAGCCCATGGCCGGCGTCTCGCGCCAGGTGCCGTCGCAGTGCCAGGCGTTCTCGTAGCGGTCCATCGGGTGGTCCGGGGTCTTGTAGATCTGCACCAGGCCCGGCGCGTCCGGATGGCTGGGGGCCATTGGATGATCTTCCAGTTGACCGAAGCGCGATGCGAAGGCGACGTGTTCCTGGCGCGTGATGTCCTGGTCGCGCAGGAACAAGACCTTGTACTCGAGCAGCAGGGCGTGGATCTCGTCCGCCAGCGCCTTGTCCCGCGCGGCGTCGCCCAGGTTCACGTTGAGCAGTTCGGCGCCGATGCTGGCGGTGAGCGGTTCGAACTTCACCGAGGTATTCAGGACACCGGCCCGCACGATGGCGGGGGCGCCGGGCTTGCCCTGTACGGCATGATTCATGGTGCTGTCTCCTTTTTATGGCTTGTCGTGGTGAATGCGTTGGTGGCGTCAGACGACGAAGATCGACGAGCCGGTGGTCTTGCGTGCTTCCAGATCCCGGTGGGCCTGGACGGCATCCTCGAGGGCGTAGCGCTGGTTGATCTCGATGCGGATGCGGCCGGCGGCCACGTGGCCGAAGATCTCGCCGGCCAGCTCCGCCTTCTCCTGCGGATCGGCGATGTAATCGGCGAGGGCCGGGCGGGTGAGGTAGAGCGAACCCTTCATGGCCAGCAACTGCGGGTCGAACGGGGGAATCGTGCCGGAGGCGGTGCCGACGCAGACCATCAGGCCGCGCCGCTTGAGGGAGTCCAGCGAGGCCATGAAGGTGCTCTTGCCGACGCTGTCGAACACCACGTTCACGCCGACGCCGTCGGTCAGCTCGCGCACCCGTTTTGCCACGTCCTCGTGGCTGTAGTTGATGACGTCGGTGCAGCCATGGGCGCGGGCGACCTCGGCCTTCTCTTCGGTGGATACGGTGCCGATGACGCGCAGACCGAGCAGTCGGGCCCACTGGGAGACGATCAGGCCCACGCCGCCGGCGGCCGCGTGGAGCAGGATGCTGTCGCCCTCCCTGAAGGGGTGGATGCGCAGCATCAGGTAGGCCGAGGTCAGGCCGCGCATGGTCATCGCTGCGGCGGTCTGGCAGGAGATGCCGTCCGGCAGCCTGATCAACGGCGCGGCGGCGATCAGCCGGCGGGTGCTGTAGGCGCCCAGGGTGTTCAAAAAACCGGTGTAGGTGACGCGGTCGCCAACGGCCACGTTGCTCACACCGGCACCGATGGCCTCCACCACACCGGCCGCCTCGACGCCCATGCCGGCCGGCAGTGGAATCGGATAGGTGCCGTTACGGAAATAGGTGTCGGCGAAGTTCAGGCCGACCGCCTCGTGGCGCAGGCGGACTTCGCCCGGCCCGGGCTCGCCGACGTGGACTTCTTCCCAGCGCATTACTTCCGGGCTGCCGGTTTCGTGGAAGCGGATTGCATGGTCCAAGGTGTTCTCCTTCGTCTGTCTTGTTCAGTGTTCCGGGGTTTCTTCGGCTGGGGAATGCGCCAGATTCACGATGCGCGAGAAAAGCCGCTTGTATTCCGCATCGGTGTCGCCGCCAAAGCGTGGGTCGTCGTTGCCTGAGAAGGCGGCGTTGATCTCCACCCAATCCTCGTCCTTCAGGAAGCGCTGGGCCGCGGGCAGGATCACGCCTTCCTCACGGCCCATGTGCTCCCACATGAAGCGGGCGTAGTTGGCGACGGCCTGCTCGACCTCATCGAGGGGGGCCGTGCCGTGGGCGTATTCCTCCACCAGATGGGCCAGCGCGTTGAAGAGCTGGTGGTCGCGCAGGTGCTGCCGCTCGAGCTCATCCAGCTCCGCGTTGGCCGAGACGGTACGTTCCCGCAGCTTGCGGAACAGGTAGTCCTGCTCCTTCGGATGATGCAGGCCCTGCGGAAAGTCGCGGATGTAGCGGACGATGGCCTGCATGACGCCAAGGTCGGGCTGCGTCCCATCCACACGTGCGCGCTTCAGCAGATGCAGCCAGGCATGCAGCACGGCGGCCATCGAGCGGTGCTCGTCGCGGATGATGCCGATGGCCTGGACGGCACGGGATGGTTCGGCGGTGGCCGACACGAGTACCGGGATTTCCGAGTGAGTGACGACCTTCAAGGTCTGGGAGCCGAGCATCATGCCCAGCTGGCTGCGCCGGCCGTGGGAAGCCATGAAGACCAGGTCGCAGTGGGTGCTGCGCGCCGCGGCGAGGATTGCCCGGTAGGGCGTATCGTCGATGATGCTGAGGGATGAGCAGGGCACGCCGCAGGCGCGGGCTGCCGATTCGGCCTTGGTCAGCAGTTCGCGGGCCCGGCCTTCGTAGGCGTAGCTGTAATCGGCCGGCGAGGTGAGGCGCAGCACCTCGGCGTCGCCACTGATCGCGGCACTGTAGTCGGCCTGCGCATGGAAAAAGGTGATCCGGGCCCCCAGCGTACGTGCGAACTCCACCGCCCGGCCGACGGTTTCGATGGAGAGATCCGTGTCATCGAGGGGAACGAGCAGGTGACGGTACATGGCTACGACTCCTAGGTCAGGGTGCCGGAGAGGTCCGCCCGTGGGCGGGAAGCTCTGCGGCGATTGCATGGGACTCATCCTAGGCGCTTGCCTGTGTCGTCACCCCCCTCGCAAAGGAGGGGGGAGGGGGGTGGCAGCGGACTTTGCGGATATATTTGACGCCACATATTCGATGCCACATTCCGGGGCATGTCCCTCCTCCCGCGGAGGGGGCCCCATAAGAAGATGTCGCTTCAGCGGCACAAGACCTTTGCTGCCACGGCCGACGCACGTCGTCCGCCATTGACCGGGCTTGCTCCATGACCGCTGCCGTTGCCGAATCCGGCGTCGCCTATTCCGAACTCGTGCTGCGCACGACTCCGCCACGCACACCGCGCAACCTGCTGGTCCGCTCGCGCCTGAGCCTGGACGACGAGCGCTTCCGCGAGCGCCCGGTGATCGTCGTGCAGGCCCCGCCCGGTTTCGGCAAGACTTCCCTGCTGGCCCAATGGCGGCACGAATGCCTGGCCCGCGGCGCGGCGGTGGCGTGGATTTCGGTGGACGGGCGGGACGATCCGCTGCGCTTCCTGCAAAGCCTGGTGCTTGCGGTGCGGGTTGGATGTGCGCGGCCGCAGTTCGGCCGCGTGCTGATGGAGGGAGGGCAGGCCTCTCTTGGCGAACTGGACGGCATCACCGCCTGGCTGGCCGAAGTCGCCCAGTCGTCCCTCGATCTGGTGCTGATCATCGACGAGGCGGAACGCCTGTCGCCGGCGCGGCGCAACGGGTTGAGCTATCTGCTGCACAACGCGCCGGCCAATCTACGGGTGGTGATCGCGGCGCGGGGCGGCTTCGACACCGAGGTGGAGGACCTGAGCAGCTACGGGCATTGCGAACTGATTGGCGTCGAAATGCTGCGTTTTCGCCTGGAGGAAACCCTGTCGCTGGTCGGGAACCGCTTCGGCGCCAAGGTGGATGCCGACACCTGCGCGCGCCTGCACGAGGTGACCGAAGGCTGGCCCCTCGGATTGCAGTTGGCTCTGGCTGCGATGGAGCGGAGTATGGATCCGCGCTCGGCGATCGAGGCGCTGGCGTCTGGCAGCGGCGACCAGCGTCACCGCCTGGTGGATGCCTTGATGGCTCACCTGGCTGCCGATGATCTGGACTTCCTGACCCGCATCGCGGCAGTCGACCTCCTGCATCCCGACCTGTGCCGGGCGCTGGTGGGGGACGACGCGGAAGAGCGCCTGCAGCGCCTCAGCCGGGACACGCCGATCTTCGTGGTGGGCGACAACAGCGCCTGGTCGCGTCTGCACACCCTGGCGCGTGACGGCCTACGGGCCCGGCTTAGCGAATTGCCAGTCGACCAGCAGGCCGTTCTCCACGAGCGGGCCATGGGTTGGCTGGCCGGCCACGGCATGATCGAAGAGGCTGCCCGTCACGCGCTGGCGGCCGGGCAGCGTGAAAAAGCCTACGACCTGGCCGAGCAATGCCTCTACGACGCGGTAGTGCAGGGGCACCTCGGGACGGTGTTCGAGTGGCTGGAACTGGTGCCGGACGCGGAGCGCGACAAGCGGCCGCGTCTGCGCCTCGCCGCGGCCTGGGTGCTGGCGGTCAGCGAACGCCACGCGGAGGCGGAGGTGCTGGTCGAGCGCATCCTGTCCCAGCCCGATGTGGATGCGGCCCTGCGCTATGAATGCGCGCTGATCCTGAGCGGTGCTGCCTATTACGCCGATGACCCGGACCAGTGCGCCGCTTTGTTTGCCCCCTGGCGGGACACGCCGCCAGTCCGCGAGCCACGCCTGCTGCAGATGCATGCCAACCGCCAGTCGGTGCTGGCCATCGTGCACGGCGATCCAGTGGCCGCGCGCCGCTACCAGCAGGCGGCACCGCGTGGCGAGCACGGCAAGGCCCATGGCTACGCGGTGCGCTGGGGCGAATTCGCCACCGGCCTGAGTTATTTCTGGGAAGGGCAGATGCGGCTCGCCGAAGAAGCCTTGCGACCGACGCTGGCGCGCCTGGACGCCGATCTCGGCCGCCGCCATCCGCTGGCCTGCATGGTCGCTTCGCTGCTGGCGTCGGCTGTCTATGAACATGATCGCCTCGACGAAGCGTCGGCTTTGCTCGCCAACCGGCTCGACGTGCTCGAACGGGGCGGCACGCCGGAGACGGCGCTGTTCGGTTATCGCACCGCCGCCCGCCTCGCCGCCGCGCAAGGCATCGAGCACCGGGCGCTGGATCTCCTCGAAGCCTTGTACTCGGTAGGCATGGCCCGCCACCTGCCGCGCCTGTGCGTAGCAGCGCTGGCGGAGCAGACCCGCATGCATGCCGGTCGCTTCCGCTCGGAAACCTGTCGCGCGCTGGTCGAGCGGGTCGATCACATCCTCGAAGGGGAGGGGCTGCCCACCGGCGAGCTGTGGTGGCGGGCGGTCCGCCTGCCGCAGCTCCTGACCCACGCCCACGCTGCGATTGCCGAGCAGAACTGGCCGGCGGCGCTGGACGCGCTGACCCGCGCGATGCCGCTGGCCGAGGCCCTCAAGCAGGGCCGGGTTCGGATCGAGATCATGGCCTTGCGGGCCTTCGCCCTCGACCGCAACGGCGGCGACGGCCGCCCGGTACTGCACGAAGCCCTCAGCCTCGCGCAAACCTATGGCCTGATGCGGACCTTCGCCGATGCTCACCCGGCCATGGCGGACTGGGCCCGGCGCATCGCCGAGGAGGACGACGACGGCTCGGAGATCGGCCGCCCCGTCCCGATCGCCCGCACAGTGAGGCCGGCCCCCGATCTCAAGACTGGCGGCCCGCGGGCGGTGCCGAGCATGGTGCTGACGCCGAAGGAGCGGGAGATCCTCGAGCTGCTGGCGCGCAATCTCTCCAACAAGGAGATCGCCCAGTCCCTGGCGGTCGGCGAAGCGACCATCAAGTGGCACCTCAAGAACCTCTTTGGCAAGCTCGGTGCCGGCACCCGCCGTCACGTCGTGCGCCGCGCCCAGGTGCTGGGCCTCCTCGAAGGCGTGGAGTAAGCCCCTCCGTCCCGCCCCCTCCGTACCCCCCCAACCCCCAACTTTGTGGGGGGGGTGCGCTTTCTCCAGCTCTGGAAAATGAGCCTCACTGCAGCGGATCGACCCGCTGCCAGAAAAGAGGCGCTGCTGGATCAGCAGCATCCACAGGAGGAGGGGCGAGACATGCAAAACACAACAGCCAACCGAGAGAAAGCCCTGTGCGCCTGCCCGGCGGCCGTGGCAGCGGCCTTGGCGCTGATGGCCTGCGGCGTGGCCGAGGCGGTGGAAATCGACACGGGCAATCCGGATGTGCAACTGCGCTGGGACAACACCGTCCGCTACAACCTGGCCCAGCGCGTCGCCGGCCGGGACAGCAAGATCGGCAACTACTACGCCGCCGACGAGGGCACTTACAGCTTCGACAAGGGTGACCTGGTCACCAAGCGGCTCGACCTGTTGTCTGAGCTGGACATGGTCTGGAAGCGCGACACGGGCTTCCGCATCAGCGCCGCGGCGTGGTACGACCCGGCCTACGGCTCGACGGATCACTCCAACCCGGGCAACCCGGCGCTCGCCGCCACCCCCAGCTACATCAACAACCGCTACAGCAGCTATGTGAAGCGCTACTACCGTGGCCCGTCCGGCGAGCTGCTGGATGCCTTCGTATTCGGCGCCTTCGACGCCGGCAATGTGCCGGTCAAGCTGAAGGCCGGCCGCCATACGGTGTTCTGGGGCGAGTTGATGTTTCTCAACGGCGCGCTGCACAGCGTGTCCTACGCCCAGATGCCGCTGGACCTGCAGAAGGGTTTCGCGACACCCGGCGTGGAGGCCAAGGAGCTGTTCCGCCCGCTCAACCAGATTTCCGGCCAGGCGCAGCTGACCGACACCCTCTCGGTGGCAGGGCAGTACTTCCTGCAATGGGAGGCCTATCGCTATCCGGAAGGTGGCACCTACCTTGGCCCGGTGGACTTCGCCTTCAACGGCCCGGACCGGGTCGTCGCCGGGCAGATTCCCAACAGCGCAGCCTACGGCCCTTACGCCGGTGCGCTGCTGGGCTACACCCGTGGCCATGAAGTCGTACCCCGCAACAATGGGGAATTCGGCCTGTCGGCCCGCTGGTCGCCGGAGATACTGGACGGCACGCTGGGCTTCTACTACCGCCGCTACGCCGACAAGCTGCCCCAGGCCCTGGTCACCCAACGCAACCTGATCGCCGGCAAACCGCTGCTCAATGGCAGCACCTACAACCTGGTGTACGCCGGCGGCATCGACCTGTTCGGTGTGAGCTTCGCCAAGAACATCGGCGGCCTGAGCCTCGGCAGTGAAGTCTCCTATCGCCGCAACACTCCGCTGGTCGCCCAACTGCTCGGCGTGTCGCCCACCGGTTTGCCCGATCGCGGCGAGACCAGCGGCCCGCGCGGCGACACCTGGCACGGCCTGGTGAATCTGATGGGCGTGCTGCCCAAGACCAGCCTCTTCGACACCGCCAACTGGGCAACCGAGCTGACCTGGAGCCGCTGGCGCAAGGTGCGCAGCGGGGAAAGCCTGTTCAACGCGGAAGGCTTCGCGCCGTGCGTCGGCAAGGACAAGTGGGACGGCTGCGTCACCAAGGACTATGTCGGCGCTGCGGTCTCCTTCACCCCGACCTGGTACCAGGTGCTGCCGGGCATCGACCTGTCTGCGCCGGTCTCCTACTCGGTGGGCTTGCATGGCAACGCCGCAACGATGTTCGGCGGCAACGAGGGCAACGGCAACTACAGCATCGGCCTGGGAGCCGACATCCAGCAGAAGTACCGCGTAGACCTGAAATACATCGCTTATTTCGGGCAGTACAAGGACAACGGTACCGCAGTCACGGCCATCAACGGCTTCACCACGCTGTTGCAGGACCGCAACTTCGTCAGCCTGACGTTCAAGACCACATTCTAAGAGGAGACACACCATGAAAATCCACACCACCCTGACCGTGGCCGTGCTTGGTGCCCTGGTGGCCGGCGCCACCCATGCCGGCGTGAGCGCAGAAGAAGCGAAAAAGCTTGGCACCACGCTGACCGCCGTCGGCGCCGAAAAGGCCGGCAGTGGCGCCATCCCGGACTACACCGGCGGTCTGGCCGGTGCCCAGCCGGGCTACAAGGCTGGCAGCGGCCTGCGTCCCGATCCCTTCGCCAATGAAAAGCCCCTCTACTCGGTGGACGCCTCCAGCATGGCCAAGTACGCGGCCAATCTGACCGAAGGCACCAAGGCGCTGATGAAGAAGTACCCGAGCTACCGCATCGACGTGTACAAATCCCATCGGACTGCCGCCTTCCCGAAGTTCGTCACCGACAACACCGCTGCCTGTGCGCTGAGCGCCAAGACGAGCGCCGGCGGCCGCTCGATGGAAGGCTGCCACGCCGGCTTCCCGTTCCCGATTCCGAAGAATGGCTTCGAGGCGATGTGGAACCACCTGGTGCGCTTCAACGGCGTCGCCTACGAAGTCAAGTATCGCAATGTGAGCGTCGATGCCGCCGGTCGCCCGGCCCTGTCCACCGAGGGCTCAATCCTGCAGGAGTACCCGTACTGGGACGAGAGCAAGGCGAACTCCGATGTGTATTACAAGCAGCGCATCTCCTACACCGGCCCGGCCCGGCGCGCGGGGGAGGGCATGCTGATCATCGACCCCCTCGACTACACCGACAAGGGACGCCGCGCCTGGCTGTACCTGCCCGGCCAGCGTCGCGTGAAAGTGGCGCCGGACCTTGCCCACGACACGCCGAACCCCGGCACCTCGGGCGCCACGACCTTCGACGACACCTTCGTGTTCAACGGTTCGATGGAGCGTTACGACTTCAAGCTCGTCGGCAAGAAGGAGATGCTGGTCCCGTACAACGCCTACAAGATGGCCTACCACTCCACCCAGGCGGACCTGCTCAAGCCGAACCACCTGAACCCGGACCTGGTGCGCTGGGAAATGCACCGCGTGTGGGTCGTCGAAGCGAGCCTGCGGGACGGCAAGCGCCACGTGTATAGCAAGCGGACCTTCTACCTCGACGAGGACAGCTGGGTGGCCGTCGCCTCCGACGAGTACGACGCCCGCGGCCAGCTGTATCGCGCCGGCTTCGCCTACATCGCCCCGAGCTACGAAGTGCCGGCTCCGTTCGCCGACCTCAACGGCAACTACGACCTGATCGCCGGGAGCTACTCCCTGACCGGCTATTCGGCCGAGAACGGCGGCGTGCGCTACATCAAGCCACAGAGCGAGCGCGAGTGGTCGCCCGACGTGCTGGCCGGCGCCGGCGTGCGCTAAGCCCCCGCAAGGGACGGGATACGCCGCCCGGCGTCCCCGTCCCGCCTCAACGCCCGGATCAAGTCTCGTTAGGACGCGCCATGTTCAAGTCCGCTCTTCGCCCCGTAATCACCGCCCTGGCCCTGGCATTGCCACTGGCGGCGGTCGCCGGCGGCTATTCCGATGTTGCCGCTGTGCCGGCCAAGGCCTCGCCACTGGCGGCCAAGTCCCTGTTGAACGGTCTCGCCCGGGCTGGCGAGCGGATCGTCGCCGTCGGCCAGCGCGGCCACATCGTCCTCTCCGACGACGGTGGCAAGAGCTGGCGCCAAGCAAGTGTGCCGGTCAGTTCGGACCTCGTCGCAGTCAGCTTTCCGAGTGCAAAGCAAGGTTGGGCAGTCGGCCACGACGGTGTGGTGCTCCACAGCGCGGATGCTGGCGCGACCTGGACCGTGCAGCTGGATGGCCGCCGCGCCGGCCAGCTGATGCTCGCCCATTACAGCCGCCTGGCCGAAAGCAGTGCCCTCGGCAGCGGAGAGCAGATCGACCGCTTGCTGGACGACGTCAAGCGCATTGGCGGGCAGGGGGCCGAGAACCCCTTCCTCGATGTGTGGTTCAGCGATGAGCGCAACGGTTTCATCGTCGGTGCCTTCAACCTGATCTTCCGCACCGCCGATGGCGGCAAGAGCTGGGAGCCCTGGTTCGACCGTACCGACAACCCGAACCGCCTGCATCTGTATGCGCTGCGCGGCATCGGCAGCGACGTGTATGCGGTGGGCGAGCAGGGCCTGGTGCTCAAGCTCGATGCCCAGGCAAGCCGCTTCCGGGCGCTTGAGTCGCCGTACAAGGGAACGTATTTCGGGGTCACCGGCAACGACGACAAGGTGCTGGTTTTCGGGCTGCGCGGCAACGCCTATCGCAGCGCGGACGGCGGCCGGAGCTGGGTCAAGGTGGACAGCGGCATCCAGGACGGCCTCACGGGAGCCGCCGCCTTCGGGCCGCGGGGGCTGTTGATGGTCAGCCAGTCCGGCCAGGTGCTGGTCAGCAAGGACGCCGGCGAGCATTTCTCGCCGCTCAAGCTTACGCAGGCTGCGCCTGCCTCCGCCGTGCTGGCGCTGGGCAGCGACACGGTCGTGATCGCGGGTGCCCGCGGCGTGCGCGCCGAAGCCCTGCGTTAAAAGAAGGAGAACCCCGCCATGGCCGTTTCAAGCCATACCCTGGATCAGGCCCCCGTCGTGCAGTCCCTCGGGGACTTCGATCCGCACTCGGGCAACGCCCTCGAGCGCCTGATCTTCAACAACCGTCTGGCCGTCGTGGTGCTTTGCGGCCTGGCAACGCTGGCGCTGGCCGTCATCGCGTTCTCGAAACTGAGCTTCAACGCCAGCTTCGAGAAGATGATTCCGCAGAGCCATCCCTACATCCAGAACTACCTCGAGAACCGCAAGGAGCTGCGTGGCCTCGGCAACGCGCTCCGGGTGGTCGTCGAAAACCCCAATGGCGACATCTTCGACACCAAGTACCAGGAGGCACTCAAGCAGATAAACGACGAGCTGTTCCTGACGCCCGGCGTCGATCGCGCCTGGGTCAAGTCGCTGTGGACGCCGTCGGTGCGCTGGAACGAGGTAACCGAGGAGGGCTTCCAGGGCGGGCCGGTGATGCCCGAATCCTACGATGGCTCACAGAAGGCCACTGAGCAGCTGCGCCTGAACATCACCCGTGCCGGCATTGTCGGCCGCTTTGTCGGCGCCGACTACAAGTCGAGCATGATCTTCGTGCCCTTGCTGGACAAGGATCCGGCCACCGGCCAGGCAATCGACTACCGCGCCCTGTCGCGGACGCTGGAGGACGGCATCCGCGCCAGGTTCGAGAATGCACCGGGCGCCCCTGTGCGCATCCACATCATCGGCTTCGCCAAGCTGGTCGGCGATCTCATCGACGGGCTGGCCCAGGTGATGACGTATTTCGCCATCGCCGCGCTGATCGCCATCGTCGTGATCTACGCCTACACCCGTTGCACCCGCAGCACGGCGCTGGTGGTGGCCTGCTCGATGGCGGCGGTCGTCTGGCAGCTGGGCCTGGTGTCGGCCTTCGGCTTCGAGCTCGATCCGTTCTCGGTGCTGGTGCCCTTCCTGATCTTCGCGATCGGGGTTTCCCATGGCGCCCAGAAGATGAACGGCATCATGCAGGACATCGGCCGCGGCACGCACAAGCTGGTGGCGGCGCGCTTCACTTTCCGACGCCTGTTCCTGGCCGGCATTACCGCGCTCCTGGCCGATGCGGTGGGTTTCGCGGTACTGGTGGTGATCGACATTCCGGTGATCAAGGATTTGGCCATCACCGCCAGCATCGGCGTGGCGGTGCTGATCTTCACCAACCTGATCCTGCTGCCGGTGCTGCTGTCTTACACCGGCGTCAGCGCCCGTGCCGCCGAGCGCAGCCTGAGCAGCATCGATGCCGCGGCGGAGCAGCGCGGTGTGTGGGGCTGGCTGGGCCACTTCACCGAAAGGCGCTGGGCGCTGCCGACGATCCTCGTCTCCGCCGTGCTGACCGCGGTGGGCTTTGCAGTGAGCCATAACCTGAAGATCGGTGACCTGGAGGCCGGCGCTCCGGAGCTGCGGGCGGACTCCCGTTACAACCGGGACAACGCCTACGTCACGTCCCATTACGCGTTGTCCAGCGATCAGTTCGCGGTGATCGTGAAGACCGCCGCCGAAGGCTGCCTCAAGTACCAGACCCAGGTCGAGGCCGACCGTCTGGCCTGGGAGCTGCGACAGCTGCCGGGGGTGCAGACCACCGTGTTCCTTGGGGACGCGATCCGCCAGATCACCGCCGGCTCCTACGAAGGCAATCCCAAGTGGCTGACCCTGGCCCGCAACCAGGACGTGCTCAATTACGGCGCCCAGCAGGCCTCGACCAACAACCCGGACCTGTTCAACAACGATTGCTCGGTGATGCCGGTGATCGCCTATCTCACCGACCATCGCGCCGACACCCTCGACCGGATTGCCGCTGCAGCCGACCGATTCGCTGCGGAGCACGGCACGCCCGATCGCCAGTTCCTGCTGGCCGCCGGCAGCGCCGGCATCGAGGCGGCCACCAACAGCGTGGTGCGCGACGCCAACCGCACGATGCTGCTCTACGTGTATGGCGCGGTCAGCGTGCTGTGCCTGATCACCTTCCGCAGCTGGCGTGCGACGGTGGTGGCGATCCTGCCGCTGGCGGTGACATCCATCCTCTGCGAGGCGCTGATGGTGATGCTGGGCATCGGGGTGAAGGTCGCCACGCTGCCGGTCATCGCCCTCGGCGTGGGTATCGGCGTCGATTACGCCCTCTACCTGCTGAGCATCCAGCTCGCCCAGCAGCGGGCCGGCGCATCCCTGGCGGTCGCTTACCGACGCGCGCTGCAATTCACCGGCAAGGTCGTCGCGCTGGTCGGCGTCACCCTGGCCGCCGGGGTGGTGACCTGGGCCTGGTCGCCGATCAAGTTCCAGGGCGACATGGGCATCCTGCTGACCTTCATGTTCGTGTGGAACATGGTCGGGGCGCTGGTCCTGATACCCGCGCTGTCCCACTTCCTGCTGCGCAAGCCGGCCTGAGCCAGTCCACCCAAACGCACTCGGAGAACCCCGACATGCAAGCACTTTCTTCCCTGCGGATGACGACCTGGCCGGCCTGGGGGCCGGGCCTGCTCACCGCCGCGACCATCGCCATGGCGGCCAGCTTCGTGGCCGAGCACCAGGGTGGTCCGCAACTGCTCTTCGCGCTGTTCTTCGGCATGGCCTTCAACTTTGCGGCGGAAGGTCCTAAGGTGAAACCGGGGATCGACTTCGCATCGCGCAGCGTGCTGCGCTTCGGCGTCGCCCTGCTGGGCGCCCGGATCACCCTCGAACAGATCACCGCCCTCGGCATCGCGCCGGTGGTCCTGGTGGTGTCAGGTGTGGTGGGCACCATCCTGTTCGGCGCCATGCTCGGTCGCCTGCTCAAGCGTCCGGTTGTCGAGGGGCTGCTGACCGGCGGTGCGGTGGCGATCTGCGGCGCGTCCGCGGCCCTCGCCATCGCCGCGGTGCTGCCGCGCAACGACGAGAACCAGCGCTTCACGCTCTTTACCGTCGTCGGTGTAACCACCTTGTCCACGGTGGCGATGATCGTTTATCCGAGCGTGGTCAAGATCTGCGGCCTGGATGCCCACGGCGCGGCGGTCTTCCTAGGCGGCACCATCCACGACGTGGCCCAGGTGGTGGCTGCGGGTTACCTCATCTCGCCGCAGGTCGGCGACAGCGCGACCTTCGTCAAGCTGCTGCGGGTCGCGACGCTGATGCCGGTCGTGGCTTGTTTCGGGGTGATGTTCCGTGCCCAGGGTGGCGATGCCGGCGCCCGGCCGCCGGTGCTGCCTGGCTTCCTGGTGGGCTTCATGGCGCTGATGGCACTGAACAGCCTGGGTTGGCTGCCGGCCTCCGTGGCCCACGGTCTGGGCGACCTGTCCCGCTGGTGTCTGGTGGTGGCCATCGCCGCCCTCGGCGTCAAGACGTCCTTTCAACAGCTCGCGCGCCTGGGCTGGCGGCCGGTGTTCATGCTGGTGGCTGAAACCCTGTTCCTGGCTGCGTTGATCCTCGCCGGCGTTACCGTACTGCGCTGAGCCGGCGCCCCAATTGAAAAAACCACAATACCCGAGGAGACCCGACATGTTTGGCCTGATGCAGGACCGCCCATTGCTGATTTCGTCGCTGATCGAACATGCGGCGGCTTTTCACCCCCACGCCGAGATCGTGTCCCGCACGGTCGAGGGGCCGATCCACCGCTGCACCTACGCGGATATCCGCCGTCGTGCGATGCAGGTGGCCAACGCCATGAAAACCTTGGGCGTACGGCCTGGCGACCGGGTCGGCACGCTGGCCTGGAACGGCTACCGGCACATGGAGCAGTACTTCGGTGTGTCCGGCATGGGCGCCGTGCTGCACACCATCAACCCGCGTCTGTTCCCGGAGCAGATCGAGTACATCGCCAACCATGCCGAAGACCAGTACCTCTTCTTCGATGTGAGCTTCACCGCGTTGATCGAGAAGCTCGCGCCGCGCATGAAGAGCGTGAAGGCCTTCATCGCGATGACCGACCGGGCCAATATGCCCACCGCCGACATTCCCGGCCTGATCTGTTACGAAGACCTGATCGGCCGCGAGCCGGCGGAATACCGCTGGCCGGAGTTCGACGAGCGGGCGGCGTCTTCCCTGTGCTACACGTCCGGAACGACGGGCAACCCAAAGGGCGTGCTGTACAGCCACCGCTCGTCGGTGCTGCACGCCTTCCTGGCCTGCAGTGTGGACGGCCTGGGCCTGGGGGCTGCGGAGAGTGCGCTGGTCGTGGTGCCGATGTTCCATGTGAACGCCTGGGGCATGCCCTACGCCGGCGCCATGTGCGGCGCCAAGCTGGTGCTGCCCGGCCCGGCGATGGACGGCAAAAGTCTCTACGAACTGATCCGCGACGAAGGCGTGACCCTCGCGCTGGGTGTGCCGACGGTCTGGCAGATGCTGCTCCAGCACGCCGAGCGCAATGCCACCGATCCGAAGCGCGAGCTTGTGCTGCGGCGGGTCGTCATCGGCGGGTCCTCGGCGCCACGCTCCATGTGCGAAGCCTTCGAGACGCTGTTGGGCGCCTTCGTGGTGCACGCCTGGGGCATGACCGAGATGTCGCCGATCGGGACCATCTGCAACCTGCTCCCCAAGCACAAACGGGCCAGTCTCGAACAGCGCCTGGACCTGCAGGTGAAGCAGGGGCGGGGCGTGTATGGCGTGGAGCTGAAGCTTACCGACGAGGACGGCAATCGCCTGCCCCACGACGGCACTACGGCCGGCCATCTCAAGGTACGCGGCCCGTGGATCGCCAACGCCTACTTCCGTGACGAAGGCACTTCGATCCTGGACGAGGAGGGCTTCTTCGACACCGGCGATATCGCCACCATCGACCTGGACGGCTACATGCACATCACCGACCGGGCCAAGGACGTGATCAAGTCGGGCGGCGAATGGATCTCGTCCATCGACCTGGAGAACGCGGCGGTTGGCATGCCGGGCGTGGCCGAAGCGGCGGTAATCGGCATCCCTCATCCCAAGTGGCAGGAGCGGCCGCTGTTGATCGTCGTACGCAAGCCCGATTGCCCGCTGATCAGCAAGGACGACGTGCTGCAGTATCTGGAAAGCCAGGTCGCCAAGTGGTGGCTGCCGGACGACGTGGTGTTCATCGAGGAGATGCCCCACACCGCCACCGGAAAGCTGCAGAAGATGGCCCTGCGCCAGATGTTCCGCGATTACCGCTTTCCCGCCTGATCGCCCCGAGGAGATCCAAGTTGAACAAGTTGATGGATTGGGACGACGTCGGCCCTTTATTCCGTGACGGCATGAGCATCATGGTCGGCGGCTTCTTTGCCGTCGGCACGCCGGGCGGCATCGTTTCCCTGCTGGCAAGGCAGGGTACCTGTGAGCTGACCCTGATCGGCAACGACACCGCCTCGCCGACCACCGGCGTGGGGCCGCTGATCTCCAGTGGGCAGGTCAGCAAGGTGATCGTTTCCCACATCGGGACTAACCCCGTCACCGGCCGCAAGATGATGGACGGCGAGATGGAGGTGGAGCTGGTGCCCCAGGGCACGCTGGCCGAGCGCATCCGTTGCGGCGGCTCCGGCCTGGGCGGCGTACTGACGCCGACCGGCGTCGGCACCGTGGTGGAGGAAGGCAAGACCAAGCTGGCGGTCGGTGGCCGGGAGTATCTCCTCGAACTGCCGCTGCGCGCCGACGTGGCCATCCTCAAGGCCCGCAAAGCCGACCGGGCCGGGAACCTTGTCTATGAACGCGCCGCGCGCAACTTCAATCCGGTGATGGCCTTCGCCGCCGACCTGGTGATCGCCGAGGTGGATGAGCTGGTGGAGACCGGCTGCATCGACCCGGATGACGTCATGACGCCGGCCGCGCTGGTGGACCGGATCGTCGTGAGCAGGAAGGAGGCCTGACATGGATGCAAAAGAACGCATCGCCCGCCGCGTGGCGCAGGAGCTGAAGGAAGGCTACGTGGTGAATCTGGGCATCGGCCTGCCGACCCTGGTGCCGCGCTTCCTGCCGAAGGATGTGCACATCACGCTGCAGTCAGAAAACGGCTTTCTCGGCATGGGCGCCCTGGACGGCGAGCCGCGGCCGGGCGAGGTGAATGCCGGCGGCCAGCCCTGCGGCCTGGTGCCGGGCGCAGCGGTGTTCGACAGCGTGACCTCCTTCGCGCTGATCCGCGGTGGCCACGTGGACGTGACGGTGCTCGGTGGCCTGCAGGTGGACGAGGACGGCAACCTCGCCAACTGGATGGTGCCCGGCAAGATGATTCCCGGCATGGGCGGCGCGATGGACCTGCTGGCCGGCGCGAAGAAGGTCATCGTGGCCATGGAGCATTGCACCAAGACCGGCGAGCCTCGCCTGCTGGAACGCTGCGACCTGCCGCTCACCGCCAAGGGGCGTGTGTCCCTTGTGGTGACCGAGCTGGCCGTGTTCGGCATTTCCCACGGGGAATTCGTGCTGCGGGAACTGGCGCCCGGCGTCGATCTGGAGACGCTCCGGCAGAAGACCGGCGCGCGCTTCCTGGTCTCCGACAGCCTTAGTGAAATGGCCGCGGCGCTGTGAGCCGTCGCGCAACTCCTACTATTTTCAGGAACAGAACATGAATCAATACACTGCCCCGATCCGCGACATGCAGTTCGTGATGCAGGAGCTGGCTGGCCTCGACCAGGTGCTGGCCCTACCGGGTTACGAGGAGGCTGACCGGGATCTGGTGGACGCGATCCTCGAGGAAGCCGGCAAGTTCGCCAGCGAAGTGCTGGCGCCACTCAACCGCGTAGGTGACAAGGAAGGTTGCCGCTGGGACGCGGGCCACGTGACGACCGCGCCGGGCTTCAAGGAGGCTTACCGGCAGTTCGTTGAATCGGGCTGGAACGGCGTTGCCTGCGAGCCGGAATTCGGCGGCCAGGGCCTGCCGCGCCTACTGTCGAGCGCGGTACGCGAGATGTGGAAGGCGTCGAACATGGCCTTCTCCCTGTGCCCGATGCTGACCCAGGGCGCCATCGAGGCGCTGGCATTGAACGGCAGCGCCGAGCTGAAAGCCCTTTTCCTGGAGAAGATGGTGTCCGGCGAATGGACCGGCACGATGAACCTGACCGAACCGAACGCCGGGTCCGACCTCGCAGCGGTCCGCACCCGCGCCGAACCCCAGGCCGATGGCAGCTACCGGATCTTCGGCCAGAAGATCTTCATCACCTACGGCGAGCACGACATGACCGACAACATCGTGCACCTGGTGCTGGCCCGCCTGCCGGACGCCCCGGCGGGGGTGAAGGGCATCTCGCTGTTCGTAGTGCCGAAGTTGCTGGTGAATGCGGATGGCAGCCTAGGCGAGCGTAACGATGCCTGGTGTGCCTCCATCGAGCACAAGATGGGCATCCACGGCAGCCCGACGGCGGTGATGATCTTCGGCGAGAACGGCGGTGCGACCGGCTACCTGGTGGGCGAAGCCAACCGCGGCCTCGAATACATGTTCGTGATGATGAACGAGGCCCGCTTCGGTGTTGGGTTGGAAGGGCTGGCCATTGGCGAGCGGGCTTACCAGCAGGCGCTGGCCTATGCCCGCGAGCGGGTGCAGGGCAAGGACATGATGTCCCGTTCGCCGGAATCGGTGGCGATCATCCGGCATCCGGACGTGCGCCGCATGCTGATGCTGATGAAAGCCAAGATCGAGGCGATGCGGGCGCTGGCCTACGTGGTGGCCTCTTCGCTGGATCACGCCCACCAGGCGTCCGCTACCGATGAGCGGAACAAGCACCAGGCTTTTACAGATCTATTGATTCCAGTGGTCAAGGGCTGGCTCACGGAAACGGCCAACGAACTGGCCTCGATCGGCGTGCAGGTGCATGGGGGCATGGGCTTCATCGAGGAGACCGGCGCGGCCCAGCATTTTCGCGACGCCCGCATCATCAACATCTACGAGGGCACCACCGGCATCCAGGCGCTGGACCTGATCGGCCGCAAGACAGCGCGGGACGGTGGCGCAGCAGCCAAGGGATTGGTCGCGGAGATACTCGCCCTCGACAGCCAGTTGGCCGAGCAAGCCGACGCCGACTTCACGGTGATCCGTCAGGCGCTGGTGGAAGGCGCAGCGGAGATGGACGACTGCGTCGATTACATCGTCGAGAATTTCGCGGCGAACGCTGCGGAGGTGGCGGCGGGCTCGGTGCCGTATCTGATGCTGGTCGGCATCGTGGCCGGTGGCTGGCAGATGGCCCGCGCAGCTTTGGCGGCGCGTCGGCGGCTGGATGAAGGCAGTGGCGATGCAAGCTTCTACCGCGCGAAGATTGCGACCGCCCGTTTCTACGCTGAGCACGTCATGACCCAGGTGGCCGGACTGTCGCGTACCGTGCGCGAAGGCGGAAAGTCGGTGCTGATGCTGGGCGACGAGCAGTTCTGATCGCCGATCGCGTTATTGCGTTTCTGCCGGCCCCGGCTTGTCCGGGGCAGGGCGGGGCACCGAGGTCAGTTGCGTCACGAGTTCCTGCGTGCGCATCTCGGCGTCCTTTGCCCGCGTGGTTTCTCGCGCAACTTGCTGTTCAAGCATCTCGATGCGGGCCGCCTGCGCACTGCTCATGGCGGCCTGCTCCTGCAGGCTGCGGCTCACGGTGGCGATGTCTGCCTTGAGCGCCGCAATATCGCCGTCTCGTGCATGGACGATTGTAGTCAGCTCCCTGGCGTGGGACGTCTGCGCAGCCGCTCGCTCCTCGGCTTCGTCCGTTTTCTTCCGCTGGGCGACGAGCCCGCTTTCCAGGGCCGCCGCGCGTTGCCTCCATTCCTGTACCGCAGCGGCATGATCCTGACGCAACTGGTCCGTCTGGCGCATCAGGTGTTCCCGTTCGCCGGCGGCGCGTTCCCGCTCGATGCGCAACTCGTCGATAAGACGGCTGCGTTCTGTGGCGGCCTGCACATTCAGCTCCATCACATGGACACGATGTTCATCGCGCAGGTTTTCCAGTTGCCGCTGATTTTCCGCGATCGTCGCGACATGTTGCTCGCGCTGGGCCAGCAGGTCCGCAATCATCGCTTCCCGGGCCAACTCGGCTTCCTTCAGGCTGTCGAGCTCGGTTTGCAGGCGCGCGGTCTCCGCGCGTTCGTTGCGTAGGCTGTCCTGCGCATCAGCGCTTTCCCTGCGCGCCTGGTCCGTGGCTTGCCGGAGTTCCTCGGCCTGCTTGTCGAACTCGGCCTTCAGCGTCTGCTCGGCTTCGGCTGCGCCTTCAGCCGACAGGGCGAGGAGGGCGTCGAACAAGCTCTTCGCCTTGAGCTGCAGGCTTTCCGGCCAGCTTCCGAAGAACGGATGTCGGCTCAAGGCCGAGGCTTGTGCCTGATGCTCCCGCCATTCGCGGATATAGGCCGAGACGATGCGCGTTGCCCCTTTGCCGAGTCGCTCATGGACTTTCAGATAAGTCGGATTCTCTCCGGTCGCAGCGAGGTCATTGCAGATCGCTTCAATCATTTCGTAGCTCACGGCGCTGGCCATCTTTTCATTTCCTTTTGCTTTTGCGTAACGCTGTCGGGCCGTCAGTGTTAGATGCAGATCGTTTCATATATTGCGCAATTGCGCAAATCTAAACCCTGCAATATACGGATAATGTCGAGTTCTGCAATTATCGATACTATTAGCCTTTCGAGATCCCACTGTGCTTAACGAGGTAAAGGTACAAAATGAGTGACGAGACCACGTCCTTCGGCGAGCTGGCCGTCCTGATGAACAGCCAGGAAATTAACCCCGTTGGCCAACCTGGCAGCCTCGCCATCGGAAACTCCCTCGGCGCCCGCAGCGATCAGGAGGCCGTCCTGATCTGGGTGAACACCCATGCCAAGAACCCTCATACGCGCAAGGCTTACCTGCAGGAGCTACGACGCTTCGCTGCGTTCATGGCTCATCTGCGCGGCAGGTCGCTGGCCGGGGCAACGGTTGCCGATCTGGAGGCGTTCCGGGGTTGGCTTTCCGCGCCGTATCGCCCCGAACACGGATGGCCAGCCGGATTCGTCCCGTTCCGGACTGATGACAGCGGGCGGTGGCAAGGCCTGTCGCTGGGCAGCCGACGTCGCGCGGACACGAGCATTCGCAGCCTGTATGGCTTTCTGCACGCGGCGGGCTATCTGGCCGCCAATCCGTTTCTGCAACTCGGAAAGCTCACCGGCGAAGAGATCTCGCAGGAGGAGCTGGCGCGGCGGGGCCTGACAGTCCGGGAGTACTCACTCCAACAGCGCCGCCAGGCGATTCGCGATGACAGCCTGGGGCAGGACAAGGCGTTCTCGTTCGAACTCTGGCGCTGGCTCCGTCGTTTTCTCGATGCGCCGGAAAACACCTGGCAGATCAGTGGCAACAGCTCTGATGGCACGGATGGCCAGGCTGGGCGCATGAGTTCCCCCTGGTCCGGCGAACGCAGAGTGCGCCTGCGCTGCATCCTGCTGTTCAGCTACGCAGCGGCAAGTCGGCGCTCCGAGCTCGCCGAGGCAACGATGAACGCCATCGTGCGGAGCGGTACGCGGTGGGTCTGGAAGGTGGTAGGCAAGGGTCGTAGCGCGGCCGACGGCCCCGATCGGGTGACCTTGGACGACGATGCGATGAACGCCTTGCAGGAATACCGCCTCACACGCGGCTTGAGCGCGTGGCCGGAGAGCAGCGAGTTCGATGTACCCGTAATTGCAAAACTGAGCCCGAAGCGCCGGCGACGTGCCGTATTGAAAACCGGCGACGGCGTTACCGCAGGCTATATAAATCTGGAACTGCGCCGTTTCTTCGAATTCGCCGCGGCCTTTGCCGCCAAGGTCGATCCAGCCTGGGGGCACAGTTTGCAGCAGGCTGCATCGCACTGGCTGAGACATACCCGCGGCAGTCATTTCGCGTTGGGTCACGTATCGCTGGCCCGGACGGCAGAGCAACTGCGCCACAAGGACCCAAGAACCACGAGCCGTTACTACGTTCACATGAAGGACGAGGAACGTGGCGAGGCCGTGGATGCCGTCTCGAAGCTCTTGAAACAGGAGCCGAACAGCTGACGCGTCCAAGGGCAGAGCGGGCACGCGACGCGTGCCAGTGAGCCGGGCGATAATTTCTTAGTTTTTTTGAGAAGCCTCTACTTCTGAAAATTACTGTTTTCAGAAGTAGAGGCTTGGTGCGGAGGCCCCGCTCTGCCTTACCCTCATCTGCCGGAGCAACCAAACAACGACACGTCCGCGCGTGCCAGGCTCAACAGCCCGGAATTTCTGCGGTAGCGGCTAAGCGCTCTGTTTTTTGAGTTGCCCGATTTCAGCCAGCGCTTCCGCCAGCAGGGTTTCCGCGCGCTGGGCGCGCACGGTTTCCGCCAGACGAACTTCCTCAACCGCTCGGGCGCGTGCCTCCGCAGCCGCCACAGCTGACTCCTTGCCATGGGCGGCTTCCGTCGCCACCTTGAGTTGGGCCTGCAGGCGCTCGATCCGGCCATCAGCCGCAGCGAGAGATGTTTCGATCTGACGTGTCTTGGACAAGGCCTCGCGTAATGCAGCCTTGGCTTCCTCGGTCTGCTCCCGCAGCTTGCTTTCGCGCTCCTCACGGTTGGCCAGTTGCTGGCGCATGGCCGTGATATCGCCCAGTTTTTCCTGGCGGACCTGGTCGATCTGCTTGACCAGCAGTTCCCGCTCGAGGGCGCTGCGATCCTGCTCTTCCTTGAGCGACGCGGCATAACGGTCGCGATCGCCTTGCAGCAGCTTGTTCAGGCGTTCCGATTCGGCCGCGAATTTCTGCTCGCGGACTTCCGCCGCTTCCTCGAGCAGCTTGATCCGGCTGTCCAGCGCATCCTTCTGTCGCTGGGCCTCCTGCACTTGTTGCCGCAATTCCGCGATCGATGCATCCCGGACGCGGAGCGCCTCGTTCAGCGTTTCGAGTTGGGTGGCGGCTTGGGCCGCTGTCACATCCTGCTGCTCGATCCGCTGCTCTGCCGCTTGCAGGCGGGTCCGGTAAGCATCCTGCTCCTCTTCCAGTGCCTGGCGCTGGGCGGCGAAAAGCTGTTCCGCGTGATTGAGCGATAGAGACCAGATCTTGCCCATGAAGGCATCTGCCGACGACACGAGCTCGTCCGGCATTCCAGGAACGCTGCGCTTACGGAAAAAGGTCGCACCTGTCTCACGGCGCCATTGATCGATATAACGCTGGACAACCTCGCTGGACCCCTTGTTGCCCAGCTCCGCATAGACCAGATTGAAAGACGGATTCTCGCCTTGCGCGAGCAATTGGAAGCAGATTTGCTCGACGGCTTCAAAGTTGACGCTGCTACTGCGTGCCATGGACTGTTCCCCTTCGCACAAATACGACCAAATTTTAGACAGTCAGGAAGATAACATACGTTTAAATCCGTTTACCGTTATATCTATAACGGTAAGACTGTGAAAAATATCCGGTCATTTCTTCCCGTTCCAGGGCAGGCGTTGCTTCTGCGCTTCGTCGTGCCAACGCTCCTCTTCCTCGTGGATGTAGCGCTGCGTGGTACGGGCATCCGTATGGCGGGCGTCCTTCTGCACAAAGCGCTCGTTGATACCGCTGTCGAGCTTGGCGGTAATCCCGGTGTGGCGCCCCCAGTGTGCAGATGCTGAGCGCAGCTTTTCCTTCTTGTGTTCGGCCTCGGGCGGCAATCGTTCTGCCGCGGCACTGAAGATCTGCTTGAGGATCTGGTTCAGACGACGGGCGGTGATCGGGCTGCCGTCCTTTACCGAGACCAGCAGTGGCGTGTTGTCATCCCGCCGCGGCACGGCAGTGAGTCCCAGGTGCTTGCGGTAGCGGATCAGCGCCTGCAGCATGTCGTCCGCCACCGGCACCTTGGCCTTCTTGCCCCCCTTCCCCACTACGTGCCACCACCACAGCCCTCGCTCCTCACGGAAGCTGTTCATACGGTGGGATTCCAGTTCGCCGGCGCGGGGTGCCAGCATGTACAGGACGGCCGCGATGAAGCGAGCCCGCTCGTATTCGTCGCGGCCCCGTTCGGCGTCCCGCGGCATGGCCTCGATCGCTGACGTCACCGCATCCCACATCTGCTGGTCGAGAAAGCGCTCAACCTTCTCCATCTCCTCGGTCTGCGCGACTGCCCGCAACGGGCCGGTGACTTCACCGGACATCTTGCGGCGACGCTGGCGGATCAGGCCCAGCGGATTTCCCTGCAGGTAGCCGGCATCCACAAGGTAGGTCATCAGCGAATTGATGGCCGCCATCGCTGTGAGCACGGCGCTCTCGCTGAGCGGGCCGACGAAGGGGCGCCACTTCTCCGACGTCCGGTTGACCTTGGCGCCACACCACAAGGCAGAGGGCTGTGGATCGGCGAGGAAATTCAGGTATCCCTCGAAGTCCTGCCGGTTGAGGCTGGACAAAGGCTTGCCACAGTCCACAAGGGACCATAACAACAGTCGTTCGCACTCCCTTTGATAGATCCGGTAAGTGCCAGGCGAACGATCGTATTCGGACAGAAAGCAGCGGATCGCATCCGCATCCGTGGCCGCCTGGATCTGCAGGCGCATCGGGTCGGCGCGGTTGGCGCCATCGTGCCCATCGAACTCCGCCGGAACGGAGATCTCGTCCAGCGGACGCAGCGGAACCACTGTGGTGTAGGTGATGGACATGGAAAGGGTGATGTATCCGGCTGAGTCCGAATCCGCACGATGAGACGGACGAAATCAAGCGGCTGTACTTGCGTACAGTTTTTAACTGTATATAATCACAGTTATCGAACGCGGGGCCTCGATCGAGCAACTGGTCAGCTTCATGTGCATCCGCTCATTTGCCCAGCCGGGCTTCAATATCGTGTTGAGGAGTCGATGATGGAAACCTTGATTTGCCGCATTCTGATGGTCACGGGTGTTCTGGTTGGCGTGCTTCTGGCAGGCGGCTACGGCATCCAGGCTGCGGTCCCCGCGCTGCTCGCGCTAATCGGGGTTGGCGTGCTACGCCAGGTTGCTCCTTCCCTCCCCTGGCGCATCGATCACAGCCGCCGCTACCGCTACCGGATTAATTGATTTCGACGCGCAGCTTGCTGGCCCGGGCCTTCCGCTCAGCCTGGATCAACTCGACGATATCCGTATTCCGACTCTTGCTGGCCCAGCTTTCAGCGCTTTCGTTCTGATCGTTTTTCCAATCGATGTTCGCACCGGCTTTCAACAGCACACGTACGACATCCTGGTGTCCGTTACGGGCAGCAAACATCAGCGGCGTCGTCTGATTGGGTGCCAGCACATTGGGGTTGGCGCCTTTTTCGAGGAGCATGTTGACGATAGCCAGACGCCCTTCAAAGGCTGCATACAACAAGGGATTCCAGCCCGGATGGTCAAAGGCGGCTCCGGCATCCAGCAGCGCCTGGGCGATCCCGGTGAAACCCCGCAGGCTGGCCAGCATCAGCGCACTATCACCAGCGCTGTTGCGGGCATTCAGCTTGAGGCCCCGCTGTTTGAGCAGTTCGGCCACAACCTTGGGCTGCTCTTCGCGCGCCGCGAGAATCAACAAGGTATTGCCGTTGGGGTCACTCGAGTTCACGTCCATGCCCTGCCTGACCAACTGCGACACTTCGGCGGCATCGCCAAGTTTGGCTGCATTGAAGAGGTCGTCCAGGGAGGCCGCGTTGGCAGGGAGGCATAGCTGAATGCTGATCAGGCCGGCGCCCAGCAGCCGCAAGCTCTGGAGCTTAAAGGTGGATTTCATGACGGGCAGGCGTCCTTGAAGAGCCGGAAGAAATTCTGGGTCGTCAGCTCGGAGATCCGCTCAAAGCTTTCACCCCGGGCTTTGGCAACAGCCTCCGCAACATGGCGGACATAGGCCGGCTGGTTGGTCTTGCCACGGTACGGCATCGGTGCCAGGTAGGGCGAATCGGTTTCGACCAGCAGGCGATCGGCGGGCACGTAGCGGGCAACGTCCCGCAGGGTCTCGGCGTTCTTGAAGCTGACGATGCCGGAGAAGGAAATATGGAAACCCAGATCAAGCGCCTGTTCGGCCACTTCACGGGTTTCCGTGAAGCAGTGCATCACGCCCCCGGCCGCACCGGCATCCTCTTCGCGCATCAGTCGGATCGTATCGGCGGCAGAATCGCGAGTGTGGATGATCAGCGGCTTGTTGCAGCGACGGGCTGCGCGGATGTGGGTACGGAAGCGCTCCCGTTGCCATTCAGGCGCATCCTTGTGCCAGTAGTAGTCGAGCCCGGTCTCGCCGATCGCCACTACCTTGGGATGGGTCGCCAGTGTCAGCAGGCGTTCTTCGTCAGGCTCCTCGCAATCGGCGTTGTCGGGATGCACGCCGACGGACGCGAACACGTTGGCGTGCCGCTCCGCCAGGGCCAGGATACCCGGCAAGGTTTCCAGCTTCACGCTGACGCACAGGGCGTGGGTGACACCGTTGTCGGCCATGCGGGCCAGCACTCCGGCTTCGTCTTCGATCAGGTCGGGGAAATCGATATGGCAGTGGGAATCAACAAGCATTACAGGACCATCGAAAGTGAGAGCAGATGGATCAGATCGTATGGGTGGGACGCGATGACCCCAGGTGTCCCGCCAGGATCTGCTCGATCCGGTTGCGCAGCACCTGGCCGGCCTCGTCCTCGCTGAACTTGACACCGATGCCCTGGGTCTTGTTCCCCTGGGCACCCGCCGGGGTCTGCCAGACCACCGTACCCGCCACCGGATGCTTGGTCGGATCGTCCATGATCTGCAGCAACATGAAGATCTCGTCACCCAGCTTGTATTCGCGCGCAGTGGGAACAAAGATCCCGCCGTTCTTGATGAAAGGCATGTAGGCGGCGTACAGCGCCGACTTGGAGCTGATATTAAGGGACAGGACGCTGGGTCGGGCCTGGGTCGGCCGCTTCACAGGATCATTCATCGGCGCACCGTCGTCGCGGTCGCCTGGATGCACCGGGCGTACCGCAGAAGCATGTCTTCTAGAAAAAGCCGTGCGTTGAGGGGGTGTTGCGCCACTCGTCGCGACTGGGTTATTTCATTGTAACAGCCGAGGGCCGTATCGACGGACAGCCTGTCCGAGACGGCCTGCAAGACGCTCAGGCGGGTCGGGAAGAAACGCACCGGCCCACCCAGGCGGAGGCTGACCAGATCGGCAATCCAGCGCTGCAGCCAGCTGGTGAGCGTGGCCATGTCGAGCCCGCTGGACTGGGCATCCTTGCTTTTCAGCCAGCTGTCCCATTCGCCGGCCAGGCGCAAAGGTGCCTTGGCTGGCACCGCACTCACATCTGCAACGAAGCGCCGCAAGGCTGTCGCTCCGCCGCCCTCCGCCAGTTCCGAGGCTGCCAGCGGCATGCCACCGGCGAACGCCAGCAAAGCCTCTGCGTCCGCGACCTGGCGTTCGGCCAGCCAGCGAGTGGCCGTATCGGCTGGCGGACGAGCGAACGCCCAGGTCTGGCAACGGCTGCGGATGGTCGGCAGCAGGCGCTTCGGCGACGATGAGATCAGCAGAAACTGTACGTTGGTAGTCGGCTCTTCAAGCAGCTTGAGCAGCGCATTGGCGGTGAAGACATTCATCGCCTCGGCCGGATCGACGATGACCACCCGCTGACTGCCCCGGTGCCCGCCGGTGGTCAGCGCCTGCTGCAGCGTACGGATCTGCTCGATGACAATCTGGCGGCTAGCCGCCTTGCCGCCTTCTGGCTTCTCGGCGGCGCCTTCGCCACGCTCTTCCTGATCGGCCTCCGGCACTACACGCAGCAGATCGGGGTGATTGCCGGCCAGGCGCCACAAGCAATCATCACAGGCCCCGCAGGCGTGGCCATCGGCTCCGGGATTGGCGCACAGCACGCGGGCCGCCAGCGCCTCCGCGAAAACGCGCTTGCCGCCGCCAGCCGGGCCGGCGAACAGCAGTGCATGGGGCATGCGCTCGGCCCGGTCCACTGCGCGCCGCCACAAGTGCGTCTGCCATTCGAAGATCATTGGAAGCAGTTCCGCAGGACGATATCCGCCACCTCGGCCTGGATGGCTTCCGGGGCGCGGCCGGCATCCACCACCTTCACGCGCTGGGGTGCGGCGGCGGCGCGCTTGAGATAGGCGTCCCGCACGCGGGCAAAGAAATCCGCCTGCTCGCGCTCGAAGCGATCGGGGGCGTTGCCGGTGCCGGCAAGGCGCTGGGCGGCCACCTTCGGATCAAGATCGAAGATCAGCGTGAGATCGGGCTGCAGGTGGGGATGCACCCACTGTTCCAGTGCCGTGAAACGGCCTTCGTCCAACCCGCGCCCGCCTACCTGGTAAGCGTAGGTCGCATCGGTGAAGCGGTCTGACACCACCCATTTGCCAGCCGCCAGTGCCGGCTCAATTCGCTGCGCCAGGTGTTCCCGGCGGGCTGCGAACATCAACAACGCCTCCGTTTCCAGATGCATCGGCTCGTGCAGCACGATCTCGCGCAGTTTTTCGCCGAGCGGCGTACCACCCGGCTCACGGGTCTGCACGACTTCAATGCCACGGGATTCGATCAGGGCGACGGCCGCCGCAATCTGGCTGCTCTTGCCGGCGCCGTCGATGCCTTCAAAAGTAATGAAACGGGATTTCACGGGTTACGTTTCCGGATGTACTGGGCCACCGCCCGGTTGTGTTCGTCGAGAGTACGCGAGAAGGCGCTTGATCCGTCGCCACGGGCGACAAAATACAGGTAGTCGGTCTGCGGCGGGTGGAGTGCCGCTCGCAGGGCAGCGACCCCGGGCATCGCGATCGGCGTCGGCGGCAGGCCCGGCCGCGTATAAGTGTTGTACGGGGTGTCGTTCTGCAAGTGTTGCTTGCGCAGGTTGCCGTCGAATTCCGTTCCCAACCCGTAGATCACCGTGGGATCGGTCTGCAACAGCATCCCCGTTCGCAAACGGTTGACGAAGACCGACGCCACGAGGGGCCGATCCTTCGCCTGCCCGGTTTCCTTCTCGACGAGGGAGGCCATGATCAGCGCCTGATAGGGGTTCTTGTACGGCAGCCCGTCGGCCCGCTGCTCCCACTCCCGCTGCAAGACCTTTTGCTGATGTCGATAGGCCCGACGCAGGATGTCGAGGTCGCTGCTACGCTTGGCAAACAAGTAAGTGTCCGGGAAGAACAGGCCCTCCGGGTGGCTCGCAGCCGCCCCGATCCGGCGCAGGATTTCGGCATCGTCAAGGCCCGCACTGTCGTGGCGCAGATCCGCATGGCGATCCAGGGCAGCCCTGACCTGGCGGAAGCTCCAGCCTTCAATCAGCGGCAGTTCCGCCTGTGTGACATCGCCACGGGTGAGCTTGTCGAGCAGCCCCAGCGGTGTGACACCCGTCTCGACCTCGTAACTGCCGGCCTTGATCCCGTTGGCCTGCCGCGTCATTCTGGAAAGGAGAACAAGGGTAAAGGGTTCGACTCCGATCCCTGCATCGACGAGCTGACGGGCGACCTGCTTCATCGGTGAGCCGGGTTCGATGGTGAAGTCGAGGGGGCTTTGGCGTAAATGCACCGGCGTGTGTGCGAACCATGCCAATATCCCGAGGGCACCGGCAGCGCACATCAGGACCAGAGTCATCAAGCGAAAAAACAGGCGCTTCATCAGGGAACTTGGCGCGTCGGGAACGAACGAATGGAGTGAAGAAAGGAGGATGTCCTGGCAGATTTACGAGGGCTTGATTATTGCTTCGATAGCGCTGGCAACCCCCGTGCGGCAGCGTCTTATAATAGCGCAAACCGCTTTGAGACTCGTTTTTGCGACAGGACAAGACTGATGAACGCAACTTGGCAAAACTATCTGGGCGCGAAAGGCGCGAGTTTTTCGGACTTCTCCGTCAAGTTCCATGATGACGAACGGCAGGATGTCGCGCTGGCCGCCCAAGGTACCGTGGTGGTGCCGCTGCAGCACCTGGGCGCGATTCGCGCCAGTGGCGAAGACGCCAGCGTGCTGCTCCACAACCTCTTCTCAAACGACGTGAAGAAGCTCGGCCCCAATGAGGCCCAATTCACCAGCTTCAACAGTCCGAAGGGCCGCATGCTGGCCAACCTCCTGCTGTGGCGAGAAGGAAGCGACTACCTGCTGGCACTGTCGGCGGACATCCATGCCGCAATACTCAAGAAGCTGTCCATGTACATCCTGCGCTCCAAGGTGCGCCTGATGGACGACAGCGGCGACAGCGTACTGATCGGGCTGGCCGGGCCTCAGGCCGGCGCCGCCCTCGAAGCCGCCGGCCTGCACATTCCCGGCGCGCCGCGCGCCACGGCCTCGGGCGTTGCCACCGTCGTCCGCCTGGACGGCGCCCGCTTCATCGTCTCGGCACCGCTTTCGGAGGCTGCCGGGCTGTGGGAAAAATTCGTTGCCACCGGCGCTGTGCCAGCCGGTTCGGCGGCCTGGCAGTGGATCGATATTGCCGAGGGCCTGCCCACCGTTACCCTGCCGGTCCAGGAGGAGTTCGTCGCACAGATGCTCAACTACGAGCTGATCGGTGGTGTGAGCTTCAACAAGGGCTGCTACCCGGGCCAGGAAATCGTTGCCCGCACCCATTACCTGGGCAAACTCAAGAAGCGCATGTTCCGCGTGCATGCGGAGACCGAAACGGCGCCACTTGCGGGTACGGACGTCTATTCTCCCGAGTTTGGCGAGCAGTCGGCCGGCAAGGTCGTCTTTGCGGCGCCGGCACCGGAAAGTGGCTACGACATACTGGTGGTGCTGCAGACCTCCAGTGCCGAGTCCACCGAAGTGCACCTGGGCTCGCCTGCCGGGCCGACCGTCCAGTTCCTGCCACTGCCCTACGCGCTGCCCTGAGTCCGCTCCTTGCCCCTGTCCCATTACTACATCTACTACCCGGTGCAGATCGGCCTCGAGGCCGATCTCGCCCGGGTCCTGCATCTGGTCCAGTCGGACATCTGCCGGGAAACCGGTGTCGCCGGACGCTTCCTGCGCAAGGCCGACGATCCCTGGACGTGGATGGAGATCTACGAGAACGTCCGTGAGGCCACGGCGTTCGAGCGCAGCCTCGAACAGGCCGTTGAACGCCATGCGCTGGCCCGTTTCATCGCCGACGACGGACGGCGTCACATCGAGCGTTTCGTTCCATGTGCCTGATCCTGCTGGCCTGGCAGGCGCATCCGGACTTTCCGCTGGTAGTGGCTGCGAATCGGGACGAGTTCTTCACCCGCCCGGCGGCTGCGGCCGCCTGGTGGCCTGAACACCCGTCGATCTTTGCCGGGCGCGATCTCGAAGCTGGCGGTACCTGGCTCGGCGTTTCCCGTGGCGGGCGCTTCGCCGGCCTGACGAACTTCCGCGATCCCCAGCGCCAGCGGGACGGTCGGCCGTCCCGCGGCCAGCTGGTCGCCGACTTTCTCGCCGGCAAGGAGAGCACAGAAGCTGCTCTCGAGCGGCTTCGCCACGAGGGCCCGCGTTACAACGCTTTCAACCTGCTCGTTTCCGATGGCGAATCCATGGGCATCTACGAGAGCGAGAGCGGCGCAGCGCACATTCTGCCGCCCGGCCTGTACGCACTTTCCAATCACCTGCTCGATACGCCCTGGCCCAAGGTCATGGCTGGCAAGTCCCGTCTCGACAAGGCGCTGGGTTCGCTGCCCGACATCGCGCAACTGGAAGAACTGCTGCGCGACGACCGCCCAGCCGCTGATGCCAGCCTGCCCCGTACCGGCGTAAGCCTGGCCTGGGAGCGCATGCTGTCGAGCGCCTTCATCCGCGCACCGGGCTACGGCACCCGCTGCTCGACGCTGATCCGCCAGGATCGCCACGATGCCGTACAGGTCGTCGAGATCACCTGGAACGACGTGGGCATCGAGATCGGCCGGCTTGCCGAGACCTTCCGGATCGCACGGGCCTGAGCCCCGCGCCTATAATTCGCCCCTTGTTTCCGCTGCAGCACCATTCCGCATGACTGCCTCACCCTCCTTCCGCGACCTCCTGCCCGCTTTCGACGCCCACGCCAAGGCCAAGCCCGGCCAGCGCCTGGACCTGCCAGCCTGTAGCGGCTCCTCCGATGCGCTGGCGATTGCCCGCCTGGCAGGTGGCGGGCGGATGCTGGTGGTGGTGACGGCCAATCCGCTGGATGCCCAGCGCCTGTCCGATGAAATCGCCTGGCTGGCGCCTGGCCTGCGCACCCACCTGCTGCCGGACTGGGAAACCCTGCCCTACGACAGTTTCTCGCCGCACCAGGACCTGATCTCCGAACGCTTGTCCACCCTCTACGCCATCAGCCGCGGCGAGGCCGACATCGCGCTGGTGCCTGCATCCACCGCCCTGTACCGGCTTGCGCCGCCGGCCTTCCTCGCCGCCTACACCTTCTTCCTGAAGCAGGGCGAAAAGCTCGACGTGGAGCGCCTGCGCATGCAGATGACGGTGGCCGGCTACGCCCACGTCACCCAGGTTATGTCGCCGGGCGAATACAGCGTGCGCGGTGGCCTGGTGGACCTCTACCCGATGGGTGCCGCCCTGCCCTATCGCATCGACCTGTTCGACGAGGAAGTGGAGAGCATCAAGACTTTCGATCCGGATACCCAGCGTACGGTGTTCCCGGTGAAGGAAGTCCGCCTGCTGCCGGCCCGCGAGTTCCCGATGGACGAGACCGGCCGCACGCGCTTCCGCGGTCGCTTCCGTGAAGCCTTCGAGGGTGACCCGTCGCGCAGCCCGATCTACAAGGACGTCTCCCACGGCATCGCGCCGGCGGGTATCGAGTACTACCTGCCGCTGTTCTTCGATGAAACGGCGACCCTCTTCGACTACCTGCCCGGCAACGCACCGGTGCTGCTCCACCGCAACGTGCCGGGTGCGATCGAGGCTTTCTGGAAGGACGCCCGCAGCCGCCATCAGCTGCTCGGTGGCGACAAGACCCTGCCGATCCTGCCGCCGGACCAGCTGTTCCTGTCGGAAGAAGCCTTCTTCCTCGCCCTCAAGGAGCGCACCCGCCTGGCCCTCCCGGAATCCGGCGGCGACGGACCGACCCAGGCGCTGCCGGACGTGTCCGTGGAGCGCAAGGCCAGCGATCCGCTGCATCGCCTGAAGGCATTCACAGGCGGTTTCCCCGGCCGCGTGCTGATCCTCGCCGAATCGGCCGGCCGCCAGCAGACCATCGCGGAGTTCTTCGCCGAGTACGGCCTGAAGCCGGCTGCGACGGCCGATTTCGACGCCTTCCTAAGCGGTGACGCCAAGCTGGCTCTGGGCACCGGACCGTTGGCTGCCGGCTTCATCCTGCCGGAAGCGAAGCTGGCCGTCGTCACCGAGTCGGAGCTGTACGCCGCCACCGCCCGTACCCGGACCCGCCGCGACAGCCGCAAGGCGGCCACCGTCGAAGGCTGGCTGCGCGACCTGTCCGAACTGAAAGAAGGTGACCCGGTCGTCCACTCCAGCCATGGCATCGGCCGTTATATGGGGTTGATTCACATGGATCTCGGTGAAGGCCAGACCGAGTTCCTGCACCTGGAGTACGCCAACGGCGACAAGCTCTACGTACCGGTGTCCCAGCTGCATGTGATCACCCGTTACGCCGGTGCCGACCCGGAAGCGGTCAGCCTGCACACCCTCGGCTCCGGCCAGTGGGAAAAGGCCAAGAAGAAGGCTGCGCAGCAGGTCCGCGACACGGCCGCCGAGCTGCTCGCGCTGTACGCCCAGCGGGCTGCACGCAAGGGTCACAAGTTCGACTTCAAGCAACACGACCTGGAGGCTTTCGCCGAGGGTTTCGGCTTCGAGGAGACGCCGGACCAGCTGGCCGCCATCGAAGCGGTCATCGCCGACATGAAGTCCGGCAAGCCGATGGATCGCCTCGTGTGCGGCGACGTGGGCTTCGGCAAGACCGAAGTTGCGCTGCGCGCCGCCTTCATCGCGGTGGCCGATGGCAAACAGGTGGTTGTGCTGTGCCCAACAACGCTGCTGGCCGAGCAACACTACCAGACCTTCGCCGACCGCTTCGCCGACTGGCCGATCCGGGTCGCCGAGCTGTCCCGCTTCAAGAGCGCCAAAGAACAGGCTGAAGCCATCAAGCAGCTCGGCGAGGGCAAGGTGGACATCCTCATCGGCACCCACCGGCTGCTGCAGAAGGACGTCACCTTCAAGCGCCTGGGCCTCGTCATCATCGACGAGGAGCACCGTTTTGGCGTGCGCCAGAAGGAAGGCCTCAAGGCCCTGCGCAGCGAGGTGGACATCCTGACCCTCACCGCCACGCCGATCCCGCGTACGCTGGGCCTCGCGCTGGAAGGACTGCGGGAGTTCTCGGTGATTGCCACCGCGCCGCAGAAACGCCTCGCCATCAAGACCTTCGTGCAACGCCACAGCAAGGGCATCGTCCGCGAGGCCGTGATCCGCGAGTTCAAGCGCGGCGGACAGGTGTACTTCCTGCACAACGAGGTCGAGACCATCGAGAACATGCGCGAATCCCTCGAGGAGCTGCTGCCCGAGGCGCGCATCGTGATCGGCCACGGCCAGTTGCCGGAGCGCGAGCTGGAGCGCGTGATGCGCGACTTCACGACGCAGAAAGCCAACCTGCTGCTGTGTACGACCATCATCGAGACCGGCATCAACATCCCGACCGCCAACACCATCATCATCAACCGGGCCGACCGCTTCGGCCTGGCCCAGTTGCACCAGCTGCGCGGCCGGGTTGGCCGTTCCCATCACCAGGCCTACGCCTACCTGCTCACCGACGCCCACGCCAAGCCGACCGCCCAGGCCCAGAAGCGCCTGGAGGCGATCACGATGATGGAGGAGCTGGGTTCCGGCTTCTATCTGGCCATGCAGGATCTGGAGATCCGCGGCGCAGGCGAGGTGCTCGGCGAGAACCAGTCCGGCGAAATGCAGCAGGTTGGCGTCAGCCTGTACACCGAAATGCTCAAGCGCGCGGTGCGCGACCTTCAACAGGGCAAGGAGCCGGACCTCAGCCAGCCGCTGGAAGTGGTGTCGGAGATCAACCTGCACGCCCCCGCCCTGCTGCCCAACGACTACTGCAGCGACGTGCAGGAGCGCCTGACCCTCTACAAGCGCCTCGCCAACTGCGAAACGGAAGACGACCTGCAGGCCCTGCAGGAAGAGCTCATCGACCGCTTCGGCGAAATGCCGCCGCAGGCCCGCGCGTTGCTCGAAACCCACCGCCTGCGCATGCTGGTCAAGCCCTTCGGCGTGGCCAAACTCGATGCGTCCGAATCGCAGCTGTCGGTGCACTTCGACGCCACTGCACCGATCGACCCGACCAAGGTCATCCTGTTGATGCAGAAGGACCGCAACATCCGCATGTCCGGCCCGGACAAGCTGGTACGCAAGCTGTCGATGCCGGACATCAAGGCGCGGGTCAAGGCCGCGCGCGACCTGCTGGAGGCTGTGAAGGCCTGATCCGTCTCCGGGTCAGTCCGACTCCCGCTGGAGCATGCAGGTGAGCAGGTCGAGCAGCATCTCGGGTTCCAGCGGCTTGTCGCAGATGCCCGATACGCCGGCTTCCTCCACCGCGGCCAGGCGGCCCGCGTCCGATTCGCTGGTCACCATGAGGATAGGCACCGCCTGCTGCCAGCTGCGCGTCCGCACGTACTCGACGAATTCGCGGCCGTCCATCTCCGGCATGTTGTAGTCGGTGACAATCAGGTCGACCATCGTGTCGGCCAGCAGCACCATCGCCTCCCGCCCGTTGTCCGCCTCGATGAAGTGCTGCAGTCCCAGGTTGGACAGGATGCGCCGGATGAATTTGCGTGCGTTGGGGCTGTCGTCCACCAGCAGCACGCGCAACTCTTCGAGGTCGATCTCGTTCTCCAGGTCGCGCCGGGTGCCGAGCAGATCGATCGTGCGGCTGATCGCCTTGGCCAGTTGGGATGCGTTGAAGGGCTTGGGCAGGATGCCGCACAAGCCTGCCTGGCGCACGGGGTCCAGCGCCTGCGGGCGGGTTTCGCTGGAAATCAGGATGAAGGCCACGTCTTCCAGGCGCGGGTCGGTGCGCATCGCCGCCACCAGCTCGGTGCCGGGCAGGTCCGGCAGATAAAGGGCGCTGAGCACCACGTCCGGACGTTCCACACGCATCGCTTCCAGCGCCTCGGAGGCCGTGCCAACCGTGCGTACATGAGTCAGCCCGATTTCCTCACATTCCCGCTGGATGATCTTGCCCTGCACCGCGGAAGGCTCGACGAGCAGAAGCCGGGTGTTCTCGAAACGGGATGAAATGTTCGTCATTGTTGTTATGCCTAACCAGTAGAGACCCCACTGTTAGCGAACAAAAATGAAAAAAATTGAGTGCAATCCGCCGGAAAGGTGGAAAAACGGTGCGGGAGCTTCGTAAACGGCAAAAAAAAACCGGCCAGGGGGCGGCCGGATAAAAGCTGGGAGTCATCTACAGAACAACACCAGGACACGAAATGAATGTCGAGGTGTCGTGCTGCAAAGTTTAGCTTTTTTGCATATTTATGCAAGTGAAATTCGACCTTGAAATCTCGCCCACGTGGCGTCTTCGGCACTTCCGAACGGCTCTTCGACTTTTCCCGTTTTGCGTCGACCATGGCGGCCGCTAACATCCCGGTGGAATTGGACGCAGCATCTGCCGCGTCACGCAAAGGAACCTCATGCCCGGGACATCCGTATCGCCAGCCAATCTGGCCGCCATTCAAGCCGTCGTAGAGCGCCACCGTGGTCAAGCCGGTGCCCTGCTGCCCATTCTCCATGCCATACAAGACGACCTCGGCTGGGTGCCGCCCGAGGCGATCCCTGTCATCGCCGCCGCGCTCAACCAGAGCCGCGCCGAGATCCACGGGGTCGTCAGCTTCTATCACCACTTCCGGACCAGCCCGCCCGGACGCCACGTGGTCCAGGTATGCCGCGCCGAATCCTGTCAGGCGAAGGGCGGTGTGGCACTGGAGGAACACGCCAAGCGCAGCCTCGGCATCGACTGGCACCAGACCACGCCGGACGGCGCAGTAAGCCTCGAACCGGTCTATTGCCTCGGGAACTGCGCCTGTTCGCCGGCGATCCGTGTCGGTGACGAGATCCTCGGCCGGGTCAGCTGCGCCCGCTTCGACCGCGTCATCGAGGGGCTGCGCGAGGAGGTGCCGGCATGAGCATCCGCATCTTCATTCCCATCGATTCCGGCGCGCTGTCGGTCGGCGCCGAGGACGTGGCCCAGGCCATCGCCGCCGAGGCGGCAACCCGCGGCCTCGACATCGAAGTCGTGCGCAACGGCTCCCGCGGCCTGTACTGGCTGGAACCCCTTGTCGAAGTCGACACCCACGCCGGCCGCTTGGCCTTCGGGCCAGTGGCGCCGGAGGACGTGCCGGCCCTGTTCGACGCGGGCTTTCACGAAGGCGGCATGCATCGCCTGGGCCACGGCCTGACGGAGCACATTCCCTTCCTCGCTGGCCAGGAGCGCCTGACCTTCCGCCGCGTCGGCATCACCGATCCGCTGTCCCTCGCCGACTACGAAGCCCACGGCGGCTTCGAAGGCTTGCTGAAAGCAGTCGGCCTGGACGGTGCCGCCATCGTCAAGGAAGTCACCGACTCCGGCCTGCGCGGGCGCGGTGGCGCGGCTTTCCCGACCGGCATCAAGTGGAACACCGTGCTGCACGCTGCGGGGCCGGACAAATACGTGGTGTGTAACGCCGACGAAGGTGATTCCGGCACCTTCTCCGACCGCATGCTGATGGAAGGCGACCCCTACTGCCTGATCGAGGGCATGACCATCGCCGGCCTGGCGGTGGGCGCGCGCCACGGCTACATCTACCTGCGCTCAGAATACCCCCACGCCTTCCACACCCTGCAGCAGGCCATCGCCAGGGCCCGCGAGGCCGGCTGGCTGGGCAGCGACGTGGCCGGCTCGGGCCGCAGCTTCGAGCTGGAAGTGCGCCTCGGCGCCGGCGCCTACGTGTGCGGCGAGGAAACCGCGATGCTCGAGAGCCTGGAGGGCAAGCGCGGCATCGTGCGCTTCAAGCCGCCGCTACCGGCCATCCAGGGCCTGTTCGGCAAGCCGACGGTGATCAACAACGTGATGAGCCTCGCCGCGGTGCCGCTGATCCTCGCCCGCGGCGCGGCCTTCTACCGGGATTACGGCATGGGCCGCTCCCACGGCACGCTGCCCTTCCAGCTAGCCGGCAACCTGCGCCACCCCGGCCTCGTCGAAAAGGCCTTCGGGATCACGCTGCGCGAGCTGCTGCTCGACTATGGCGGCGGCTCGGCCAGCGGCCGGCCGATCCGCGCCGTGCAGGTCGGCGGCCCGCTGGGCGCCTACGTGCCGGAATCCCAGTTCGACGTGCCCCTTGATTACGAAGCCTATGCCGCGATGGGGGCGATGATCGGCCACGGCGGGCTGGTCGCCTTCGACGATACGGCCGACATGGCCAGGCTGGCCCGCTACGCGATGGAGTTCTGTGCGACCGAATCCTGCGGCAAATGCACGCCGTGCCGCATCGGCTCGACGCGCGGCGTGGAGGTCATCGACCGCATCATCGCCGACGAAAACAGGGACGCCAACCTGGCCCTCCTCGACAGCCTGTGCGACACCATGCTGAACGGCTCCCTGTGCGCGCTGGGTGGCATGGCCCCCTACCCCGTCAAATCCGCCCTCACCCATTTCCCGCAGGATTTCGGCATCGCGCCGGTCACTGCCGAGTAAGGAACACCCCATGTCCCTGCCCCGCGAAACCGACTTCGGCACGCCAGCCCGCGAATCCGATACTCCGGTCAGCCTGCTCATCGACGGCCAGCCGGTCTGCGTGCCCGCCGGCACCAGCATCATGCGCGCCGCCGGCCAGTCCGGCTGCTCCATCCCCAAGCTGTGCGCCACCGACAGCCTGGAACCCTTCGGCTCCTGCCGCCTGTGCCTGGTCGAAGTCGAAGGCCGCAAGGGCTTCCCGGCCTCGTGCACCACACCCGTGGAAGCGGGCATGGTGGTGCGCACCCAGACGCCCAAGCTGGCCGAGCTGCGCCGCAACGTGATGGAGCTCTACATCTCCGACCACCCGCTGGACTGCCTGACCTGTTCCGCCAACGGCAACTGCGAACTGCAGGACATGGCCGGCGTCGTCGGTCTGCGCGAGGTGCGCTACGGCTTCAAGGGCGAGAACCACTTCAGCGAACCCTGCAAGGACGAGTCCAACCCCTACTTCAGCTACGACCCGGCCAAGTGCATCGTCTGCAACCGCTGCGTGCGGGCCTGCGAGGAAACCCAGGGTACCTTCGCACTGACCATCTCCGGCCGCGGCTTCGACTCCCGCGTGTCGCCGGGCCAGGATCAGGTCTTCATGGACTCCGAATGCGTGTCCTGCGGCGCCTGCGTGAATGCCTGCCCGACCGCCACCCTGGTGGAAAAATCGGTGATCGAGCTCGGCCAGGCCGAGCGCAGCGTCACAACCACCTGCGCCTATTGCGGCGTCGGCTGCTCCTTCAAAGCCGAGGTCAAGGGCAACCAGGTGGTGCGCATGGTCCCCGCCAAGGACGGCGGTGCCAACCAGGGTCACGCCTGCGTAAAGGGCCGCTTCGCCTGGGGCTATGCGACCCACGCCGACCGCATCACCACGCCGATGATCCGGCCCAGCATCGACGCGCCGTGGCAGAAGGTCAGCTGGGACGAGGCGCTGGCCTACGCCGCCGGCGAATTCAAGCGCATCCAGGCCAAATACGGCCGCGGCGCGGTCGGCGGCATCACGTCCAGCCGCTGTACCAACGAAGAGACCTACCTGGTCCAGAAGCTGGTGCGTACCGCCTTCGGCAACAACAACGTGGACACCTGCGCCCGCGTCTGCCATTCACCGACCGGCTACGGCCTCAAGCAGACCTTGGGCGAATCCGCCGGCACCCAGGACTTCGCGTCAGTGCTGAAGGCCGACGTGGTGATGGTGATCGGCGCCAACCCCACGGACGGCCACCCGGTGTTCGGCTCGCTGCTCAAGAAGCGCATCCGCCAAGGCGCCCAGCTGATCGTCGTCGATCCGCGCGCCATCGACCTGGTGCGCACGCCCCACGTGGCCGCCGCCCATCACCTCAAGCTGCGCCCCGGCACCAACGTGGCGATGGTGAACGCGCTGGCCCACACCATCGTCACCGAAGGCCTGGTGGACGAGGCTTACGTGGCCGAGCGCTGCGAACAGGAAGCCTTCGAAGCCTGGCGCGAGTTCGTGTCCCTTGCGGAAAACTCCCCGGAAGCGGCGGAGCCCATCACCGGCGTGCCGGCAGCCGAGATCCGCGCCGCCGCCCGCCTGTACGCCCAGGCCGGCAACGGGGCGATCTACTACGGCCTCGGCGTTACCGAACACAGCCAGGGCTCGACGACCGTGATGGGCATCGCCAACCTGGCGATGGCCACCGGCAACGTCGGCCGGCCCGGCGTCGGCGTCAATCCGCTGCGCGGCCAGAACAACGTGCAGGGCAGCTGCGACATGGGCTCCTTCCCGCACGAACTGCCCGGCTACCGCCACGTGTCGGATGCCACCACCCGCGCCCTCTTCGAGGACGCCTGGCAGGTCAGCATCGATCCGGAGCCCGGCCTGCGCATTCCCAACATGTTCAATGCGGCGCTGGATGGCAGCTTCAAGGGCATGTACATCCAGGGCGAAGACATCGTGCAGTCCGATCCCAACACCCAGCACGTGGAAGCCGCCATGGCGCAGATGGAGTGCGTGGTGGTGCAGGACCTGTTCCTCAACGAAACCGCCAAGTGGGCCCACGTCTTCCTGCCCGGCTCCAGCTTCCTGGAAAAGGACGGCACCTTCACCAACGCCGAGCGGCGCATCTCCCGCGTGCGCAAGGTGATGCCGCCGCTGGCCGGCAAGGCGGACTGGGAGGCCACGCTGGCGCTGGCCGCGGCACTGGGCTACCCGATGCAGTACGCCCACCCGTCCGAGATCATGGACGAGATCGCTCGCCTGACGCCCAGCTTCCACGGGGTGAGCTACGACCTGCTGGAACGCAAGGGCAGCATCCAGTGGCCATGCAACGAGGCCGCGCCGGACGGCACCCCGACGATGCACGTGGGCGGCTTCATCCGCGGCAAGGGGCGCTTCATGCTGACCGCCTTCGTGCCTACCACCGAGAAGGTCACCCGGCGCTTCCCGCTGATCCTCACCACCGGCCGCATCCTCAGCCAGTACAACGTCGGTGCCCAGACCCGGCGCACCGCCAACGTGGCCTGGCACGACGAGGACCGGCTGGAGATCCACCCGGTGGACGCGGAAGACCGGGGCATCCGCGACGGCGACTGGGTCGGCATCGCCAGCCGGGCCGGCGAGACGGTGCTGCGTGCCACCATCACCGAGCGCATGCAGCCGGGCGTGGTCTACACCACCTTCCACTTCCCGGAATCCGGCGCCAACGTGATCACCACCGACAACTCGGACTGGGCCACCAACTGCCCGGAATACAAGGTGACTGCCGTGCAGGTCAGCCTGTGCACGCAGCCTTCCGACTGGCAGCAGCGCTTCGCCCGCCGCCGCGACGAGCAGCTCGAACTGCTGAAGAGCGCCACTTCCACGACCGGCTGACGCACGCAAGCCAGCCATAAAAACCACGAGGCCCGCAGCCCCCTCCTTTCGGAAGGGTTCTGCGGGCCTCGTCACGCCACCGGCCGGACCGTAAGGCCCAGCCGGGTTCAGTTCAAGACTGAAGCGGCAGGACGCGGATTACTTGTCCTTGTGGTTGAAGTCCACGCGACGGTTCTCGGCGTAGCACTTCTCTTCGTGGCAATCGGCACGGGGCTTCTCGGAACCGAAGCTGACGGCTTCCAGACGGGCATCGGAAACACCCATCGTGACCAGCGCCTTGCGCACGGCTTCGGCACGCTTCTGGCCGAGGGCCAGGTTGTACTCGCGGCTGCCGCGTTCGTCGGCGTTGCCTTCGATGCTGATCACGTCGCTGGCGTGGGCATTGGTGAAAGCGGCCTGGTTCTTGAGCACGTCGGCGTACTTGGCTTCGACGTTGAACTTGTCGAAGGCGAAGTAAACGCTTTGCTTGGCCAGTTCGGCACGGGCTTCAGCCAGCTTGCGGGCTTCGAGTTCAGCGGCGGACAGGCCTTGCGCGGGGGCCGGAGCCGGAACGGCCTTGGACGCCTCAGCCACCGGTTGCTCGGTGGTGGCGGCGGTCTTCGGTGCATTGGACGAGCAGGCGGCCAGCACGGCGGCGCACAACACGGTCAACAGGGCGGACTTTTTCATGAACTACAGGCTCCTCTGGGATGGGTGGGTTTCAAGGTCGCTGAATATAGTGAGGCGACGATGCTTGCGCAAGTTGGGATCTGCACTTATCTGCATGGATCACGGAAAAATCATGCATTTCCATGCGATATGGGCCATTTGCAGAGCACTCCGCAAGATCGCGCCCCGCTCATGGTCGCCTGAGCATGCCTTCAATTACCTGACTGCAAATCAGGCAACAGGACTGGGGCGTCTGCCCTGCCGACGAATATCAACTCGCCGCCGCGCAGCCGCGCCGGGCCAGCGACACCTTCGAGCCACAGGTCCGGCCGATCTCGCCGCAGATCCACCAGGCGGTGTCCACCAGCGCATCGAGCCTGATGCCGGTCTCGATACCGAGGCCATCGAGCATGTACACCACGTCCTCAGTCGCCACATTGCCGGACGCGCCCACTGCGTACGGACAGCCGCCAAGGCCGGCGATCGAAGTGTCGAAGGTCGCCACGCCCGCCTCCAGCGACGCGTAGATGTTGGCCAGCGCCTGCCCGTAGGTGTCGTGGTAATGGCCGGCCAGCTTGTCCATCGGCACCCGGCGGGCCACCGCATCGAGCATGCGGCGCGTCTTGCCCGGCGTGCCGGTGCCGATGGTGTCGCCAAGGCTGACCTCGTAGCAGCCCATTTCATAGAGCCGTGCCGCCACGTCGGCCACCGCCTCCGGCGCCACCTCGCCCTCGTAGGGGCAGCCCAACACGCAGGACACATAGCCGCGCACCCGCACATCGGCAGCGCGGGCCGCATCCAACACCGGCACGAAGCGCTCCAGCGACTCGGCGACCGAACAGTTGATGTTCTTGCGGCTGAAGGACTCGGACGCCGCGGCAAACACCGCGACCTCCTTCACCCCTGCCGCCAGCGCCGCCTCGAAGCCCTTCAGGTTGGGTGTCAGCACCGGGTAGTCGACACCGGGCAGGCGTACGATGCGCGCCATCACCTCGGCGTTGTCGCCCATCTGCGGCACCCACTTGGGGGAGACGAAGGCCGTCGCCTCGATGGCCTTCAGGCCGGCAGCCCCGAGACGGGCGATCAGCTCGACCTTGGTGTCGGTACTGACGAGCTTCTTCTCGTTCTGCAGGCCGTCGCGGGGGCCGACTTCGACGATGCGTACGCGCTGGGGCAGGTTCATGGTTTCCTTTCTTTTCTCAGGCTGTCGCGGCCTCATCGAGGCCGAGGGTCTGCTTCATTTTCTCGCGGATCTGGAATTTCTGGATCTTTCCGGTCACCGTCATCGGAAAACTGTCCACGAAGCAGATATAGCGCGGGATCTTGTAATGGGCGATCTGCCCCTGGCAGAAGGCGCGCACGTCCTCTTCCGTCAGGCGCTCCCCTTCCCGCACGATGATCCACGCGCACAGCTCCTCGCCGTACTTCTTGTCCGGCACGCCGACCACCTGCACGTCCAGCACCTTCGGGTGGCGGTACAGGAACTCCTCGATCTCCCGCGGGTAGATGTTTTCGCCGCCGCGGATCACCATGTCCTTGCTGCGGCCGACGATGTTGCAGAAGCCTTCCTCGTCCAGCGTCGCGATGTCGCCGGTGTGCATCCAGCCGGCCTTGTCGATGGCTTCGGCGGTCTTGGCGTCGTCGCCCCAGTAGCCGAGCATCACCGAATAGCCGCGGGTGCATAGCTCGCCGGGCGTGCCGCGCGGCACGATACGGCCGTCGCTGTCGACGATCTTCACCTCGCAATGGGGCTGCACGCGGCCGACGGTAGAAACGCGCCGCTCGATGCTGTCGTCGGTGGCGCTCTGAAAGCTCACCGGCGAGGTCTCGGTCATGCCGTAGGCGATGGTCACCTCGCTCATGTGCATCCGCTCGATGACCCGTTTCATCACCTCGATCGGGCACGGGCTGCCGGCCATGATGCCGGTACGCAGACTGGACAGGTCGAAGCGCGCGAACTCTGGGTGGTCGAGCTGGGCGATGAACATCGTCGGCACGCCGTAGCTGGCGGTGCACTTCTCTTCCGCCACCGTCTGCAATACCGCCAGCGGCTCGAAAGCCTCGGCCGGATAGACCATCGTCGCGCCGTGGGTCAGGCAGCCCAGGTTGCCCATCACCATGCCGAAGCAGTGGTACAGCGGCACCGGGATGCACACCCGGTCACCCGGCACCAGGCGGATCGCCTCGCCGACGAAATAGCCGTTGTTGAGGATATTGTGGTGGGACAACGTGGCGCCCTTGGGATTGCCGGTTGTTCCCGATGTGAACTGGATGTTGATCGGATCGTCGAACTGCAGGCGCTCGCCCAGTTCCTCCAGCTCGGCCAGCTCGTCGCGGCTCGGCGTCGAGCACAGGCTGTCGAAGTTGAGCATGCCCGGTGTGTGCTCGGCGCCCAGGCGGACAACGATCTCCAGGCTCGGCAGCTTGTGGGTGCGCAGCAGGCCCGGCTCGCAATGGCCCAGTTCCGGCGCCAGGTCGGCCAGCATCTCCAGGTAGCTGCTGCTCTTGAAGGACGGCGACAGGATCAGCGCCCGGCAGCCGACCTTATTCAGCGCGTACTCCAGCTCGCTGCGCCGGTAGGCCGGGTTGATGTTCACCAGCACCAGGCCGGCCTTGGCGGTGGCGAACTGGGTCAGGGCCCATTCCATGTTGTTCTGGGACCAGATGCCGATCCGCTCTCCCGGCTGCAGGCCCAGGCGACGCAGGCCGCAGGCCAGCGCATCGACCTTGAGGCGCAGCTCCGCATAACTGAGGCGCACGTTCTGGTGGCGCACCACCAGCGCCTCCCGCTCGGCGTGCAAGGTGCAGGCGGCGTCGAAATGGCGGCCAATCGTCTGGCCGATCAGGGGTTTGTTCGATGCTCCGTGGACGTAGCTCAGCGCGTTCATGGGTCTCCTCACATCTTGGTTGTGGAATGCTGCGTTCCGCTCCCGTCTGCGCGGGTTGGCGGGGTTGAGAGGGTTTGGGCGAATGAATTCGCCCCTACTGGGGCCATCCCAGGACTTCCTGTGGCGGGGAGGCATTCTGTAGGGGCGAATTCATTCGCCCGATGCCGGTGGAGTTGTAGGGTCCATGGGCGAATAAATTCGCCCCTACTCGGCCACCTCGAACTCCACCAGCTCGGCACCGTCGCCGACCTGGTCGCCGACGGCGAAACGGAAGGCCTTGACGAGGCCGGCGGCCGGCGCGGTGATGGTGTGCTCCATCTTCATCGCCTCGAGGATCAGCAGCGGCGCGCCCTTGGCAACCGTGGCGCCGGCCTCGGCCAGCAGCGCAATGACCTTGCCGGGCATCGGCGCCAGTAGGCCGCCTTCGGCTCCACCGCCCTCGCCGCTGTGGTGCAGCGGGTCTACCGCAGCAAACTGCCAGGTGTGGCCGTGCCCGAAGACATGGCGGCGCTCGCCGGCCACCACCACCGTCGCGGTGGTGCGCAGGCCGTCGAACTCGGCCCGCAGCAGGCCGCGCGGGTTGAGGCTGCCGCTCACCGTGCTCGTCACCTCATCCAGCGTCACGTCGAAGCGCTCGCCGTGGGCTGCGACGCGCAGGGTTTTCTGCACGTCACCGAAGCGGAACATCAGGTTGCGGGCCGCCGGCGCGTTCATGCGCCAACCGTCGCGCTGGTGCCACGGCGACGCCGGCTCGGGATGCCGCGCGGCCATGGCCGCGGCACGCTGGCGTTCGCGCAGCAACTCGGCCAACGCCACGGCCAGCCAGGCTTCGTGGGTCGGCAGCTGCTGGGCCGGGAAGAGATAGTCCTTCTCGCGCTCGATCAGGCCGGTATCCAGGTCCGCGTTGGCGAAAGCCGGGCAGGCCGTCAGGCGGGACAGGAACTCGATGTTGTTGGCGACACCGACGACCCGGTATTCGGCCAGCGCCTGCAGCATGCGCGCCAAGGCCCGGTCGCGGTTCACGTCCCAGACGATCAGCTTGGCGATCATCGGATCGTAGAAGGGCGAAATCTCGTCGCCCTCCTCCACGCCGGTATCCACCCGCACATGCATGCCCTCTTCCGGCGGCGCCAGATGCAGCAGCTTGCCGGTGGAAGGCAGGAAGCCCTTGGACGGATCTTCCGCGTAGATGCGTGCCTCCAGCGCGTGGCCATTGATGGCCAGCTGCTCCTGGGCCAACGGCAAGGGCTCGCCGGAAGCCACGCGGAGCTGCCACTCGACCAGATCGAGGCCGGTGATCATCTCGGTCACCGGATGCTCCACCTGCAGACGGGTGTTCATCTCCATGAAGTAGAAGGTGCCGTCCTGGTTTGCGATGAATTCCACCGTACCGGCGCCCACGTAACCGACCGCCCGCGCCGCATCGACCGCGGCCTTGCCCATTGCCGCGCGGCGCTCCGGCGGCATGCCCGGCGCCGGCGCCTCTTCGAGCACCTTCTGGTGGCGACGCTGCACGGAGCAGTCCCGCTCGAACAGATAGACGTAGTTGCCCAGCGTATCGCCGAAAACCTGGATCTCAATGTGGCGCGGCCGGGTCAGGTATTTCTCGACCAGCACATGGTCGCTGCCGAAGCTGGACGCAGCCTCGCGCTTGCAGGAGGCCAGCGCGTCGAGGAAGTCCTCGCTACGCTCCACCAGCCGCATGCCCTTGCCGCCGCCGCCGGCAGCCGCCTTGATCAGCACCGGGTAGCCGATGGCGTCCGCCTGTACGTTGAGGAAACCCGGTTCCTGGTTGTCGCCGTGGTAGCCGGGGGTCAGCGGCACGTGGGCCTTCTCCATCAGCTTCTTGGCTTCCGACTTGGAGCCCATCGCGCGGATCGCCGACACCGGCGGCCCGATGAAGACGATGCCGGCCTGCTCGCAGGCATGGCAGAAGTCCTCGTTCTCCGACAGGAAGCCGTAGCCCGGATGGATCGCCTGGGCGCCGGTCTGCTTGGCGGCATCAATGATCCGCTCGATCACCAGATAGCTCTCCCGTGCCGCCGCCGGCCCGATCAGCACCGCCTCGTCGGCCAGGCGCACATGGCGCGCGCCCGCATCCGCCTCGGAATACACCGCCACCGTCTTGATGCCGAGCCGCCGCGCCGTCTTGATGACGCGGCAGGCGATCTCTCCTCTGTTCGCAATGAGGATCTTGTTGAACATGTTGTCTCCCGGTTATGGGTTTGGGGGCGAACAAACTGCGTACCGCTCACTTATTGGGGGCTAGCCCCGTGGGGGCCTACCTTGTGGGTGCCTACCTTGTGGGTGCCTACCTTGTGGGGGCGAATTCATTCGCCCGCGGACTTCATTGAACCGGCGGTGGGCGAATGAATTCGCCCCCACGGATTCGCCCCCACAGACTTTCCCCCAAAAGGATTCGTCGCAGTCAGCTCATTCGCCCTCACGGTTTTGTCATGGTTTGTCCGCGATCCACGCTGCCGGGCGCTTGTCGAGGAAGGCAGCGAGGCCTTCGCAGGCTTCCGGCGTGGCGCGCAGGCTGGCGATGCGGCGGGCGGTGTCTTCGACCAGCGCGTCATCGACGGGCTGGTCGGCCACCGCGCGGATCAGCTCCTTGGCGGCGCCCTGGGACAGCGGACCGCCCTGCAGCAGCGCGGTGACAATCTCGCTCACCTTGGCGTCCAGCCCATCGGCCGGCACCGCCTCGTGGGCGAGGCCCAGTTCATAAGCCCGTGTCGCGGAGATCCGCTCGGCGCTCTGGAAATAGCGGTAAGCCTGGCGCGCACCGATGGCGCGCAGCACGTAAGGGCTGATGGCCGACGGGATGATCCCGAACTTCACTTCGGACGTGGCGAACACCGCGCCCTCGCCAGCCACGCAGATATCGCAGGCGGCCGCCAGCCCCATGCCGCCGCCGAGGGCCGCGCCATGTACGCGGGCCAATGTGGGTTTGCGCAGCTCGGCAAGCGTGCGCAGCATGCCGGCCAGGCGCCGCGCGTCGGCGAGGTTCTCCTCGACCGTGGCCGCGCCGGCGCGCTTCATCCAGTGGAGGTCGGCGCCCGCCGAGAAACTCTTGCCACGCCCGGCGAGCACCACCACGCGCACGCTGGCGTCCGCGTCGAGAGCCTGACAGGCGGCGGTGAGCTCAAAGATGAGCTGCTCGTTGAAGGCGTTATGTACCTCCGGGCGGTTCATCCAGATCGTCGCGACGGCGCCGTCGCGGAGGATTTCCAGCGTCTCGTACATGGTGGCCCCTTACATCCGGAACACGCCGAAGCGGGTCGGCTGGATCGGTGCATTGAGGCTGGCCGACAGGGACAGCCCGAGCACGCGGCGGGTCTGGGCCGGATCGACGACGCCGTCGTCCCACAGGCGGGCGGTGGCGTAGTACGGATGGCCCTGGTCCTCGTACTGCTGGCGGATCGGCGACTTGAAAGCCTCCTCCTCGTCGCGGCTCCAACTGCCGCCCTTGGCCTCGATGCCCTCGCGACGCACGGTGGACAGCACGCTGGCCGCCTGCTCGCCACCCATCACCGAGATGCGGCTGTTCGGCCACATCCACAGGAAGCGCGGACTGTAGGCCCGGCCGCACATGCCGTAGTTGCCAGCGCCGAAGCTGCCGCCGATCAGCATCGTCAGCTTGGGCACCTGCGCTGTGGCGACGGCGGTGACCATCTTGGCGCCGTCCTTGGCGATGCCGCCGTTTTCGTACTTGCGGCCGACCATGAAGCCGGTGATGTTCTGCAGGAAGACCAGCGGCACGCCGCGCTGGGCGCACAGCTCAATGAAGTGCGCGCCCTTCTGCGCCGACTCGCCGAACAGGATGCCGTTGTTGGCGACGATGCCCACCGGCATGCCGTAGAGGTGCGCGAAGCCGGTGACCAGCGTGGTGCCGTAGCGGGCCTTGAACTCGTCGAAGCGCGAGCCATCGACGATGCGTGCGATCACCTCGCGCACGTCGTAGGGCTTGCGGGTGTCGGTGGGGATGATCCCGTAGATCTCGGCCGGGTCGTACAGCGGCTCTTCCGCATCGGCGAGCTTGAGGTCCGTCGGCTTCGTGCGGTTCAGCGTGCCAACGATGCGCCGCGCGATGTGCAGCGCGTGGGTGTCGTTCTCGGCCAGGTGGTCGGCCACGCCGGAGATGCGCGTATGCACGTCGCCGCCGCCCAGGTCTTCGGCCGTCACCACCTCGCCGGTGGCCGCCTTCACCAGCGGCGGGCCGCCGAGGAAGATGGTGCCCTGGTTCTTGACGATGATAGTCTCGTCGCTCATCGCCGGCACATAGGCGCCGCCGGCGGTGCATGAGCCCATCACCACCGCGATCTGCGGAATGCCCTCGGCGGACATGTTGGCCTGGTTGAAGAAGATTCGCCCGAAGTGGTCCCGGTCCGGAAACACCTCGTCCTGCTTGGGCAGGAAGGCGCCGCCGGAATCCACCAGATAGAGGCACGGCAGCTTGTTCTGCTGGGCGATCTCCTGGGCCCGCAGGTGCTTCTTCACCGTCATCGGGTAGTAGGTGCCGCCCTTCACGGTGGCGTCGTTGGCGACGATCATGCACTCCACGCCACTGACCCGGCCGATGCCGGCGATCACCCCGGCCGACGGCGCGTCGCCGCCATACATGTCGTAGGCGGCCAGCTGGCCGATCTCGAGGAAGGCCGTGCCCGGATCGAGGAGGTGATCGACCCGGTCGCGGGGCAGCAGCTTGCCGCGGGCCACGTGCTTGGCGCGGGCCGCTTCGCCGCCGCCGAGGGACACCTGGCCGGCCTTCTCGCGCAGGTCGGCGACGATGCGCCCCATGGCTTCCGCGTTGGCCTGGAATTCCGGCGAGCGGGGATTGATGCTGGATTTGATGACGGTCATCGCTGCGGCTCCGCTCAGGCCGTTTCGGAGAAGAGTTCGCGGCCGATCAGCATGCGGCGGATCTCGCTGGTGCCGGCGCCGATCTCGTAAAGCTTGGCGTCGCGCCACAGGCGGCCAGTGGCGTAGTCGTTGGTGTAGCCGACGCCGCCGAGGGTCTGGATCGCCTCGCCGGCCATCCAGGTGGCCTTCTCGGCGGAATACAGGATGGCGCCTGCCGCGTCCTTGCGCAGCGTGCGCGCGTGGGCGGCCTTGTCGCAGGCCTGGCCCACCGCATACACATAGGCGCGGGTCGCCATCCAGGTGGAGTACATGTCGGCCAGCTTGCCCTGCATCAGCTGGAACTCGCCGATGCTCTGGCCGAACTGCTTGCGCTCGTGCAGGTAGGGCACCACTTCGTCCATACAGGCCGCCATGATCCCCAGCGGGCCGCCGCACAGCACCGCGCGCTCGTAGTCGAGGCCGCTCATCAGCACCTTGGTGCCGTTGCCCACGCCGCCGAGCACGTTTTCTTCCGGTACTTCCACGTCGTCGAAGAACAGCGGGAAGGTGTTGGAGCCGCGCATGCCCAGCTTGTCCAGGTGGGTGCCGTGGGTGAAGCCCTTCATGCCCTTCTCGATGATGAAGGCGGTCATGCCCCTGGCGCCAGCTTCAATGTCGGTCTTGGCATACACCACCAGGGTGTCGGCGTCGCCCCCGTTGGTGATCCACATCTTGGAACCGTTGAGGACGTAGCGGTCGCCCTTCTTGTCGGCGCGCAGCTTCATGCTCACCACGTCGGAGCCGGCGTTCGGCTCGCTCATCGCCAGCGCACCCACGTGGTCGCCGGAGATCAGCTTGGGCAGGTATTTCTGCTTCTGTGCTTCGGTGCCGTTGCGGCGGATCTGGTTGATGCACAGGTTGGAATGCGCGCCGTAGGACAGGCCCACCGAGGCCGACGCGCGGGACACTTCTTCCAGCGCGATGATGTGCGCCAGGTAGCCCATGTTGGTGCCGCCGTATTCCTCCGGCGCCGTCATGCCGTGCAGGCCCAGGTCGCCGAGCTTCTTCCACAGGTCGGCCGGAAAGAGGTTGTCCCGGTCCACGTCCGCGGCGCGCGGGGCGATCTCCTTGGCCGCAAAGGCCTGCACGGTGTCGCGCAGGGCTTCGATGGTTTCGCCGAGATGGAAATTGAGGCTGGGGATGTTCATGGGCGGGTCTCCTCCACTGATCGTTGTCTGGCAGCACGGCGCGCGCTTGCAGCGCCTATGCCGAATGCTCGCCAGCGTACGCCGGAACGCGGAGCCGCAGGCGCCATCAAGGTTGCAAATCGTGCCACCGGCGTCGAGAATCCGCGCCATGCCCGCCAAGATCGCCCTGCCCGCTTCCCTCAGCGGTGGCCGCGCCGCCACGCCGATTGCCTTCATCCGCGCCATCGTGCTCGCCTACCACCGTTATGGACGAGATCCGGCCACTGCGCTGGCCCGCGCGGAGATCGACCCGCGCCTCCTCGACGACCCAACGGCGCGCGTCACCGCCGCCCAGATGGAGGTCATTTCCGGCCACGCCATGCAGGAACTCGACGATGAGGCCCTGGGCTGGTTTTCACGCCGCCTGCCGTGGGGCAGCTACGGCATGCTGTGCCGCGCGTCGATCACCTCGCCGGACCTGGGCGTCGCCCTCAAGCGCTGGTGCCGCCACCACCGCCTGCTCACCGACGACATCGCGCTGGAACTCGAAGTAACACCCACCTCGGCCCGCCTGAGCATCACACCCCAGCGCGACCTCGGCCCCATGCACGAGTTCTGCCTCGTCACCCTGCTGCGCTACGTGCTCGGCTACGCCTGCTGGGCCATCGACTCGCGCATCCCGCTGCAGGAAAGCAGCTTCCCCTTCCCCGCCCCGCCCCACGCCGACGCCTACGAACTCCTCTTCCCCGGCCCCGTACGCTTCGACGCCCCGCAAGCCGCCATCCGCTTCGAACCCCGCTACCTCGACCTGCCCATCCGCCGCGACGAACAGGCCCTGCGCGCCATGCTCCACCGCGCCCTGCCGCTAACCGTGCTGCAATACCGCCGCGACCGCCTCCTCGTCCAGGGCGTCCGCCAGTTCCTGCAAAGCGCCGGCAACCGCAGCGCCACCGCCGAACAAGTCGCCGGCCACCTGCACATTTCCGTCCGCACCCTGCACCGCCAACTCCAGGACGAAGGCGCCTCCCTGCAACAACTAAAGGACGAAACCCGCCGCGACCAAGCCATCGAGCTCCTCGACCGCAGCTCCAGATCGATCAAGCAGATCTCGGCATTGGTGGGGTTCAGCAATGAAAAGAGCTTTTCCCGCGCCTTCAGGGGGTGGACGGGGCTTTCACCGCAGGCGTTTCGCGGGCGGGGGAAGCGGGGCCAGGGTTCCGCTGAGCCAGCTGGGCTTTCGGCTTGACGAGCCTCCATCCGAGGGAAGCTGGCTTAACTCGGAGGGGAACTTTCGATGCTCTGAGGGAGGTGGGCTCAAGTTTGAGGGGAGCGGGCTCGGCTTGGACTTGAACTGGCTTCGCTCCGGGGGGAGCTGGCTTAAGTCGCGGCTTCGATGGTTCAAGTCTGAGCGAAGTGAGTTCAAGTCGGCGGAGAAAAAGCTCAGCTCCGAGGGGCGAGCGGTTGAGTCGGAGCTGAGCGAGTTCAAATTTGGGCGACGAATGTTCAAGTCGGAGGGGTGTGGGCCGGAGAGAGTGCGACACGGAGCATGGCTGCGCCTTACTACTTGAGACTGGCCTGAAAGAATGCGGTCAGCTTATCGAAGGGGATCACCTCAACGCGGTCGTACAGGTCGGTGTGGTTGGCACTCGGAATGATCATGAGCTCCTTCGGCTCCGCCGCGGCGGCGTAGGCGGTTTCGCTGAAGTAGCGCGAGTGCGCTTTCTCGCCATGGATGAACAGCACCGGACGCGGCGAGATTTCCGCGATATAGGTGAGGATCGGCATGTTCACGAAGGACAGTGGCGTGGTGAGCGTCCAGGCGCCATTGGAGTTGATGGCACGCGGGTGGAAGCCGCGCTCGGGTGACTTGTAGTAGGCCGCGTACTCGACGACAAACTGTGGTTCGCCGCCTTTCAGTTCGAGCGAGACCGGGCCATAGGCTGGAGCGCCCCTTTCTGCATCGGCCCAGCGCTGCCGGCCCAGTTCCTCCAGGGCCTTCTTGCGCTGTTCGAGCGTGACGCTGTCGTTATAGCCCTTGGACATGACGCGGGTCATGTCGTACATGGTGCTGGCCACCACGGCCTTGACACGCTTGTCGACGGCGGTGGCGTTCAGCGCCATGCCACCCCAACCGCAAATGCCGATGATGCCGATGCGCTCGCGGTCGACATTGGCCTGCAGGCCGAGGAAGTCCACCGCCGCGCTGAAGTCCTCGGTGTTGATGTCGGGCGAGGCGACGTTACGCGGCTCACCGCCGCTTTCGCCGGTGTAGGACGGATCGAAGGCCAGGGTGACGAAGCCGCGCTCCGCCATGGTCTGCGCGTACAGGCCGGACGACTGCTCCTTCACTGCACCGAAAGGGCCGCCGACGGCGATCGCCGCCAGCTTGCCCCGGGCGTTTTTCGGCACGTAGAGGTCGGCGGCCAGGGTAATGCCGTAGCGGTTCCTGAAGCTGACCTTCTTGTGGTCGACCTTCTCGCTCCTGGAGAAGGTCTTGTCCCATTTTGTGCCGAGCTGGATGGGCGCCCCCGCTCGTTCGCGGGCGAAGGCCTGGTTCGAGGCCAACACCTCGATGCCCAAGGCAGCGATGCCGGTCCCCGTCATTTTCAGCATGTCGCGACGGACCGTGTCGGGCTCATTGTTATCGGCGATAGCCGTGTTGGTGTTCATGGCGGTTTCTCCTTTCGAGTCCGGTAGCGGACCTTTTAGCCTTGTTCTGTTCGTCAAATGAATGGGATTCATGCAACCGGGCATTTCGTCCCAAGGCGTGGCCCGGTCGATGTGATCGGTCTTCGAGCGCCGGAGGCTGGCTTCGCAGGCTCGGCGGATGTGGTAGGCGGACAGGTATTTGTCATTCGGTCCAGTTTCCATGGGCTGGTACACCTTGGTCGCCAGGACGATCCTGTCGCGCCTCACCCCTTGTTCCAGCCAGCGGCCGGTGTCGGGGTCTTGCGTCCCAGCAGGACCGTCAGGACCGCCGAGACCAGCAGCAGCACTGAGCTGACCATGAAGGTGTAGCGGTAGCCTCCGTAGTCGAAAAGCAATCCGCCGACCGTGGAACCTAAGCCGATGGACAACTGCACGATGGCAACAAAGAGGCCACCGCCGGCTTCGGCGTCGTTTGGAAAACTGCGCGCCACCCAGGCCCACCAGCCTGCGGGGGCTGCCGTACCGGTCAGTCCCCACAGCGCCAGCAGCGGGACGACAACGCCGACCCACTCGCCGAAGGCAATCAGGCCCACGGCGATCGCCGCCATCACTGTCGAGATGGCGATCAGGGTCTGGTAGAAGCCGCGGCGCAGCACTCGGCCGATGAGCAGGGTGCCGACAAAGCCAGCCGCGCCGAGCGCCAGCAGGATGAGCGAGAGCGCCGGCACCCGGACCCCGGTCACCGTCTCCAGGAAGGGGCGCACATAGGTGAACAGCGCGAACTGGCCCATGAAGAACAGCCCGCCCGCCGCCATGCCCATCGCTACGCTGGGGCGGGCGAGCAGCGTGAAGGCCTTGAAGGCGTGGCCGGCGCCAGCGGCGCGCCGTTCGCTGCGCATGGAGGGCAGCGTAAGCCATTGCCAGATCAGGGTGACGAACGCCACTGGCACCAGGAGCAGGAAGGCGCCGCGCCAGCCAACCACTGCGCCCAGCCAGGCGCCCAGTGGCGCTGCCACCACCGTGGCCAACGCGTTGCCGCCGTTGAAGACGGCCAGTGCGCGTGGCACCTGCTCGATGGGCACCAGGCGGATGGCGGTGGCCGCTGACATAGACCAGAAGCCGCCGATGACGACTCCGATCAGCGCCCGGCCCAGCATGTAGGTGAGGTAATCCGGGGCCACCGCCACGATGGCTCCGGATACACCCATGGTCGCCGTCAGCCCGAGAAGCAGTGTCTTGCGGTCAAGGCTGCCGGCCAGCGCCGAGATGAACAGGCTGGTCAGTAGCGCCAGCGCGCCAGAGATGGCGATGCCTTGCCCCGCCATGCCTTCCGTCACATGTAGGTCGCCGGCGATAGGGGTGAGCAGGCTGACCGGCATGAATTCCGACGCCACCAGCGCGAAGGCGCAGATCGACATGGCGAAAACGGCACTCCATGACGCCGGCGGTACGGTGGCTTCATCGCGCAAGGCTGGGTCGTCGATGGGGAGGGTCGAGGTTTGGGCGGTCATGGGGTCTCTGTCCGGGTCAGGGTGGCTTTCATTACGCGACGGCTGCCGCTCACACGATGGATTTTTGTTGACCGTATTTTGGGCAGGACACATCTCTGCGACTATCTAATGCATCCTTAACTAAGCTATAAGTAAAGCTACTTAATTATTCGCTGGAGGGATGCCCGATGGCGCGACGCAACCTCAACGATCTGTTGTACTTCGTCACGGTGGCGCGTGAAGGCAGCTTCACACGGGCAGCGGCCTTGCTGGGGGTAACGCAGTCGGCACTGAGCCAGTCGATCAGCGGTCTGGAGGCACGACTACAGATCCGGCTGCTGACGCGTACCACGCGCAGTGTGTCGCCCACCGACGCGGGTGAGCGATTGCTCAACGCCATCGGCCACCGCTTCGACGAAATTGAAACCGAGCTCGATGCGCTGACTGAACTGCGCGACAAGCCAGCCGGCACTGTGCGTCTCACCTGCGGTGACTTTTTCCTGCACAGCGTGTTGCTGCCCAAGCTCGCGCCGCTGCTGCGGGACTATCCTGACATCAAGCTGGAATTCGACGTGAACCTGGGTTTTCGCGACATCGTCGCGGACCGCTTCGACGCCGGCGTGCGCCTGGGCAACACCATCGACAAGGACATGATCGCCATCCCCATTGGCCCGCCAATGCGCCTGGCGGTGGTAGCCTCCCCCGCCTACTTCGAAGCCAACCCCATCCCCAAGGCCCCACAGGATCTGACCGCGCACCAGTGCATCAATCAGCGCATGCAAACCTCGGGTGGGCTCTATGTGTGGGACTTCGAACGTCGCGGGCGCAAGGTCAATGTGCGGGTAGATGGCCAGTTGATCTTCAACACCACCCAGCCTCAGGTGGACGCTGCGCTGGCTGGGCTTGGCATCACTCTGTTGCCCGAAGACGAGGTCATGCCGCACATCGAGTCGGGGCGACTCGTCCGTGTGCTTGAAGATTGGTGCGCGCCCTTTGGTGGCTATCACCTCTATTACCCCAGCCGCCGCCAACCGTCGCCAGCCTTCCGGTTGGTCGTGGAGGCACTCAAGCTTTAAGCACGAGAGAACGCGTAATGAGATCCGCCACAGGATCAAGCGAAATATCCTTGATCAATGATTGAATCGCCCCGGGTTTCCTA
>JAFEDK010000008.1:0-307278 GCA_018241665.1 Pseudomonadota bacterium
CGACTGGTTCCGCGCCCGCGGCGAGGGCAATGCCTATCTGCCCTGGTGGGGGCTGCGCAAGAACGCGGACTGGGCGACTTATCCGCAGGGGTTCTCCGATTGAAAGCCGTTCTTGCCGGCCTGATCGGGCTTCTTGCCGGGTGCGCCTCGATCAACGAGTCCACACGGACGCCGCAGCCGGATCGCCCGACGGGCCCCTTTCGGGCGCAGGTCGTTGGTGTGCAGTGGATGAATCCACTCGTACGGCGGGACTACCCGACCGAGTGGCAATTGCTGTGGACACAGGGGTTGGCCAGGCCCAATAAGAACGATGACATGGTCCGCACGGATCCCGCTTCATTTAGCACCATTCAACCCGTCGCCGCCATCGTCTGGAACATAAGCGGCAGAGTCAAGTTTTCAAGCTTCTTTGGCGGCTACATGGAGGACATCCTGCGTCCATTCGGCAATCGTTATGTATTGAACGCCAACTACTTTTACACCATCCAACCCAAGTCTCCGAAAGACTGGCACGAACTGGCCGGCATTCACATCGAATTTGCCCTCCCGGATACGCCCCTTCTGCCTCAGGAACAGGCCATCCATATCGTGCGAAATGCAATGAATGAGGAATTCCAGTTCTACAACCCAAGACTCTCCACCCGCGATGTCCCCGCCGACGTGCACGTCTCCGTCGGCGGTGCCAGCGTCGGTTTCACCTCCCTCACCGCCGCCCTCGACTACCTCAAGACCCACCCCAAGGAATCCGTTTGGGCGATGACCTGGGATTCGCCGGACCACCCGAAGGATGAGCAGATGACCGAGAACTGCGTCCTCCTCGTCCTCGCCGGCCCCGACTTCGACACGAAACGCGAACCGCTCGCCTGGATCGGCTATCCGGCCGTCCACAACGTGAGGGACTTCGAAACCAGTGCGAACGAATATCACCCGTTGCAAGCCTGGCAAGCCGCCATCCGCGATGCGGCGACCCAGGCCGACACGACGGTCCCCGCGATCAGCCACGTCATCCACGACGCCGGTTTCGGTTCGGACTTGGCTGGACGCCGGCTCGCACAAGTCGGCCATGCCCTCGGCACGCTCAACCCTGAATTCGATTTCGCCACTCAGACCTTCAACACGCCCAAGTTGCTCGGAGACATGCGCGCCGGCACGGCGCTCACCAACGTCGCGCTGGCCATCGCCTGGACACACCAGAAAGGCAAGCCGGTGCTGGTACTCGGCACCACCGAAACCGACCGCCTCAGCGCTGTCGTTGTCACCCCGCCGGCCCGGCCGCGCATCTTTGATCCAAACCGCGACTGGTTCCGCGCCCGCGGCGAGGGCAATGCCTACCTGCCCTGGTGGGGGCTGCGCAAGGACGCGGACTGGGCCACTTATCCGCAGGGGTTTTCCGATTGAACATCAGCCATTTCTGGAGGCAGCAATGAAAGGCGTCATCCGACTCGGCGATCCCACCAGCCATGGCGGCAGCGTGGTGCAGGCCAGTTCATCCCACCGCGTGATGGAGTGCGGCGTCGCCCGCATGGGCGACCGCTGCATCTGCCCGATGCGCGGCCACGAGAACTGCGTGATCGCGGAAGGCGACCCGCAGGTCTTGAGCGACGGCATCCCGGTAGCCTTTGATGGTCACAAGACCAGTTGCGGGGCGACGCTGATCTCCACGCTCGGCCGCAGCGGACGCGCCTGAGCGCACCGGCATCCGTAAAATGCCTGCTCCACGTCGCTCTTGAGTACGGCCACCATGTCCGGTATCACCGACTACCCCGCTTTCGTCCTCGCCGTCATCCTCTTCCTGCTGATTCCCGGGCCAGGCAATCTGGCCCTGATCACGTCCACCGGCAAGGGTGGCGTCCGCGCCGGATTGGCGGCCACCTGCGGGCTGATCCTCGGCGACCAGGTGCTGTTGTGGCTGGCAGTGGGTGGCGTGGCGGCACTGCTTGCGATGAACCCGCTCGCCTTTCAGGCCGTGCAATGGCTGGGCGCCGCCTACCTGGCCTGGCTGGGGCTGCGGATGCTGTTGGCCAAGCCCGGACAGGCGCCTGTGCTCAACATCCGCCCGCGGCATTACCTGCGCCAGGCACTGCTGATCACCCTGCTCAATCCGAAGGCCATCGTTTTCTATATGGCCTTCTTTCCGCTCTTCATCGATCCGGCCCGCAATCCGGGCCTGGCCACCTACGGCATCATGGCCTTGAGCATCGCCGTGCTGACCTTCCTGTACGGCCTCATCGCGGTTCTGCTGACCCATGTCCTTGCCGAACGGCTGCGGAGCAACCCTTTTATTTCCCGTGTGCTCGAGAAAATGGCCGGCAGCGTGTTGATCGCCTTCGGCATCAAGCTGGCCGTAACACACTGAATCGATGTCGATTTTTCTTACACAAAGGGCGCCGCCGGCCTTTTTCAAGCGCCAAGCCATTGAATTAAATAAGCTTAATTTCAAGGCACGTATGATGCATGGTGTGATCAACCGCACATAATTCACCAATTGCCGGTCCGGTCTCACGGAGACATCCATGCACTACTCCGGCCTCCCCACCTGCCTTGCGCTTGCACTGCTGTGCATCACTCCGCCAGCCTCCGCCGCGGATTACACCTTTTCCGGACGCCTCGACGATGCGGGCAATGCAGCCCTGGCCGGTAGCGACCTGGGTGCGCCGCAATTCGCCAGCAACGGGGCCATTGCCAATAACGTCGCTCTGTACACCTTCAATGTGGCAGCCAGCGGGGTGGTCAGTTTCACCAGTCTCGGCTTTGCCGGAGGTGGCGTCGATCCCTACTTCAGCCTGTTCAGCGGCAGCGGCAATGCTGCCGGTTTCCTGGGCTCCAACTCCATCCAGGCCTTCTCCACCGGGGGCGATTTCGCCTTCAGCTTCGCGCTCTCCCCTGGCGATTACACGATCGCGCTGAGCAGTTTCGCCAATATGTCCATCGCCGAGAGTGCCGGCAACGGCAGCCTCGGCGATGGCTTCAGCGGACTCGGCCAGGCCGGCGCCCTTGGTTCGAGCTATTACAGGCTGGACCTCGCCGTTCCCGATCAATCGAATGGCGCCCCCGAGCCGGGCACCCTGCTGCTGCTGGGGCTTGCCGGCGTCGTGCTCGGCGTGATCCGTTACTTCCGGTCCCGCCGCTAGCCACGCTCTCCGAGCAAGGCGGCCAGGCCTCCCCACTCCGGCTTGAAGATCTCCGCGTCCATCAGCGTCAGGTCGCGGACGATCGGCCGGAAGCGCATGTGCGCCAGAACGTCCCGCTCCAGGTCGATGCCAGGCGCAATCTCGGTGAGTTCCACGCCCTCCTCCGTCAGCCGGAACACCGCCCTCTCGGTCACGTACAGCACCGGCTGGCGGATGCCCTGGGCGTAGCGACCGCTGAAGGTGATCTGCTCCACCTGGTCCAGAAACTTGCTGTGCCCGCCTTCCTGCACCACCGTCACGCGGCCGTCGTCGATCTCCACCTGCAGGTCGCCCGCGGTGAAGGTGCCGCAGAACACCACCTTGCGGGCATTCTGGGTGATGTTGATGAATCCACCGCAGCCCACGGGGCGGCCGTTGAACTTGCTGACATTCACATTGCCGGCCGCATCCGTCTGCGCGAGGCCCAGGAAAGCCACGTCGATGCCGCCGCCGTCGTAGAAGTCGAACTGGGCCGGCTGCTCGATGACGGCCTCCGCGTTAAGCGCGTGGCCGAAGTCGAAGCCACCGGCCGGCACGCCACCGATCGGGCCGGTCTCCAGCGTCAATGACATCAGCTGATCCACATGTTCTTCGGCAGCCACCGCGGCAACGCCTTCCGGCATGCCGATGCCCAGGTTCACCACCGCGCCGGCCTTCAGCTCCATCGCCGCCCGCCGGGCGATGATCTTGCGCGGGTCCAGCGGCAGCGGCGGCGTGGAGCCGCGCAGTACCTTGATGTCGCCCGCGTAGGCCGGGTTGAAGTAGGTCGCCATGGTCTGCAGGTGGTTCTCGGCCTTGCCGACCACCACGTAGTCCACCACCACGCCGGGGATCTTCACCTGCTTGGGATGCAACGAACCGGCGCGCACCACGTGCTCCACCTGGGCGATCACGATACCGCCGCTGGCCCGTGCCGCCTGGGCCACCGACAGGCTCTCCAGCAACACACCTTCCCGGTCCATCGTGATGTTGCCTTTCTCGTCGGCCACCGAACCGCGGATCAGCGCCACATCCACCTTGGGCGCCTTGAACTGCAGCCACTCCTCGCCATCCATCTCGATGAGCTTCACCAGGTCTTCCTCGGTCCGGCGATTGACCTTGCCGCCCTCGATGCGCGGATCGACGAAGGTACCCAGCCCAACCTTGGTGATGAAGCCGGGCCGGCGCCCCGCCACCTGGCGCGGCAACAGGGCCAGCACGCCCTGGGGCAAGTTGTAGGCCTCGATGCGCTCCTCCATGATCAGCTTCATCAGGTTCGGCCCGCCGACGCCGAAGTGCCCGCCGACCAGGCGCTTGATCAGCCCTTCGTGGGCGAAATGGTGCATGCCCCGGTCCTTGCCGTTGCCGACACCGGTGGAGTGATACAGCGTCAGGTCACGCGGATGGCCGGTGGCGAGGAAGGCCGCCTCGATGGCCTTGGCCACTTCCTCCGGGAAACCGGCCAGGCCCATGCCGGTGCAGAAAACGGTGGCACCGTTGGGAATCAGGCGAGCGACGTCGCCCGCCTCGATGAAACGGGTGGTCATGGTTTTGTTCTCCTGTGGGGCGACTTCATTCGCCCTTCTTGCGTTGAATGACGTCTGCGGGCGAATGAATTCGCCCGCACGAATCAGAAGCGTGTTCTCAGAAGGCGGCTTCGCTGAAGGCGGACAGCGCGGGGCCGGCGGTCTGCACGGTCTGCGCGCGGGCAGCCACTTCGGGCAGCACGGTGGCGAAATAGAAGTGGGCCAGCTCCACCAGGCTGCGCAGATACGTCGCATCGCCCTCGCCCGCGGCCAGCTGAAGCCGCGCGGCCTGGGCCATGCGGCCCATCTGCCATGCGCCGACCACGCTGCCGAGCAGGTGCAGGAAGGGCACCGCCCCGGCCAGCACGTCGGCCAGGCGGGTCTTGCCATTGGCGAGAATCCAGTCCGTCGTGCCCTCCAGCGCGGCAACCGCGGCGTCCAGCCCGTCGGCCAGCGCTGCGAAATCATTGCCGCGCAGCAAGGCCACGCCATCGCGGAGTTCCGCGATCAGCTCGCGCAGGGTCTCGCCGTTCTCGCGCAGGATCTTGCGGCCGATCAGGTCGTTGGCCTGGATGCCGGTAGTGCCTTCGTAAATGGTGATGATGCGGGCGTCGCGGAAGAACTGGGCGATGCCGGTCTCCTCGACGAAACCCATGCCGCCGAAGACCTGGATCGCCTCGTCGCACACGTCGTTGCCGACCTCGGTGCACCAGCCCTTGGCCACCGGCATCAGCAGATCCACATAGCGCCGGGCCTTGCCGGCCGCCGCCGCGTCCGGGCTGTGGTGGGCGATGTCAAACCAGCCGGCCGCGGTATACAGCAGGCCGCGCATCGCCATCACGCGGGCGCGCATGCCGAGCAGCATGCGCTTCACGTCCGGGTGATGGATGATCGGCCGCCCTGCTTCGCCGCTCACCGCGTCGCGCCCCTGCACGCGCTCGCGGGCGTAGGCCAGCGCGTACTGGTAGGCCCGCTCGCCGAGGCCGAGGCCCTGCACGCCGACGCCGAAGCGGGCTTCGTTCATCATGATGAACATGGTTTCCAGGCCCCTGTTCGGCTGGCCGACCAGCCAGCCGACGGCACCACCGGCATCGCCGAAGCTCAGCGTGCAGGTCGGGCTGCCGTGGATGCCCATCTTGTGTTCGATGGAGATGCAGCGCACGTCGTTCTTTGCGCCCGGCTGACCGTCCGCATCGAGCAGGTACTTGGGCACGATGAACAGGGACAGGCCCTTCACGCCGGCCGGTGCGTCCGGCAGGCGGGCCAGCACCAGGTGCACGATGTTGGGCGTCAGCTCGTGCTCACCGTAGGAGATGAAGATCTTCTGCCCAAACAGCCGGTAGCTGCCGTCTTCACCCGGCTCGGCGCGGCAGCGCGTGGCGGCCAGGTCGGAACCCGCCTGGGGCTCGGTGAGGTTCATCGTCGCCGCCCATTCACCGCTCACCACCTTGCCGAGCCACTGGGCCTTCTGCTCGTCCGACGCGGCGATCTGCAGCGCCTCGGCCTGCCCCACGTTGAGCTGCGGCAGCATCGTGAAGGCCATGTTGGTGGAGAACCACATCTCCCACACCGCCGTGGACAGCAGCTTGGGCAGGCCCTGGCCGCCGTGCTCGACGGGCAGTGACAGGCCGATCCAGCCGGCCTCGGCGAACTGCTTGTAGGCCTCGGCCCAGCCATCCGGGGTGATGACCCGGCCGTCTTCGGTGAGCCGGCAGCCCTGCATGTCGCCCTGCCGGTTGATCGGTGCCAGCACGCCGGCGGCAAACTTGCCCGCCTCTTCCAGCACGGCGTTCACCAGGTCCTCGCTGGCCTCCTCGCAACCCGGCAGGCGGGCGATGTCATCGAGTCCGGCCAGCGCCTTCATCAGGAATTGCATGTCCCGCAGGGGAGCTTGATAGTCGGTCATGGTGGCGTCTCCACAGCCGGGCCCGTGGGCCCGGGTTTCAGGTTGAAGGGATCAGAAGCGGTAGCGCAGGCCGATCATGCTGGCATTCTGCGACCCACCGGCGGGCGGCGAAATCCCCGCACCGACCGACGCCGCATACTGGGCATTGGAACTGTTGTCGATATGGGCCAGCTGCAGGTAGGTCGCGAAGTCCTTGTCGAAGGAATAGAAGCCGCGCAGCACGATCAGGCTGCCATCGCGCCCCTGGTCCTTGTTGAGGATGCGCTGGAAGCTGCCGTCCACCGAGATGCGGGTGGTGATCGGATGGGCGCCTTCCACGTAGTAGATGTCCGACTTCACCTGCGCCGCGGCGGCATCCACCTTGCGGCCCAGCCAGCCGACGCCGATCTTGCCCTGGCCCAGCTTCACGTAGCCGCCCAGCGCAGTGCGGGTGTCGGTGTCGCCGGAGCTGGTGAAAGGAATCGCCGCCGTACCATTGAAGAAGGACACGGTGGCACCGGTGCCGCCATGCTGCACGTCGGTGGCCGCCGCCAGGCCGAAGCGCTCGTCGTCGTAGCGGATCATCGCCGACCAGCCCTTGCAGGAGTTCGCGTTGCCGGCGATCTCGCCGGCGCAGGTCCCGGACGACGGCGTGCCGCCCTTGGTGTCGCGGCCGGCGCTGTAGTTGATGCCCATCGACAGCTTGGAGAAGGTGCCGCGCCACGCGATGCTGTTGTCGAAGCGGGCACTCGGCAGGTAGTAGTCGAAGGAGCCGAGGCCGTAGATGTTGGGGCCCAGCAGGTCCGAGCTGTCCATGCCGAACAGCAACATCGAATACTGGCGGCCGAAGGTGAAGGTACCCACCGGCGTGTCGATACCGGCGTAGAGCTGGCGGCCGAACAAGCGCCCACCCTGGCCCAGCGTGCCGTCGTCCATGTTGAAACCGGCCTCGGCGACGCCGATGGCCTTGTAACCCTCGGTGAGCTCCTTCACCGCCTTCACGCCAACCCGCGACGCGATGGTGCCGGTGACGCTCGGCAGCCTGTTGAGGCTGCCCTTGTTGCTGCCCTGCTGCACGTTGCTGATGTGCTCGTAGCCACCGTCGAGCACCCCGTAGAAGCTGAGCTGCGGCGCGCCCGGCACCAGGCTGGCGACCTTCGCGCCGACGCTCGCCGCGGGGGCCGCTGCCGGCGCGGCGGCGGGGGCAGCCGCCTGGGCGGCGCGCAGGCTTTCCAGCTCGGACAGGATCCGGTTGATCAGCACCTTCTGCTCGGCCACTTCGCGCTTCAGCGCATCGTTCTCCGCATCGGCCAGGGCCGGTACGCTGGCGCCGAGGCCGCAAGCGGCCAGTACGGCCACGGCCAGCGGGCGCTGCCAGGTGTTGAAGGAAGCTGCGGTGTGACGGTTTATTGTTTTCATCGTGGGTCTCCTCCTTGGTCCGGCATCAAAGCCGGAATGGTTTTGCCCGTACGGGCGCCTTCACGGGGCGACAGTCGCCATTCCATGAATCCTTGGGACGCACCGGCCCCGGGCCGGTCCGCGACGGGTCACGTCGGCGGCGCGGCCCCAGCGGGCGCGTCAGATAGGGAGCTGGCCGGGCTTGCCCGGCGTCGGGTCAGCGGGCTATTCGCATAGCGCGCGGTAGTCCTCGGGGATCGCCACCGCGCGGATGCGCAGCGGATCCTCCGGGTCCTGGCGGGCGAAGACGCGCACCTCGCGGCCTTCGCACAACACCGTGTCGCCGCGGCGGGCGACGTGGCGCATCACGAAGCTCTTGGTGTTCCAGGCTTCCACCGAGGAGTCGATCTCGATGTCCTCGCCGTAGGTGGCCGAGTTCATGAACTTGGCCTGGGCGTCCACCAGCGGCGTGCCGATGATGCCCCGCTCGGCGGTGGTGTCGCGCCAGCTCGGCACGCCGCAGGCGGTGAAGAACTCCCGGCTGGCCGTGTCAAACCACTTGAAGTAGTTGGCGAAGAAGACGATCTGCGCCGGATCGCAGTCGCTGAAGGCGATGCGCAGGCGGTGGGTGTGGCTGCGGGCCATCGTCGCCTCCTTACTTCGCCGCCAGACGGGTCGCCCCGTCGAGGCGGATCGTCTCGCCGTTGAGCATCACGTTCTCGACGATGTGCTTCGCCAGCGCCGCGTATTCCGCCGGCTGGCCGAGGCGCGGCGGGAACGGCACCGACGCGCCCAGCGAGGCCTGCACCTCGGCCGGCAGCGTGTGCATCATTGGCGTGATGAACAGGCCCGGCGCGATGGTCATCACACGGATGCCGTGGCGAGCCAGCTCGCGGGCGATCGGCAGCGTCATCGCCACGATGCCGCCCTTCGACGCCGCGTAGGCGGCCTGGCCGATCTGCCCTTCGTAGGCGGCGACGGAGGCGGTGTTGATGATCACGCCGCGCTCGCCATCGGGGCCGGCCTCGCCCTTGCTCATCGCGTCGGCGGCCAGGCGGATCATGTTGAAGCTGCCCACCAGGTTCACATGGACCACCCTGGCGAAGGCGTCCAGCGCCAGCGGCCCCTCCTTGCCCAGCACCTTGGCGGCATTGCCGATGCCGGCGCAATTGACCAGCCCGTGCAGGCCGCCGAAGCGGCTCAACGCCAGCGCCACGCAGGCCTGGGCATCGGCCTCGTCGGCCACGTTGGTGCGCTGGAAGGCGGCGCGCTCGCCCAGTTCGGTCACCAGCCGGTCGCCGAGTTCGGCGTTCAGGTCGGCGATCACGACATGGGCGCCGGCGGCGTGGAAGGCCCGCACGGTGGCTTCGCCGAGGCCCGAAGCCCCGCCGGTGATGATGAAGCTATGGTTGTGAAGCTGCATTGGCTGTGTCTCCGTATGTTGTTCTCGTGGGGGGCGCCGATTCCCTGTGGGGGCGAATTCATTCGCCCTCGGTGCTCATCGCAGGCTGCGGAGGGCGAATGAATTCGCCCCCACAGTTCATCGATATGCCCGCACAGGCCGAGTAAGGCTGCCGGTCAGGCGCTTTCCAGCAGCACCGCTGCGCCCTGCCCGCCACCGGCGCAGGCCGAGGAGACGCCGTACTGCTGGCCGGCCTCCTGCAGTTCGCGGGCGACGGTGAGGGTCAGGCGTACGCCGGAGGCGCCGAGCGGGTGGCCGATGGCGATGGCGCCGCCGTGCACATTGGCCTTGTCCCGGTCCAGCCCGAGCTCCCGCTCGCAGGCCAGGTACTGGGCGCCGAAGGCCTCGTTGATCTCCACGCGGCCGATGTCGCCGACGGTGATGCCCGCCTTGGCCGCCGCCGCGCGGATGGCCGGCGCCGGGCCGATACCCATGATCTCCGGCGGCACCGCCACCACCGCGCCGCCGACGATGCGGGCCAGCGGCTTGAGGCCGTGGGCGCGCACCCAGTCGCCGCGGGCGACGATCACTGCCGCCGCGCCATCGACGATGGCCGAGCTGTTGCCGCCGGTCTGCACGCCGCCGAAGGCCGGCTTCAGCTTGTTGAGGGTTTCGAAGGAGGTCGGGCGCACGTGGCCGTCCCGCTCGAAGCGGGCCAGGCGGTCGGCCAGCTTGATGCCGCGGGGCTTGTAGCCATCCAGTTCCCAGATGGCGTTCTCGACGGCCGTCACCTCGTCGGCGAACCAGCCGCTCTCCCAGCCGGCGCAGGCGCGGGCGAAGCTCTGCTCGGCGAAGCGATCCACCTCCTCGCGGCCGATGCCGTAGCGGCGCGCCAGGTTCTCGGCGGTGTCGCCCATGCCGATGCCGGGCGCGGTGTCCTTGGTGGCTTCCCAAAGGAAGTCGCGGAAATCCACCTGGCCCATGCGGAAGCCGGCGCGGTGGGTGTAGGCCGCCACCGGGTTGCGGGACATGGACTCGGTGCCCACCGCCAGCACCACGCTGGCCTTGCCGAGGGTGATCTGGTCGGCAGCGGTCAGGATGGTCTCGAAGCCGGTGCAGCACAGGCGCTGCACCAGTAGCGCCGGGGCCAGCGGATTGACGCCCGAGTACAGCCCGACGTGGCGCGGCAGGAAGTAGGCGTCGAAGCTCGACTGGGCCATGTTGCCGGCGATGATCGCGTTCACCTCGCTGGCCGGGATACCGCTCTTCGCGAACAGCGCGCGGGCGGCGCAGATGCCCAGGTCGGTGGCGGAGGCGTCGCGCAGCGGGCCGGCGTAGTCGGCAAACGGTGTGCGCTGGCCGGCCACCAGCCAGATGTCGTCGTAGGTGGTGCCGAGGGCGGCCGCTTCGGAGGCGGCGAAAGCGTGAGTGCTCATGTGCGGGGTCCTTGTCCTTTGCGCTGGAGGAATTCGCCGATACGGCCGGCAACTTCGGGGCTGGTTTGCGTGAGTGCGGCGGTGAGGGATTCGACGAAGAAGCCGTCGTCGGTGGCCATGTTGTCGATGCGGGCGATGGCCGAGCACATTGCCCAGTTGGCCATCGGGGCGTTCTCGGCGACGCGGGCGGCGAGCTGCTGGGCCTTGGCCAGCGCCTCGCCCTTGCCGACCACGTAGTGGGACAGGCCCAGGCGCTGGCCCTCCTCCGCGTCGAGGATGCGGCCGGTCAGCATCATTTCGCACATGCGGCCCGGCCCGATGATCTTGGCCACCCGCACCGACGCGCCGCCGCCGACGAAGATGCCGTGGCGGCCTTCGGGCAGCTGGTAGATCGTGGTCGGCTCGGCGACGCGGATGTGCGTCGCGGTCGCCAGCTCTAGCCCACCGCCGATCACCGCCCCGTGCAGCGCGGCGATCACCGGGATGCCGCCGTGCTGGATGCGGTGGAAGATGCGGTGCCACCACTGGGAGTGCTGCATCACACCGAAGGGCTCCCGGTGCTGGTGCTCGGAAAGGTCGAGGCCGGCGCAGAAGTGGTCGCCCTCCCCGGCCAGGATGATCGCCCGGGTACCTTCGGGCGTCGCCGTCAGGGCTTCGTCCAGCGCCCGCAGCAGGCGGTCGGACACCGCGTTGCGCTTGGCCGGCCGGGCCAGGGTGATCGTGTAGATGACGCCATCCTGCGACGTCTTGACGAGTTGTTCACTCATTGCTGTTTCCTCTTGTCGTTCTTGTCCGTCTTGTCGCGGCCTACACCGCGCCGTGCACCGTGATGACGGTTTTGTCGGGCACGTCGGCGTACAGGTAGGCCACCAGGTCGGCGCGGCGGTTGAGCACCGCACGCTGGTTGATGTAGCCCTTGTCGGTGATCTCGCCGGCCTCCACCGACGGGGGTTCGGCAACGAGCAGCGCCCGCGCCGGATAGGTGGAGGTGCCGCCGCCCAGGTTCTTCATCATCGCCATGCCCTGGCGCACGCGGGACAGTACTGCCGGGTTGGTGAGCACCTGCTCCACGGGCGCATCCGGCGGCAGGTTCGGGCACAGGGTCCGGCACTCGGGGATGTTCGGGAAAACCAGGAAGCCGATCTCATCCCGGTCGTGGCCGGTGACGACGATGTCCTGGGCCACCGGCTTCAGCGCGTCGATGCCGGCCACCCGCAAGGAGCCCACATGCACCCAGGTGCCGGTGAGGAGCTTGAAGTCCTCGCCGACGCGGCCGTCGAAGAGCAGCCCGAGGGCCGGCCGCACCACATCGACGAACTCCACAGCGTCGCCGATCATGTAGTAGCCCTCGTCGTCGAAGGCCTTGGCGGTGACGTCCGGCTGGCGCCAGTAGCCCGGGAAGACGTTCGGGCCCTTGACCCGCACCTCCATCTTGTCGGCGGCCGGCACCAGCTTCAGCGCGGTGCCCGGCACCGGCACGCCGATCACGCCGGAGCGCACCGCGCGGAAGTGGCAGTCGGTGGCCATCGGCCCGGTTTCAGTGGCGCCCCACGACGACACCATCAGGATGCGCTTGCCGGTGGACTCCTCCGACAGGTCTTCCAGCGCGCTCCACAAGTGGTTGGGCAGTGCCGCGCCGGCGTAGAAGATGAACTTCAGGCGGCGGAAGAAGTTGTCGCGCAGCGCCTTGTCCTCGCGCAGCAGCGGCACCAGCATGTCGTAGGCGCGCGGCACGTTGAAGTACACCGTCGGCGAGACTTCCTTCAGGTTGGCGACGGTCCTGGCGATCTGGGCCGGCGTCGGCTTGCCCTCGTCGATGTACAGCGAGCCGCCCCAGCGCAGCACCATGTTGAAGTTGTGGTTGCTGCCGAAGGTGTGGCTCCACGGCAGCCACTCCATCAGCACCGGCGGCTCCTCGGCCAGCACCGGCCACATCAGCTCCTTGGCCTTCTGGTTGGAGCACATCATGCGCTGGGTGTTGATGACCGCCTTCGGCGTGCCGACCGAGCCGGAGGTGAACAGGAATTTGGCGATGGTGTCCGGCGTGATGCGTGCGAAGGCCGACATCACCGCCGCCTCATTGGCCTCCCCTTCCAGTTCGGCGAAGGGAATCGTGCCGTCCACCCGCGCGCTGCCGCCGCCGGCCACCACCACGCCGTTGTGCAGGTGGCGGATTGCCTCGATGGCCGGCAGGAAGCGCTCCACCGGGTCGGCGTAGATCACGCCGGGGCGCAGCAGCTCGATGTTGCCCTTGAGCTTGGCGTGATCCTTCGACAGCAGCGAATTGCCGGACGAGATCGCGCAGGACGGCACGCCGATGTGCATCGCGGCGAGCATCAGCAGCGCGTGCTCGATGGCGTTGTCCGACAGCATCACCACCGGCCGCTCCGGCGACAGGTTCTGGCCGAGCAGCCAGCTGGCGATGCGGACCACCCGCTGGCGCGCCTCGCCGTAGCTCACCTCGATCCACGCCCCGTCGGCGCCGCGCTGGGCGAGGAACATCCGCTCCGGCGTGACACGGGCCCAGTGCTCCAGCCACTCACCGACGCAGCGTGCGTAGGTGTCGGGCAGCGGGATGCCGGAGCGCAGGATGCGCGTGCCGTCGGCGCGGGCCTCGATCAGCACCAGCGGCTCGGTGAACATCGGCCGGCTGAGTTCGTTGATTTCATTGAGCATGTTCATCGCCCGTCCTTACTTGGTGAGCAGCGTATAGGCGCCGCCGACCACGTGGATCAGCACCCGGCCGCGCTGGTCGAGGCCGAAGTGGTCGGTCGGGCTCATGTTGTAGACGCCGTGGGTGGCAACCACTTCCTTGTTGCTTTCCAGCGCGTCGCGCAGGGCCTTGCGGAATTCCGGCGTGCCGGGCTTGGCCTTCTTGAGGGCCACCGGCACCGCCGCCTCGATCAGGCGGTAGGCGTCGAAAGCATGGCCGGCGAAGGACACGAAACTGCCGGCGCCGTACTTCTCCTCGTACTTCTGCACGAACTCCATGCCGAGCTTCTTGGACGGATGGCTGTCGGGAATCTGCTTGGCGGCGACCACCGGGCCGACCGGCATGATCACGCCTTCGGCGGCCTTGCCGGCGACGTTGAGGAAGGTCTGGTTCACGGCCGCGTGGGTCTGGTAGATCTGGCCCTTGTAACCGCGCTCCACCAGGGCCGTCTGCGGCAGCGCCGCCGGGCTGCCGGAGGCGGCGACGAGCACCGCGTCGGGCCGCGCCGAAACCAGCTTGAGCACCTGGCCGCTGACCGAGGTGTCGTTGCGGGCGTAGCGCTCGACCACCGCCAGCTTGATACCGGCCTGGGCCAGCAGCGGCGTGACGACGTTGAGCCAGTCCTCGCCATACACGTCGGAGAAGCCGATGAAGCCGACGCTCTTCACGCCGCGGGCCTTCATGTTGTCCACCAGCGCACCGGCCATCAGCGCGTTGTTCTGCGGCGTGCGGAAGACCCAGGCGTTCTTGTCGGCCGGCACATTGACCGGCGAGATGGCGATCTGTGGCGTCTTGCTCTCGAAGGCCACCTCGGCGATGGCCACCGAGGCCGGCGTGCTGGCCGAGCCGACCAGCACATCCACCTTGTCCTCGGAGACCAGCTTGCGGGCGTTCTTCGACGCCGCCGACGGGTCGGTGGCGTCGTCGAGGACGATGTACTTCACGTTCTCGCCGGCGATCTTGGTCGGCAGGATCGCGAAGACGTTCTTCTCCGGAATGCCGAGGGACGCCGCCGGCCCGGTGGAAGACAGGGAGACGCCGACGGTGATGTCGGCCAGCGCGGCCTGGCTGGCCAGCAGCGCGGCACCGGAAAACACGGCGGCGAGTTTCTTCATCCTCATTGTTGCTCCTTTGGTCTCATGCGCCCCTTTGTTGGGGCGTGGTTTCTGGGTGAGCGGGTCTTGGCGCCCGGCTTCGTTCTGGTTTGCTGTCGTCCTTCTACTGCTGTCCTGCGTGGGCGAATGAATTCGCCCCTACGTCTTTTTCATTGGCGCGTGACCCCTGTGGGGGCGAATTCATTCGCCCGCGAAGGTTCTCCTCGGCACTGCAATTCTTCCTGGCACCGAGGGCGAATGAATTCGCCCCAAAGGCCCTCGCCAGGCAACTCACGTCGCCAGCATGTCCTGGTGCTTGCCACCGAGGCCCAGGTAGGCCTCGATGACCCTGGGGTCGTCGCGCAGCTGGTCGGCCGGGCCTTCCATCGCCACCGCGCCGGTTTCCAGCACGTAGGCGTAGTCGGCCACCGCCAGCGCGGCGCGGGCGTTCTGCTCGACGAGCAGGATCGACACGCCGCGGCGGCGCAGCTCGGCGATGATGCGGAAGATCTCGCGGGTGATCAGCGGGGCCAGCCCCAGGCTCGGCTCATCGAGCATCAGCAGCTTGGGCTTGGCCATCAGCGCGCGGCCCACCGCCAGCATCTGCCGCTCGCCGCCGGACAGCGTGCCGGCGGCCTGGCTGCGGCGTTCCTTGAGCCGCGGAAAGAGGCTGAAGACTTCCTCCATGGTGTCCCGGTAGTTGCGGTCGCCGCTGCGGTAGCGGTGGAAGGCGCCCAGTTCCAGGTTGTCCTCCACGCTCATCTCGCCAAACAGCTCGCGCTTCTCCGGCACCAGGCTCATGCCGCCGGCCACCAGGCGCTCCACGTCGGGCGCCACTTCCAGCTGGCCGTCGAAGCGCACCTGGCCCTTCGATTCGAGCAGGCCGATGATCGCCGACAGCATCGTCGTCTTGCCGGCGCCGTTCGGCCCGATCACCGTGACGATCTGCCCTTCGCCAACGCGCAGGCTGGCGTTGGTGAGCGCTTCGACCTTGCCGTAGGCCACGCACAGCTTGCTGACTTCCAGCACGTTGCGGGTCGTCGTGTTCATCACTCCACTCCCCCCAGGTAGGCTTCCAGTACGCGCGGGTTTTGCTGCACCTCGTCGGGCAGGCCTTCGGCGATCTTCTGGCCGAACTCCATCACCACCACGCGATCCACCAGCCCCATTACGAAGTCCATGTCATGCTCCACCAGCAGGATCGCCATGCCTTCGCCGCGCAGCTTGACCAGCAGCTCGCCGAGGGCCTGCTTCTCCTTCAGGCGCAGGCCGGCGGCCGGCTCGTCGAGCAGCAGCAGGCAGGGGTCGGAAGCCAGCGCCCGGGCGATCTCGAGGATGCGCTGCTGGCCGAGGGCCAGGCTGCCGGCTTCGGCGTGCATGAACTCGCCGAGGCCGACGCGCTCGATCTGGTAGGCGGCTTCGCGCAGCAAGCGGGCCTCCTCGTCCCGGTCCATACGCCAGGCGGCCGGCAGCACGCCGCGGCTGCCGCGCAGGTGGGCACCGAGGGCGACGTTCTCCAGCACCGTCATCCGCGGCAGCAGGCGTACGTGCTGGAAGCTGCGGCTCATGCCGAGGCGGGCGATCTCCCGCGAACCGTGGCCGGCGATGGACTTGCCGCGGAACAGCACCTCGCCGGAGGTCGGCGTATCGACGCCGGACAGCTGGTTGAACATGGTGCTCTTGCCGGCGCCGTTGGGGCCGATCAGCGCGAGGATCTCGCCGGCCTTCACGTGCAGGTTCATGTCGTTGTTGGCGACGAGACCACCAAAACGCCGGGTCACGTTCTTCGCTTCGAGGATCACCTCGCCGGCGGTCGGCATGGCCTTGCGCGGCAGCGGCTCGGCGGCGGTATCCACGTGGCGCACCGTGCTGCGGCTCGGCGCCAGGCGGGCGATCAGCGGCCACAGGCCTTCCCGCGCCCGCTGCAGGAGCACCACCATCAGCAGGCCGAAGATGATCGTCTCGAAGTTGCCGGACGCGCCGAGCAGGCTCGGCAGCCAGTCCTGCAGCCACTGCTTGAGCAGGGTGATCACGCCGGCGCCGACGATGGCGCCCCACACCTGCCCCGCCCCGCCGACCACCGCCATGAACAGGTACTCGATGCCCACATGCACGCCGAAGGGCGACGGATTGACGAAGCGCTGCAGGTGGGCGTACAGCCAGCCGGACGCGGCGGCGTGCAGCGCGGCGATGACGAAGATGATCATCCGCGAGCGGGAGGTATTCACGCCCATCGCCTCGGCCATCACCATGCCGCCCTTCAGCGCGCGGATCGCCCGCCCTTCGCGGGAATCCAGCAGGTTCCGGGTGGTCAGCACGGCCACCAGCAGGAAGGCCCAGATCAGGTAGAACAGCTCGCGGCCCTCGTCCAGCTCCCAGCCGAACAGGCTGATCGGCGGGATGCCGGTGACGCCGGTGTGGCCGCCCAGGGTGTCCATCGTGCCGAACAGGAAGTACAGGCTGATGCCCCAAGCGATGGTGCCGAGCGGCAGATAGTGGCCGGACAGGCGCAGCGTCAGGGAGCCGAGGATCAGCGCGACGGTGGCGGTGAGCAGCAGGCCGACCACCAGCGCGGCCCACGGCGAGGCCGCCCAGGCCAGCCAGCCGGGCAGATCCGGGCTGGTGGTGAGCACCGCCGTGGTGTAGGCGCCAAGGCCGACGAAGGCCGCCTGGCCGAAGCTGGTCAGCCCGCCGACGCCGGTCAGCAGCACCAGGCCAAGGGCCACCATCGCCGCCAGGCCGATGTAGTTGAGCAGCGTCACGTAGAACTCGGGCAGCACCGCCGGCGCCACCGCCAGCAGGGCCAGCAGCACGAGCGGCAGGCTGAGGGCGAAACGGGTGGCCGGGGCCGAGCCGGTGGCAGGCAGCAGCGTCACGGCTGCATTGCGGACGGGGGCGTTCATTCTTCTTCCTCCACGTGGTGGCTGGTGAAGGAGCGCCACATCAGCACCGGGATGATCAGCGTGAAAACGAAGACTTCCTTGTAGGCGCTGGCCCAGAAGGACGAGAAGGACTCCAGCACGCCGACCAGCAGCGCGCCGGCAGCGGCGATGGGGTAGCTGGCGAGGCCGCCGACGATGGCCGCGACGAAGCCCTTGAGCCCGATCAGGAAGCCGGTGTCGTAGTAGATGGTGGTCAGCGGCGCGATCAGGATGCCCGACAGCACGCCGATGAAGGCCGCCAGCAGGAAGGTGAGCTTGCCCGCGAAGACCGGCGAGAAGCCCATCAGGCGTGCCCCGTTGCGGTTGATGGCGGTGGCGCGCAGGGCCTTGCCGTACAGGCTGCGCTCGAAGAACAGCCACAGCCCGCCGATCAACGCCGCCGACACGGCGACCACCCACACCTGCTGTCCGCTGACAGTCAGGCTGCCGACCGCGAACTGCGCATCGGAGAAGGCCGGCGTACGGGCGCCTTCGGCACCGAAGAACAGTAGGCCGAGGCCGACCATCGCCACGTGGATCGCCACCGAGACGATCAGCAGGATCAGCACCGGCGCTTCCGCTACCGGCTGATAGGCGAGCCGGTACATCAGCGGCCCCAGCGGCACCAGGATCGCCAGCGTCAGCAATGCCTGCACGAGGATCGACTGACTGGCCGGCAGCGCGTACAACAGGGCGGCCAGTGCCAGCGGATAAGCGAGGCACCAGCCGAAGCTGGCCGCCAGCCCCGCCCGGCTGCCGCCGCGCAGCGCCTTCCAGGCATCCAGCCCGGCAGCCAGTGTGCCGAGGACAACCAGCAGCCACAGGGTGGCAGGCACCTTGCCCTGCTGCAGCATGGCCATGGTGAGGGCCCCGTAGGCCACGTACTCGCCCTGGGGAATGAAGATGACGCGGGTCACGGCAAACACCAGCACCAGCGCCAGGGCCAGCAGCGCATACACCGCGCCGGAGGTGATGCCGTCCTGGGTCAGGATCAGCGCAATATCCAGTTCCATCAAAGCCTCCCCAACCTGCCGGCGCCGCGGACCATGCCGCGCCACGCCCGACCCCGCAGGGGAACCGATGAAACCGGAGCTTGAGAGCTCGGTTTCGGGCACATCTGTTGTCTCCTCACATTCCTGTAAGTGGAACCGGACGGCGGCTTGTGCTGCTCTTTTCCGGTAGGCGCTGACTTATGCCTGCAGCGTGATGTCACTGTAGCGTTCACTAACTACCGTGTCAAACACTTGGATAACTAATTAGTTAAAATAGTCGGAAGCGCTCCAGCGGCCTTCGCGTGGGGGCGAATTCATTCGCCCGCGGAGCCTGAAGTAAGCACCGGAGGGCGAATGAATTCGCCCCCACGGGGCAGGAGCCCCCAGGGCGGCCCGTCGAGCCGGGCTGCAAGCTGGCGGGAGCGACCAACAGACCGCCGCTGGTTTAGACTGCAGGGACTGGAAAGGCACGACAGATGGCAACACAGCAGGCAACACCCACCGCCCCCGCGCAGGACAGCGAGGCGGCAATTCTCGAACTGGCGCGCAGCGAGCCCGAACTCGGGCAGGCCGCGGTCGCCCGGCGGCTTCAGGACCAGGGCTACCGCATCTCCCCGTCCGGGGTCCGCTACATCTGGCAGAAGCACGACCTGGAAACCACGGTGAAGCGCCTCAATGCACTGGCTGCCGACTCCACCGAGGGCATGGAGGCGCTGACCGACAGCCAGCGGGAATTGCTGGAACGCAACTCGGTTACCGCCCGCCTGCTCCACCCCGGCGGCAATGGGAGCAAGAGCGCGGACGAGCCGCTGGAGCGCAGCGAGATCATCATCAACGCAGCGGCCGAGCTGTTCAGCACCGCCGGCTACGACCGCACCTCGATCCGCGACATCGCCAGCCGGGTCGGCCTGCTGCCGGGCTCGATCTACCACCACTTCCCGTCCAAGGAAGAGCTCTACATCGCGGTGCACCGGGAGGGCTTCCGCCGGGTACTGAAGCGCGCCAAGGCCGCCGGCGAAGGGATTGCAGACCCGTGGGAGCGCCTGCGCCGGGCCTGTGAGATCCATGTGCACGGAATGACAGACGGCTCACCGGTGGACCGCATCACCGGCACCAACCTGGCGCTGATCGGCAACGACGACATCCAGGCGCGCATCCAGCCCTTCCGCGACGAGTACGAGCAAGTCTTCCGCGAACTGATCGACGCGCTACCGATGCGTCCCGGGGTCGACCGCAAGCTCTTCCGCCTGACCCTGCTTGGCAGCATGAACTGGGTCTACCTCTGGTACCGCCCCGGATTGCGCACGCCCGCCCAGATCGCCTCGGCGATGCTCGACATGATCCGCGACGGGGTGGGGCCGGACGCCTCGCGTGACAAAACCTGACATTGCGGACGGGGAATTGCTCACGAAGGCCTCGTATAACTTAAGGCGTATAGATAGAGCCAATTTATAATTCGGGGCCACAACTCGCCGCACCCGATTCCGTGCCCTCCTTCTGTTGCCCCTGCGTCCCCGGCGCCGTGTCCTGCGGCCGGAGCACATTGTGCTGAAACTCCGCCTCCCCCGCCGACAGGCCAAGCGCCTGCCGGTCCTGGCCTGGCTGACGCTCGTGCTGGCATCCGGCGCCGTCGGGGTGTACTGGTGGCGCGTGGACGTCTTCTATCAGCAGCTGGAGCGGGAGATGCTGGCGCAGATCAACCTCCGGGCGACAGAACTGGCCGCGGCAGTGGCCGCGCACACCGAAACAACCATCCGCAGCGTGGACCTGGCGCTGCGCCACCTGCGCGACGAATACGCCGCCGGGCGGGATATCGACGCGACGGTGCGGACGATACGCGAGAGTTTCCCTCCCGATGCGATCGTTCAGGTGGCAGTGATCGCCCCGGACGGCTATCTCAGGAAGACCAGCATCGGCCGTTTTGAACGGACCTACCTGGGGGATCGCGAGCACTTCCGCGCCCACCTGGATAGCCCGGACGACAACCTGTTCATCAGCCGCCCCGTGCTCGGGCGTGCCTCCGGCCTGTGGTCGATCCAGTTCACCCGGCCGATCCGCCACAACGGGGAGTTCGCCGGCGTCATGGTGCTGTCCATCGCCCCGCAGTACTTCGCTGACAGCCACCAGCAGATCGAACAGGGCGGCCGCAACGTCGTCTCCCTGTTCCGCTCCGACGGCAGCTACCTGGTGCGCACCCCCAGGCTGCTCGAGGCGATGGGCAAGCGCCTGCCGGCCGACCGCCCCTTCCTGCGGGCCGATGCGCCTTTGCAGGGCGGCTTCCGGGCCCATGCGGCCTTCGACACGATCGCCCGCACCTACGCCTGGCATCGCCTCGCCAACTACCCGGTGGTGGTCAATGTAGGCCTCGACGAGGACGTGCAGCTGGGCCGCCTCCGCGCCGACATCGAGCGCTCCCACCTCCGCACGGCCATCGGCGGCGCGATCGTACTGCTGCTGGCCGGGGTGGTCTCGCAATTGCTCCGCCGCGCGGCCCGCCAGCAGGAAGCCCTGGTCGCCAGCGAGCAACGCCATCGCTCCTTCTTCGAGAAAAACGTTTCGGTCAAGCTGGTGATCGACCCGGAGAGCAGTCGCATTGTCGATGCCAACCCCGCCGCGCTGCGTTATTACGGCTATCCGCGGGAGACCCTGCTCGGCCTGCGCATGAACGATCTCAACGGCCTGTCACCGGAACAGGACCGCCTCGAGATGCACAAGGCCCTGCACGAGGAACGCATGTTCTTCACCTTCCGCCACCGTCTTGCCAACGGCAGCGAGCGGGATGTGGAGGTGTATTCCGGACCGGTGGAAGTAGCCGGCAGGCCGATGCTGTACTCCATCGTCCATGACGTGACGACGCGCCGCGAACTGGAGTTGCGCCTGGCGGAAAGCGAGGAACTGCATCGCAACCTGTTCATGACCGTCGCCGACGGCATCACGGTGATGAGTCGCGACGGCGTAGTCGCGGCCTGGAACGAAGCCGCCCTGAGCATCCTCGGGGTGGACGCGGACGGCATGCGCGCGCGCGGCTACCTGATGTACGACGCGAACGGCACCCAGCTGGCGCTCAGCGACTACCCATCGTCCCTCGCCGTCCGTGGCGAGTTCGTCGACCACCAGCTCTACAGCGTGCAACATCTGGACGGCAGGCATGTGTGGATCACCGTCAGCAGCCGCCCGCTCCGGGTCGGCGGCACGAGCGAAGGCACCGCGGCGGTGCTGTCCTTCTCCGACATCACCCAGCTGGTGGAGGCCGAAGAATCCCTGCGCGTCGCCGAATCGGTTTTCGAGGTGGCCAGCGAGGGCATCATCGTCACCGACGCGAAAAACCGCATCATAGCGGTGAATCCGGCCTTTTCGGTGCTGACCGGCTACCCGGCCGGCGAGGTGCTCGGCAAGCGCCCCTCGGTGCTCGCCTCCGGCATCCACGACGGCACCTTCTACAGCAGCATGTGGCAACGTCTGGAGCACGACGGGCGCTGGGAAGGCGAGATCAGCAACCGACGCAAGGACGGGCGTCTCTACATTTCCTGGCTGCGCATCAACGTGGTGCCGGAACGGCTCGGCCACGGCAAACGCTACGTCGGCCTGTTCAGCGACATCACCGACCGCAAGCGCGAGGCCGATGCGGTCTGGCGGCAGGCCAATTTCGATGCCCTCACCGGGCTGGCCAACCGCAAGCTGCTCGAGGACCGGCTGCAGCAGGCCATCGCCCGCGCCCACCGCAGCCAGACCGCCGTGGCCGTGCTGTTCATCGACCTGGACCGCTTCAAGCCGATCAACGACACCTACGGCCACGCCGCCGGTGACGAACTGCTGCGCCAGGTTGCCCGCCGCCTGGAGAACAGCCTGCGCGACGAGGACACCGTCGCGCGGCTGGGTGGCGACGAATTCGTGGCCGTGCTGCCCGACCTGCGGATCGAGGACTTTCCCAGCCGGGTCGCCGAGAAGATCGTATCGGTGCTCAACGAGCCCCATCGACTCGGCGCCGATATCGTCGATGTGTCATGCAGCGTCGGCGTCAGCCTCTTCCCGAAGGATGGGGATAGCCCGGGCAAGTTGATCGCCGCCGCCGACGCCGCCATGTACGGGGCCAAGCAGGCCGGACGCGGCACCTGGCAGCGGGTCTAGCCCCGGCAGGCGGGCCCCGAGCAGCCCGGAAGAAGGCTGGTGATATGCCGCTTGTGAAGATCTGCGCTGAGCGATAATCGCGTCTTCCGGCCTTCGACCCAGACCATGATCGCGCGCAAGTACCTCTACCTCATCGCCCTCGCCCGGGAACGGCACTTTGGCCGCGCCGCCGAAGCCTGCCACGTGTCCGCATCAACGCTGTCCGCAGCGATCCGCGACATCGAGCATGAACTGGGGGTCACCATCGTCGAACGCGGCCAGCAGTTTTCCGGCCTGACCGTGGAAGGCGAGCGGGTACTCGAATGTGCCCGTCAGATGGCCGCCCGCGCCGAAGGCCTGCACCAGGAACTCGCCCAGTTGCAGGATGGATTGTCCGGCCGGCTGCGCCTCGGCGTCATTCCCACCGCCCTGACCGCAGTAGCGGCGCTCACCGCGCCCTTTGCGCGGCGCCACCCGCATGTGGACATCGAGGTGCTGTCGATGAGCACCCAGCAGATCATCGCCGGGCTGCGTAGTTTCGAACTGCACGGCGGCATCACCTATCTCGAGGCGGCTTCCGCGGACCTCTCGGCCACCCCCTTGTGGCGCGAGAACCATGTGTTGATCACCCCCGCCGGCAGCCCCCTCGAGCGGCGGGAGTGGGTCACCTGGCAGGAAGCTGCCCAACTCCCCTTGTGCCTGCTGCCCCCCAACATGCACAACCGCCAGACCATCGACAACGTGTTCGCCACCATCGGCCACAAGCCGCGGCCGACCCTGGAGACGGACTCCATCGTCAGCATCCTGGCCCATGTGGGCGCCGGCCACTGGTCGAGCATCGTGCCGCGCGCGGTACTCGAATTGATCGGCATCCCCAACGGCATCCGCGCCTATGATCTGCGCGAACCGGTCGTAGAATGGGCTACCGGCCTGCTCCTGCTCAACCGCCAACCGCGCTCGCCGATGGCCGAGGCCCTGCTCGCCGAAGCCCTTAGACTCGGAGGCTAGACGCCGGAGCCACTGCAGGGCCGCCCACGACCGGGAGGACGTGATCGATGAAACCCCTGTTTTCGAACACCCTCGTTGCCCTGCTTCTGCTCACCAGTCCATTTGTCCGGACCGCGGCAGCAGATTGCGGCCGGCACCACACACCGCCCTTCATCAGCGGCGGCATCGGCGAAGATGAACGCCTCGACATGCGGGTCGTCGCCTGCAACTACAACCTCCGCCTGGTTTTCGCCCAGGCCGGCAGCGGCGCCTACCTGGCCGCAGTGCGCGTGCGCATCGAGGACGCGACGACCCATGCCCGGCTGGTCAATACGGTCGCAAAAGGGCCGTTCTTCTATGCCTCCCTGCCCCCCGGCAGCTACGACGTCAGCGTCCGCTACCGCGGCCAGCTGCAGGAGCGCAATTTCGTCATCCGCGACGGCAACATACCCGCCAGCCATTTCTACTGGCCCTGAGCGACACACGAAACATCTTCAGCACAAAAACAAAGCCCCTGCCGGTTTCCCGGACAGGGGCTTCGTCATCGACAGCCGGGCCAGGCCCGGCATATCGAGAGGGTCTTACACTTCGACGGTATCGGCGACTTCAACGAAGGCCGGGATCTGGTCGAAGTTCATGTAGCGGTAAACGTCAGCCGCCTTGGCGTTAACCGCCTGAACCTTTTCCTGGTATTCGGCGACGGTCGGCAGGCGGCCCAGCAGGGCTGCGATGGCGGACAGTTCGGCGGAAGCCAGGTATACGCGGGTGTCGATACCCAGGCGGTTCGGGAAGTTACGGGTCGAGGTGGACACCGCGGTGGAACCCTTGCGGATCTGCGCCTGGTTACCCATGCACAGGGAGCAGCCCGGCATTTCCATGCGGGCGCCAGCCTTGCCGAGGACGCTGTAGTAGCCTTCTTCGGTCAGGATCAGGGCGTCCATCTTGGTCGGCGGAGCGATCCACAGACGGGTCGGGATGTCGGACTTGCCGTCCAGCACCTTGCCCGCAGCGCGGAAGTGGCCGATGTTGGTCATGCAGGAACCGATGAACACTTCGTCGATCTTGTCGCCGGCAACTTCGGACAGCACCTTGACGTCGTCCGGATCGTTCGGGCAAGCCAGGATCGGCTCGGTCACGTCGGCCAGGTCAATCTCGATAACGGCGGCGTACTGGGCGGCAGCGTCGGCCTTCAGCAGCGTGCCGTTGGCGATCCACTCTTCCATCGACTTGATGCGGCGCTTCAGGGTGCGGGCATCTTCGTAGCCTTCCGCGATCATCCACTTCATCAGGGTGATGTTGGAACGCATGTACTCGACGATCGGCTCCTTGTTCAGGGCCACGGCGCAGGCAGCGGCAGAGCGCTCGGCGGCGGCATCGGACAGCTCGAAGGCTTGTTCGACCTTCAGGTCCGGCAGACCTTCGATTTCGAGGATGCGGCCGGAGAAGATGTTCTTCTTGCCCTTCTTCTCGACGGTCAGCAGGCCGGCCTTGATGGCGTACAGCGGGATCGCGTTGACCAGGTCACGCAGGGTGATGCCGCGGGCGGTGGCGTCAGCCATCGTGCCCTTGAAGCGGACCAGCACCGATTCCGGCATGTCCAGCGGCATCACGCCGGTGGCAGCGGCAAAGGCGACCAGGCCGGAACCGGCCGGGAAGGAGATGCCGATCGGGAAACGGGTGTGGGAGTCGCCACCGGTGCCGACGGTATCCGGCAGCAGCAGACGGTTCAGCCAGGAGTGGATCACGCCGTCGCCCGGACGCAGCGCAACGCCGCCACGGTTGGCGATGAAGGTCGGCAGCTCGCGGTGCATCTTGACGTCCACCAGCTTCGGGTAGGCGGCGGTGTGGCAGAAGGACTGCATCACCAGGTCGGCGGAGAAGCCGAGGCAGGCCAGATCCTTCAGCTCGTCGCGAGTCATCGGGCCAGTGGTGTCCTGGGAGCCGACGGTGGTCATCTTGGGCTCGCAGTAGGTACCCGGCAGGATGCCCTTGCCTTCCGGCAGGCCACAGGCACGGCCAACCATCTTCTGGGCCAGGGAGTAGCCGGTGCCGGCATCGGTGGGGTTCTGCGGCAGGCGGAACAGGGTGGACGGAGCCAGGCCCAGGGCTTCACGGGCCTTGGTGGTCAGGCCGCGGCCGATGATCAGCGGGATACGGCCGCCAGCACGGACTTCGTCGAGGATGACCAGGGTCTTGAGCTGGGACTCGGCGATCACGGCGCCGTTCTTGAGCGCGGTGACCTTGCCGGTGGCGTCGTCAACCTTCAGCTCGATCTCGTCGCCCATGTCCATCTGGCCGGCGTCGATTTCGATCGGCAGTGCGCCGGCATCTTCCATCGTGTTGAAGAAGATCGGGGCGATCTTGGAGCCCAGGCAGACGCCGCCGAAACGCTTGTTCGGAACGTAGGGGATGTCTTCGCCAGTGAACCACAGCACGGAGTTGGTGGCGGACTTGCGGGAAGAACCGGTACCGACCACGTCACCAACGTAGGCGATCAGGTTGCCCTTGGCGGCCAGGCCTTCGAGCTGCTTCAGCGGGCCACGGGCACCCGGCTCGTCGGCCTCGATGCCCGGACGCGGGTTCTTCAGCATGGCCAGCGCGTGCAGCGGGATGTCCGGACGGGACCAGGCATCCGGAGCGGGCGACAGGTCGTCGGTGTTGGTTTCGCCGGTAACCTTGAAAACGGTCAGCTTCTGGCTGGCGGGGACAGCGGGACGGGAAGTGAACCACTCACCATCGGCCCAGGACTGGATCACGGCCTTGGCGTTGGCGTTGCCGCCCTTGGCCAGTTCGGCGACGTCATGGAAGAAGTCGAAGACCAGCAGGGTCTTCTTGAGGCCTTCGGCAGCCACGGCACCCACTTCGGCGTCAGCCAGCAGGTCGATCAGCGGCTTGACGTTGTAGCCGCCCAGCATGGTGCCCAGCAGCTCGGTGGCCTTGGCGCGGGACACGAGGCCGACGGACAGCTCGCCCTTGGCGACCTTGGCCAGGAATTCGGCCTTGACCTTGGCGGCGTCATCCACGCCGGCGGGAATACGGTAGGTCAGCAGTTCCACCAGGAAAGCTTCTTCGCCGGCCGGCGGGTTCTGCAGCAGCTCGACCAGAGCTTGGGTTTGCTGCTTGGACAGGGGCAGCGGCGGGATGCCGAGGGCGGCGCGCTCGGCAACATGCTGGCGATAGGCTTCAAGCATGGATACATCCTTCCTAGACGGTGGTTACATGACGGTGGTGCTGACGCGCGCGACCGGCTGGTTAGGCCCTGGGCGCCTCTCCCTAATGGACTGGCACCATTGTTATAAAAGACCGGAGCCAAGTCTTATATATATTATATTTTATTTCTCTCAGGATTGTGCGCCTGCACCAATCCAATTTTGCAGCCGGCTTGAGCGCCCGATCCTACTTGCTGAAACAGGCCACCAGCGCGTCCTCGACGGCCTTGAAGGTGATCGGCTTGATCAGCAGCTCGTCGAAGCCGGCATCCAGCAGACGCTGCTTTTCATCCGGCAAGGCATGGGCAGTATAGGCAATCACCGGAAGACCGCTGAAGCGCGGGTCGGAACGCAGCACAGCCAGCACTTCTTCCCCCGACATGCCGGGCATGCTGATGTCGAGCAGCACGATGTCGAAGTTGCCCGCGCGGAGGCGCTCGAGCGCCGTCGGGCCATCCTCCGCCTCCTGCGCCTGCAGCCCCAGCCGGCTCAGAAAGGCAATGGCGAGACGGCGGTTGATGGCGTTGTCGTCGACAACGAGGACTTTTTTTTGCTCGGGAGACTGCTCGCTCATGGATGAATCAGGAGCCGGGCTCCTGCAAAGGAAGATGGAAGGTGAAGGTCGAACCTTCGCCGACCCTCGACGCCACGGTCAAGCCCCCGCCCAGAAGATGGGCCAGTTCCCGCGCGAGCGCCAGGCCGAGGCCCGAGCCGCCATGATCGCGGGTGACGAAATGGTCCAGTTGCCGGAATTTCTCGAAGACGAGCTCCAGCGCTTCGGGCGGAATGCCACGACCGGTATCGAAGACAGCGAAGGCCAGTCGGGAACCGTCCCGGCTGACCTGCAGGCCGATTTTGCCATTTTCGGTGAATTTAACCGCGTTGTTCAACAGATTGTTCAGGATCTGTCGAACCCGCAGCGCATCCGTGTGGACAGTTTCCGGCAGATCCGGGGCGAGCGCCAGCTCGACCTCCAGGCCCTTCGCCCGGGCATGGGCCCGGTGCGCCGCCACCAGTTCGCTGGCAAGCCGCGCCACGTCCACGTGCGACGGCTTGAGCTCGATCCCGCCAGCCTCGATCTTGGCCAGATCGAGGATGTCATTGACGATGTTGAGCAGGTGCTCGCCGGAACTATGGATCGTCGCGGCGAACTCCCGCTGGTCGGGCTCGGTCAGCTCCAGGCGCAGCAACTCGGAATAGCCGAGGATGCCGTTCAGCGGCGTGCGCAGCTCATGGGACATGCTGGCGAGGAACTCCGATTTCAGCCGGTAAGCATCTTCAGCCTTGCTGCGGGCCTCCTCCGAACGCTGGAAGGACTCCTGCACGGTGTCGGCCATCCGGTTGAAGGAACTCGCCAGCTGCCCCATCTCATCGCTGGCACGCACTTCCAGCCGGTGGGACATGTCCCCTTTCTCGAAGCGGCCGAGCCCCTGGATCATGTCGGTGATGCGTCGGGTGATGAACTGGGCCATCCAGATTGCGACAACGATCACCACCCCCACCATCATCAGGGTCGACAGGCCCAGGGCCGTAGCCGTCTCGGCCAGGTTGCGCCCGATGGATTCGAGCAAGCCCTGGCGGCGGGCCTGGAAGTCCCGGTCCCGCTCGTCGATGGTCGCGCCGATGCGCTTGGCCGACTCGGTCGCTGCCCGATGGAAGTCATCCACGTTGGCGCCGATGGTGACGAAGCCGAAGCCCTGCGGCGTGCGGCCGTACTGGCCGGTGTAATAGGGAATCGCGGCCGCCGTGGTGAGCTTCCACAAGCCCGAGAAAAAGATCTCGAAAGAGCCTGAACCGCCCTTCTCCGTGAGCTGGTTCCAACCCGTGCACTGGGGCGAGAAGTTCAGGTAGCGGCAGTCCAGCGCCACCGTGCCGACCTTGACCTGGGCTGCCGCCGGCTTCTTCTTCAGGGACTGCCCGTCGAAGGGCTTCACCTCGGCGAGGAAATCCCGGGCCGGCTTGCCGGAGGCCTGCCAGGCCTCGTACAGGGACTGATCCAGCCAGGACACCACCGGCTCGCCAGTGGCGGGATCGTAGCCGGGGATGAAGTAGTCCCGCGGATGGGAGATCGCCCGGCTCTTGTGGTCCCACATGAAGGCGTAGTTGCCGACGATGGCATCGCTGATCTGGGTGTAGCGGCGATCAGTCGGACTGAGACGATCGGTAAACTGGCGGATGTGGTCGTGATCGAGCGCCAGCGTCACGTAGCCCGTCACCTTGCCCCCCTGCACCACCGGCATGGCCCAGCGCACGATGGCACGGAAGTGCTTGCCAACCGGATTTTCCGTCCCTGCGTAGGCGGACTCCTCCGGCTTGAAATCGACACCGGCCTTGCGCGCGCTTTCCGGCAGGTAGGCGCCGATCACCCGGCTGCCCACGTAGGCGCCGATCACCTCGGAAACGTAGATCTCACCCGGCTTCAAGCGTTTGAGCTCTGGCCAGTAGCGCTCGGCCTTGAGGAACGTGCCCTCCGGCCGGCTCACATCACGCAGGCCGGGTTGGGTCAGCGTCCCCGTCGTGACCTTGACGCGCTCCCGCCCCTGCGTGTCGATGAAGCTCATTTCCACGAACAGCGGACGTTGCTCGGCAAGGCCGAGGAACTCGGGCGGCCGCGCGCTGAAGGCCTTCGCGTTGTCGCCGAGGGCCTGGCGCGGATCGGCAGCCAGCCTGGCATCGGCCGTTTCGGGCTCGACGGGCTCCCAGCGCTTCTGATCCGCGGAAAGCTGCCAGCGACCGTGCCCGTAAAGGGTCCGGCTGCGGTGGGCCAGGAAGCGGCGGTAGGCCTCCGGGTCAGGCGCCAGCTCGGCGGCCTGGCGCACGTCGGAGTCCCGGTCGTAAAGAAAGGCCGCCACGGCCCGGGCCGTATCGGTGGTCAGCCGCTCCATGCCCTCCCGAGCCCGGTCGTCGAGGGCGCGGATGGCGTCCCCGGTCGCCGCGTCCCCCACCTGCTTGACGGTCGCCAGCATGACTTCTGCCATGGATTCCGCCTGGCCGCTGACACTCTGGCCCAGCCGTTGCGCCATGCTCCATGCCAGCAGCGCCAGCAACACCAGGGGAACCACCTTGATGACCACGAAGATCGCGATCAACTTGGCGCGGATCCCCTTCATCCACGTCCCGAACGCCATGCCTCTCCCCACTGCCGACGTGCCCCCGAAGGACCGCCGACCACCCCGTTATCAATCGGACTTTCCTGGTATCCCGGACTTATCGGCCCTGAGCCGGAAATCTCAAGCGCAGAAACGGAATGCCACACACCTTGCCGCCAGGACGGAATCCCGCCGAGAATACCGGCCCTGCCCACGACCATCAGGCCTGCCAATGCCCTCCTGCCCCTGCGGCTCTCCGGCCGATTACGCCGCGTGCTGTGGCCGATACATCGACGGCGGCGTCGCCGCACCGGGCGCCGAAGCCCTGATGCGCTCCCGCTACACCGCCTTCACCCTCGGCAACGAAACCTACCTGCGCGCCACCTGGCATCCGGACTTCCTGCCCTCAGACCTGCACCTGGCCGAGGACCCGCCCACCCAATGGCTGGGACTGGAGGTCAAGCGTCACGCCCAACAGGATGCGGAGCACGCCATCGTCGAATTCGTAGCGCGCTACAAGATCGGCGGACGGGCCCACCGCCTGCATGAAACCAGCCGCTTCGTACGCATCGACGGGCGCTGGCTGTATACAGACGGGGACATCCATCCACGCTGAAGTCAGCGGGAGGGATGCCCTCCTCCCCACGCGCCGCCCTCCCCGATTCATATCGAGTCAGCGCGTGGAACGTGGTCACCATAAGGCCAGACGACACTCCGGGTCAGCCGCCCCAATTCGGCGGACACAAAGCACAAAGGGGCGATTCACTCGCCCCTTTGTCAGACCGGAAAACCGCGGCGCCTAGGCTGTCGCTACGACATCAGCGGCAACCAGCTCGATGGTTTCGCCGGCAAAATCCACGCGCTGGCCTGGTCGCAGCTTGGCCCTCTTGCGGTTCTCGATATCTCCGTCCACGAACACGTCGCCGTCCGCCACCCTCTGCTTGGCCTCGCCGCCGGAACCGCACAGGCCCACGGCCTTCAGGAGCTGGTCGAGCTGGATGAATTCGCCTTCGACGGAGAAACGAATGGTCATGGTGACACCCCTTGCGTGTGTTAAGGAAATATTGCTGTCGGCAGGGATTGTGTCAGAGCCCGATCGCGCCGCCAAGCGGCTTGAACGGGCTCGAGTTCACTCGCCGAGAGGCGCCATTCCATGGCGCCGCCGGGCCCGCGCACAGCCTTCCTCTCCGATGTTCAGCGCCGCGTAGGGCGAGAAGTCCCGGCATGGGCCAGGGCGCTTTTCGTAAATCGTGCACTTCACCTCGCGCCCCACCTCGCCAGCCAGCGCGATGCAGCGCGGCTCCGCTTCATCAGTACCGCGCATGCGCACCAGCGTCGCGGTGAGCGGCACCGTCAGCGCTACCGGCACACAGCCGCCGGGCGTGGTTTCCAGATCGGCGATATGGAAATCCACCCGGAAGCTGGCGCAGCAGGCACCACAGCTCAGGCAGGGGTCAGCCACGGTTCAGTCGGCCCCGCAGCACTTCTTGTACTTCTTGCCGCTGCCGCAGGGGCAAGGCTCGTTACGGCCCGGGCCGCTCTTGGCCGCACCCGTCGCGGCGCTGACCGCCACCGGCTCCGGAGCCGGCAGACCCAGCGCACGCCAGTTCTGGTACAGATGCTGAACGGCGAAGCCCTTCTCTTCCAGTTCGGCCAACTGCGCTTCCGTGTCGGCCGGTACCACCACTTCCTCTTCATCCCCGAGGATGGTTTCCAGTAGCGCCTCGGCGATGGAGGTGTCGCCCACCTTGTCCGGCCACTCGGACGGCCACATCTCGAAGCCCTGCTCGAAACCGTTGCCCCATTCCTCGCCGATGGCGGGGTCATCGTCGCCGCCTTGGGCGTAGCAGAACGGCTGCCAGCCTTCGGCCTCGCCTTCCTCGTCGCCCTCTTCGTCGCCGATCATCGCGATCAGGTCGTTGTGATAACGCAGCACCAGCTCGATGGCCTTCTGCAGGGATGCGCCGGAGCCGAAGCCCACCTCACCCTCGTCGGCGGTCCACACCGCCGGCAGCCAGTCTTCCACCGGAATCGGCAGCGGCGAGGCGACGATGGCGGCCAGGTAGCCGTCAAGCATCTCCAGGTTCATGCAGTCGGCCGGCACTTCGTCCGACACCAGCAGTTCTTCGAGCTGCTCGAGTTCTTCTTCGGTCAGCGGAATGGATTGAGCGGTAGTCATTGCGGGGTTTCCTCCACGGTCGGTTGGCGATCGAGCTCCACCACACACCGGTAAAGGGTCTGGCCGGAATCCCGGTACTTGCGTTCGAATGGGGTCAGCGGCGACGGCGCCTCGAAGGACTCCCACGGCAGCTGGCGGCCGATCAACAGCCCCAGCGCAATGGCGAATTCTTCCACATAAATGTTCCAGTTACTGCGGCACTCCAGCCGGCCGCCAAGGCGCGGCACAAAGGGGAAAACCGGGTGCGCATGCCAGCGCCGCGCCAGGTGGCCGATCTTCGGCCACGGGTTCGGGTAGAGGATGTAATGGCGCGCCAGGCGGATGCCGGCATCCGCCATCAGGCGCCAGTAGTCCACCAGGTCGGCGCGCACGAAGATCATGTTCTTCGGCAGCAGCGCGTCCGGGTAGGGCTTCTTGCGGCTCAGGCGATCTTCCGACTGGTCCACGCCGATCACCCAGTGGTCGGGAAAGGCCCGCGCCAGCTGGATGGTGCTGTGGCCCACGCCGCAGCCGGAATCGAGGATCAGCGGTGCCTTGCCGTCCCAGCCGGCCAGGCTGGCCTCGAAGGCCGCCTTGTTGTGGTCGAGGACGGGTTTGCGGAACTCGCAGCTGGCGTGCTTGGCCACCCGCTCGACGAGATGTTCATGGACGCCCTGCTGGGCGCTCTCGGGAATCTTTGAATTGGCGTACATCGGTTTGGGTCAGGCGGCGGCCTGCAGCAGCGGCACGCCATGGCGGCGCAGGACGTGGTCGATGGCCCGGCACTCGGGCTGGGCGCGCAGGTCCTGATAAAGAAGTTCGGCGGCCGGGAAATTGCGCCGCAGCATGTTGATCCATTGTTTCAGGCGGCCCGGCGCGTGGCGCGCCTCGACCTTCAACTGCACGCGCTCCCAGAAATCGCCGATGAGGAGCAGCAGCTCGCTCCACTCCGCGTCCCGGTCGGCCGGCACTTCGGCACCGGCGGCGATGCGCCGCGCCAGGAAGGGATCGGACACCGCGCCGCGGCCGAGCATCACGTCGTCCGCGCCACTCACCGAGCGGCAACGCCGCCAGTCGTCCTCGCTCCACACCTCGCCGTTGGCCACCACCGGCAGCTCGACTACGTCGCGGATGCGGGCGATCCACTCCCAGTGGGCCGGCGGACGGTAGCCGTCACGCTTGGTACGGGCATGCACCACCAGGCCTTCGGCGCCGCCGGCCTCCAGCGCCCGCGCGCAATCCAGCGCGAGGGAGGTGTCCTCCACCCCGAGTCGCATCTTGGCGGTGAAGGGGATGTGCCGCGGCACCGCGCGGCGCACCGCGCCGGCGATGCGGTACAGGCATTCGGGATCGGCCAGCAGCATGGCGCCGCCACCGTGGGAATTGACGGTCTTGGCCGGGCAGCCGAAGTTGAGGTCGACGCCCGGCGGCGACAGCTCGCACAGGCGGGCGGCGTTCTCGGCCAGCGCGGCCGGATCGCTGCCGAGCAGCTGGACCACCACCGGCGTACCGCCGGACGTGCGCCCACCGTTGTCGATTTCGGGGCTGATGCGGCGATAGGTGCGATGGGGCAGCAGGCTGCCGGAGACGCGGACGAACTCCGTCACCGCGCCGTCGTAGCCGCCCACCTTGGTCAGCACGTCGCGCAGCAGGTAATCGGCCAGCCCCTCCATGGGCGCAAGCAACAGTCTTCCCATCTAATCCACACACACCGCTCACGGTCGAAGGGCGCGATTCTACGGCGAATCGGCGAGCCGATCCCAGGTTTTTCAAGCCCTTGCCGGAGAAAAGGCAGCCGTCCGGTCAGTGTCCGGCGCCCTGCTCCGCCGCCGCTGCGGTGATCTGCCCCTGCGCAAGATTCTGCTGCCGCGCCGCGTGCAGGTTGTGCAGCGTGATCTTGCGCACCTCGGCCTTGCTGGCCTCGATGTGGGAGCGCAGCAGGATGCTCGCCTGCGCCGCCTTGCGCTGGATCAGCAGGCGCAGCAACTGCGCATGCTCGTCGTAGGTTGCCTGGATGCGCGCCGGATTGGTGAAGTCCAGGCGGCGCACGATACGGATCTTCTCGGTGACGTCCTGGTGCACGGCGGCCATCTCCCGGTTGCCGGTGGCCAGCACCAGGCCCTGGTGGAAGGCTTCGTCCAGCGCCGCGACGCGGTTGCCGTCGGTCAGTCGCTCCTCCGGGTCCACCAGCCACACCTCGGTCAGCGCACTCAGGTCCACGGTCTGCGGCGCTTCGCAGATGCGGCTCACCGCAGCGTCCTCAAGCACGACGCGCAGGTCGTAGAGCTGGTCCAGGCGCTCGAAGTCGATGCTGCGCACCGACCAGCCGCTGCGGAAATACACCTGCAGAAAGCCTTCCCGCTCCAGGCGGTACAGCGCGCCACGCACCGGCGTGCGCGATACACCGTAGCGCTCGGCCACCTCGGTCTCGGTGAAGCGATCCCCCGGCAGCAGCTGGAAGGAGAAGATCTCGTCCTTCAACTGCTGGTAGATCCGGTTGGCGAGGGCGTTTTCCCTGGGTCGGCTGGCATTGCCCATTTGGCTCAGATCAGCATGCTCACGTGGGCCGAGACAACCCGCCAGCCTTCCGGGAAGCGCACCCAGGTCTGGCTCTGGCGGCCGACCGGATCGCCGTCCCGCAGGAATTCCACGTCGGCGGTGGCGAAGTGCTCGTCGAAGGTGGTGATCACCAGGTTGCGCAGTTGTCGGGGCATGTTGGCGGGGGGAACAAAGTGCTCCCGGTACTTGCGGATGGCATCGGCGCCGTAGTGGATCTCGGCGATGCCGAAGCGCACCGTGAGCGGATTGTCCCAGAAAAGCGCGTTGAGCACCGCCACGTCATTGGCGATCAGTGCGGCTTCGTAGCGCTCGAACACGGCGCCCAGTTCGGCGACCACATGGGGAAGATTGATGGCGGGTACGCTCATGGATTCGCTTTCACCGCTTCGAGGGCGGCCGTCAGCGCGGCCAGCGGCGCGCTCCAGCCGACGATGCCGCCCTGGGCGACGATCATCTCGATGGCGGCGGCCTTGAAGGCCGGGAAGTAGCTCTCGGTGGCGTCCTCGACCAGCAGGCAGTCATAACCCCGGTCGTTGGCCTCGCGCATCGTCGTCTGCACGCAGACCTCGGTGGTCACGCCGGCGAACAGCAAGTGGGTGACTCCCTTCAGGCGCAGGATTTCCCCCAGCGCGGTGGCGTAGAAGGCGCCCTTCCCCGGCTTGTCGATGACGATCTCGCCAGGCAGCGGTGCCACGGCAGGAAGGATGTCGTTGCCCGGTTCGCCGGCCACCAGGATGCGCCCCATCGGCCCTGGGTCGCCGATGCGCAGCGCCGCGTCGCCGCGATTGAGCTTGGCCGGCGGACAGTCGGAAAGATCCGGTCGATGGGCCTCGCGGGTGTGGATCACGGCGATGCCGTGGCGGCGGCAGCTGTCGAGCAACGCGGCCACTGTCGGAACGATCGCGGCCAGCCGCGACACGTCGTTGCCCAGGCTTTCGCCGAAGCCGCCCGGCTCGATGAAGTCGCGCTGCATGTCGATGACGATCAGCGCCGTGCTCGCCGGCGCAAAGCTGAAAGCGCAGGGGCGTGCGTCGATATGGATCATGGCGCTCATCTCCTCAATGGCCCGCCCCGTGCCCGGCACCGCCCGCCATGTGGCGGCCGATCTCCGCCACATCCACGTAACCGGCCAGCGCCTGGTGGGCGATGCTCCCTTCCGACATCACCAGGATGCGGTCGGACAGTTCCAGCAGCTCGTCCAGGTCTTCGCTGACCAGCAGGATCGCCGCACCGTCGTTGCGGGCCTGGTCGAGCCGGCGGTGGATCGCCTCGGTGGCGGCGAAGTCCAGCCCGAAAACCGGGTTGGCGACGATCAACAGGCGTACCGCGCCGGACAGCTCGCGGGCTAGCACGGCCCGCTGGACGTTGCCGCCGGACAGGTTCTCGATGGCCGCCGACGGGTCCGGCGGACGCACGCCGAAGGCCTCGATCCATTCCTTCGCCCGGCGTGTCAGCGCGCCGCGGCGCAGGAAGCGCAGACTGAGCCAGCCGCCGGAGAACGGCGCGATGTCGAAATCCCGCAGCCCCATGTTCTCTGCCACGCTCATGTTGGGAACGCAGGCATTGCGCAGAGGCTCCTCGGGCAGGCTGAAGACGCCGTGGCGGCGCAGCTCGGCCCGCGTCGCGCCATAGGCCTCGCCATCCACCCGCAGCGCCCCGCCACTCGCGCTGCGCTGGCCAAGCAGCACCTCAACGAGTTCCTTCTGCCCGTTGCCGGCCACCCCGGCGATGCCGACGATCTCGCCAGCGCGCGCCACCAGGTCAAGTTCGCGTACCGCCGGCATGCCGCGATCGTTGTCGGCGCACAGGCGGTCCACCGCCAGGCGGATTTCTCCCGTCTTGCGCTCCGGATCGGCGGCCCGCCGCCGCGGCGCAGTGGCAACGGAAACCGCGCTGCCGACCATCATCTCGGCCATGTCCTGGGTAGTCAGCTCGCCGACCTTGCCACTCCCCGCCAGCTTGCCGCGCCGCAGCACCGTGACGCTGTCGCCGTAGGCGCTCACCTCACGGAACTTGTGGGTGATCATCATCACCGTCAGGCGGCCGTCCCGCGTCATGCCGTGGAGCAGGCCGAGCACCTCGTCGGCTTCGGCGGGGGTCAGCACCGAGGTCGGCTCGTCGAGGATCAGCAGGCGCTGGCCCAGGTAGAGCTGCTTGAGGATCTCCAGCTTCTGCTTCTCGCCGGCGGCCAGGTCGGCCACCCGGGCGTTCAGATCGAGGCGGAATGGCGTGCTGTCCAGGAAGGCCGCCAGCGCCGCCTTCTCCCGTCGCCAGTCGATACGCAGCGGCAGGTCGCCGCGGGCCAGCAGCAGGTTCTCGGCCACCGTCATGCCCGGCGCCAGCGTGAAGTGCTGGTAGACCATGCCGATGCGCAGGCGCTGGGCGTCGCGCGGGCTGCGGATGGCCTGCTCGCGCCCATCCACCAGGAAGCTCCCTTCCTCCGGCGGGTGGTAGCCGACCAGGCATTTCACCAGCGTGCTCTTGCCGGCGCCGTTCTCGCCGAGCAGGCAATGGAAGCTGCCGGACGCCACCTTCAGGGACACGTCGTCGAGGGCCGTCAGCGCGCCGAAGCGCTTGGTGACCCGGTAGGCCTCGACGGCCGCACCGCGGTCCTGCACGTCGGCCGCCAGCAGGGTGTGGGTGAGCGCATCCATGGCCCTACTCCAGCGCCGCCAGGAAAGTGCTGGAATCCGACACCGCGCCGAACACCCCGCCCTGCATCTTGATCATCTTGAGCGCGGCCAGGTGGTTTCCATGGTCGGTGGCGCCGCAGCAATCCTCCAGCAGCAGGCACTCGAAGCCCATGTCGTTGGCGTCGCGCATGGTGGTGTGCACGCACACGTCGGTGGTGATGCCGGTCAGGATGATGTTGCGGATGCCGCCGGTGCGCAGGACCAGCTCCAGGTCGGTGGCGTAGAACGAGCCCTTGCCCGGCTTGTCGATGACCACCTCGCCGGGCAGCGGCGCCAGTTCGGGGATGATCTCCCAGCCCGGCTCGCCACGTACCAGGATGCGCCCGCAGGGCCCGGCATCGCCGATGCCGGCGCCGATGCGCTGGGAGCGCCAGCGCTTGTTGGGCGGCAGGTCGGCCAGGTCCGGACGGTGCCCCTCGCGGGTGTGGATGATGAAGAAGCCCAGGCTGCGCAGACGCGCCAGCACCGCCTTGATCGGCCCGATAGGCGCGCGGGTCAGGGACAGGTCGTAGCCCATCTTGTCCACGTAGCCGCCGACGCCGCAGAAATCGGTCTGCATGTCGATGATGATCAGCGCGGTGTTGTCCGGCGTCAGGTCGCCGTTCCAGGGCCAGGGGTAGGGATCGGCTTCGAGGTGGAAAGCGGTCATGCTTGAAGCTCCTGCCAGGGTTGTCGTGGATTCAGCGCTGGGTGAAGGACAGCTCGCCGGGCGCGCCGGCCAGGGTCTGCCCCGGCGTCCAGCTGGCCGCCATCAGGGCCAGGGTCAGCACATAGGGTGCCGCGTTGAAGAGGTAGTAGCCGGCCGTGATGCCCTGCGACTGCAGCGCCGGGCCGAGCGCGCCGGCGGCCCCGAACAGCAGCGCCGCCAGCGCGCAGCGCAAGGGGCTCCAGCGGGCGAAAATGACCAGCGCCACCGCCATCAGCCCCTGCCCGCTGGACAGGCCTTCGTTCCAGCTGCCCGGGTAATAGAGGGACAGGAAAGCGCCACCGACGCCGGCCAGGAAGCCGCCGGCCGCCGTCGCCCCGATGCGGATCGGCACCACCGGATAGCCCAGCGCCCGCGCCGCCGCGGCGTTGTCGCCGACCAGTCGCAGCGCCAGGCCCCAGCGGCTGGCCCGGAAGGCCCAGTGCAGCAGGCCCGCCAGCGCCAGCCCGACGGGCAGCAGCACGTTGATGCGCAGCGCCGAGCGGATCTGTTCATCGTCGCTCCACGCCCCCAGCTCAACGGACGGCAGCATCGGCGCCTGGGGCTGGATCAGCGGCTTGCCGAGGAAGAAGGCCAGTCCGGTGCCGAACAGCATCAGCGCGATGCCGACGGCGATGTCGTTCACCTTCGGCAGGGAGCACAGGCCACCGTGCAGCAGCCCCATCAGCACCCCGCACAGCCCGGCGGCCAGCACGCCCAGCCACGGCGAGCCGGTGAGCAGCGAGACGCCGTAGCCGCCCATCGCGCCCAGCACCAGCGTGCCCTCCAGGCCCAGGTTGATGCGGCCGGACTTTTCGGTGATGCACTCCCCAAGGCTGACGAAAAGGAAGGGGGTGCTGACCCGCAGGGCGCCGCCCAGCAGGGCCAGCGCGAGGCTGCCGAAGGCCAGGCCGTCAGTGGTTTCAGACACGGCGTGCTCCTTTCCGGTTGAGGGTTTCGAAGGCCAGCAAGGCCACGAACAGCGCGCCCTGCAACACGAGCACAGCAGCGTCGGGCAGATCCAGGCGCCGCTGCAGCAGGCTGCCGGACGCCCCGATGCCACCCACCAGGATGGCGCCGGCGACGATGCCCAGCGGATTGTGGCGGGCGGCGAAGGACACCAGGATGCCGGCGTAGCCGTAGCCCGCCAGCAGCGAGGCGTTGGCGCTGCCGTGCACCGCCGCCACTTCGAGCATCCCCGCCACGCCGGCCGCGCCGCCGCCGAGGAAGCAGGCCGCGATCAGCAACGTGCCGACCGGCAAGCCGGCCATCAGCGCCGCCCGCGGATTGCCGCCGACGACGCCGACCGAGAAGCCGAACACCGTACGCCGCAGCAGGAACCACGCCGCCGCGCAGGCCAGCACGCCCCACACCAGGCCCCAATGCACTTCCAGGCCCGGCAACGGACCGATCAGCACCGCATCGGGCAGCGGCGGCGTCGAAGGCTTGTTGAGGCTGGCCGGATCGCGCAAGACGCCTTCGACCAGGAAATTGAACAACGCGATGCCGATGTAGGAGAGCAGCAGGCTGGAGATGGTCTCGTTGATGCCCCGCACGTGGCGCAGCCAGGCCGACGCGGCGATCCACGCCCCACCGGCCACGAAGCCCGCCAGCGCCATCAGCAGCTGCACCGGCAGGGCCGGCCAGCCGGCGGTCAGGGACGGCACCATCGCCGCGGCAAGCGCGCCCAGCGCCAACGCCCCTTCCCCGCCGATGATCACCAGCCCGGCACGGGCCGGCAGGGCCACGCAGAGGGCGGTGAGCATCAGCGGCGCGGCGCGCGCCAGGGTGTTCTGCCACGCGAAGGCCGAACCGAAGGCGCCCTCCACCACCAGCCCCAGCGCCTCCGGCGCCTCGAAGCCCTGGGCCACCAGGAAGGCCGCGAACAACAATGCGGCAGCCAGCGCCGCGGCGGTAAAGGGCGCCAGCGGCGCAACGGCGCGCATGGCCCGGTTCATGGCGGCCTCCATGGCTCAGACCTGCCCGATCACGCCGTCGACCAGGTAGTTCATGCTCTCCAGCAAAGGATCCTGCTGGCCGAGCACCTTGCCGGCGGCGACCACCGTCTTGCCGGTGTTGTCCAGCAACGGCCCCTTGAAGATCGGGAAGTCGCCCTTCAGCATCGCCGCCTTGACCGCCTCGGACTTCTTCTTCGCCTCGGCCGACACCGCCGGCCCGAAGGGCGACGGCTTGACGAAGCCGTCCTTCAGCCCGCCACGCAGGAAATTGACCATCGGCTTGCCGTCGAGGGTCGCCTTGACGATTTGTGTGTAAGGCGTCTGCCAGTCCCACTCCGCGCCGGTCAGGTAGCCCTTCGGCGCCAGCTTGGCCTGGCTGGCGTGGTAGCCGCAGCTGTACACGCCGCGGCGCTCGGCGGTCTCGACGATGACCTTGGGGCTGTCCACGTGACAGGTCAGCACGTCCACGCCCTGGTCGATGAGGCTGTTGGCGGCTTCGGCCTCCTTGACCGGCAGCGACCAGTCGCCGGTGAAGATCACCTTCACCGTCGCCTTCGGGTCCACCGAGCGTGCGCCAAGCAGGAAGGCGTTGATGTTGCGCAGAACCTGCGGGATCGGCTTGGCGGCGATGAAACCGAGCTTCTTGCTCTTGCTCACCGAGGCCGCGGCGATGCCGTCCAGGTACTGGCATTCGTCGATGTAACCGAAGAAGCTGCCGACGTTCTTCGGGTGCTTGCCCGCCGTCCACAGCCCGCCGCAGTGGGCGAAGCGCACATTCGGGTATTTCTCGGCCATCTTCAGCACGTGGGGGTCGAAGTAGCCGAAGGAGGTGGCGAAGATCAATGACGCCTTGTCCTGGTTGATCATCGCCTCCATGGTCTTCTGCACGGCCACCGTCTCCGGCACCTTCTCTTCCTCCACCACCTTCACGCCGGGCATCTTCTTGAGCGCCGCCACCGCCTGGGCCTGGGCCTGGTTGTAGCCGAAGTCGTCCCGCGGGCCGACGTAGATCACGCCGACCACCAGCTTGTCGGCCGCGCCGGCCAGGCCGATGCCAAAGGGCAAGGCGCTGGCGGCAGCACCGGTGCCGAGAATGCGGAGGATGTCGCGACGGCCGGCGGAGAAACGGGTTTGAGCCATGGTTGTTCTCTCTTTCGTTGGGGGTTCAGGACAAGGTCGGGTCGGCAAGGCGCGCCGCCGCGTGTAGATGGGCACGCCAGCCACCGCTGGCGGAGATATCCTGGGCGCCGGCCAGCGCGGCACCCTCGCAGATGAAACCCTTCACCTGCCGGCCGTCGGCGAGGATCAGCGTGCCGATGCCCAGCGGCGGCGGAATCTCGGCGACGAAGCTGCCGAACAGGCGCAGCGGCATCTCCCACACCTCCACTTCGATGGCGTGCCCCTCGCCGCTCACCCGTTCGAGCCCGAGCTTGGGCGGCACGGTGCCGGGCAAGGCGTGCAGGCGGTAGAGCGGCGCAGTCCGGGTGGATTCCACCAGACGGGAGGCCCGTTCGAGGAGCTGCCAGTTGAGTGGCAGGCCGCTCAGGTGGGCACCGACCACGGCGAGCTGCACGGTGGCCTCCCGCGGCGGCAGGGCCGGCAGCGGCTGCTCGCGGCGCGGCGGCGCCGCTTCGGTCAGGCCGAGCCGCCGATGCAGCACACGTTCCCAGCTACGCGCGGTTTCCGCCAGCAGGTGATCGGCGCCGGACCGGCCGATCAGGGTCACGCCTGCCGGCAGGCCGTCGTTACGGAACGGACCCGGCATGGCCAGCGCCGACAGGCCGAGGAGATTGACGAAGTTGGTGTAGCGCCCCAGCCAGGCGTTGCGCTCGATGGGCTGCTGGGCGATCTCCCGCCGCGTGAAGTGGGTCGGCGTCGTCGGCACCAGCAGCATGTCCACCTGGTCGAAGACCTGGTGGCAGGCCGGTGCGAGCGCTTCCAGCCGGTAGCGGCCACGGAAGGCGTCGGCAGCGGACTGGATGTCGGCGCGGCCGATGATCGCCGTGACGACCGGATCGAGGCTGGCGTGCGGGGTATCGAGAAAACGCCCCAGCGCGGCCCGCCGCTCGGCGACCCACGGCCCGTCGTAGAGCAGCGCCGCCACTGCGTGGAAGGGTTCCAGGTCCACCTCCACCAGACTGACGCCCGGCACCGCCTGAACGGCGGAAAGGGCGGCGTCGAAAGCCCGTCGCGCCCGCGCGTCGAGTTCGCCCTGCAGCCCCACCGGCACCCCCACCACGACGCCGCGGGGCTTGAGCCCACAGGCCGGAACCGCGCCGTCTGCGGTGACCGCCAGCACCTGCCAGGCATCCGCGACGGTATGGGCGAAGATCGACACGCAGTCCAGGCTGCGGCAGGCCGGCACCACGCCACCGGTGCCGATCAGGCCCGGCGTCGGCTTGAGCCCGACCAGGTTGCAGAAACCCGCCGGCACGCGGCCCGACCCGGCCGTATCGGTGCCGAGCGCGAAGGCCACGTGCCCGAGCGCGGTGGCCGCCGCCGAACCGGAACTGGAACCGCCGGAGATGTAGTCCGGGTGAAAGGGATTGCACACCGCGCCGTAGGGCGAACGGGTGCCGACCAGGCCGGTGGCGAACTGGTCTAGGTTGGTCTTGCCGAGCGCGATGGCGCCGGCCTCTTCCAGGCGGCGCACGGCATCAGCAGACTGTTCCGCCAGGTAGGCGAACTCGCGGCAGGCGGCGGTCGTCCTGAAGCCTGCGACGTCGATGTTGTCCTTCACCGCGAAGGGCACGCCGAGCAGCGGCCGGCGGGCCAAGGCTGCCACCGGATCGGCCAGCAGGCTGGCATCCATTTCCGCCAGCCGCTCGCGCAGATCGGCGTGGGACGCCACGCTGATCCACACCGCCGGGTCGTCGGCGGCGGCGATCCGTGCCAGCAGCGCACGAACCAGGCCGCCTGGAAGGAAACGCCCGCTCCGGTAGCCTTCGAGCAGGGAATCGATCGTCAATACACGTGGCAAGCTGGCATTCACGGTAAGCACCCAAACTTGGATACAAGACAGAATCCAAGTTAGCAGCATGTATGCCAGTTAAATCGTGAACCGCCTCTCCATAAGAATCATGAACTTACGGCCACGCGTGAAACGGCACCTCATGTCGCAGCGCACCATCGACGGGATAATCCCGGAACGAAGCACGCTCCCGGTGCATTTCCGCCAGGCGCCCGCCGCCGCAGCTGGGCCGGACAGGCGTAAGATTCGCCCCCCTGAATCCACCTGCCATCACAGGAGCTCCCCATGCGCCGCCTGAGCACCACCAGCAGCCGTCGCGACCTCCTCGTCCTCGCCCTGCCGGCCGTCGTGCTGGTCATCGCCGCCTTCGTGCTGGCCTGGCAGTTCGTGCGACCGGCTCCGCCGAAGAAGATCGTCATCAGCACCGGGGCCGTTGGCGGCGCCTACCAGTTCTTCGGCGAGCGCTACCGGGACAAACTGGCCCAGGAAGGCATCGAGGTCGAATTACGCCCCTCCACCGGCGCCGTCGAGAACCTGATGCGCCTGAAGACCGACGACAGCGTGGATGCGGGCTTCGTGCAGGGCGGCATCGCCAACGAGCCCGATTCGGAAGACCTGGCCACCCTCGGCAGCATGTACCTGGAGCCGGTGTGGGTCTTCTACCGGGGCAAGGACGACTACGAGCGCCTGACCCAGCTGAAAGGCAGGAAGATCGCGGTCGGCGTGCAGGGCAGCGGCGCCCAGCTCTTCGCACTGCAGCTGCTGTCGGCCAACGGCTTCGCCACCCACGACCCGACGCTGGTGGCCATCGGCGGCATGCAGGCGGTGGACGCCCTCAAGCGCGGCGACGTGGATGCCTTCTTCGTGGTCGGCGCGCCGCAGGCGCCGGTGGTGGGTGCGCTGCTCCACACGGAGGGCATCAAGTTGCTCGACTTCGTCCAGGCGGAAGGCTACGTACGCCACTTCCCGCACCTGCTGACGGTCACCCTGCCTCGCGGCGCCATCGACATTGCCAACGACCGGCCGGCCAGGGACATCCACCTGCTCGCCGCCACCGCCAACCTGGTGGTCAAGGCCGACATCCATCCGGCCATCGTCACCCTGCTGCTCAAGCACGCCCGCGAGATCCACCGCGCACCGGGCCTGCTGCAGGCCGCCGATGCCTTCCCGGCCCCCCAGGACCACGCGCTGCCGCTGCACCCGTCGGCACGCCGCTTCTACGACAGCGGCCCGCCCTTCCTGCAGCGCTACCTGCCGTTCTGGCTGGCGGTGCTGATCGACCGCCTGATCGTCATGCTGCTGCCGCTGGTGGCGGTGGTGATCCCCCTCTCCAAGGTCTTGCCGGGGATCTACAACTGGCGTATCCGCTCGCGCATCTACCGCTGGTACGGCGAGCTGAAGTACCTGGAGAACGAGCTCGACCAGGCGCCGGCCACCGCCCACGACGCGGACGCCATCGACGCCTTCATCGTGCGCCTCGACCGCATCGAGCAGCGTGCGCTGCACCGCAAACTGCCGCTGGCCTTCAGCACCGAGCTGTACACCCTGCGCGAGCACATCGCGCTGGTACGTGGCCGCCTGCAGCGTCTTGCGGAAACTGCCACAGGCCATTGAAAGTCAAATTGATAAACTCGTCGGGCAGGCGGCCATCCGACCGCCGGCGCGACGCAAAACGAGCCACACCATGAGTCCCCATCTCGATCTCACCGCCCCTTACGCCCCGCTGGTCCATCGCATCGAAAAGGAAGCCACCGTCGAGAACGGCCAGATCCTGCGCATCGACCACTTCCTGAATCACCGCATCGAGCCGGCCTTCATCTTCGAGCTGGCCCATGAGCTGGCGCGGCGCCTGTCCTTCTTCCAGCCCAACGTGATCCTCACCGCCGAGGCGAGCGGCATCGCGCCGGCGCTGATCGTCGCGCAGACCCTCAGCGTGCCGCTGGTGTATGCCAAGAAGTATTCGCCGCAGGTGGAAGCCCCCGCAATCTCGCGGATCATCCCGTCGCCGACCAAGGGCGGCCACACCCGGCTGGTGATCTCCCAGCGCTACATCAAGCCCGGCCAGCGGGTCGTCATCGTGGACGACTTCCTCGCCAACGGCCGCACCGCCACCGCGCTGATCGACATGGTGCGGGAAGCCGGTGCCGAGGTGCTGGGCGCCGGCTTCGTGGTGGAAAAGCGCTTCAAGCAGGGCCGCGAGCACATCGAGGCGCTGGGCGTCCCGGTGTCGACGCTGGCCCAGGTGGAACGCCTCGAACAGGGCCATGCGATCCTGGCCCAGCCGAAGTCGGAGTAAGCACCTTCCGGCCTCCTCTTCGTGGGGGTTGTGGGGTTGTGGGGGCGAATTCATTCGCCCTCCGCGGCCTGCTTCACCTCCGCGGGCGAATGAATTCGCCCCCACAGTCCTACCCCACAGTCCTGACTCACAGACCTGACTCACAGACTTGATTCACAGCCTCCCCGTCCGCAGCACGCGGGCCGGGGGCAGCGCCTCACTTCGACAGCGGATAGAACAGCTGTTCGTTGCCGATGCGGTAGGCGGAGATCGCCCGCCGGCCTTCGGCGGAGGTGAGCCAGTTGATGAAAGTCTCGCCGGCCACTTTCTTCACGTGCGGGTGTTTCGCCGGGCTCACCAGCATCACGCCGTAGGGGTTGTAGAGCTTGAGGTCGCCCGCATACAGGATGGTCAGATCCTGGCGGTTCTTGAAGCTGGCCCAGGTACCGCGGTCCGATAGCGTGTAAGCCCCCATGCCGGCCGCCATGTTCAAGGTCGGCCCCATGCCGGAACCGGCCTCCTTGTACCAGCCCTGCCCCTTCGGCTCCACGCCCGCCGCCTGCCAGAAACGCAGTTCCGCCGCATGAGTCCCGCTGCGATCCCCGCGGGACACCCACGGGCTGCCCTTGCGGGCGATGCGCGCGAAGGCGTCGGTCACATCCTTTGCGCCCTTCACGCCCGCCGCGTCGGCCACCGGGCCGACCAGCACGAAGTCGTTGTACATCACGTTGCGGCGGTCGATGCCGTAGCCGTCGGCAACGAACTTCTCTTCGGCCGGCCGATCATGCACCAGCACCACGTCGGCGTCGCCGCGGCGCCCCACGTCCAGCGCCTGGCCGGTGCCGAGGGCGACCACTTTCACCGCAATACCGGACTGCTTCTCGAAGATCGGCAGGATGAAATTGAACAGCCCCGACTGCTCGGTGGACGTGGTGGACGCCAACACGATGGTTTCGCCGGCCTGGGCCGCCGGTGCCAACGCTGCCAGGCCCAGCACAACCGATCTGAGAAACTTCAAAACGCCATACGCCATGGTAGTTCTCCCTGGATGTAGAGCCGCGCGGCCTGGGAGGCCGGGCGGGCAAAGAAACGCTGGACCGGCGCGTGCTCGCAGACACGGCCGGCGTCGATGAAGACGATGTCGTCGGCCAGGCGGGTGGCCTGGCCGAGGTTGTGGGTGGTCATCAGGATGCGCGTCCCCTCGGTGCGGATCTCCCGCACGATGCGCTCGATGGCGTCCACCGAGGATGGATCGAGGCTGGCGGTCGGTTCGTCAAGGAGCAGCAGGCGCGGCCGCGTCACCCAGGCCCGCGCCAGAGCCAGGCGCTGACGCTCGCCGCCGGACAGGCCACGGGCGCCGTCGTCGGCCCGATGGGCCAGGCCGACACGGTCGAGCACCGCACGGGCCCGCTGCCGGCGCTCCGCCGCCGGCACGCGCTGCGGGCGCAGCGCCAACTCCACGTTGGCGAGCACTGAATCGCGCAGCATCTTCGGCTGCTGGAAAACCATCGCCACGCCGAACTCGGGTCGGCTTCCACCGCCCCACTCAATCTCGCCGCTGTCCACTTCGAGCAGGCCGCACAAGGTACGCAGGAACACGCTCTTGCCCGCCCCGTTGGGACCGAGCAGGATCGTGATGCCCTCGCCGCCCAGCTCCATGCTCAGCCCGTCGAGCACCCTGCGTCCGCCTGCCTGCCAGCACAGCTCATGGATGCGCAGCGGAAACAGGGATGGCGCCAGTGCCGCGTCGTCCGCCCTCATGCGTAGCGCCTCAGCGCCCATTGGCGCAGTGCATGAGCGAAGCCGTTGAGGAGCAGGATCACCGCCAGCAGCACCAGGCCCAGCGCGACGGCCAGTGGCAGGTCGCCCTTGCTGGTTTCCAGCGCAATAGCAGTAGTCATCGTGCGGGTGGAGCGGTCGATGTTGCCGCCGACGATCATCACCGCCCCCACCTCGGACATCGCCCGCCCCAGGCCGGCCAGCACCGCCACCAGCAGGGAATGGCGGCAGTCATGGAGCAGCACGCACACGCTGTCGAGCCAGCCGAAGCGCATCGCCGTGAGCTCTTCCTCGTATTCCCGCCAGGCGTCCTCGACGACCTGCCGGGCGATCGCCGCCATCAGCGGCACCACCAGCAGGGTCTGGGCAAGGACCATCGCCGTCGGCGAATACAGTAGCCCCAGTTCGCCCAGCGGCCCGGAGCGCGACAACGCCAGGTAAACCACCACCCCCACCACCACCGACGGCAGGCCCATGCAGCCGTTGAGGATCACCACCAGCGCCGTCCGGCCAGGAAAACGCCCGACGCCCAGGCAGGCCCCCAGCGGCAGGCCAAGCAGCGTGCCGAACAGCACTGCCAGGCCGCTGACCCGCAGGGACAGCAGCACGATCTCGGCGACCCGCTGATCGAAACCGGCGAGCAGGACAAGGGCATCGGAAAGGGCCTGGGTGAGTCCGTTCATGCGGAGCAAGATACCGGCTCAGCCGCCGCCGCGCTGCATCGCCAGATCGATGCGCGCCAGCAGCGCCGTGCGCGCGGCGCGATCGCCCGCGGTAAAGCGCAGGCGCGCCTGCAGCACCGGCAGGCGGAACAGGCCGATGCAGCGCTCCGGCATCTCGCTGAGCGCCACCTCCAGCACCGCGCGCCCGTCATCGGCGCGCAGCCGGCCCGGTTCGAGCGCACTGACGCCGTCCGGCAGCGCCAGCCGCAGGCCACGTTCAAACTCCGCCAGCGTCGCGCCGACTTCCCGCACGAAGCCGCCCGGCGCACACACATCCTCCCCCCGCAGCAAGCATCAGCCTCCGGCAATCGGCGGCCAGATGGCGAGTTCGTCGCCCTCCTGCAGCGCGTGTTCGGGGCGCCCGGCGGGCGCGATGTAATGGCCGTTCACAAGCACCAGGTGCGCGCTCTTCTCCGGCAATTGATAGCGCGTGATCAGGTTCCCGACCGTCGTGCCAGGCGGCACGTCGAGCTCGATGCGGTTGCCGCGCCGCTCGGCCGGCAGGTAGTCGGACAGCGACGCGAACAGCTTGAAGACGACTCTCATGCGAAGGCGGCCACCGGGTGATGACGGGCCACCGAGTCCGGCTGGGTTGCCGCCAGATAGGCCTCGAAGAAACGTTGCGGCGCGTGCAGCAGCACATCCTTCCACGGCCCCAACTTGAGCTTGCCCTGGATCAGCCCGCGCAGCGCGCCCACGTGCTGGGTCATGCCGATGGAGGTGGCGCCGATCAGCACGTCCTCCTTGAACTGCAGGCTGAGGTAGCGGTAGGCGGCCTCGTCCACATGCTCGACGCCCTGCCCGTCCGGCTCGCCCCACCACTGCCCAAAGGACGTGGAGATCAGCCCGAGGGTGTCCAGCACGTTGATCGCCAGCACGCCCGGCATGCGCGCATTGCCGCCGGCCATGTTGATCGCTGCCACGCGGGCCTGGTCCGCCGCGTTGGGCTGGATCGCCGACACCAGGTGAGCGCCGGTGAACAGGTCCGGCGCCTCGGCCACGTCGCCGGCAGCGAAGATGCCCGGCACCGAGGTTTCCATGCGCGCATCCACCAGCACGCCCTTGGCCACGTGCACCGGCGTCGCGTCGAGGAAGGCGATGTTGGGCGCCACGCCGGCCGCGACGATCAACAGGTCGCAGGGCAACAGGTCGCCGGTGGACAGCTTGACCGTCAGCGGCGCGCCGCCGGCATCGCCACGCTCGATACGCTCAACCCCCGCCGACGTGACGACGCGGATGCCCTTCTCCTGCACCCAGCGCTTGATCATGCCGCCCGCCTTGGGCGTCATCATGCGCGGCACCATGCGGTCGCCCATCTCGACGACGGTCAGCTCGACGCCACGCTTGGCCAGCGCCTCCATGATGATGCAGCCGATGAAGCCGGCACCGAGCTGGATCACCCGTGCGCCGGGTTTGGCATGGGCGGCGATGGCCCGCGCATCAGCCAGGGTCCAGCAGGTTTGTACCTCCGGCAGATCCACGCCGGGGATCGGCGGGCGCACCGGGTGAGAACCGGTCGCCACCAGCAGGCGGTCGTAGCTCTCGAAATGGCCGTCGGCGAACAGCACGCGCTGCTGCGCGGTATCCAGCGCCACCGCCCGGGCATTGAGCTGGCGCACGCCGAGCTTGTCGAAATGGTCCGGCGTCTTGCGCAGCCAGGTGCCGGACTCGTCGATGTTGCCCTCCAGCAGATAGGGAATCGCCATCCGCGAATAGGACGGCTCGCTCTCGCAGCCGACCATCACGATCTCGTCGCGCGGCGCAGCATGGCGCAGGGCTTCGACGGCCACCACGCCCGCCGGCCCGTTGCCCAGGATGAGGTGTTTCATCGGGAAATCCTCGGATCAGGACTGCGCCGACACAGCCGCAAGGGCACGTCGGCGCAGGAAACAGGAAAGGATGAAGAGAGATGGCGGGACACCGCCCGCCATCTCGTTCCTCAGAGCCCCAGGCGTTCCAGGGTTTCGGCGGTCGGCACCCCGTCCGGCGTCCACCCGCGCAGCTTGTAGTACTCCGGTAGCATCGTCGCGAGGCCGTTCACCAAGCCCTTGGCCGGCCCGGTCTTGGCCGGTTCGGTGGTCAGGCGCGGCGGCAGGTTGTCGTCCTTGCTGCTCAGGCCAGCCGCGTTGTTGAACAGGCGCTCCATGTTCCAGATCCGCTCGCCCATCGCGTTGAGCTTCTCCATCGACCAGTCGCCTTCGCAGGCCGCCTCGATCTGCGGCTGCACATCGGCCACCGTCCATGCGAAGGACGTGAACACGCAGATCCCGGCCGCGTCGAACACCGCCGTCGCATCCTGGAAGGCCTTCACCAGTTCCGGCTTGCCTTCAGTGGTGAGCGGATCGGTCTTGACCGGGATACCCAGCACTTCCGACGCCACCGTGTAGCCGCGCAGGTGACAGGCACCCCGGTTGGACGTGGCGTACGCCAGACCCATGCCCTGGATGCCACGGGCGTCGTAGGCCGGGAATTCCTGCCCTTTGACCGTCATCGACAGTTCCGGGTGGCCGTACTTGGCGCACAGGCGCCGGGAACCCTCGCCGATCTCCTTGCCGAAGCCCTCTCCGCGGGCGGTCATCTCCGCCAGGCGCGCCAGTGCCTCGGCGGAGCCGAAAGGCGCCTCGGTGCCAAGCTGCTCCTTGGTCAACACGCCCATCTCGTAGAGTTCCATCACCGCGCCGATGGTTGCGCCGAAGGAGATCGGGTCCATGCCCTGCTCGTTGCACAGCAGGTTGGCGTACTGCAGCGCCTCCAGGTCGCCCACGCCGTTGGCGGCACCGAGCGCCCAGGCCGCTTCGTACTCCAGGCCGCCGGAAGCGCCCCAGTACTTGGGATTGTTCACCACCGTGAAGTGGCCCTTGTCGATCTCGGCGATACGCCCGCAGGCAATAGTGCAACCGAAGCAGGCCGCGTTGGTGACCAGCTGCGGCTTGCCGTCGGTGGGCCGAACCTCGTGCATGGCCTCGGCGGAGATCTTGCCCGCATCCTCGAACTGCACGTCCTTGTGGTTGCGGGTCGGCAGTGCGCCGATCTCGTTGATGACGTTCATCAGCACCTGGGTGCCGTACTTGGGCAGGCCCTGGCCGGTCACCGCGTTGTCGGCCAGCACCTTCTTCTTCTCGGTGGTGATCTTCATGAAGGCCTTCATGTCCTTGATGCCGGACACACCCTTGGTGCCGCGCAGGGCCACCGCCTTCAGGTTCTTCGAGCCCATCACCGCACCGACGCCCGAGCGCCCCGCCGCCCGGTGCAGGTCATTGACGATGCAGGCGAACAGCACCTGGTTCTCGCCGGCCAGGCCGATGGACGACACGCGGATCAGCGGGTCCTGGTGGTGATGCTTGATCGCCTCCTCGGTCTCCCAGCAGCTCTTGCCCCACAGGTCGGTCGCATCCACCAGCTCGGCCTTGTCGTTCTCGACGTACAGATACACCGGCTTCGGGGAACGGCCTTCGAAGATGATCATGTCCCAGCCGGCGAACTTCATCTCGGCACCGAAGAAGCCGCCTGAGTTGGAGCACGCGACGGCCCCCGTCAGCGGCCCCTTGGTGACCACCGTGTAGCGGCCGCCGGTGGACGCCATCGTGCCGGTGAGCGGCCCGGTGGACATGATCATCTTGTTGTCCGGCGACAGCGGGTCCACCTTCGGGTCGATCTCCGACACCAGGTACTTGGTCGCCAGCCCGCGGGAGCCGAGGTATTCGTCGGCCCACTCCATGTTGAGCGGCTCTTCCTTGCAGGTGCCGGCGCCGAGGTCGACGCGCAGTACTTTCCTGTTCCAGCCCATGGTCGCCTCCTTATTCCGTGACGGCCGTGTTGGCCTTGGCCGCCCACGCCCGCATGCGGTCGAGGCCGGTCCAGTCGGCGTCCACATAGGTGATCGCGCCGGTCGGGCAGGCAGTGGCACAGGCCGGGTCGCCGCCGCACAGGTCGCATTTCTGGACCTTGCCGGTGTCCTGGTTGTAATTGACGGTACCGAAGGGACAGGCAATGGTGCAGACCTTGCAGCCCACGCAGACGTCGTCGAAGACCTGCTTGGCGCCCGTCGCCGCATCGAGGCGGATCGCATCCACCGGACAGGCGTTCATGCACCAGGCCTCGGTGCACTGGGTACAGGTGTAGGGCACCTTGCGCCCTTCGGTCTCGAAACTGAAGACCTTGATGCGCGACTTGGACGGATTGATGACCCCGGTATGCTCCACCGAACATGCCATTTCACACTGCAGGCAGCCGGTGCACTTCTTGGGATCAATGTGCAGGGATTTCCACATCGAACGGTACCTCCTCCAGATGGATCGCGAACCGGCTGGTGCGGCCACTGCTGGGCCGAAGGATCACTCCGAGGAGTGCCCCGAACATCCGCCGGACTCTATCTCCCGCCATGGCCCACCCGAAATGGGCCGCGTGTCTTTTGAGAATACGCCGCCGCATCGTGATGTCAATGCGCGGCGCGGCAAGGCTGGAGGGGCGGGTTTGAAACGCGATATGGCGGATTCCAGTCGTCAGCATGGCCATGCAGGGCAAAGGGCCGAAATAGCTTTCTGCTTCGGCCCTTTGCCCGCCCTGTCAGGCCAGAGAGGACCGCCCCCCCGCGCTTACCGTCAGAACGTGACGCGTACCCCGGTGGCGATCGAACGCTGGCTGTGTCCACCGGTCACCGGAGCATCCCCGACCAGCGTCTGCGTCGAATTGGCCGAATTGTTGATCCAGGCAAGATTGACCAGGAAACTAACTTCAGGGCGCCAATCGTAAACGGCCAGCAGGCGATTGACGGTGGCTCGCTGATCGGTTGTCGTATTTTTCCGGACCAGGTTGTCGTAGGACAGAAGCAGCTTGCTGGTGATCGAATAATCGATCCCGAGACTGCTCACGTGCGCTTTGCTGTCGCTGGCATAGGTGCCGATCGAACGGTAAACGCCGGGCTCAATGTCGTTCGTTGCAAAGCCCAGGCGCAGCTTGACCGGATCGAAACGATAACTGCCGCCCAGGGTCATCAACTGATAGCTGCCGCCCGTGCTGCCCTTTTCGCGTAGCAACGTCGCGGCCAGGAAAACCGGGCCATTGGCATACTTGGTGCCGATGTTGCTCAACGACGACGCATCGTCAGGCGCCGAGTCGTCGAGCTTGTCGGCGTACATGACTCCGGCCTGGAAACCGCGTCCGAACACCGGGCTCACGTATTTGACCGAATTGCTGTAGATGTCGCTGATCGCATCGAATTCGCTGAACTTGAAAACGGTGCCAGAGTTGTAGCCGCCCTTGAAGACGGAGCCAACCAGCCAGTCGTCGTTGAAGACCCACTGGCGCCCGAACGACACGCTACCCAGTTGCTCATGGCGCAGGCCGACATAGGCGTTGCGCGAGAAGACTGTATCCGGGTCGGACAGCTTGCCTGTCGTCGGCAGGAAGCCGACCTGGAGATTGAAGAAGCCGGTCAGACCATCGCCGAAATCCTTCTCACCTCGTAAGCCGAGATTCGAGACGCCGAGAATGCTGTTCACGGCCCCCGAGTTGGTCGCATCGGCGTTCTTCCCGGTATGGGTCGTCTGCGCATAGCCGGCATCGATTACGCCGGAGACGAACAATCCCTTGTAAATCTCGGTTTCGGCCATCGCCGTCGTTTGGGCCGCCAGCAGGGCTAGGCCCATCGTCGTTTGGGCAATTTTTTTCATGATCATTCCTATCGAAGTGGGAGGAGCCGGCAACGCAGGCCGAGCGGGCCCCTGCCCTCCACTTGGACGGCATGGCTCCCCGGCCTCGGTCGCCGGTCAAACGGGCTTAGGGATTCAGGCGGAAAGCGGCTTGACTTGCTTTCCCATGAGGGTGCGGTAGAACAGGCCGCCCAGGAGGCAACCGATGAACCAGTTGAAATCCGCAATGGCCTTGTGGCCGGACAAGGCAATCGCAATGCCTACTGCCACGGCGGGAATCAGCGCATAAACAGCCTTGGCATTGACCCCGCCCGAATACCAGTAGGCGCCGTCCTTGCGCTCGGAATAGAGATCCTCGACCACGATGCGCTGCCCCCGGATCAGGTAGAAGTCGACCAACAGAATGCCGAACAAGGGGCCGATGAAGGCTGCCAGCATGTCAAGCGTGTAATGGATCACTTCGGGCGAATTGAAAAGATTCCAGGGGGTGATGAAGATCGAACCGACCGCGGCGATGAAGCCTCCGGTACGAAAGCTGATGTGCTTGGGCGCTACGTTGGAAAAGTCGAAAGCCGGCGACACGAAATTGGCCACGATGTTGATGCCGATGGTGGCCGTCACGAATGTAAAGGCACCGAGTACGGCAGCCGTCGTGTTGTCGATCCTGCTCACCGTTTCGATCGGATCGGTGATCATGTGGCCGAAGACTGGAATTGTCCCCGAGGTGATGATCACGGTAACCACCGAGAACGCCAGGAAATTGACCGGCAGTCCCCAGAAATTGCCGCGCTTCACTTCTTCCATCGTCCTGCCGTAGCGCGAGAAGTCGCCGAAGTTGAGCATCGGGCCGGAAAAATAGGAGACGACCAACGCAATGGCCGTGATCATCATGCCCAGCGACTCCATCCCGCTGTACTTGACCTCGCCGAGATTGAGAGAAATGTTGTCCGGGCCGGCTTTCCAGACGATCCAGCCGGCGAGCATGAACATCACGAGATAGACCGCCGGTCCCGCCCAGTCGATGAAGCGCTTGATCGACTCCATGCCATGCCAGAAAACGGCGGCCTGCAGCACCCACATGGTCATGAAACCGCCCCAGCCCAGCAGCGAAAGGCCGAGCAGTTGTTCGTGCGCAAGGCTTTCCAGAGAGGGGAAAAAGCGCAGCAGGACAATACTCAGCGCGGACGAGGCAAGGAATGTCTGGATGCCGTACCAGGCAACCGCGATCAGGCCGCGGATGATGGCCGGGATATTCGCCCCCCAGATTCCGAAGGGCACCCGACAAGCCACCGGGTACGGAATCCCGGCCATCTGGCTGGGCCGCGCCACCAGGTTGCACAGGACATTGACGATGACGATGCCGAGCAGCAGCGAAATCAGCACCTGCCAACTCGACAGGCCAAGGGCAAACAGGCTGCCCGCGAAGACATAGCCGCCAACACTATGTACATCGGACATCCAGAAGGCAAAGATGTTGTACCAGTTCCAGTTCTGATCCTTGAGCGGAGCCAGATCTTCGTTGAACAGGCGTTCGCTGTATTCGGCCGGCCTTATATCGGTCATTTGGATTCCTTTCTAGGGAAGAGCTTAAATTTTCACTACGATTGTATACAATACAAAATGTCAAAAAAGACAATATGAATTGATATTGTGTTCAAATATAAGCAATCAGCGTGCCGGATTCTGCTGAAAATCTACCGGTCAGCAGCCGTAACGAATGGACCCAGTTAAAACAGCGACTTGGATGCAAGCCGAAAGTGTCATACGGCTATCAAGAATAAATCGTATACAATTTATGCGTGCATTAAAGACAAAGTTGGTGCAAAAATCCGGGGGCTGCACCAAGACGAAGCCCCTCTAACGACGCCAAAGATCGATACGCATGAGTAAAACGGATACCCAAAAGGAAACAGCCGGCGTACAGGAACGCGACGAAACCATCTACGCCCACCTGCATGCCGCAATCTGCGATTCCAGGCTGCTGCCCGGCACCCGCCTACCGGAAGACACGCTGGCCGACACCTTCGGCGCCAGCCGGACGATCATCCGCAAGGTTCTGCAGCGCCTGGCCCACGAGGGACTGATCGACATTCGGCCTAATCGCGGCGCACAAATCGCCGAGCCCTCGGTCCCGGAAGCACGGGACATCTTCGCAACCCGCCGCATCCTCGAATGCGGAGCCCTCGCCGAAATGTCCGGAAAGGTGGGGGCGCAGGACCTGATCAAACTGAGGGACCTGATTGCCCAGGAAGACGATGCCCAGCACAAGGGGGATCGCGCCGCGGCGATCCGCCTGTCGGGCGACTTCCACATTCAACTGGTTGCCCTGGCCGGCAACAACGTGCTTAGCCAGCTCGTCTCCCAGTTGATCGCGCGCAGTTCGCTGATCATCGCTACCTACGGCTCTCCGATTTCCGTCACCTGCCGCCACTCGGAACACGAAAAAATCCTCGAACTGCTGGCCGCCAACGCCTTCGAAGAAGCCATCGCCTGGATGAACGAGCACCTGACGACCATCGAGCGCAGCCTGCGCTGGGATCAGGAAAACGTCGATCTGCAAGCCGTCCTGCGCGAATTCATCGACAAGTCAGGCAAGGCCTGAGCCTCCTGCCAAAGCGCACGACAAGAAAACAGGAATCGATATGGAAATACGCATCATCAATCCCAACACCTCGAGTTCGATGACCGCCAGCATCGGCCAGGCGGCCAGCCGCGTCGCAGCGGCAGGAACCCGGATCGTCACCGTCAATCCAGCCGACGGCCCGCTCTCCATCGAAAGCCATTTCGACGAGGCTGTGGCCGCCGTGGGCGTCTGCGAAGAAATCCTGCGCGGCGAACAAGCTGGCAGCGATGCATATGTCGTGGCCTGCTTCGGCGACCCCGGGCTGCATGCGGCCCGCGAATTGACGCGTGCCCCCGTGCTCGGGATAGCCCAGGCAGCCTTCCAGATGGCCAGCATGTTGGCCACGCGATTTTCAGTCGTCACCACCCTGCAACGCACGGTGATCATTGCCGAACATCTGCTGCACAACTACGGTTTCGCCCATCAATGCAGCCGGGTACGAGCCGCCGACATTCCAGTGCTCGAACTGGAAGACGCCGCCTGCTGTAGCGGCCGCCTGATCGACGAGGCGCGACGCGCCCGCGACGAGGACGGGATCGGCGCCATCGTCCTCGGCTGCGGCGGCATGGCCGATTTCGCCCACGAAATGAGCGCTGCCATCGGCCTGCCGGTCATTGATGGTGTTACCGCGGCAGTCAAGCTCGCCGAGGCGATGGTCGGCCTCGGCCTGCAGACCAGCAAGCACGGCGATTACGCCTTTCCGCCTGCCAAGATCTTCACTGGTCGCTTCCAGCATTTTTCGAGGCCCGCCTGACATGACGCACGCTGCTTACTATCCCCGCGACCTCGTCGGCTACGGTCGCACTCCCCCCTATGCCGACTGGCCGGGCCGGGCCCGCGTCGCCGTGCAATTCGTGCTCAATTACGAAGAGGGCGGTGAGAATTGCGTACTGCACGGCGACCCCGGCTCCGAACAGTTCCTATCCGAAATGTTCAACCCGGCCAGCTACCCAGACCGCCACCTGTCGATGGAGGGCATCTACGAGTACGGCTCGCGCGTCGGCGCGTGGCGCTTCCTGCGCGAATTCGAACGGCGTGGCCTGCCGCTCACCGTTTTCGGTGTCGGCATGGCGCTGCAACGCCATCCTGAACTGACCAAGGCCTTTGTTGAACTTGGCCATGAAATCGCCTGCCACGGGTGGCGCTGGATTCATTACCAGAATATGGAGGAAGCGGTCGAACGCGAACATATGCGCCTGGCGCTCGAGGCCATCGAAAAAATGACCGGAGAGCGCCCACTCGGCTGGTATACCGGGCGCGACTCGCCCAACACACGCCGCCTAGTGGTCGACGACGGCCGTCTTCTGTATGACAGCGACTACTACGGCGACGACCTGCCGTTCTGGAGCGAAGTCACGCGTAGCGACGGGCTAACCGTACCGCACCTGATCGTACCGTATGCGCTCGACACCAACGACATGCGCTTCGCCCTGCCGCAAGGCTTCAGCCATGGCGACCCGTTCTTTCAGTATCTGAAGGACAGTTTCGACGTGCTCTACGCCGAAGGCGACGAACGCCCGGCCATGCTCAGCATCGGCATGCACTGCCGCTTGCTCGGCCGCCCCGGTCGTTTTCTAGCCCTGCAACGTTTCCTCGACCACCTCGAAAAACACGACCGCGTGTGGATCTGCCGGCGCATCGAAATTGCCCGCCACTGGCAGACCAAGCACCCTTTCACCCCTCGCTGAACCGAGGTCCCGCTTTCGAGCCACGTGACGCCGCACTGTGATGAACGGCGACTTGTATCGGTTCGAGAAGCCCCAGGCCATGCTCGCCACCCAGATTTGCAAATGCGCGTACGGACTGTCCTGACGGGGAGTGTCAGGAATTTTGTCATGTGACAAGAGCTTCCAATGGCGCCGCGGGGTCTTTTTGCCACGTGAAAAAGGGTCTTTTGCATATGAAAATCCCTCCGCGACGCTTCATGGTCAGGCAACCACCCGATGTGCTATTAATTCCGCTCCGCCCCCAAGCGAGAGACACACGATGAACATGGACGCAGGCTGTAGCGGCGCCGACAGCCGCAAGTCGATCAGCGCCGCCGAGGCGCGGCGGATCATCCTTGGTCGCATCCAGCCGCTGGCCGGCTGGGAGCGCGTGGCGATCCGCGCCGCCCTCGGGCGCATCCTCGCCGAGGACGTGGTGGCGCCGTGCAATGTGCCAGCCCACGACAATTCGGCGATGGACGGCTACGCGGTACGCGCCGACGATCTGAACGCCAATGGTGACGTGACGCTGCAGGTGGTCGGCACCGCGCTGGCCGGGCGGGGCTTTTCCGGCCTGGTCGGCCCCGGCCAGGCCGTGCGCATCATGACCGGCGGTGTGATGCCCGCCGGCGCCGACACCATCGTCGTACAGGAAATGGCGCGCAGGGACGGCGGCACGATCGTCGTGCCGCCCGGCATCCGTCGCGGCCAGAACGTGCGGCGCGCCGGCGAAGATCTGGCCGAAGGCGCGGTCGCCCTGCCCCGCGGCAAGCTCATCGGCCCGGCCGAGCTGGGGCTGGTGGCGTCCCTCGGGCTGGCCGAGGTCAGCGTCCATCGGCGCCTGCGGGTCGCCTTCTTCTCCACCGGCGACGAGCTGGCCAGTATCGGCCGGCCGCTGGCGCCAGGCGAGGTCTATGACTCCAACCGCTACACGCTGTACGGCGCCCTCGCTAAGCTGGGCTGCGACATCGTGGACATGGGCGTCGTCCCGGACCAGCCGGAGGCGCTCGAAACCGCTTTCCGTAACGCAGCCGCCTGTGCCGACGTGGCGCTGACCACCGGCGGCGTGTCGGTCGGCGAGGCGGACTTCATCCGCGCGCTGATGCAGCGCCTCGGCGAGGTGAGTTTCTGGAAGATCGACATCAAGCCCGGCCGCCCGATGGCCTTCGGGCGCATCGGCAACACGTGGATGTTTGGCCTGCCGGGCAACCCGGTGGCGGTGCTGGTCACCTACTACCAGTTCGTCGTCGATGCGCTGCTGAAGATCGCCGGCCTCGATCCGCTGCCCGAGCGCCCGCTGACCCGCGTGATCTGCAGCGAGCCAATCCGCAAGCTCGCCAACCGCCGGGAGTTCCTGCGCGGCCGCCTGTTCGATGAAGCCGGCGAGTGGAAGGTCCGCCCGGCTGGCAAGCAGGGCTCTGGCATCCTGCGCTCCATGTCGGAGGCCAACTGTTTCATCGTGCTGGACGAGAACCAGGGCGACGTCGCGGCGGGCGACGCGGTCCACGTCCAGCTGTTCGACGGGCTGGTTTAAGGCTTTCCGGCCAGCTCTGCGCCGCCGCGGCACTGGCGCACGTGCCGGTCGCCCCGCGCGCCGCAGGGGGTCAGCGCGTCGGGCGCCAGCGTGGGCAGGCCTTCGCCATCCATGTGCGCCTCCACCGTGTGCCAGCGCCGCACGCCACGCCGGTCGATACTGAACTGCAGCAGCCAGCCGGTCTGGGCCTCCGGGAAATCGAAGCCGTCGAAGACGAAGTTGCCGAGGCTGTAGATGATCGGCCGCCCCTTGTAGATCTCCGCACCCTGCGTGACATGCGGATGGCCGCCGACGACCGCAGATGCGCCGGCATCGATCATCTTGTGCGCAAGCCGGCGTTGCCGTTCGCCGGGCTCCGGCTCGTATTCCCAGCCCCAGTGCATGAAGGGGATCACCAGATCGGCACCGGCCCGCTTCGCCGCACGGATGTCCGAGATCACCTCGCTGTCCTCGCTCCAGGCGATGCCGGGCGTGGTGGCACCGGCTTCGAAAGAGCGCGGCTTGAACTCGTTGTAGGCGAGGATCGCGATGCGCAGCCCCCTGGCCTCAATCCACAGCGGCTTGTGCGCCTCCGCGAGATTGCGGCCACCGCCGACCACCTTGATGCCCGCCGTGGCGACGTGCTCCATCGTCTCGACGAAAGCCGCCTTGCCGAAATCACCGGCATGGTTGTTGGCCACCGCCACGGCGTCGAAGCGCCCTTTCAGCACCTTTACGACGTCCGGCTCAGCGCGGAAAACGTAGGGCTTGTTGGCGATCGGCACACCGTCCTTCGCCACCGCGCATTCCAGGTTGCCAATGCGGTAGTCCGCGCCGGCCAGCAGCGGCGCCACCGCGGCGAGCGGATCGCGCCCCGCCGCGATGGCCTTGCCGGGACCGTCGGCGAGCATGATGTCGCCGGCAAAAAGAATGCGCAGTTCTTCCGCCTGCACGCCCTGCGCCACACCGCACAGACCCGCCAGCACGGCGGCGGATGTCAGCCACTTTCTCATCGCGCGCCCCCCTTCACCACTTCGCACCAGTAGCTCAGTTCCCCGTCACGATACGGTTCGTAGATACGCTGCAGCCCGGTGAAGCCGTAGCGCTGCCCCACCGACCGTGGCGGCCATGGGTAGCGGGCTTCCTGGATCATCACCGGCTCGTCCTTGCGGTTCCAGAACACCTGGATGCGCACGCCGGCCAGGTCGGCGGGCTTGTCGCGCAGGATCACCCGCAGCTGGAAATCGTCGTAGATCGGCTGCGGTGCCAGCGTATAGGGAGAATCAACCGGCGCAACGACGATCCGCCGGGCCTCGCCGTCGTAGTCCGTGTGGCAGTCGATGCGCGGGCTGGCAAACGCCGTGGAAAAAGGGCCGAGGGCGAAGGCAAGCAGCAGACAGACATACCTCTCGCCTCGCCCACGATAGCCCCCTCCCCTCTGTGGGGGCGAATTCATTCGCCCATCGTGGGTTGAACGAAGTCCGCGGGCGAATGAATTCGCCCCCACGGGGAATGGCTGCTCTGGCATAAGCATGCTTCGCGTCACAAGAATATATTCACGAAAAAAGAGCCGACCGGCTGATGACCGGTCGGCTCTTCCTGAAGCAAGGCTGCGGACGGAATTACTTCGCGCCGAGGGCCGTCTTGATCTGCTCCAGCGTGGACGGATCCTCGATGGTGGTCAGATCGCCCGGATCGCGGCCTTCCGCCAGCGCCTGAATGGAACGGCGCAGCATCTTGCCGGAACGGGTCTTGGGCAGACCGGAGATGAAGTGCACACGGGCCGGACGGGCGATGGCGCCGAGGCTGCCGTCGACAATCTTCATCACGGCCTTCTCCAGTGCCACGACCTTTTCCGGGGTGTCGATGGTGGCCGGGTCCTTGACCACGGCGAAGGCCATCGGCATCTGGCCCTTGAGCTGGTCGGCCACGCCGACCACCGCCACTTCGGCGATGGCGGGATGGGACTGCACCGCTTCCTCGATCTCGCGGGTGCCCAGGCGGTGGCCGGCGACGTTGATCACGTCATCGGTACGGCCGAGGATCTTGTAGTAACCGGCGTCGTCCTTGATGCCCCAGTCGAAGCTCGAATAGACCAGCGGCTCCTGGAACAGCGTGAAGTAGGTGGACACGAAACGCTTGTCGTCACCCCACACGGTGGACAGGCAGCCGGGCGGCAGCGGCGGCACGACACCGACGATGCCCTTTTCGTTGGGGCCGCACTCGGAACCGTCGTCGCGGAACAGGCGCACGTCGTAGCCATACACCGGGAAGCCGGGGGAGCCGAGCTGCACTTCGTGGTGCTCGACACCGGGCATCAGGGACAGCATCGCCCAGCCGGTTTCGGTCTGCCAGTAGTGGTCGATGACCTGGATGCCCAGCTCGTCCATCATCCACTGGTGGGAGGTTTCGTCCATCGGCTCGCCGGCGCAGTACAGGGTGCGCAGCTTGGAGAGGTCGTACTTCTTGAGGAAGGCCGGGTCCTGCTTCTTGAGCACGCGGATCGCGGTCGGCGCGCTGAACATCACGGTGACTTCGTGGTCCTGGCAGATCTTCCACCAGATGCCGGCGTCGGGGCGCAGCGGCGTGCCTTCGTACATCACGGTGGCCATGCCGGCGATCAGCGGGCCGTAGATGATGTAGCTGTGGCCGACCACCCAGCCGATGTCGGAGGTGGAGAAGAAGGTCTCGCCCGCGTTGCCGCAGTAGATGTGCTTCATGGACGCGGCCAGCGCCACGGCGTAGCCGCCGGTGTCGCGTTGCACGCCCTTCGGCTTGCCGGTGGTGCCGGAGGTGTAGAGGATATAGCTGGGCTCGGAGGATTCCAGCCAGGTCACCGGCACCTCGGCATTGAGGTACTGCTCGCGCAGGGTGGCGTAGTCGACGTCACGGCCTTCGACGATGGCCATGTCCTTGTCGAGGCCACGGTTGACCATCAGCACGCTGGCGGGCTTGTGCTCGGCCAGGCTGATCGCTTCGTCGAGCAGGTGCTTGTACGGCACCGGGCGGCCACCACGCATGCCGGCGTCGGCGGACACGATGACGGTCGGCTTGGCATCGTCGATGCGGGTCGCCAGGGAGTGGGAGGCAAAACCGCCGAACACCACCGAGTGGATCGCACCGATACGCGCACACGCCAGCATCGCGAAGCAGGCTTCGGCGATCATCGGCATGTAGATCAGCACGCGGTCGCCCTTCTTGACGCCGAGGCTCTGGTAGATCGCCGCCATGCGCATGACTTCAGTGCGCAGCTCGGAGAAGGTGTAGACCTTTTCCTGGTCGGTCTCGGTGGAGATGAAGACCAGCGCCTTGCGATCCGGGTGGGTCTCGGCGTGACGGTCTACCGCGTTGTAGCACAGGTTGGTTTCACCGCCGACGAACCACTTGACGAACGGCGGGTTGGAAAAATCGTAGATCTGGCTGGGCTGCTTGTTCCAGTGCACCAGCTCGGCCTGTTCGCCCCAGAAGCCATCGCGGTCTTCGATCGAGCGCTTGTGAAATTCCTTGTATGTTGCCATCGGATCCTCTCCCTATTCTTGAATAGTCCAAACCACTTTCAATTTGTGGGAGCAGTACGTCCGCCTGTTGCAGCGTCTGTCCCTTATTCGTTTTTGGGTTGCATATTCGATCCGGTTTCTGCGGCGCGGGCGAGGGCTGCCAGCGGCAGACCGGAAGGAATCTCGGATTCTATCAATTCCAGCAGCGGTAAGAGCGTCCGGATGGCATCGGGAAGTTGTTTGCGCAGGTTGGCGTCCAGTCCGGTGGTGCGCAGGCGCGCCAGGAGCTGGTCGATGCTGACCGGTGCCCGGGTCGGCAGCTCGATCATGTCCGCCGTGACTTCACCGTCGGCGCCGATCACCCGGTTGCCGCCGGCGGCCCGTCCGCTGGCGATGCGCTCCATGGCCACCCCGATCAGGTGGCTGACCGTCTGCACTTTGCCGGGTGTCGTGGCGGCCAGACCGATGGTGATCTGGATGCGGATGCGCTCCTCCCGGTAGGTCATCACGATATGGTCGAAGGCCGCCCGCAGACGCATCGCGAAGGCGCAGGCTCCGTCCATGTTGGTACTCGGCGACACCACCGCGAAGCGCGCCGGCGCCAGTTCGGCCACGGTGTCTTCCTGGCGCAGCTTGGTGGCGAGGATCTTCGACAGCTTGCGGTTGACCAGCTGCGCCACGTGGGCGCCATAGCGGGCCACCAACGCATCGAAGTGGTCGATCTCGATGACCATCACCGACACGTCTGCGTGGCGGCGCTGGGCCAGGGAGAGCTCCTGCGCGGCGTGGTAATGGAGGTAGCTTGGCGTAGCGAGGCCAGAGGTGGGGTCCACCGGGCTCGCGCTGGCCAGCGCCGCGCGGCTCTCCTCCAGGTCCCGCTGGGTGCGGGCAAGCTGGGTCAGCGCCTCCAGGCGGGCCAGCAACTCCACGTTACCGATGCTCTTGGAGATGAAGTCGGTGGCACCCGCACTCTTGGCGCGGACGCGCACGTCGGGCTCGTCGTCGCCGGAGATCACCACCACCGGCAAGGTGTTGATGCGCGAGATGCGCGAGCCACGGATGCGTTCGAGCAGGCCGTAGCCGTCAAGATTGGGCATGCCGATGTCGGTGATGACGGCCTGGATGGTCGGATCCACCATCAGGGTCTGCCAGCCGGCTTCACCGTCGGCCTCCTCGCGCACCTCGAAGCGGTCCCGTATGTGCCGGATGATGGAAGCCCGCACCATCCGGGAATCGTCGATGATCAAAACCCGTGGCAGGGTCTGCTCGCTGTCGTCGCTCATGCTGGGACTCGCTGGATAAATGAATCTTCAGGGATTAACGGCAATCACCGTGCGTCCCTTGACCCGGCCGGCGATGAAGTCGTCGAAGACGCCAGGCAGTTCGGCAAACGGCACGGTCCGGGTCATGCCGTGAAGGTGGCGCGGCTTGAGGTCGGATGCCAGACGCTGCCAGACAGTTGCACGGGTCGGGAAGCCGATGTAGCCGGAGTCCACGCCGAGCAGGCTGACCCCGCGCAGGATGAAGGGGAACACCGTGGCGTTGAGGGCGATGCTCTGGGCGTTGCCGATGCTCGCCACCGTGCCGGCCTGCTTCATCGTGGACAGCACCCAGGTGAGGATGTCACCGCCCACGTTGTCCACCGCGCCGGCCCACAGGCCCGCGTCGAGGGGGCGCGTCTTGGCCGGGTCGATGGTGTCGCGCAGGCGGATCTCGGCTGCGCCGAGGTCCTTGAGGTAGGCCTCTTCATGCGCTTTGCCGGTCAGCGCGACGACGTGATAGCCGAGCCCGGCCAGCATGTCGATGGCAAGGCCGCCGACGCCGCCGCTGGCGCCGGTGACGATCACCGGGCCGTTCTCGGGACGCAGGCCGTTGTCCTCCATGCGCACGATGCCCAGCGCGGCCGTGAAGCCTGCGGTGCCGAGGGCCATCGCATCGAAGAGGCTCAGCCCGGCAGGCAGCGGCACCACCCAGCCGGCGGGAATGCGGGCGTATTCCGCGTAGCCGCCGTGGTGGGCCACGCCGATGTCGAAACTGGTGGCGATCACCTCGTCACCCGCCTTGAAACGCGGATCGCTGCTCTCCACCACCGTACCCGACAGGTCGATGCCGCCGACGCAGGGAAAGCGCCGGATGATCTTGCCGGCGCCCGTCGCAGCCAGTGCGTCCTTGTAGTTCACGCTGGAATAAGCCACTTTGATTAGAACCTCGCCGGCATCGAGTGCATCGACGGTGAGGGTCTCCATGGCGGCGGCAACCTTGCGGTTCTCGTCCTGGCGGATCACATAGGCCTTGAAGGGGGAAAGGGTTGCGGTCATGCGTTTCTCCTCGTTGCCGGGCGCCGGAATGACGCCTCATGTTGGTTATCGGCCGATTATAGCCCTGCCAACTTGACGCCAAGCCGCGCCACGCCTCAATACCGCATGCAAAATGCCGTAAACGGATTCATCGCCCGCGGGAACAACAACATGGCCCTGATCAACGTCCCCTTCGAGACCCTGGACTCCTACATCGCATTCTTCAGCCAGGAGCCCCTGCCTGTCCTCAAGCACACGGTCAAGGAACTCCAGTCCATGCGCGAACGGGAGGACCACATCAACGGCCGCACCGTGGCCGCCCTGGTGCTGGGCGACCCGATGATGACCTTGCGGGTGCTGGTCCACATCGAGGAAAACCGGCGTGCCCGGCAGAACCACGACATCACGACCATCGAGCGGGCGGTCATGATGATGGGCATCTCGCCCTTCCTGAAGGAGTTTTCCGACCTGCCGACCATCGAGGGGCAGATTGCCCCGTACCCGAAGGCGCTGGTCGGCGTCCTGAAGGTCATCAGCCGCGCCCGCCGCGCCGCGCGCTACGCCCGGGACTGGGCCATCGTGCGGCACGACCTGGACGTGGACGAGATCACCGTGGCCGCCCTGCTGTCCGAGGTCACCGAGATCCTGTGCTGGTGCTTTGCGCCCAAGCTGACCTATCAAGTCTACGAGATGCAGCACATCGACCGCAGCCTGCGCTCCTCTTCCGCCCAGAAGTCGATCTTCAACTTCTCGGCGCGGGAGCTGCAACTGGCGCTGGTCCATCACTGGCGGCTGCCGGAGCTGTTGGTCTCGATGCTGGACGAACGGCAGATCGAGAACCCGCGCGTGCGTACGGTCCAGCTGGCCAACAGCCTGTCCCGCCATACCGCACTGGGCTGGGACGACCCGGCCATTCCCGATGACCTCAGCGCGATCACCGAGCTGTTGCACATCAACCGGGAGACGCTGCTCAATCGCCTGTCCGTCCCCCACGAAGCCGTGGAAACGTTGCTCAGCGCGGGCGGAGATCCCTTGGGGGCGATGCCACCGCCCCTCTGAGCCTGCTTACTTGCCGGTGCCGCGGGACTCCAGCTCTTCCCAGCGCAGCATGGCGGCCTCGATCTCCCCTTCCAGCGTCTGCAGGCGGGTATTGAGGGTTGGCACTTCCTGCGGTGCATCCCGATAGGTGGCCGGATCATTGAGGCGGGCCTGGATGGTCCCCTGCTCTTCTTCCAGCGTGGCGATCCAGTCCGGCAGGGCCTCCAGCTCCCGCTGCTCCTTCCAGCTCAGCTTGGCCGGCTTCGCAACCTGGGGCTTGGGCTCTTCCTTCTTCGGCTGAACCGGCTTGGGCGCGGCGGCCGGCTTGACAGCCTCGGGCGCAGGACGCACACGCAACCAGTCCTCGTAGCCACCGGCGTATTCCTTCCAGTTGCCGTTGCCTTCCGCGGCGATCACCTGCGTCACCACGTTGTCGAGGAAGGCCCGGTCGTGGCTGACGAGGAACACAGTGCCGTCGTACTGGGCGAGCAGGTCCTCGAGCAGGTCGAGGGTTTCGATATCGAGGTCGTTGGTCGGCTCGTCGAGCACCAGCACGTTGGCCGGACGGGCGAACAAGCGGGCCAGCAGCAGACGGTTGCGCTCACCGCCGGACAGGGACTTGACCGGCGAGCGGGCCCGCTGCGGCGAAAACAGGAAGTCCTCCAGGTAACCGATGACGTGGGTCCGGTGGCCGGCGATTTCCACGTAATCGGAGCCCGGGCTGATGACTTCGGTCAGCGGTGCCTCGGGATCCAGCTGGGCGCGCAACTGGTCGAAGTAGGCCACCGTCTGGCGCGTGCCGCGCTTGATCGTGCCTTCGTCCGCCTCGAGCTCGCCGAGGATCAGCTTCAGCAGCGTGGTCTTGCCCGCACCGTTGGGGCCGATCAGGCCGATACGGTCGCCGCGCAGGATGCGCGTCGAGAAGTCGCGGACAATCTGCCGCTCGCCGAAGCACTTGTTCACATGGGTCAGCTCGGCCACCAGCTGGCCACTGCTCTCGCCGCGGTCCAGCGCCAGCTTGACGTTACCGAAACGGTCACGGCGCGCGCTGCGCTCCCGGCGGAGGGCCTCCAGCCGGCGCACACGGCCTTCGTTGCGGGTCCGCCGCGCCTCGACGCCCTTGCGGATCCACACTTCTTCCTGCGCGAGCAGCTTGTCGAAGCGGGCGTTGGCCTTCTCTTCCGCGTCCAGTTGGTCGGCCTTGCGGAGCTGGTAGTCGCTGAAGCGGCCCGGAAAGCTGCTCAACAAGCCACGGTCGAGCTCGACGATGCGGGTCGCCACGTGATCGAGGAAGACCCGGTCGTGGGTGATCACCACGACAGCGCCCGGAAAATCGCGGATCAGCTCTTCGAGCCACAGGATACCGTCGATGTCCAGGTGGTTGGTCGGCTCGTCGAGGAGCAGCATTTCAGGTTCGCCAACCAGCGCGCGGGCCAGCGCCACGCGCTTGATGCCGCCGCCGGACAGGCTCCCGACGACCGCCTCGCCCGACAGCTTGAGCTGGGCCAGAATCTGCTCGACGCGCTGCTCCAGGCGCCAGGCCTGGGCGTCTTCGACGCGGTGCTGGAGTTCTTCCAGCCGGGCCAGATTAGCCGCGCTGGCATCGTCGGCCACCGCCAGCGTCGCCTCGTGGTAGTCCACCAGCAGACGGGCCACATCGCCGAGGCCATCGGCCACCGTCTCGAACACCGTGCGCTCCAGCGGAAAGTCCGCCTCCTGGGGTACGTAGGCCACCCGCGCGCCCGGTTGCCGCCACAGGCGCCCGTCGTCCAGCATGGCCTGGCCAGCCAGGGCCTTCAGCAGGCTCGACTTACCGCTACCGTTGCGGCCGATCAGCGCCACCCGCTCGCCCGGATCGAGCTGGAAACTGGCCTTGTCGAGCAAGGCGACGTGGCCGAAGGCGAGGCAGGCATCATCGAGGGTGATCAGCGGCATGGTGCAAATGGATAGGACGGCAGAAGGGGCTGGATTCTACCCCGCGGCAGCGGCCTTCCGCCGCCGAAACGACCTTCTTGATGCGGAGACAGCCTGTCGTTTCCCGTCAATGCGACGCCCGGCACGTGGCAACGAAGATTTTCTTCACAAGCCTGTTGACGAAAGTAATTCGCATCTATTTAATAGGAACTGTTCTCATTAGCATTCGTATCCAAGTGGAAAACCTCAATGCTCCGGCCCACCTCCCGACCTCCGACGCAGCGCTTGATGCCGACGCCGGCCAGTTCGAGTCGCCAATCCGGAGCAAGGACCTCTTCAACGAGCGCAGCTGCGTGTTCATTGAGCACGAAGGCATGATTTATGCACTTCGAGCAACACGTGCCGGCAAACTGATACTGACCAAATGACGACATCCGCCCAACTCCGCCACCGCGACGGCCTTCCTGGCCACTGGACCGAAACCACCGGTGAGCGCCCGCTATCTCCCGCGAGCGTCACGGCCCTGCTGTGCATTGGCATCGCCGGCTGCGTGACGGCAGCCAGCCTGGTTCTACGCCTCTATCCGATCGTCTGAGCAAGCCCTCCAACCGGGTGTGAAGGAAACAAGACAATGTACGTTTGCATCTGTCGCGCCGTGACCGAAAAGCACATCGAAACCGCCGTCCAGGGTGGCGCCCGGCGTTTGCGCGACCTGCGGCAACAACTTGGCGTGACCGAGGAGTGCGGCCGTTGCGCCCAGTGCGCCAAACAGTGTCTGGATGGTGCCGTCGAACAGGTTTGTGCTTCGGCGTGCAGCAGCGTTGCCGACTACGGCTACACGCCGTTGCTGATCGCCGCTTGAAGCCGGTTCATCCGGACGGAGAGGCCGAACGGCGTTCGGTGCGTCCAGGCATCTAGCGACCGAAATGTTTTTAGGCTAACGCCCTAAAGCCGGTGGCGGACGAGGGGCGTATCGGTTATCTTTATGGGCCCATCAAATTTACACCGGGCCCAGCGACATGCCCACCAGCATCACACCCAGTACCGACATCGCCGCGCGCCGTCCGCGCAAACGTCTCACCCCCGACACCCGCATTCCCCTGATCCTCGACGCCGCCCTGGCCGAATTCTCGGCCCATGGCTACAGCGCCACGCGCATCGACGACATCGCCAACCGGGCAGGCCTCTCGAAGGGTGGTTTCTACGCCCATTTCTCCGGCAAGGACGCCGTCTTCGAGGCCCTGCTGCGACGCTCGCTCACAGCCCCGACGCTGGACGTGGACGCACTGCTGGACGCCGCCACTGACATCCGCGGGCTGGTCGAGCAACTGGTGGATCAGTTGCACACCCATCTGGGCGACACCACCCTGCGTGCCACCGCCCGTCTCCTGTTGACCGATGGCCACCGCCTCCCCGACGTCGTGACCCTGTGGCGGCAGAACACCGTGGACAACCTGCACGTGCAGTTGGGCGCCCTGCTGCGCCGCTGCGTGGAACGCGGCCTGTGCCGGGACAGCACGGTGGTCCATCATCCCTGGCTGATCGTATCGCCGGTCATTCACCAGCTGTTCCAGCAGCTCTCCTCGGCCGCCGTCGTACCGATTCAGCTCCGCGAGGCACGCAGCACCCACGTGGACATGCTGTGCGAACTGCTGACCCCGCATCCGCAAGCAGCCTGACCACCAGGCGCTGACCACGCACCGGCTGACGGGCAGGCGTCCTAGCGATCCGCCCCCAGCCGCATCGATGCCCGAACCAGTCGCTGCTCCTCCTGCTCGATCTCCAGGAAGGTGTCGCGCAGGCTGTTGATGTGCTCGCAGGCCACGCGGCCGGCCTTTTCGGAATCCCGGTCCATCACGGCCCGGTAGATCCGCTCGTGGTGGCGGTCCAGTACGCGCTTGTGGGCCGGGCGATGGTAGAGATTGCTTACCGACGCCAGCACGCTGCTGAGCATCAGATCCGACAAGGACTGCAGCGTATGCACCAGCACCGGGTTGTGCGATGCATCGTTGATCGCCCGGTGGAAGGCATGGTCGGCGCGGGCATGCTCCTCCAGCGTCACCCCCTCCCCCTGCTCCTGCAGGCTTTGCAGTTCCTCGTAGCGCCGCCGGATAAGCAGGAAATCCGCCGGCGTTCCACGCTGGGCAGCCAGACGGGCAGCCTCGCTCTCCAGAATCGCCCGCACCTCCAGCAGGTCGTACAAGGTACGCGGCTGGGAATTGAACAGATGCATCAGTGGCGTCATGTCCCGGTCGGCGGACAGCTGCGCCACGTAGGACCCACGCCCGTGCTGGGTATCGATGATGCCCAGCCCGCGCAGCACGCGCAGCCCCTCCCTCAGGGCCGTCCGCGACGTACCCAGCTTTTCGCACAGGCGCCGCTCCGACGGCAACGCCTCCCCCACCTTCAGGATGCCGTCGATGATCAGCCGCTCGATCCGCTCGGCGACCGCATCGGCCACCTGTTTGCGTTCTGCGACCGCGAAAGGATCCCCGACGCGGTTTTTCAAAGTGGTCGTACCAGTTGATTCGGGCACTGCAACATGTCTCCCCTGATAATCCGATCACATTGAATTCAAAGGATTTATCTTTCAATAAGGGAAAACATGTATTCGAAAAAACTGGTACGACCACTTGAAAAGTGCTTTGTTTTCAGTGTCTTCGAAACTTAGTATCGCCCATCCCATGCACTCGGCCGGGTCCTTCGGGGCCGCCGAATACAGCGCGCAACCGAACCGGAACCTTCAGGGCCTGCTGCCATGAACATCCTCTACGACGAAAAGATCGACGGCGAACTCCACCATGTGGACCGCGCCGAACTGATGGCCGCCATGCGCGCCGCCATGCCCGATCTGGAAATCCTGCACACCCGCGAAGACCTCAAGCCCTTCGAGTGCGACGGCCTGTCGGCTTATCGCACCACGCCGCTGCTGGTCGTACTGCCCGAGCGCCTCGATCAGGTGGAAACCCTGCTCAAGCTGTGCCACCGCATGCACGTGCCGGTGGTTGCCCGCGGCGCGGGCACTGGCCTGTCCGGCGGCGCGCTGCCGCTGGAACAGGGCGTACTGCTGGTGATGGCGCGCTTCAACCGCATCCTCGAAGTGAATCCGGAAGGCCGCTTCGCCCGCGTCCAGCCAGGCGTGCGCAACCTGGCCATTTCCCAGGCCGCCGAGCCCTTCGGCCTCTACTACGCGCCGGACCCGTCGTCACAGATCGCCTGTTCCATCGGCGGCAACGTGGCCGAGAACGCCGGCGGCGTGCACTGCCTGAAGTACGGCCTGACCGTGCATAACCTGCTGAAGGTCGAGATCCTGACCATCGAAGGCGAGAAGGTCACCCTCGGCAGCGATGCGCTCGACGCCGCCGGCTTCGACCTGCTGGCGCTGTTCACCGGTTCCGAAGGCCTGCTCGGCGTGGTCACCGAAGTCACCGTCAAGCTGCTGCCCAAGCCCCAGGTGGCCCGCGTGTTGATGGCGAGCTTCGACTCCGTCGAGAAGGCCGGCAAGGCGGTGGCCGACATCATCTCCGCCGGCATCATCCCTGGCGGCCTCGAGATGATGGACAAGCTGGCCATCCAGGCCGCCGAGGACTTCATCCATGCCGGCTACCCGGTGGATGCCGAGGCCATCCTGCTGTGCGAGCTCGATGGCGTCGAAGCCGACGTACAGGACGACATCGAGCGCGTGCGCACGGTGCTCACCGCCGCCGGCGCCACCGACGTACAACTGGCGCGGGACGAGGCCGAGCGCATCAAGTTCTGGGCCGGCCGCAAGAACGCCTTCCCGGCCGTCGGCCGCATGTCGCCGGACTACTACTGCATGGACGGCACCATCCCGCGCAAGCAGTTGCCGGCTGTGCTGAAGGGTACCGCCGAGCTGTCCGTCGAGTACGGCCTGCGGGTCGCCAACGTGTTCCACGCCGGTGACGGCAACATGCACCCGCTGATCCTCTTCGATGCCAACCAACCTGGCGAATTCGAGCGGGCCGAAGCCCTCGGCGGCAAGATCCTCGAACTGTGCGTCGCGGTAGGCGGCACCATCACTGGCGAGCACGGCGTCGGGCGCGAGAAGATCAACCAGATGTGCGTGCAGTTCAACAGCGACGAACTGACCTTCTTCCACGCCGTGAAGGCCGCCTTCGACCCGGCCGGCCTCCTCAACCCCGGCAAGAACATCCCGACCCTGCACCGCTGCGCCGAGTTCGGTGCGATGCATGTCCACCACGGCCACCTGCCCTTCCCCGAACTGGAGCGTTTCTGATGAGCGAGCACACCCACGACGCCGACCAGGCCGAAGCCCTGCTGGCCCAGGTTCAGGCAGCCCTGGCAGCCGGCACGCCGCTCTCCATTACCGCGGGTGGCAGCAAGGCCTTCTACGGCCGCGAGGTGAACGGCACGCCGCTGGATGTCCGCGGCCACCGGGGCATCGTCAGCTACGATCCGGCCGAACTGGTCATCACCGCCCGCGCCGGCACGCCGCTGGCCGAACTGAATGCGGCTCTCGACGCCGGTGGCCAGATGCTGCCCTGCGAAGCGCCCGACTTCAGCGGCAGCGCCACCGTCGGCGGCATGGTCGCGGCCGGCCTGTCCGGCCCGCGCCGCCCGTGGGTCGGCTCCGTGCGTGACTTCGTGCTCGGCTGCCGCATCATCACCGGCCACGGCAAGCACCTGCGCTTTGGCGGCGAGGTCATCAAGAACGTGGCGGGCTACGACATCTCCCGCCTGATGACCGGCACCCTCGGCTGCCTCGGCCTGATCACCGAAGTGTCCTTCAAGGTCCTGCCCAAGCCCCGCGCCAGCCTCACGCTGCGCCTCGAGATGGATCGCCCGCGGGCCCTGCGCAAGTTCGCCGAATGGGGCCAGCAGTCCCTGCCGATCAGCGGCGCCTGCCAGGACGGTGGCAGCACTTTGCTGCGTCTCGAGGGTGGGGAAAGCTCCGTGAAGGCCGCCCGCGAACTGCTCGGTGGCGAAGAAGTTTCGCCGGCCTTCTGGGACGCGCTGCGCAACCACCGCCTGGATTTCTTCAGGGATCCGCGCCCCCTGTGGCGCCTGGCCGTAGGCAACAACCGTACGCCGGCAGAGCTGCCCGGCGACGCGCTCATCGACTGGGGCGGCGCCCAGGTCTGGCTGAAGAGCACCGCCGACGCCGCCCAGTTGCGCGCGCTGGCAGCCCAGGCCGGCGGCCACGCCGATTGCTACACGCCCGGCGTCACCGACGGCCCGCTGCCGCCGCTGCCCGATGCGCTGATGCGCTACCACCGCCAGCTCAAGGCCCAGCTCGATCCGCAGGGCATTTTCAACCCCGGCCGCATGTACGCCGGGCTGTAAGCGCCACCGCGCCTTCCCCATTTCCGGACCAGATACGCCATGCAAACCAACCTGAGCGAAGCGGCCCGTCATCGCCACGGGGCCGACGTGGCCGAGAGCGTGCTGCGGAGCTGCGTGCACTGCGGCTTCTGCAATGCCACCTGCCCCACCTACCAGCTCCTCGGCAACGAGCTGGACGGCCCCCGCGGCCGCATCTATCTGATGAAGCAGATGTTCGAAACCGGGGAGGTCAGCGAGAGCACCCGCACCCACCTGGACCGCTGCCTCACCTGCCGCAACTGCGAGACCACCTGCCCGTCCGGCGTGCAGTACCACAAGCTGCTGGACATCGGCCGCGCGGCCGTGGAGGAACTGGTGCCGCGCAGCACCGGCGAACGCCTGCGCAACCTGGCGTTGCGCGCGATCGTTCCCAACCCGGGGCGCGTCAAGGCCGCCCTCGGGGTTGCGTCCACGCTGCGCGCCTTCCTGCCCGCCTCGGTGGCCGACAAGCTGCCGCGCCACCAGTACGCCCCCAAGCCCCGCCCCACCGCACGCCAGAGCCGCGTCGTGCTGATGCTGGAAGGCTGCGTGCAGCCCGGCGTATCGCCCAACACCAACGCCGCCGCGGCGCGCATCCTCGATCGCCTGGGTATTTCGGTACAACCCGCACCAGAGGCGGGCTGCTGCGGCGCCGTGGATTACCACCTCAACGCCCAGGAAGCCGGCCTGGACCGGGCCCGCCGCAACATCGACGCCTGGTGGCCGGCCATCGAAGGCGGCGCCGAGGCGATCGTGCAGACCGCCAGCGGCTGTGGCGCCTTCGTCAAGGAATACGGCTTCCTGCTGCGCGAGGACCCAACCTATCGGGACAAGGCCGCACGCGTCAGCGCGCTGGCCAAGGACTTGGTCGAGGTGCTCGCCCGCGAGCCGCTGGAAAAACTTGGCGTGCGCGCCGACAAGCGCCTTGCCTTCCATTGCCCGTGCACCCTGCAACATGCCCAGAAGCTCGGCGGCGCGGTGGAAGGTGTACTGCGCCGCGTGGGCTTCGCGCTCACCGCCGTGCCCGATGGCCACCTGTGCTGCGGCTCCGCTGGCACCTACTCGATCACCCAGCCCGAGCTGTCCCGCCAGCTGCGCGACCGCAAGATGGACGCGCTGGAAAGCGGCAAGCCCCAGCTGATCGCCACCGCCAACATCGGCTGCCAGATGCATCTGGACGGCGCCGGACGCACCGAGGTCCGCCACTGGATCGAGATCGTCGAGGACGCCCTGCCCTCCCAATAAGACCAATCCCAACCCCGACAGAGACCACAAAAGGGAAAACCACCATGCAAACCAAGTCCTTCCTGACCCGTGAAGACGCCATCCGCATCCTCGACGCCGCCCGTGTCGAGGCTCAGCACAACAACTGGGCCGTCGCCATCTCGGTGGTGGACGATGGCGGCCACCCGCTGATCTTCGAACGCCTCGATGGCTGCGCGGCCATTGGCGCCTACATCGCCACCGAAAAAGCCCGGACCGCCGCCCTTGGCCGCCGGGAATCCCGCCTCTATGAGGAAATGATCAACGCCGGGCGCAATGCATTCCTTTCCGCGCCCGGCCTGAACGCTATGCTGGAAGGCGGCGTGCCCATCACTGTAGATGGGCACGTCGTCGGCGCTGTCGGGGTGTCCGGGGTCAAACCCGACCAGGATTCCCAGGTGGCCCGCGCCGGCGTAGCCGCGGCCTGACAAACCGCAAACGCAGCACCACACCTCAGCACCAAACCAATAAAAGAGGAGACAAAACGATGGTATGGCAACAGACCTACGACCCGCTCGGCAGCATGCTGCTGAGTACGCTGGTCGCTGCAATCCCCGTGGCGGTAATGCTGATCGGCCTCGGCTTCTTGCACCTGAAGGCCCACATTGCGGCGGCGGCTGGCCTGGCCAGCGCGCTGCTGATCGCTATTTTTGCTTATGGCATGCCCGCCGAAATGGCCGGCAAGGCAGCCTTCATGGGCGGTCTCACCGGCCTGCTGCCGATTGGCTGGATCGTACTCAACATCATCTTCCTGCATCAGCTCACCGAGCAGAACGGATCCTTCAAGATCCTGCAGGACTCCATCGCCGGCATCACTGAAGACCGACGCCTGCAACTGCTGCTGATCGCCTTCGCCTTCGGCGCCTTCTTCGAAGGTGCGGCCGGCTTCGGCACCCCGGTGGCAGTGACCGCGGCGATCCTGATCGGCCTCGGCTTCTCGCCGCTGGCCGCATCCGGCCTGTCCCTGATCGCCAACACCGCCCCGGTGGCCTACGGCGCCCTCGGCACGCCGATCATCACGCTGGCCAAGGTGCATGGCTACGACGTGATGGCCGTGTCGGCGATGGTCGGCCGCCAGCTGCCGTTCTTCTCGGTGCTGGTGCCGTTCTGGCTGATCTGGGCCTTCGCCGGGCGCAAGGGCATGCTGCAGATCTGGCCGGCCATCCTGGTCGCCGGCGTGACCTTCGCAATCCCGCAGTTCATCGTCTCCAACTTCTTCGGCCCCGAGCTGGTGGATGTGATCGCCGCGATGTGCTCGATGATCTGCCTCGTGCTGTTCATGAAAGTCTGGCAGCCCACCGAGATCTGGCGCTCCACGTCCCTGCGCGGCCACGAGGAAGACGGCGGCAAGGCGGCCCCCACCACGGCCATCGCCCGGCACGCGACCGGCGACGTGGTGCGTGCCTGGATGCCCTGGTTCATCCTGACGGTGTTCGTCTTCATCTGGGGCCTGCCCGCGGTGAAGGCCTACTTCAACGGCATCTACGCGCCGAAGTTCCCGATCGAAGGCCTGCACAAACTGATCGAAAAGGTGCCGCCGGTCGTCGCCACGCCGACCAAGGAAAGCGCCGAATACGTCTTCGGGCTGCTGTCCGCCACCGGTACCGGCATCTTCGTAGCGGCGATCGTCGGCGGCCTGGCGATGAAGTACAACCCGCTGGCCCTGCTGCGCACCTATGGCAAGACGATCTGGCTGGTCCGCTACTCGCTGATTACCATCGTGCTGATGCTGGCCCTCGGGACCCTGACCCGCTACTCCGGCCTCGACACCACCCTGGGCCTGGCCTTCGCCTCCACCGGCGTGCTGTACCCCTTCTTCGGCACCCTGATGGGCTGGCTCGGCGTCGCGCTGACAGGCTCCGACACGGCCTCGAACGTGCTCTTCGGCGGCATGCAGAAGGTTGCCGCGGAACAGCTCGGCCTCAGCCCCAACCTGATGGGGGCTGCCAACAGCTCCGGCGGCGTGATGGGCAAGATGGTGGACGCCCAGTCCATCGTCGTGGCCTCCACCGCCACACGCTGGTTCAACCACGAGGGTGACATCCTGCGCTACGTGTTCTTCCACTCCATCGCGCTGGCCTGCCTGGTGGGCATCTTCGTGACGCTGCAGGCCTACGTCTGGCCGTTCAGCGCCCTCGTCATCAAGTAATCGGGAGAGTCTTCATGTACAAGCGCATTCTGGTTGCCATCGACAGCAGCGACACCGCCCGCAAGGCCCTCGACGAAGCCGTGCAGCTGGCCAGTCTCTCCGGCGCCACCCTGTGCGTGGCCCACGCGCTGGACGAGGCGCCGCTGGTCCAGCACGCAATGGGTATCGGTACCTTCATCGACGCCGACAAGATCAAGGACGAGATGCGCCAGGTCGCCGGCCCCGTGCTCGACGACGCCGTCGCCAAGGCCGCCGCCGCGGGCGTCACCGCCGAGCGGCTGCTGATCGAATCGGACAACAAACGCACCGCCGAGCAGATCGTCGATGCCGCGCAGAACTGGAACGCCGACCTCATCGTCGCCGGCACCCATGGCCGCCACGGCATGGACCGTCTGCTGGTGGGCAGCGTCGCCGAGAACCTGACCCGTCTCGCCAGGACCTCCCTGCTGTTGGTCCGCTAGGTCCGACCTGAGCAGTACGTGAAGGATGCGGGGCGCAGGCTCCACATCCTCGCACCTGGGAGCCCCCGATCTTTCGGGGGCTCTTTTTTCTTCCGGTTCTGGAACGACGCAATGAATTCAAGAAAAAATTTCCGTAATTTTGTAAAATTGCTAAATACGCAAATAAATCTCAAAATCATCAAGCATGAACAATCTGGATGCAGTGGTTTCCGGAGCACCGACCATCCTGATCGTCGATGACACGCGCACCAATCTATCGGTGATCGGCGGCATCCTCAGCGGCGAATACCGGATCCGCGTGGCCACGTCGGGTGAGCGCGCGCTGATTGTGGCAAACACCGATCCGAAACCGGACCTCATCCTGCTCGACATCATGATGCCGGGCATGGATGGTTATCAGACCATCGCCCATCTGCGGGAAGCCCCGACGACGCGCGACATCCCGGTGATTTTCGTCACGGCCATGAGCGCAGACGAAGACGAAGAGGTCGGCCTGCGACTTGGCGCGGTCGACTACATCACCAAGCCGATCCGCCCCTCCATCCTGCTCGCCCGTGTGCGCACCCACCTAGCGCTTAAATCGGCGCAAAGCCAGCTGGCCAGCATGAATCAGCGACTCGAAGCGCAGGTGCAGCAGCGCACGCGCGAACTCGAGCTGGTCAAGGATGTCAGCATGCAGGCGCTGGCGAAGCTGGCCGAGAAGCGCGACCTGGAGACCGGCAACCATCTGGTCCGTACCCGCAGCTACATCGAGCTGCTGATGGAGGACCTCTGCCGTCAGCCCCGCTTCGCCGCCCAGCTCGGCAGTATCGAGCAGGAGCGGATCGCCAAGGCCGCTGCGCTTCACGATATCGGAAAGGTCGGCATCCCGGACCACATTTTGCTCAAGCCCGGCAAGCTCACCCCGGAAGAGTTCGAGATCATGAAGACCCACGCGCAAATCGGTGCCGACGCCCTGAGCGAGGCCATCGAGCACGTGCTGGCAGCGCAGGGAGAGGACGCCGGCGGTGGGCACTACGCCCTCGCCTTCCTCGAGGTGGCACGGGAGATCGCTGGCAGCCACCACGAAAAGTGGGACGGCTCGGGTTATCCACGCGGCCTGGCCGGCGAAGCCATCCCTCTGTCCGCCCGCCTGATGGCCTTGGCAGACGTCTTCGACGCGCTGACATGCAAGCGTCCCTACAAGTCTCCGCTCCCCCTCGACAAGACGGTCGAAATCATCCGTGAAGGCCGCGGAAGCCATTTCGATCCAGACATCATCGAAGTCTTCCTGTCCCGGGTCGACGACTTCGCGGCTGTCGCCAAGCGCTACGCCGACACCGAGCATTCCGCCGGCTTCATCGGTCTGGCGCCTCAAACCCAAGCGGTGCCCTGATGTTGCCCCGAGCACAATTCAAGATCTTCCTGCTCTTCTTCATGCCGCTCGCGCTGGGCATCGGCATCGCATTCATGCATGAATGGCAGAGCTTCACCGCCGTACACGCCGAAAGTCTTGTCCTGGTGCCATCCGGTGGCAGCCAGTCAAACATCAACAGCGAGCGCGGGCATTCGCTGCAGCTCTCACTCCTGGCCTATGCCCTGATTCTGGTCCTGTGGGGCCTTGTGGGCCTGAAACTGACGCGTCAGCGGGCACAGATCACGGCCGCCATTCAGCGCCTCGGACGCGGGCAGCCCCTCGTCCCGGGCGACGTCACCCTGCTGGAACGCGCGCGTGGTTCCATGCTGGGCGAACTGGCCGAAGCCGCGCTCAGCATCGCCGCATCCCGGGCTACGGACGCCACCACCGAGACGCCGTCCCAACCAGAACAGGCCGGGCTCGAGCTGCTGATCAGCGCCATGCCCGATCTGGTCTGGTTCAAGGACACCGAGGGGCGCTACGTGTACAGCAATCCCCGCTTCCAGGCCATGCTCGGCCTGCCCGGTGCCCACATCGCCGGCCGATCGGACTTCGAACTCTTTTCTGCCGATGACGCCCACCGGATCAGGCATCGCGACCAGGATGCCGCGACCGCTTCATCCGGCATGGTCATACAGCAGGAATGGCGGGATTTCGCCGACGGCCACCGGGAATTGCTCGAGGTGATCAAGGTTGCGGTCCACGCGGAGGGGCGGCTGCTCGGCATTCTCGGTGTGGGTCGGGACGTCACCGCTCAGCAGATGACCCAGATCGAACTGGAGGACAGCCAGACCGCACTAAAGCGCACCCAGGCCGTCGCTCAGATCGGCAGCTGGGTTTACGACTACCGCTTCAATACGCTGGTCGGCTCGGAGCAGGCCTGCCAAGTCCTCGAGACGCCCTTGGGGGAAACCTTCACGGCCCGCCAGTTCTTCCGCCGGGTCGATCCGCGCGACCGGCATCGAGTCTGGCAGGCCTGGCAGGCGGCGCGGCGCTCCGGCATCTTTCATGTGGAACACCGTATTCGCAGCGGCCGTGCGCAAAAATGGGTCGCGCAGCGCGCCGAGATCGAACGGGACGCAGACCAGCGCCCCCTGCGCGCCGTCGGCATGCTGCAGGACGTAAGCGCCCTCAAGGCAGTGACCGAAGCCCTGCACCAGCGCGAGGAGGTCTTCTCGGCAATCGCCGGCCAGGCGGAAAGCGGCATCCTGCTACTTGACCTGGAAACCCTGCGCCTCCTGGAATTCAATGATGCAGCCTGCCGGCACCTCGGCTTCGCACGGGACGAACTGGCTGAACTGACGCTGCACGACCTGCAGGACCGCACCGAACAGCGCAGTGCCGGCGCGATGATCCGGCTCCTCCAGCGACGCGGCGGGGCATCCTTCGAGAGCCTCTACTGCCGCCGCGACGGCACCCGGCGACACTTCTGGATCTCGGCCAAGCCGATCGAGGTGAATGATCGGGGCTGCCTTTCCGCCGTGTGGTCCGACATCACCAGTCAAGTTGAAGCCAACGCCGAGCTTGAGCGCTACCGGAACCATCTGGAGGAGCTGGTTTCGGCGCGTACCGCCGAACTGGCGGAAGCACGGGATGCAGCCCAGGCTGCCAGCCGGGCCAAGAGCAGTTTTTTGGCCAACATGAGCCACGAGATCCGCACGCCGATGAACGCAATCATCGGGCTTACCCATGTGTTGCAGAACGAGATCGGCGCTCCCCGTCATCGACAGCAGCTGAACAAGGTCGCCGATGCATCGAGGCACCTGCTCGGCATCATCAACGATATCCTCGATTTCTCGAAGATGGAGGCCGGCAAGATGACGCTGGAAAGCGCCGATTTCGATGTGAGCCAGATGCTTGCCAATGCCTGCACGCTCGTGTCGCCCAAGGCCCAGGCCCGGAAGCTGGAGCTTGTCAGCGACATCCACGGCTTGCCACCCGTGATGCAGGGCGATGGCCTGCGCATCGGCCAGATCCTGCTCAACTTCATCTCCAATGCCGTGAAGTTCTCCGAGGACGGACGGATCTCGATCAAAGGGGAACTCGTTCGGCAGCGCGGGGAGACGCTCTGGGTGCGCTTCGAAGTGCGCGACGGCGGGATCGGGATGAGTGCCGAGCAATGCGCCCGCCTATTCCTGCCCTTTGAGCAGGCCGATGCATCCACCACCCGGCGCTTTGGCGGAACAGGCCTCGGCCTCGCCATCTCCCAGCGCCTTGCAGACATGATGGGCGGAACGATAGGAGCAAGCTCCACACTCGGCCAGGGCAGTACGTTCTGGCTGGAGGTTCCGCTTGCCCGCTCGGCGACGGACCGGCTGCCGGCCCTGCCGTCGGCGCATGTGCCCATCTTCAACGGACATCACCATGTATTGCTCGCCGAAGACAATCCGGTCAATCAGGAAGTTGCCGTGGCGCTGCTCGAAGGAATCGGTCTGACCTTCGATGTTGCCAGCGACGGGATGAAGGCCGTGGCCATGGCGGCCATGACACCCTACGACCTCATCCTTCTGGATTTGCAGATGCCCCATCTCGACGGCCTGGAGACGGCCCGCCACATCCGCGCGCTACCGGCTCATGCTGACACCCCCATCATTGCCCTCACCGCCAGTGCTTTCGACGAAGACCGACAGAATGCCCTCGCTGCGGGCATGAACGATCACATTGCCAAGCCGGTCGTCCCCGAGATCCTGTACCAGACCCTCGCCCGCTGGCTCGGCGACGAAGCCGCCTTGCCCACCCACGCCGTCGCGCCACGGCACGGGCTCGAAGGCCTGAGCTGCATGGGTACGCTGAGCGAACACGACGTGCTGAACGGCGACAGGGAGCTCCTGCTGGAATTGCTCGGCATTTTCGTGGAAGAGCACGGCGAAGACGCCTCAAGAATCCGATCCTGCCTGCACGCCGGAGACCTGCAGGGGGCACGTCGCATCGCCCACTCGCTCAAAGGCACGAGCGCGACGTTGGGACTGCAAGCCATTAGCCACTTGGCCGTCACCCTCGAACCTTGCCTGCGTCGCACCACGCCCGGCACCGACGGTGAGCAAATCCTGAACAATCTCGAAAAGGCCATCGCTCTCGCATGTCGGGAGCTGGCTACCGTACTGCCCTCCCAACACGATGACGGCGAACCCGCCGTTAGTGTCGACCTGTCCACCCTGCGCGCCGAGCTCACCGCACTCCGCAAGCTCATTGCGGCCGACGAGTTCACTGCGCGCGACGCCTTCCTGCACCTCGAATCCCGCCTTGGTGTAGTGGCGGGCCCGGCCTGCGCCCGGCTCAACAGCGAGCTGGAAGAGTTCGCCTACGAGAACGCGCTGCTCACGCTGGATGCCATCATCGATGCGCACCCCGAACTGGCTTAGGCTGCAACACGGCTGAACGATCAAGGGCGGCCCCGGAGGGCCGCCCTTGCGCTTTAAACCACGGGCCGCGGCAGCAGCCCATCATCCTGTTCAGGCCGCGTTCATCGCCAGCATCAGCTGGTTGATGCGCTTCACGAAGCTCGCCGGATCGTCCAGGGTGCCGCCTTCGGCCAGCAGGGCCTGGTCGAACAGCACCGCGGCCCAGTCCTCGAACTGCTTGTCCTCGTACTTGAGGCGCAGCACTACCGGGTGGGCCGGGTTGATCTCGAGGATCGGCTTGGAGATCGGCATGTTCTGGCCGGCAGCCTTCATCAGGCGCGCCAGGTTCATCCCCATGTCGTGCTCGTCGGCCACCAGGCAAGCAGGCGAATCGGTCAGGCGATGGGTGACGCGGACTTCCTTCACCTTGTCGCCGAGGCTGCTCTTCATCTTGTCGAGCAGGTCCTTCAGTTCGCCGGTTTCCTTCTCGACGGCAGCCTTCTCGGCTTCGTCTTCCAGCTTGCCCAGGTCGAGGCCACCCTTGGCAACGGAAGCCAGTTGCTTGCCGTCGAACTCGGTCAGGTTGCCGACCACCCATTCGTCCACACGGTTGGACAACAGCAGCACCTCGATGCCCTTCTTGCGGAAGATTTCCAGGTGCGGGCTGTTCTTGGCGGCATTGAAGCTGTCGGCGGTGACGTAATAAATCTTGTCCTGGCCTTCCTTCATGCGGCCGATGTAGTCGGCCAGCGACACGACTTCCTCGGCGGTATCGGCGTTCGTGGAGGCGAAGCGCAGCAGGCCGGCGATCTTCTCCTTGTTGGCGTGATCCTCGCCGACGCCTTCCTTCAGCACCTGACCGAACTCCTTCCAGAAGGTGACGTACTTGTCCTTCTGGTTCTCGGCGAGGTCTTCGAGCAGGCTCAGCACCTTCTTGGTACAGCCGGCACGCAGGGTGTCGATGTCCTTGGATTCCTGCAGGATCTCGCGGGACACGTTGAGCGGCAGGTCGTTGGAATCCACCACCCCGCGCACGAAGCGCAGGTACATCGGCATCAGCTTCTCGGCGTCGTCCATGATAAAGACGCGACGCACGTAGAGCTTGACGCCGTGGCGGGCCTGGCGGTCCCACATGTCGAAGGGGGCGTGGCCGGGCACATAGAGCAGCTGGGTGTACTCGTGGCGGCCCTCGACCTTGGCGTGGGTCCAGGCCAGCGGTTCTTCGTAGTCGTGACCGACGTGCTTGTAGAACTCGGTGTATTCCTCGTCGGTGATGTCCGACTTGGCGCGCGCCCACAGGGCATTGGCCTTGTTGACGGTCTCGTCCTCGTCGGTGAGGACCTGCTCCTTCTTCTCCTCGTCCCACTGCTCCTTCTTCATCACGATGGGCTGCAGGATATGGTCGGAGTACTTCTGGATGATCGAGCGCAGCTTCCAGCTGGACAGCAGGTCGTCCTGGTCATCACGCAGGTGCAGGGTGATCTCGGTGCCGCGGCCAGCCTTTTCGATGGCTTCGACGGTGTATTCGCCGGCGGTGTCGCCGGTCATCGAACAGGTCCATTGCACCGCGGCATCGGCCGCCAGGCCGGCACGACGGGTGCGCACGGTGACCTTGTCGGCGACGATGAAGGCAGAGTAGAAACCGACGCCGAACTGGCCGATCAGGTGAGCGTCCTTCTTCTGGTCGCCGGTCAGCTTGCCGAAGAATTCCTTGGTGCCGGACTTGGCGATGGTGCCCAGGTTGGTCACCACTTCGTCGCGGCTCATGCCGATGCCGTTGTCAGCGATGGTCAGCGTGCGGGCCGCCTTGTCGTAGCCCACGCGGATCTTCAACTCGGCGTCGTTCTCGAACAGCCCACCGTTCTCGAGGGCTTCGAAACGCAGCTTGTCACAGGCGTCCGAGGCATTCGAAACCAGCTCCCGCAGGAAGATCTCCCGGTTCGAATACAGCGAATGAATCATGAGATGCAGCAGTTGCTTGACCTCGGCCTGGAAGTTCAAGGTTTGCGCGGACGTATCGACAGTCATAAAGCTTGCTCCATAAGAACCGTTAACGATCCCCATATGGGTATGCCCCGCTGACTTTCAAGCCCCCTCGCAACGGATGGAACATTCCAGACTTCCTGAATCCGTGCTGCCTCCGTCGCAGCCCACCGCCCCCGGGGCCGATGGCCCCACCCCGGCCCATTCCCTGCGGTGGCTCCGCCTGGCCATCTGGGGCACCTTTGCGCTGCTTGCCACCCTCATCATCGCCGTCACCACTTCACTGGTCAGCTATGACCGGGACCAGGCCCTGCGACGTTCGGAATCAGAGCTGCTCAACCTGACCCGAGTGCTGGAGGAACACATTGCGCGCACCTTCGGGGAGGCCGAGGGTGCCATCAACGAAATTGCCGGCCTGGTGGCCATGCGGGGAGGCATCGACGCCTTCGGACCAGGCGAGCTGCAGGCTCTTTTGCACCAGCGTGTGCCGCACCTGCCGGAGGCCGAAACCCTGTTCGTGGAGCGGGAGGACGGTCGCCTGGCAGCCGATGCGAACAGCGACACAGCGGCTCCTGATGAAACGGCCACGGACAAGGTGGCCATGCCCCCGGTCCTCAAGGATGGCTTCGACATCGGCAGCCCGGGGCACCCGCAGGTCGGCAGCCGGGTCAGCACTCCACTCACCCGGCAGATTTTTGACGCTGCCGGCAAATACCTGGGTACAGCCGGCGCCGCCATCAGTCATGCCTACTTCGGAGCGGTGTATCGGGAAGCCGGGCTGTCGGACCGGGATACGATTCTCGTGATCCACGCAACCCGCCAGATGGTGCTGATTCACCATCCCCAGAAAGACGCCGTCGTCGGTACCCCAGCGCCCTTGCCGGCCGCCCTCGGCGCGTCCCCCGGCGTACGCAGCCTGGTCTTGACGGGCAGCAACGAGGCCGACCCGACCGAGAGCATCCGGGCTTATCGCCGTCTGGCGGACCGCCCGCTGATCGTCGCCGCGAGCCGACCTGTGGAGGATGCGCTGGCCGACTTTTACGTGCACCGGCAGTATGTGGTGGCTGCGGCGGCCCTGATGCTGACCCTTCTCGGCTCCCTGGCCTTCAGCCTGCACCGCTTCGCCAATCTCCGTGACGCGGAACGGGAGGCGCTCGCCGAACTCAACGCATCCCTGGAAGAGCGGGTCCGTCAACGCACCGAAGAGCTCGAACAGTCCAACCGGGAACTGCTCAGCTTCAGCTACTCCATATCCCATGACCTGCGTGCGCCGCTGCGGGCGATCAACGGCTTTGCCCACGCCCTTGCCGAGGACTATGGCGAGCGCCTCGACGCCACCGGGCGCGACTACATCGCCCGCCTCAGCCGGGCGAGCCTGCGGATGGGAGAGCTCATCGACGCCCTGCTGAAGCTCGCCAGCGTGTCGAGACAAGCACTCAAGATCACGCCAACCGATGTGAGCGCGATTGCCCGGGAAATTCTCGATGAAATGGCTGCAACCACGCCGGAACGACTGGTGCAATACCACGTGGAGGACGAACTCCTGATCGATGCCGATCCGACCCTGATCCGCAACGCGCTACAGAACCTGCTTGGCAACGCCTGGAAATTTTCCCGCGACAGCCGGCCATCGATCATCCAGGTAGGAGGACGCCCCCACGGAGAGGAGCAACTCTTCTACGTCACCGACAACGGCATCGGCTTCGACATGGCCCATGCGGGCAAGCTCTTCGAGCCCTTCCAGCAATTACACGCTCGCAGCGGCTTCGAAGGCTCCGGCATCGGGCTGGCCAGCGTGCGCCGCATCATCGAACGCCACGGCGGCACGATCTGGGCGGAGTCGGCCCCGGGGGCCGGCACCACCATCTTTTTCACTCTCCCGCGCAGCCCGGCCATCGTGCGCCGCCCGCGTGCCAGACCTACAGACTGAAGCTGCGCCCGCCCTTACTCGTAACGGATCTCCACCACCTCGATTTCGCGGACACCGGCCGGACTGGCGAAACGCACCACGTCCCCTTCCCTGGCCTTCAGCAGGGCACGGGACAGGGGGGCGATCCAGCTGATCCGCCCCTCGGAGGCATTGGCCTCATCCACCCCTACAATCTGGTAGGTCTGCTCGTCGTCACCATCCACGTCGCACACCGTCACCGTCGCGCCAAAGAAGACCTGCTCGGTATTTTCCTGCTCGGACGGCGTGACCACCGTCGCTCCTTCGAGGCGCTTGATCAGGAAGCGGATGCGGCGATCGATCTCGCGCAGGCGCTTCTTGCCGTAGATGTAGTCACCATTCTCCGAGCGGTCGCCGTTGGACGCAGCCCAGCGCACCGTCTCGACCAGCTTGGGGCGCTCGTCGCGAACGAGTTCATCGAGCTCGGCCTTGAGCCGCTCGAATCCGTTGCGCGTCATGTAATTGCGGGTGCCGGGCGGCAGGCTGGGCACACCCGGCGCGGACTCGTCGTCCTCATCCTGGTCGCTTTCCTTGACGAAGGCCTTATTCACCCTGAAACACTCCGGAAACAAAAACGGTCGGCAATAGTAGGAGCCGCCTGCCCGCATGGCAAGCGACTCCGGCTACCCCGACATGGTTCGAATACGCGTCAGTGATAGATCGCCGGCTGATGCATCAGCGAGCCATACGCGGCAATCCACGCCTCGAAATCATCCATCTCGGTCGCCGACGACGCCACGTCACGCAGTTCACGGCGGAAGCGCTGGGCGGCTTCGTCGCGGAACAGGGCACCGAGACCACGCCGCTTGTCGATGACCTCGACAGCGTCGAGATTGGGATAGTCCACCACATACAGGACAGGGTTGTTGAGTACCACGTTCATGACAGGCCTCCCGATAGCTAGGTTTTGCCTTTTGGGCATCGTGCTACTGAAGATGGGAACACAATCCGGCACTTCAAGTTCCCGGCTGCCGTTGTATTTCCTGCCACCCGCGCCTAAGATTCCACCGAATCCGCTCGCAGCCGTGCCCTTACCATACTCCGATCAGGCATGAACGACAGCAACGAACCCAGCGCCGACGTCACCAGCCTCACATCCCGGCTGGCGACTCTGACCACCGAGCATCGAGATCTCGATGCCGTCATCTCCCAAATTGCGTCGGCACCGCCGCCGGGAGACGAATTGCTGCTGCGTCGCCTCAAGAAACGCAAGCTGTTGGTAAAGGACCGGATCGCGATCATTGAGCGACTGCTCGATCCGGACATACCCGCCTGAGATAGCCCACCCGACCTCCAGCCAGAGACCGCATGTCCATCCACCGCAATGCCGGGGCCGACACCCTCGCCCTGCACGCCGGCCAGACGCCCGACCCTGTCCATCGCTCCCGGGCCACCCCGATCCATTTCACCACCAGCTACGTTTTCGAGGATAGCGAGCATGCAGCGTCGCTGTTCAACCAGGAACGGGCCGGTCATGTGTATTCGCGCATTTCCAACCCCACCAATGCGGTGCTGGAAGAGCGCATCGCGGCACTGGACGGTGGCATCGGTGCGATCGCCTGCGCCAGCGGCCAGGCTGCACTGCTGCTGGCAATCACCACGTTGATGGGCAGCGGCGGCCACATCGTGGCGTCCCGCGCGCTGTATGGCGGCTCCCACAACCTGCTCGCCTACACACTCCCCAGATTCGGGATCGAAACCACCTTCATCGCCCCCGGCGACCATCAGGGCTGGCGAGCAGCCATCCGCCCGGAAACCCGCCTGCTGTTCGGCGAGGCCATCGGTAATCCCGGCCTGGAAGTCCTCGACATCCCCGAACTCGCCTTGATCGCCCGGGATGCGCGCATCCCCTTGCTCGTCGATGCCACGCTGGTCACACCCATGTTGCAGTGCCCGCTCGACCTCGGCGCCAATCTGGTGGTGCATTCCGCCACCAAGTTCCTCGGCGGCCACGGGGTGGCGATTGGCGGCCTTCTGGTGGATGGCGGCAACTTCGACTGGGAAGGCTCAGGCGGTCATTTCCCGACCCTCACCGAGCCTTATGAGGGTTTTCACGGCATGGACTTCGCCGAGGAATCCCCCATTGCGGCCTTCCTGTTGCGTGCCCGACGCGAGGGCCTGCGTGACTTCGGCGCGTGCCTGTCGCCGATGAATGCCTTCCAGATCCTGCAAGGGATGGAAACCCTGGGCCTGCGGATGGAACGCCACGTGGCCAATGCGCGGGCACTGGTCAGCCACCTGGTCGAGCATCCGCTGGTGGAGTCCGTCGCCTGGCCCGAGCTCGAAAGCCATCCCGATCACCAACTCGCCGCGCGACTGCTGCCGAAGGGTTGCGGTGGCGTCTTCAGTTTCAGCCTGAAGGGCGGACGGGCTGCAGGCGCCTCCTTCATCGAGGCGCTGCGGGTCTTTTCCCATCTGGCCAACGTTGGTGATGCCAAGTCCCTGGCCATCCATCCTGCCAGCACTACCCATTTCCGCATGTCCCGCAACGCCCTTCTGGCAGCGGGTATCACCGAGGGCACGGTCCGCCTGTCCGTCGGCCTGGAAAGCACTTCGGATCTGATCGAAGATCTGGACCGCGCGCTGCACGCCGTCCAGAAAGCGGCCACCTGATCCCGGAAGCCCGCATGAGAATCAACCTGTCCGGTCACCTGAGCGACCACATCACCTTCTGCCATACCGGCAGCCAGCGCCTGGAGCGCGACCGTCCGACGGCCCTGTTCATCCATGGCGCCGGCCACGACCACAGCGTGTGGGCACTGCAGTCCCGCTACTTCGCCCATCACGGCTGGAATGTCATCGCTCCCGATCTGCCAGGCCACGGTCGCTCCAGCGGCCCCGCCCTCGAAAGCATCGAAGAGCTGGCCAACTGGATCATCGCCCTCGCACACAAGCTGGGCGCCGAGCGCCCCCTCGTCGTCGGCCACAGCATGGGCGCCCTGATCGCCCTGCAGGTAGCGGCCACGGCACCTGAACTGGTAAGCCGGCTGGCCCTGGTGGGCGTCGTCGTACCGATGCCGGTGGCACCCGCCTTGCTGGACTCGACCCTGTCGAACCGCGAGAAGGCACATGCGCTGATCAACCAGTGGTCCTTCGCGCCGCGTAGTCAGATAGGTGCAAGCAGCATCCCTGGCATCAATCTCACCGCACTCAACGAACGCCTGATGCAACGCCAGGCACCGGGCGTGCTACATGCCGACATGGCGGCATGCAACGCCTACGCCGGGGGCTTCGAAGCGGCATCGAGGGTCCGCGGCCCTTGCCTGCTGCTGAGTTCTGCGCAGGACCGGATGACGCCCCCGAAAGCCCTCACGCCGCTCGTCCAGGCCTTTGGCAGTGAAGCCCGGCTCACCCGGACCGTGCTGCCCGAAGCGGGTCACGCGATGATGTCGGAAGCCCCGGGACAGGTCCTGGATGCCCTGTGGGCCTTTGCAAATTCCCCCCAAACAAGCGGACCCCCGACATGAACTGATCCGCTTGTTGCAGGCCATTGAGTTCCAATAACCATAACGGAGACAAGGCATGGCTCAGCAAAATACCCCTTCGGACGACGAACAGGCCGCCGCCGCGCTGCCCTTCCCCACGGTGCGCAGCATCGGCATCGGCGCTCCGTTCCAGTGGATCGCGCGAGGCCTCGGCGACCTCAAGGCCTGCCCGGTCGCCAGTCTGTTTTATGGTTTCTGCTTTACTGCCATGGGACTGCTGCTGACCTTCGTGTTCGAGCACGCCTACCAATACACCTCCGCGCTCACCACCGGCTTTCTGCTCCTTGCCCCCTTTCTCGCCATGGGGCTGTACGAACTCTCACGCCGCCGGGAGCTCGGCGAGCAGTGCGCACTGATACCAACGCTGACGGTATGGCGCCGCAATGCCGGCAACCTGGCCGTCTTCGCCGCAGTGCTGACCGTCATCTTCCTGATCTGGGCCCGCGCCTCCCTCGTCATCTTCGCCATGTTCTACACACGGGAGCTACCCAATCTGTCGGGCTTCCTCGGACAGATGCTCTCCTTCGAGAACCTCGACTTCCTGCTGGTCTATTTTGGCGTCGGCCTCATTTTTGCCCTACTCGTCTTCGCGGTCAGCGTGGTCTCGATTCCGCTGATGCTAGACCGCAATCAGGATGCGATCACCTCGATGATTGCCAGCATACGGGCGCTGGCGCTCAATCCGCTGCCGCTGCTCATCTGGGCCGCCCTGATCGTCAGCCTGACCATTCTGGGCTTTCTCAGCTTCCACCTCGGTCTCGTTGTGCTGATGCCCATCGTGGGGCATGCCACCTGGCACGCCTACCGCCAACTGGTGGAGCCGCTACCACGCAATTGACACGAGCCCATGTGCTTTTCAGCGACACTATCCGGCCTCATCCAGGCCAGATAAGCACATGGACTTTGCCAAGCGAGCCGACCTGTGGCGAAATAGGCAGAACTTTTTTCTGTTAAATCAGGCCCGAAGAACATCGCCGTGCGCAAAACCCTTTTATTTTCAACAAGTCTGGCTCTGCTTTTTGCGGGCACTGTGGTACGCGCGGCTGACGGCACCGCAGCGCCTGCGCTACCGACTGCGGACATCTCGGTAGAGGCAAGTCGTGCCGCCCCCAATGACCAGTTCCGCGCCCAGGTCTATTACGAATCCAGCGAAGCGAGCCCTGCCGAACTTGCCCGCAAGGTGAACTCGGTCATTGCCCAAGCGCTTCAAACTGCCCGCAGCTATCCAGCAGTAAAGGTTCGCACCGGCAACAACATGACCTACCCGGTCTATGGCAAAAACGTACGCAACATCGAGGCCTGGCGGATGCGCTCGACGCTCGCCCTCGAAGCCAATGACGCCCCCGCCCTGTCCGAACTGCTCGGCAAGCTCCAGCAGAGCATGGTGATCGGCGGGCTGAATGCCGCCCCCTCGGCCGAGACCTGGAAGAAGATCGAAGACCAGGCCATCATCGATGCCCTCACGGCTTTCGAGGCCCGGGCGAAACTGGTCGCAGCCAGCCTCAACAAGAAATGGAAGATCAAGCACGTCTCGGTCAACACCGGTGGCATCCAGCAGAAACCCATCATGCCTCTTGCCCGTAGCGCCGGCCTGATGGCCGCCGAAGCCGTGGCAGCACCAATCGAAGCCGGCGACAGCACGGTCAGCGTCTCGGTAAACGGTCAGATCGAACTGCTGGAATGATTGCGCTGATCCAACGTGTCCTCGAAGCCCGCGTGACGGTCGGGGAGCGCTCCGTCGGTGCCATCGGTCCCGGGCTCCTAGCCCTGGTTGCGGTGGAAAGATCCGACACCTTGGCAAACGTCACCCGCATGGTTGAACGTCTGCTGGGTTACCGCGTCTTTCCCGACGAAGAAGGACGAATGAACCGCTCTCTCGTCGATACTGCCGGGGGGCTATTGCTCGTATCCCAATTCACGCTGGCAGCCGACACGGCCAAGGGCACCCGCCCAAGCTTCACCCCGGCTGCCGCGCCGGATGTTGCCGAAGAACTGTTCAATGAAGTCGTGGCCCTGGCCCGCAGCCGTCATGCTTGCGTGGAAACCGGCGAGTTCGGGGCCGAGATGCATGTATCCCTTGTCAATCATGGCCCGGTTACCTTTCGCCTCACCGCCTGAGTGGGCGCGCCCCGGCCTGCTCCTCGCAGTGGCCGTGCTCGCAGGCTGCAGCCAGACGCCGCAACGCCCAACGGATTCATCGTCCCCGTACTCGCGCCCCTCGTCCCCGGCAGCCCGTAACTGGATCACCCTTGCGCAGCAGGCCGACGCCCAGGAGGTCGTGCTCTACGCCCTCGGGCTGCTCGACACCGGCTACCGCTTCGGCGGCAAGAACCCCTCCGCCGGCCTGGACTGTAGCGGAATGGTCAGCTACATCGTCGAACAGGTCAGCGGACGGAAACTGCCTTACAACGCAGCCGGCATCGCCGAGCGTACCCGCCCCATCTCATCGGGAGCGATCCAGCCCGGCGACCTCGTGTTCTTCAACACCCTCGGTCGCGCCTATTCCCACATGGGGATCTATCTCGGCGACGGCAAGTTCATCCATGCCCCGAGCAGCAAGGGCAAGGTCCGGGTCGACCGTCTCGACAGCCGCTACTTCGCTGAACGCTTTGAAGGCGCCCGGACCTTGATGCCGGAGGGCTGACGCCTTCCGGCCCTGGCGCTCACTGGCTGTCTTTGAGCCAGCGGGCCGCATCCAATGCGTAATAGGTCAGAATGCCGTCAGCGCCGGCGCGCTTGAACGCCAGCAGGGACTCCAGCGCGCAAGCCTTCTCGTCCAGCCAGCCATTGGCCACCGCCGCCTTCAGCATCGCGTATTCGCCGCTCACCTGATAGGCGTAGGTCGGCACCTGCAACTCGGTCTTCACGCGCCGCACGATGTCCAGATAAGGCATGCCGGGCTTGACCATGAACATGTCGGCACCCTCGGCGATATCGAGTGCCACCTCACGGATGGCCTCGTCGGAATTGGCCGGATCCATCTGGTAGGTGTATTTGTTGCCTTTGCCCAGATTACCAGCCGATCCGACCGCATCACGGAAAGGCCCGTAGAAACTCGAGGCATACTTGGCCGAGTAGGCCAGGATGCGCGTGTAGATCTGCTGCGCTCCGTCCAGTTCGGCACGGATTCGGGCGATACGGCCATCCATCATGTCCGACGGCGCCACCACGTCGGCACCGGCCTGGGAGTGGCATAAAGCCTGGCGGGCGAGCACTTCCAGGGTCTCGTCGTTGAGCACGTAACCAGTCGCATCGATGAGCCCATCCTGGCCATGAACCGTATACGGGTCGAGGGCCACATCGGTGATCACGCCCAGTTCCGGGAACCGGCGCTTCAACTCACTGACGACACGGGGCACCAGCCCATCGGGATTATAGGCCTCCTCGGCACCCAAGGACTTCTTGCCATCCTCGATCACGGGAAACAGCGCCAGCGCAGGTACTCCAAGCTGAACAGCCTCTTCGGCGACGCGCAGGAGATTATCGAGCGACATACGCGCCACGCCGGGCATCGATGCCACCTGCTGCGTGACGCCCTGCCCTTCTAGAACAAAAACCGGATAGATCAAATCGTCGGCCGACAGCCGATTTTCACGCATGAGCCGGCGGGAAAACTCATCCTTGCGCATGCGACGCATCCGGATCCCCGGAAATACTGACTGAACTGGGCTCATAAAGATCTCAAGTACTTACATCTAGAAACGAAATGCCGCAGGAACTTTCTCCACCGGCCTCTACACTAATTAACAGATGGTGCTGAACCGTCTCCCGCTATACCTCCCTGAGCGGGTGCCTTGAGCAAGCAAGGCATTTTTCGACCCCCGGCGCTCCCCTTGCCGGGGGTTTTTTATTCCAACGCCATCAGGCGCGCCATGCAGCGCATCCGGACGAAAGGAATTCTAAGCCCAAGCCCCCGGGCTGACATCTCATCGGACGAACATCGCCCTACCTCGTAGCCCACAGTGTGGTGTTTTGAAAACAAACACAGCGACCAGCCATCGAAAGAATCGAAGGGCTGGCAATGGCGCTGCACTGCCTTTACAATGCGAGCCCTTCAGCGGACGTGGCGGAATTGGTAGACGCACCAGATTTAGGTTCTGGCGCCCTTGGCGTGAGAGTTCGAGTCTCTCCGTCCGCACATCAAACGTAAACGAGCCTGGCAGCGGCCCCTGCCTTGGGCCGCGGCGCTCAGCGAACAGGGCGTTCATCCGCCGGTTTGCATGGCGTGTCACCTCTGGACTGGAGATTTGTCGATACACGCCCATGGGCATGGCGCATCGCCGCACACCAAGCTAGAATGCCGCCCTCGCTCTCCGTAGTTCAATGGATAGAACGGGCGCCTCCTAAGCGCCAGATACAGGTTCGATTCCTGTCGGGGGGACCAGACAACTGGTTCAGGCAGTATCAAGCAGCATCAGAAACACACGAAAAGGCCCGCGGTTGCGGGCTTTTTTGTTTTCGGGGCGTAGCTGCTGTGCCGGAAGCGCCACCCAATCGGACACCGAGTGAGGACCTTCATCCCAGGAACTTGCTGGAGATACCCCCAGGTATCTTTGCCCCTCGCTGACACTGCAGCCTGCAACGCCCCGCGGCCGTCAGTTCCGCGCGTAGGAGAGGTGAAATTCCTCGATCCCGTCAAAATGCCGCAACTCGGCAGACAGGGCAGCAACCGACACGGCCACCCCCTTGTTGAGAGCAACCGCCACATAGCGCCACTCTTCACAGTCGTTGGAGCGATGAATCTGGATTGAACCTCTTGCCACCTCATAGCCACGGGCCCGGGCTATCGACGACAGCACGGCCTCATTCGGATGGAAGCCTGCCCGAAAACGCAGCACGATGGCCACGGCAGGACGGGAAGGCAGCCACTGCTCCAGCCGCGAGGCCCACATCATCAACGCAGCGGAAAGCAGCGTCAGCAGGATTGCCGCCGAATAGAAACCGATGCCCACCAACACGCCGATTGCCGACGACGACCAGATCGACGCCGCGGTGGTCAGGCCGCTGATGTTGAGGCCTTCCTTCATGATCACGCCGGCCCCCAAAAAGCCGACGCCTGACACGATGCCCTGGATGACCCGCGTGGGGTCGGGTGGCGCATGTCCGATCAACTCCACCAGGGCACTCCCGCCGTACCACGATCCTGGATAGCCGACGATCACCGTGAGCGCACAGGACGCCATGCAAACCAGCCCGTAAGTCCGCATCCCTGCAGCCCGGCCATGGTAGCTGCGCTCGTAACCCACCAGCAGGCCGAGCAACAGCGCCCCGAGCAGGTTGGCGAAAACGATGAGATTGACCACAATCTCTTTCGCCGACCAATAATGGGAAAAAAGCTCGGCCACGGTCGGTGACGCGGCGCTCATGCCCGCTCGGACGTGAGCAGATGCCCCAGCTTGCGGCGCTTGGTGGACAGATAGCGCTGGTTCCAGCAGGTATTGCCGACTTCCAGCGGAACACGCTCGACAACCTCGATGCCGACATCGGTCAGCGCGGCGACCTTGCGCGGATTGTTCGTCATCAGGCGCAGGGCACCGACCCCCAGATGCGCCAGCATCGGCTTGCACAACTCGTAGCTGCGCATGTCGGCCGGAAACCCGAGGGCAGTGTTGGCCTCAACGGTATCCGCGCCACCATCCTGCAGTTGGTAAGCACGAATCTTGTTGATCAGGCCGATGCCACGGCCTTCCTGGCGGAGGTACATGAGCACGCCCCTGCCCGCCTTGGCGATCCGCCGCAGCGCTTCTTCAAGCTGGGCGCCGCAATCGCAGCGCTGGCTGAACAGCGCGTCGCCGGTCAGGCATTCCGAATGGACGCGGGCCAGCACCGGCTCGCCGTTGGCAATGTCGCCCAGAGTCAGGGCAACGTGCTCCTTGTCGGTTCGTTCATCGACAAAGCCGTGGAGTTGGAACTTGGCCCACTGCGTGGGTAATTCGCAGGAGCCGACATACGACAGTTGGGGGGCTATTTCACTCATTCTGGGACTGATCTTGAAACACAAAGGTTGAATCGGCGTGCCGATACCTGCACTGTAACCCCACTCGACGATTTGAAACAGAAGTGTGACGGCAAACCACTTTTGCCGGACGCACAACAATGATTAGCAAATCCGGCCGTGCGGCGCGCCAAACATTACAAAAAAGTAATCCCGGAGACAGCTTCCCGTCGGCGTTGCCTAGTCACAATGGGTCATCCTTTTCCAGTGAATACCGCTTGTCCAGCCTACTGGCTCCTTCGCCAGCCAGTCTGCGAAAGCCTTGACCCAGGAACGACATTTCATGAAGACCATGCTCTCGATGACTCTGGCAGCCCTTGTCGCAGCAACGACCATGCCGGCGCTCGCCGCCAATGAAAAGCCTCAAACGGCCGATGCGCACCATCACGGTGGACACGCCATGGCCCCGGCGACGCTGACTGAAGGCCTTGTGAAGAAAGTGGACAAGACAGCCGGACGCGTGACCCTGTCCCACGGCCCGCTGCCGAACGGCATGCCGGCGATGACGATGATGTTCCGCGTGAAGGATCCAGCCTGGCTCGACCAGTTCAAGGCCGGCGACCAGATCCTCTTCGCGGCGGATCAGGTGAACGGCGCGATGACCGTCGTAGAGTTCAAGCGCAAGTGAGCGTGCGGTCCGGCATCGCCTGATTGCGAGGCGCGCCGGGGCTAGCCCCTAGGATGTTCCGGGAGCAAACAATGAGAACGCGAATGCCATGTCGCGCCAAGCGGCTTCTTGCCGTGCTGTTATGTGCCATCGGTGTGAGTGCCCAGGCACAGGAGGCGCTGATCGGCGCCGACGTGGAGTCCTTGCTCGCCTACGCCCGCGAGCGCAATCCGGACTACGCGGCGATGCGCCACGAAGCCGACGCTGCGGCCGAACGCGTCATTCCAGCTGGCGCCCTACCCGACCCGAAGCTGCGCACAGAGCTACGCGACATCACCCGCATGGGCGATCAGAATCCGGCCCTGCTGCCGGCCCAAGTCGGCAGCACGCGCTACCTGGTGATGCAGGACGTGCCGTGGCTGGGCAAGCGGGATCTCAAGCGCGAGATCGCCGAGCTTGACGCCCGCGGCGCCAGCGGACGGGCCAGCGGCACCTGGGCCGAGCTCTCGGCCCGCATCAAGACCGCCTACTCCCAGCTCCAGTACGTCTCCCGCAATCAACAGCTGACCCGCGAGATCCTCGACCTGATGGTGCGCCTCGAGAAGATCGCCCAGGTGCGTTACGCCGGCGGTCTGGCCGCCCAGCAGGACGTGATCCGCGCCCAGGTCGAGCAGACCGGCATGAAGAGCGAACTGATCGCGCTGCAGAACGAACACCGGCAGCTGCAGGCTCGGCTCAATGCACTGCTGGCCCGCCCCAGCGCAGCGCCACTGGCTTCGCCCCAACGCCTGCGCTCGTTGCCGGCCACCGCAAGGCTCGATCCGGCGACGCTCGAAGAACGCGTGCGCGTCCGCAACCCGCAGATCTTCGCCGACGAAGCGCGCATCCGCTCTGCCGAAAAGAACCGCGAACTCACCTACAAGAACCGTTACCCGGACTTCACGCTGGGCGTCTCGCCTATTCAGTACCAGGGCGCCGTGCGGGAATGGGAGCTGATGGTCGAGCTGAACCTGCCGCTGCAGCAAGGCACCCGCCGCGCTCAGGAGAGGGAGTCGGAGGCCATGCTGTCCGCCGCCCGGGCCCGCCGCGACGCGACCGCCAATCAGGTGCTCGGCGAGCTCGCGGAGAACCTGTCAGGCCTCGAATCGGCCCGCCAGACCGAGACACTGACTACCACCAGCCTGTTGCCGCAAGCGGAGCTCAGCTTCAAGGCCGCCCTCGCCGGCTACGAGAACGGCAAGGTGGATTTCGCCACATTGCTCGACGCCCAGCGACAGATCAAGCAGGCCCGCCAGAGCAGCATCAAGGCCCAGGCCGAAGCACAGATGCGCCTTGCAGAAATCGAACGCATTCTCGGAGAAGACCTATGAAAGCAGGCGCAGGCATTGCCGTCGGCCTCGCCGTCGCCCTCGCTGCCGGCGGCGGCTACTGGCTCGGGCAACGCCCCTCGGCCGGCACTCAGCAGGCCAGCAGCCCGGTCGCAACGGTGCCGACGGACGGCGCGAAGAAGGAACGCAAGCTGCTGTATTACCGCAACCCGATGGGTCTGCCGGATACGTCGCCGACACCCAAGAAGGACCCGATGGGGATGGACTACATCCCGGTCTACGAAGGCGAAGCGGACAACGAGCCGGCCGCAGCCGGGACGTTAAAGATCAGCACCGACAAGGTCCAGAAGCTCGGCGTGCGCACCGAAGCCGCCGAACTGCGCAGCCTCGACCGCACGGTGCGTGCTACAGGCCGGGTGGAAATCGACGAGCGGCGCAGCTTCGCGATCGCGCCGAAGTTCGAAGGCTACGTCGAGCGCCTGCACGTGAATGTCACCGGCCAGCCTGTCGCTAAGGGCCAACCCTTGTTCGAGGTCTATAGCCCGGAGCTGGTGTCCGCCCAGCGGGAGTACGCCATCGCCGCCCAGGGCGTCGAAGCGCTCAAGGACGCCGGCAGCGAGGCGCAGAGCGGCATGAGGCAGCTTGCCGAATCGAGCCTGCTGCGCCTGCGTAACTGGGACATCTCGGAAGAACAGATCCGTGCCCTCGCCAAGTCGGGCGCCACCAAGCGCACGCTCACCTTCCGCTCGCCGGTGGCCGGCATCGTCACCGAGAAGAAGGCCCTGCAAGGCATGCGCTTCATGCCGGGCGAAGCCCTGTATCAGGTCGTCGACCTGTCGTCCGTATGGGTGGTCGCCGACGTGTTCGAGCAGGACATCGGGCTGATCCGCAGCGGCAGCCCGGCCAAGGTACGCATCAACGCCTATCCGGACAGCGTCTTCGAGGGCAAGGTGAGCTATGTCTATCCAACCCTCAACGCCGAGACGCGGACCGTGCCCGTCCGTGTGGAGCTGGCCAATCCCGGCCTGCTGCTGAAGCCCGCGATGTTTGCGCAGCTGGAGCTGCCGGTCGGCGGCCGGCAGCAGGTCGTGACCGTGCCGAACTCGGCAGTCATCGACAGCGGCACGCGCCAGATCGTCCTCGTCGCCCACGGCGAAGGCCGTTTCGAGCCGCGAGACGTGAGGCTGGGCAACCGCAGTGAAAACCACATCGAGGTACTGCAAGGCATCAAAGCCGGCGAGCAGGTCGTCGTTGCCGCCAATTTCCTGATCGACGCGGAGAGCAACCTGAAGGCTGCGCTGGACGGCTTCGGCCATGCCGACCACGGCGCCAAGCCTGCTGCTGCCCCCGCCTCCGTCGGCCATCGCACGGAAGGCACGGTGGAGGGTCTCGACCCCAAGGAGAACACCGTCACCCTCAGTCATGATCCGGTGCCCAGCCTCAAGTGGCCGGCGATGACCATGGACTTCAAGCTGGCCAATCCGGCCCTGCAGCAAACCCTCAAGCCCGGTGCTCGGATCAGCTTCGAGTTCGTCGAACGCCAGCCGGGGGAATGGGTTATCACGGCGGTCAAGCCGGTTGGTACCGCACCCCCAGCCAAGGTCCACGCCGGACACTGACAGGACGCTCCCCATGCTCGCCAAGCTCATCGACTGGTCGGGGCGCAATCGCTTCCTGATCCTGCTCGCCACGCTGTTCATCGTCCTCGCCGGCGTCTTCGCGGTGCTGCGCACGCCCATCGACGCCCTGCCTGACCTCTCCGACGTACAGGTCATCGTCTACACCGAATACCCCGGCCAGGCGCCGCAGGTGGTCGAGGACCAGGTCACCTACCCGCTCACCACGGCCATGCTGTCGGTGCCCAAATCGAAGGTTGTACGCGGCTTCTCCTTCTTCGGCGCCTCCTTCGTCTATGTGATCTTCGAGGACGGCACCGACATCTACTGGGCCCGCTCGCGGGTCCTCGAGTACCTCAACTTCGCTGCCGGGCGCATGCCCAAGGGCCCGGGGGGAACAACCATTCAGCCGCAGATCGGGCCGGACGCCACCGGCGTCGGCTGGGTCTATCAATACGCGCTGATCGCCAAGGAGAAGACCCTCGCCGAACTGCGCACGATCCAGGACTGGTATCTGCGCTACCAGCTGGCCAAGGCCCACGGCGTTGCCGAGGTGGCCTCCATCGGCGGTTTCGTGCAGACCTACCAAGTCACCGTCGATCCGGTGAAGCTGCGCGCCTACGGCATTCCGCTGATGAAGGTGGCCCAGGTGATCCGCGACTCCAACCGGGACGTGGGCGGTCGCGTGGTGGAAATGGCCGAGACCGAGTACATGGTGCGCGGCAAGGGCTACCTGCGCGGCAAGGACGACATCGGCGCGCTGGTCGTCAAGGCCGAGGGAGGCACGCCAGTGCTGGTCCGCGACATCGCCCGCGTCGAACTCGCCCCGGACGAACGCCGCGGCCTCACCGAGCTGAACGGCGACGGCGAAGTGGTAGCCGGCATCGCGATGGCCCGCTACGGCCAGAACGCGCTGGAGGTCATCCACAACCTGAAGGACAAGATCGCCGAGATTGGCCCCGGCCTGCCGGAAGGCGTGTCGGTACAGACCGTATACGACCGCTCCGAGCTGATCCACCGGGCCATCGAGACCCTCAAGAGCACGCTGATCGAGGAATCGCTCATCGTGGCGCTGGTGTGCGTGGTCTTCCTGCTCCACGTGCGCAGTGCCCTGGTAGCGATCCTGATGCTGCCGGTGGGCGTGCTGATGGCCTTCATCGCTATGCGCCTGCTGGGCATGAACTCGAACCTGATGAGCCTCGGCGGCATCGCCATTGCGATCGGCGCGATGATCGATGCCGCCATCGTGATGATCGAAAACGCCCACAAGCACCTGGAGCGTCTGCCGGAAGGGCACACCGCCGCCGAACGTTTCGAGGCCATGCTGGCTGCCTGCAAGGAGGTCGGCCCGGCGTTGTTCTTCTCGCTACTGATCATCACCGTCTCCTTCCTGCCGGTGTTCACGCTGGAAGGCCAGGAAGGCCGCCTGTTCTCGCCGCTGGCCTATACCAAGACCTTCTCGATGGCGGCTGCAGCACTGCTGTCGGTGACGCTCGTGCCGGTACTGATGCTGCTGTTCATCCGCGGCAAGATCATGCCGGAGGCGAAGAACCCGGTGAACCGGACGCTGATCTGGCTGTACCGACCGATCATCGCCGCCGTGATGCGCTGGAAGAAGCTGACCATCGCGCTGGCCGTGCTCACCCTTGTCGTGTCGGTCTATCCGGCGTCCCGCCTGGGCTCGGAGTTCATGCCTACGCTGAATGAGGGCACCCTCCTCTACATGCCCACGTCCCTGCCCGGCATGTCGATGACCAAGGCCGCCGAGTTGATGCAGACCCAGGACAAGATCATCAAGAGCTTCCCCGAAGTCGAGTCGGTGTTCGGCAAGGCTGGCCGCGCCAACACCGCCACCGACCCGGCGCCGCCGGAGATGTTCGAGACCGTAATCAACCTCAAGCCCCAATCCGAATGGCGGCCAGGCATGACCACCGACACGCTGATCGCCGAACTCGACAAGGCCCTGCAGTTTCCGGGCGTTGCCAACGCATGGACGATGCCGATCAAAGCCCGTACCGACATGCTGTCCACCGGCATCCGCACGCCGATCGGCATCAAGGTCTTCGGCAAGGACCTGGACGAGATGGAGACGCTCGCCAAGCAGATCGAAGCTGTCGTGAAGACCGTGCCCGGCACCACGAGCGCCTTTGCCGAGCGCATCACTGGTGGCTTCTACCTGGACATCGAACCGGACCGGGAACAACTGGCTCGCTACGGCCTCGCCGTCGGTGACCTGCAGGACGTCATCGCCAGTGCGCTTGGTGGCGAGATGGTCACCACCACCGTCGAGGGCCGCGAGCGCTTTGGCGTGACGGTACGCTACCCCCGCGAGCTCCGCTCCGATCCCCAGCAGATCGCCAGCCAGGTTTTGGTGCCCACGATGGGCGGCGCGATGGTGCCGCTGGGCCAAGTTGCCCGCGTCGGCATCGCCAAGGGGACGCCGGGCATCCGCACCGAGAATGCGCTGCTGTCCGCCTACATCTATGTGGACATCCGTGACCGGGACATCGGCGGTTATGTGGCCGACGCGAAGAAGGCCGTCGCCGACCAGGTCAAGTTTCCGCCAGGCTACTACGTGAGCTGGAGTGGCCAGTTTGAGTACATGGAGCGGGCCATCGAGAAGATGAAGATCGTCATCCCGATCACGTTGCTGACCATCTTCGTGCTGCTCTATCTCAACTTCCGGCGCATCACCGAAACCCTGATCGTCATGCTGTCGGTGCCCTTTGCACTGGTCGGCGGCGTATGGCTGATGTGGCTGCTCGGCTACAACCTGTCCGTCGCGGTGGCGGTCGGCTTCATCGCGCTGGCCGGCGTGGCGGCGGAGACCGGCGTGGTGATGCTGATCTACCTGGACCATGCGTGGGAGGCCGTGAAGGCCAAATGCCGCGCGGAAGGCCGGACGCCCCATGTCGGCGACCTGTACGAAGCGGTGATGGAAGGCGCCGTCGAACGCGTGCGCCCGAAGATGATGACGGTCGTCGCAATCATGGCCGGCCTGCTGCCGATCATGTGGAGCACCGGCACCGGCTCGGAGGTGATGAGCCGCATCGCCGCGCCGATGGTCGGCGGGATGATCTCCTCAACCATTCTGACCCTCGCCGTGATTCCGGCCATCTACGCGCTGGTCAAGCAGTGGCGGCTGGCACGGGGCCTGGAAAGCTGAGGAACTGCAGAAAACAAAAAGGCCTCAAGCGACGGCAAGCCGCTTGGGGCCTTTTTATTCACCTGAAGTCCTGCATCAACCCGACGAGTTAATGCAGGCGACAGACACGCCGATCAGTGCTTCACCACCCCACCGTTGTCCGGGGTTTCCGCCGGAGCGGCAACGGCCACCTCGGCCGCCGGCACTTCCGGCAGCGGCTCGGGCTTGCGCTCCAGCGCATGCTCGAGCACCTGGTCGATCCACTTGACCGGGATGATTTCCAGCTCGTTCTTGACGTTGTCCGGGATGTCGGTCAGATCCTTGACGTTCTCCTCGGGGATCAGCGCGGTACGGATACCACCACGGACAGCAGCCAGCAACTTCTCCTTCAGGCCACCGATAGGCAGCACTTCACCACGCAGGGTGATTTCGCCAGTCATCGCCACATCGCAGCGCACCGGAATACCGGTCAACACGGACACCAGGCCGGTGCTGATTGCGATGCCGGCCGACGGACCGTCCTTGGGAATCGCACCTTCCGGCAGGTGAATGTGGATGTCGGACTTCTGGTAGAAATCCTCCTGGATGCCCAGGGACTTGGAGCGCCGACGCACCACCGACAGGGCCGCCTGGATGGACTCCTGCATGACCTCGCCGAGCTTGCCGGTGGTCATGATCTTGCCCTTGCCCGGCAGTGCCACCGCTTCAACGGTCAGCAGTTCGCCACCCACTTCGGTCCAGGCGAGGCCGGTAACCTGGCCAATCTGGTTTTCCTTTTCGGCAACGCCGTAGGAGTACTTGCGCACGCCCAGGTACTTGTCGAGGGTCTTTGCATTGACGACCACCTTGGCCTTGCGCTTGCCGAGCACCAGCGCCTTCACCACCTTGCGGCAGACCTTGGACACTTCGCGCTCGAGACCACGCACACCCGCCTCGCGGGTGTAGAAGCGGACGATGTCGCGGATCGCATCTTCGGTGACCGACAGCTCCTCGCGCTTGATCCCGTTGTTCTTCATCTGCTTCGGAACCAGGTAGCGCTGGGCGATGTTCACCTTCTCGTCCTCGGTGTAGCCGGACAGGCGGATCACCTCCATCCGGTCGAGCAGCGGCGCCGGGATGTTGAGGGTGTTGGCGGTAGCCACGAACATCACGTCCGACAGGTCGTATTCCACTTCGATGTAGTGGTCGACGAAGGTCGAGTTCTGTTCCGGATCGAGCACCTCCAGCAACGCCGAGGACGGATCGCCACGGAAATCCTGGCCCATCTTGTCCACTTCGTCGAGCAGGAACAGCGGGTTGCGCACCGCAACCTTGGACATGTTCTGCAGGATCTTGCCCGGCATGGAGCCGATGTAGGTCCGACGGTGACCGCGGATCTCGGCCTCGTCACGGACGCCGCCGAGGCTCATGCGCACGAACTTGCGGTTGGTCGCACGGGCCACCGACTGGCCAAGGGAGGTCTTGCCGACGCCCGGGGGGCCGACGAGGCACAGGATCGGCGCCTTCAGCTTGTCCACACGCTGTTGCACGGCAAGATACTCAAGGATGCGTTCCTTGACCTTCTCGAGGCCGTAGTGCTCTGTGTCCAGGACCTTCTCGGCCTCGGCCAGATCCTTGCTGATGCGCGACTTCTTCTTCCACGGCAAGCCGACCAGGGTCTCGATGTAGTTGCGGACCACGGTCGCCTCGGCCGACATCGGCGACATCAGGCGCAGCTTCTTGAGCTCGGCCTGGGCCTTGGCAGTGGCTTCCTTGGTCATGCCGGAAGCCTTGATCTTCTTCTCCATCTCCTCGAGATCGGCGCCGTCCTCGCCCTCGCCGAGCTCCTTCTGGATGGCCTTGACCTGCTCGTTGAGGTAGTACTCGCGCTGGCTCTTCTCCATCTGGCGCTTGACGCGGCCACGGATGCGCTTTTCGACCTGAAGGATGTCCAGCTCGGTCTCGAGCTGGTTGAGGAGACGTTCGAGACGCTGACCGGCATCGAACATCTCGAGGATTTCCTGCTTCTGCTCGAGCTTCAGCGGCAGATGCGCGGCAATGGTGTCGGCGAGCCGACCCGGCTCCTCGATACCCGACAGGGAGCTGAGGATTTCCGGCGGAATCTTCTTGTTGAGCTTAACGTACTGGTCGAACTGGCTGATGATGGCCCGGCGCATGGCCTCGACCTCGTTGTTCGGCACATCGGCCAGCGGCATCGGCTGGGCCTTGGCGACGAACAGGGTGCGCAGGTCTTCGACGGACACCACGCGGGCACGCTGCACACCTTCCACCAGCACCTTCACGGTGCCATCGGGCAGCTTGAGCATCTGCAGGATGTTGGCGATACAACCGAGATCGTAGAGGTCTTCCGCCGACGGCTCGTCCTTCGCAGCGGACTTCTGAGCCACCAGCAGGATGCTCTTGCCGGCCTCCATGGCGTTCTCGAGCGCCTTGATGGATTTGGGGCGCCCCACGAACAGCGGGATCACCATGTGGGGAAACACCACTACGTCGCGCAGCGGCAGCAGCGGGAGTTCGATCTGTTCTTCGGGGAGGTCAAGCGTGCTCGACATGATTATTCCTTTAAAGGCACTAAGGCCCCATATGGGGCCCTAGCGACATCAATTCAAGCAGTCCTGCGAAAAACTTCTGCTTGATGTCAGTTGGAGCCGGAGACCTTGGGTTGATCGGCGTAGATCAGGATCGGTTTGGCGCTGCCATCGATCATGCCTTCGTCGATCACGACCTTGGAAACATTTTCCATGGAAGGCAGTTCGTACATCGTGTCCAGCAGCGTGGCTTCGAGAATCGAGCGCAGGCCGCGGGCACCCGTCTTGCGCTTCAGCGCCTTGCGGGCAATCGCCTGCAGGGCAGCCGGACGCACTTCGAGTTCGACGCCTTCCATCGAGAAGAGTTTCTGATACTGCTTGATCAGCGCGTTCTTCGGTTCGATAAGGATCTGGATCAGCGCATCTTCGTCCAGTTCCTGCAGCGTCGCGACCACCGGCAGACGACCGATCAGTTCGGGGATGAGACCGAACTTGATCAGATCGCCGGGTTCCACTTCACGCAGGGACTCGGACAGATCCTTGTTCTCGCTGCTCTTCACTTCCGCGCCGAAACCGATGCCGACCTTCTCGGTACGGTTGCGGATCACCTTGTCGAGGCCGTCGAAGGCGCCGCCACAGACGAACAGGATGTTGGTGGTGTCCACCTGCACGAAATCCTGGTTCGGGTGCTTGCGACCGCCCTGCGGCGGAACCGACGCGATGGTGCCTTCGATGAGCTTCAGCAGGGCCTGCTGCACGCCCTCGCCGGACACATCGCGGGTGATCGACGGGTTGTCGGACTTGCGGGAGATCTTGTCGATCTCGTCGATGTAGACGATGCCCTGCTGGGCCTTGTCCACCTCGTAATCGCACTTCTGCAGCAGCTTCTGGATGATGTTCTCGACGTCCTCACCGACATAGCCTGCCTCGGTAAGAGTCGTCGCATCCGCCATCACGAAGGGCACATTGAGAAGGCGTGCCAGGGTCTGGGCGAGCAGCGTCTTGCCTGAACCCGTCGGGCCGACCAGCAGGATGTTGCTCTTCGACAGCTCGACCTCATCGTGGGTCTTCGACAGGTGACGCAGCCGCTTGTAGTGGTTGTAAACCGCCACCGAGAGGATGCGCTTTGCCGAAGACTGGCCGATCACATACTGGTCGAGGATCGCGCTGATCTCCTTCGGAGAAGGCAGCTCGCCCTTGACACCCTTGGCACCGCCGGTGTCTGCAGTAATCTCATCGCGAATGATGTCGTTGCAGAGCTCGATGCACTCATCGCAGATGAACACGGACGGACCCGCGATCAGCTTGCGGACCTCGTGTTGGCTCTTGCCGCAGAACGAGCAATACAAGAGCTTTTCACCGCTTGTTTTCTTGTCCGCCATTACTGCCCTTTCTCTCTGTACTTGAAGCTAGAAGACCATCAAACCACGTCGTTGCGGCTGGTCAGGACCTTGTCCACCAGACCGTAGCGGACGGCTTCTTCCGAAGACATGAAGTTGTCCCGGTCGGTATCGCGTTCAATCTGCTCGACAGCCTGGCCGGTGTGCTTGGCCAGCATGTCGTTGAGCTTGGCCCGCAGGGACAGGATTTCGCGGGCATGGATCTCGATGTCCGAGGCCTGGCCCTGGAAACCACCCAGCGGCTGGTGAATCATGATCCGCGAGTTGGGCAGCGAGAAACGCTTGCCCTTTTCGCCGGCCGCCAGCAGGAAGGCGCCCATGCTCGCCGCCTGCCCGATGCACAGCGTGCTGACATTGGGCTTGATGAACTGCATGGTGTCGTAAATCGCCATCCCTGCGGTGACCGAACCGCCGGGGGAGTTGATGTAGAAGAAGATATCCTTGTCCGGGTTCTCCGACTCAAGGAACAACAACTGGGCAACGATCAGGTTGGCCGTTACATCATTGACCGGACCAACCAAGAACACCACCCGCTCCTTGAGAAGACGCGAGTAGATGTCGTACGAGCGCTCACCGCGGCCGCTCTGTTCGACAACCATCGGGATCAGGCCGAGGCCGACCGGGTCCCAGTCAGTACGGGAATTCGGGGGTGTAAAGGGATTCATTTGCCGTTGCCTTCCGCGGAATTAAGCCGCATTACCCATCAAGTCGTCAAAAGAAGTGGCGACATCGGTCGTCTTGGCGTTGCTGACGACCCACTCGACCACATTGTCCTCGATCACCAGCGCTTCGGCCTGGGCCAGGCGCTGGGGCTGCGAGTAGTACCAGCTCACGACCTCAGTCGGGTCTTCGTAGCTTGCTGCAAAATCTTCGATCACGGCACGGATCTGCTCGGGCTTGGCCAGCAGGTCCTTGCTCTTGACCAGCTCGGACATGATCAGGCCCAGCTTGACGCGACGCACGGCCTGCTCGGCAAACCAGGCGGGCTCGATCGGCAGGTCCTTGGTCTTCATGCCGCGGGCTTCGAAGTCCTTCTTGGCGTTCTCGGCCAGCTGATGGGACTCCTGCTCGACCAGCGCCTTCGGCACTTCGATCGGATGGGTCTCGATCAGCACGTTCATCACACGCTCTTTCAGCTTGGCCTGCACGCGGCGCTTCACTTCGCGCTCCAGGTTGGCCTTCACTTCTTCGCGCATCTTGGTTACATCGCCGTCGGCGACGCCCAGGGACTGGGCGAACTCCGCATCGATCTCGGGCAGCTTGGGCTCTTCGACCTTCTTCAGGACGACTTCGAACTGCACGGTCTGGCCAGCCAGGTGGGCAGCGTGATAGTCAGCCGGGAAGGTCATGTCGAAAGTCTTGCTCTCGCCGGTGTTCAGGCCCAGCACCGCGGTTTCGAAGTCCTTCAGCATCTGGCCGCCGCCGATCACGAACGGGAAGTCGGTTGCCTTGCCGCCGTCGAACTCGACACCATCCTTGCGGCCGGTGAAGTCCACCGTCACGCGGTCGCCGTCCTGGGCGGCACGCTCGGCGGGCACAAAATTGGTGCGTTGCTTGCGCAGCACGTCCAGGGTCTTGTCCACTTCGGCGTCACCAACGGTCAGCTGGGGGCGCTCGACTTCCTGGGCGCTCACGTCGCCGATCACGACTTCCGGGTAGACCTCGAAGACAGCGCTGAATTCCAGCACGTCGGTAGCAGTGCTTTCCTTCGGCTCGATGCTGGGGTAGCCGGCGACGCGCAGGCTCTGGGCGCGGATCTGTTCACCGAGGGCTTTTTCGACGGCAGCGCCGATGGCCTCGGAGCGGGCCTGCGGGCCGTAGGACTGGGCGACCAGACGGTACGGCACCTTGCCCGGACGGAAGCCCGGCATCTTGACGGTACGAGCCATCTGCTTCAGACGCGCCTCGACATCCTTGTCGATTTCGGACAGCGGCACGGACATGTCGATACGGCGCTCGAGCGCGCTCACGGTAACCTGGTTGCTCATGAAAAGAAATTCCCTGATCGTTCTTGACAAAAACGCTCCGCAAACAGGACAGACAACACGTAGCAAAACCTGTGCCGTCTATTTCATCCCGTCGGACGGAGTCGTCGGAAAAACCTTTAGTCTAACACAGGCCTTTGCTCCATCCGCAGCCCCCGCGCCAGCGCTTGGCTTTAGGGCGACAGATGTGAAAAACTGCCCCACGCAATACGGAACTCCATTTATCTTTCTGCTATCACATGGAATGAAATGGCCGTGTCCGTCAGCCTCCACGGCAAATGCGACAAGCTTCACGAGGTGCTCAAGTATCTGCGTCATCAACCGTATGTCCCGTACATACATGGCGACCCCGGCGCCCCGGTCCGGGTCTGTGCCCCAGGAGACCTTAGATGAGTATCTTTACCAGCTTCCAGGCCCGCTTCGAGTCCGCCAAGGAAGAGGAAATGTCGATCCAGGAATACCTGGAGCTGTGCAAATCCGATCCCATGGCCTACGCCACGTCCGCCGAACGCATGCTGCAGGCGATCGGCCAACCGGAGCTCGTGGACACCCGACTCGATCCGCGCCTGTCGCGCATCTTTTCCAACAAGATGATCAAGATCTATCCAGCCTTCCGTGACTTCTACGGGATGGAAGAGTCGATCGAGAACATCGTGTCGTATTTCCGACATGCGGCGCAGGGGCTGGAGGAAAAGAAACAGATCCTCTACCTGCTGGGCCCGGTGGGCGGCGGCAAGAGCTCCCTGGCCGAAAAGCTGAAGAGCCTGGTGGAGAAGATCCCGTTCTATGCCATCAAGGGTTCGCCGGTGCATGAATCACCGCTGGGCCTGTTCAGCTCGGTCGAGGATGGAGCGATACTGGAAGACGACTACGGGATTCCGCGCCGCTACCTCAATACGATCATGAGCCCGTGGGCGGTCAAGCGCCTGCATGAGTTCAATGGCGACATCACCAAGTTCCGCGTCGTGAAGCTGCGCCCGTCGGTGCTGCGCCAGATCGCCGTCGCCAAGACCGAGCCGGGCGACGAGAACAACCAGGACATCTCCTCCCTTGTCGGCAAGATCGACATCCGCAAGCTCGAGCAGTATTCCCAGGATGACCCGGACGCCTACTCCTACTCCGGCGGCCTGTGCCTGGCCAACCGCGGGTTGCTCGAGTTCGTGGAAATGTTCAAGGCGCCGATCAAGGTGCTGCATCCCCTGCTCACGGCTACTCAGGAAGGCAACTACAAGGGTACCGAAGGCTTCGGCGCAATCCCCTTCGACGGCATCGTGATGGCCCACTCCAACGAGTCCGAGTGGATGGCCTTCCGCAACAACCGCAACAACGAAGCCTTCCTCGACCGCATCTATACCGTGAAGGTGCCGTACTGCCTGCGGACGTCCGACGAGATCCGCATCTACGACAAGCTGCTGACCCACAGCTCCCTGTCCCACGCCCCGTGCGCACCGGACACCCTCAAGATGATGGCCCAGTTCGCGGTGCTGTCGCGCCTCAAGGAACCGGAGAACTCGAGCATCTTTTCCAAGATGCGCGTCTACGACGGCGAAAACCTGAAGGACACCGATCCGAAGGCCAAGAGCTACCAGGAATACCGCGACTATGCGGGCGTGGACGAAGGCATGAACGGCCTGTCTACCCGCTTCGCCTTCAAGGTGCTGTCCAAGGTCTTCAACTTCGACCACCGGGAAGTGGCGGCCAATCCGGTACACCTGATGTACGTGCTGGAACAGCAGATCGCCCAGGAACAGTTCCCGCCGGAGAACGAATCCCGCTATCTGGCCTTCATCAAGGAATTCCTTGCCCCGCGCTACGCCGAATTCATCGGCAAAGAGATCCAGACCGCCTATCTCGAGAGCTACAGCGAGTACGGGCAGAACATCTTCGACCGCTACGTCACCTACGCCGACTTCTGGATTCAGGATCAGGAATACCGTGACCAGAACACCGGCGAGATCCTCGACCGCAACGCGCTCAACGACGAGCTCGAGAAGATAGAAAAGCCGGCCGGCATCAGCAACCCGAAAGACTTCCGCAACGAGGTGGTCAACTTCGTGCTGCGTGCGCGCGCCAAAAACAGCGGCAAGAACCCGAGCTGGACCAGCTACGAAAAGCTGCGGGCCGTCATCGAGAAGAAGATGTTCTCCAATACCGAAGATCTGCTGCCGGTCATCAGCTTCAATGCCAAAGCCAGCGGCGACGAGCAGAAGAAGCACCAGAACTTCGTCAATCGCATGATCGAAAAGGGCTACACCGAGAAGCAGGTACGCTTGCTGTGCGAATGGTATTTGCGCGTGCGCAAGTCGTCTTGATCGTCCGCTCGCCAGCTGCCCAGCAGGGCAGCTGGCGGTGAACGCCAACAATTCGGGAGGCTCGAATGGTTCGTATCATCGACCGCCGGTTCGACAGCAAGAACAAAAGTGCTGTAAACCGGCAGCGATTCATGCGCCGCTTCAAGAACCAGATCCGCGAAGCCGTGGCCGACGCCATATCCGGTCGCTCCATCAAGGATCTGGACAACGGCGAGAGTGTCACCATTCCGTCAAAGGACCTGTCGGAGCCACAATTTCACCATGGCCGCGGCGGCATCTGGGAGAACATCTTCACCGGCAACGACCAGTTCTCGTCGGGCGACCAGATCAATCGACCGCAAGGCGGCGGCGGAGGTGGAACCGGCAAGGGCAAGGCCAGCAAGGACGGTGAAGGTGAGGACGATTTCGTCTTCAACCTGTCCCGCGAAGAATTCCTCGATGTGTTCTTCGACGACCTGGCCTTACCCAACCTCGTCAAGACCCAGCTCGCCCGCATCCACGAGTACAAGAGCCAGCGCGCTGGCTTCACCAACGACGGCACGCCGGCCAACATCAACGTCGTCCGCTCCCTGCGTGGTGCGCTCGGACGCCGGCTGGCGCTTTCGTCACCCTACCGCGGCCAGTTGCGGGAACTGCAGAAGCAGCTGGACGAGCTGCTCCAAACCCGCAGCGAAGACGATCCGGACGTTCTCCAGCTCAAGGACGAAATCGGAATCCTGCGCGCCAAGATCGAGGCGATCCCCTTCATCGACACCTTCGACCTGCGCTACAACAACCGGATCAAGGTGCCCAAGCCGACCACCCAGGCCGTGATGTTCTGCATCATGGACGTGTCGGGCTCGATGGACGAGGACAAGAAGGCGACGGCCAAGCGCTTCTTCATGCTCCTCTACCTGTTCCTGACGCGCACCTACGAGCACATCGAGGTGGTGTTCATCCGCCATCACACGATCGCCAAGGAAGTGAACGAGGAGGACTTCTTCCACTCGCGGGAATCCGGTGGCACCGTCGTCTCGAGCGCGCTCGAAATGATGAAGGACATCCTCCACTCGCGCTATCTCAATGGCGCCTGGAACGTATACGGCGCCCAGGCGTCGGACGGCGACAACTGGGAAAACGATTCGCCGCACTGCCGCGAACTGCTCGCCGACACCATCCTGCCCTTCGTGCAGTACTTCGCCTATATCGAGATCACACCGGGCGAGCCGCAGAACCTGTGGCGGGAATACGAAAAGCTGGTCGGCGCCCATGCCAACTTCGCCATGCAGCACATCGAGGGCCTGCCGGACATCTATCCGGTGTTTCGTGAATTGTTCAAGAAGAAGCTGGCATGAGCACGAAAAGACAGAAACGGAAGCAGCCCCTGCCCGCCCCCGGCGAATGGACCTTCGAGCTGATCGAGGCCTATCACGCCGAGATCGATCGTGTGGCCAAGAATTACGGGCTGGACACCTACCCCAACCAGATAGAGCTGATCACCTCCGAACAGATGATGGATGCCTACTCGTCGGTAGGCATGCCGGTCAATTACCATCACTGGTCCTTCGGCAAGAGCTTCCTGCAGACGGAGAAAAGCTACCGGCGCGGGCAAATGGGGCTCGCCTACGAGATCGTCATCAATTCCAACCCCTGTATCGCCTATCTCATGGAAGAGAACACCATGACGATGCAGGCACTGGTGATCGCCCATGCAGCCTACGGCCACAACAGCTTCTTCAAGGGCAACTACCTGTTCAAGCAGTGGACCAACGCCGACGCGATCATCGACTACCTGATCTTCGCCCGTAACTACCTCACCGAATGCGAGGAGCGTTATGGCGAGGAAGAAGTCGAACTGCTGCTCGACTCCTGCCACGCCCTGATGAACGTTGGCGTCGACCGCTACAAACGCCCGGAGAAGCTGTCCCTCAACAAGGAACTGACCCGTCAGCGGGAGCGCGCGGAGTACCTGCAGAGCCAGGTCAACGATCTGTGGCGCACCCTGCCGACACCCCACGTCAAGGCCCAAGCCGTCGAGGAAAAGCGCTTTCCTTCGGAGCCCCAGGAAAACCTGCTCTATTTCATAGAGAAGAACGCCCCGCTGCTCGAACCATGGCAAAGGGAGGTCGTCCGTATCGTCCGCAAGGTTGGCCAGTACTTCTTCCCGCAGCGCCAGACCCAGGTCATGAACGAAGGCTGGGCCACCTACTGGCACTACACACTCATTAACACCCTGTACGACGAAGGGCTGCTGGCGGACAACTTCATGCTGGAGTTCCTCCACTCCCACACCAACGTCGTCTATCAGCCCAGCTACAGCGAACCCTGGTACCACGGCCTCAACCCCTACGCCCTGGGCTTCGCCATGTGGCAGGACATCCGCCGGATCTGCGAGAACCCCACCGACGAAGATCGCTACTGGTTCCCCGACATAGCAGGCAGCGACTGGCGCGAGACCTTCGACTTCGCGATGCGCAACTTCAAGGACGAGAGCTTCGTCGCCCAGTTCCTGTCGCCCAAGGTCATGCGCGACTTCCGCCTGTTCGCCATCCTGGATGACGACAAGGAGGCCAAGCTCAAGGTATCGGCGATCCACGACGAGGAAGGTTACCGCCGGGTCAGGGAAATCCTCTCCGACAACTACAACCTGGGTAGCCGGGAACCCAACCTTCAGGTCTGGAACGTGGACCTGCGCGGCGACCGTTCCCTGACCCTGCGCCACCAGGCCTATCAGCGTCGCCCACTCAGCAACGACGCGGACGAAGTGCTGAAGCACGTCGCCCGCCTGTGGGGCTTTGCTGTGCGCCTGGAGGTCGCCCGCGACGACGGCTCCGTAGAGGTACTGCAGGAGTGCCGCCAGGACAGGCGCAAGACGAGCGACGCCTAGGGCTGGAATGCACCGGGCACTGTCGACAAGCTTGCCGGCAGTGCCCGGCTATGGGCAGGGTGCTGATACTCGCGCCTGGGGACGAGAGGGATATCGCCGGCGCGACCTGGATCGAGGCTGCTGAAATTACCGTCGGGCTTAGGGCGGTACGCTCCCTCCATCAGGCTTGAGCCTGTGTCGACTCCATAGACATGCCGGTTGCCCGAGGTCCACGGAAAAATGTTTCCGCGCCAAGGCAACTGTCGATCGTGCATTTTGTGCGCGCCTTGGCGGATCCGACCCTCTACACAGGACAAGCCCGAACAGGCGCTCACGAGCAGGTTGTTGAAAGCCTTCACGGACACCCGCCCCGGCGACCAGATGGATAGAAACTCGCCACCATCCGGCAGATCATCCATCAAGGTATTGCTGGACAGAAAGATCGCATTCCGCCCATAGATCAACCCCTCGGCACCGAACGAGATCATTCGTTCGTTTTCCGTGCGTGCCGACTGCTGCACCAGATTGCCGACCAGGATCACCTCTCCACCATTTGGGAAGTCCATCTCGTAACTGGCCCGTCCATCCTTCTCATCGGTCAGGCGGCTGTATTCGATCAGACTGACCCGGGCACGACTCTTCAGCAAGTGCCCCACCAGGCCGTGGTGAAAATAGCTGCCCCGCACCTCCAGCCGCGCAATCCTCCCCGCGTACAGTAGGTGACTCAGATGTGGCCTAACCAGAACACCATGGGCGAATTCCGAATTCTCGACGATCAGGACCAGGGAACCCCGATTGGCCGTCAGGATGCCCATCTCGTTGTCTTCGAAGAGACAGTTACGTACGGTCAGCCGCCCGAGCTCGTGACGGATGCCTGACCCGTTACGATCGGGCACACGTGCGCCTCGAAAGACGATGTTCTCGACGAGAACGTCGGTGCCGCGAATGACCCAGATTCCCTTGCCCTCGGCACTCCGGCCCGCAGCCGAGACCACCGGACGCCCACCGATACCGCGGATTGTCAGGCGATCCTGGGTCCATACCGCCACATCGCCGCTATAGTTCGCAGCGACGATCTCCACGACATCACCGTCCCGGGCCATGCGGGCCGCCTCGGCAATGCTGCGAACCGCCTCATCCGGCCCCACTCGCAAGGTTGCCGCCCCAGCCGTACCGCCGGCCAGCAACAGCATGCCGAGCAGCAAACACCTCATCACACACCCCATCCATACTCCCTTGCCGCCCCTCAACAGGCCTTCGCCGATTAGAATATCGAAATGCCCGCCGTAAACTTCCATGAAATCCTCGGTGTCGCGCCGGACGCGACAGCCGCCGAGATCAAGCGCGCCTACAAACGCCTCGCCATGCGCTGGCATCCGGATCGCAACCCCGCGCCGGAAGCCCACGAGGAGTTCCGCCGCGTCCGGGAAGCCTTCGAGCGCCTGACCCGCCCGTCCGCCTTCGAGGAGATGGACGACGCAAGCCCGGAAACGCCGGATGCTACACCGGCACGGGGCGAAGATCGCCGCATGGACATCTTTGTCGACCTGCTACAGGCGGTTCATGGCAGCACGGTTTCGATCACCCTCGACGGGCGAGTGGACTGCGACGACTGCGATGGCAGCGGTCAACGCAATTACGGGCGCACCACCATGTGCGCCCACTGCCACGGCAGCGGACGGATCCGCGGCAAGACAGGGCTCAAGCCCTGTCCCCACTGCCACGGCAAGGGCTTCACCACCGATCATCGCTGCCCGAGCTGCGACGGACGAGGCTGGCACCCGGCCGATCGCCAACTGGCGATCAGCCTGCCACCGGCAATGCTGCCCGGAGATGAACTCCGGATTGGCGGGCAAGGGGGGAGTGCCCCCGAAGGTGGCGAGCCAGGCGACCTCTATCTGACGGTCCGAACCCGTCCGCACCCTCTGTTCCGTCTCGATCGGCACGACATCCACGTGACCGTGCCGGTCAGCATCTTCCGGCTCCTCGCCGGCGGCACCATCGACGTACCCAGCCTGGACGGCCTGCAGGAAATCCTGCTGCCGGAAATTGCCGGCACGCAGCCGATCCGCGTCGCCAAGGCTGGCTTTCCTGCCCGCGGTCGCAGGCACGCCGGCGATCTGGTGATACACCTCGAACCCCAATACCCTTGCTTCCTGAGCAAGGAACAAAAAGCCATGCTCGAAATGGCAGAACAGGTTTTTCAGCACCAACTCGACTCCCAGAGCCCTGCCCTGGCCCAGTGGAGGGAAGTGCTGGAGAGCCATCGCTGAACCGTCGCCCCAACCCGAATCCCCCATGCCTCAGAAACACCCGGAACTGCTCGCTCCCGCCGGCTCGCTGGCCATGCTCGACACTGCCTTCGCTTTTGGCGCCGACGCCATCTACGCAGGCCAGCCGCGTTACTCCCTGCGCGTCCGCAACAACGATTTCGGCGACCTGCCGGTCCTCGCCGACGGCATCCAGCGCGCCCGCACGCTTGGCAAGCACTTCTACGTCGTGGCCAACATCTATCCCCACGGCGCCAAGATCAAGACCTTCATCAAGGATATCGCTCCGGTCATCGCCCTCAAGCCCGACGCACTGATCATGTCGGACCCCGGCCTGATCCTGATGGTCCGCGAAAACTTCCCGGACATGCCGATCCACCTGTCGGTTCAGGCCAACACCGTCAACGCGGCCGCCGTGCGCTTCTGGAAGATGGCCGGGATCTCGCGGGTGATCCTGTCCCGCGAACTGTCCCTGGACGAGATCGCCAGCATCCGCCAGGACTGCCCCGATACCGAACTCGAAGTCTTCATCCACGGTGCACTGTGCATCGCCTACTCCGGGCGCTGCCTGCTATCGGGCTACTTCAATCACCGGGACCCCAACCAAGGCACCTGCACCAACTCCTGCCGCTGGGACTTCAAGACCCATGAAGCAAAGAGCTGCGGCTCGGGCGACGTCCATCTTCTGGAGGAGCCCCACAAGCGCCCCGGCGAGTACATGCCCATCGAAGAGGACGAACACGGCACCTACATCCTGAACTCCAAGGACCTGCGCGCCATCGAACACGTGCAGCGCCTCACCGAAATCGGCATCGACTCCTTCAAGATCGAAGGTCGAACGAAGAGCCCCTACTATGTTGCGCGCACCTGCCAGGCCTACCGGCAAGCGATCGATGACGCGGTGGCCGGCCGCGGCCTCGACCCGGTTCTTCTCGGCCAGTTGGAGGGACTCGCAAACCGGGGCTACACCGACGGCTTCTACCAGCGCCACACCCCCCACGAGACCCAGAACTATCTGCGCGGCCATTCGGAATCGAACCGCAGCATCTACGTTGGCGACGTGGTGAGCTACGACAGCGAGCGGGGTCTCGCCGAGATCGCCTCCAAGAACGCTTTCGCAATCGGCGACCGTCTGGAGCTGATCCATCCGAACGGTAATCGGGAAGTCGGTGTCACCCGCCTGCTGAATGCTGACGGCACCGAGATCCAGCGCGTGCCAGGCAGCGATCATCGAGCATGGCTGCCCCTACCGCCGGACAGCGTCGGCGCCTTTGTCGCCCGCTTCCTGTAAGCCCGCGGCAATCTTGCACAAGACACTGAAATAGTTCAGAATGGTCGGCTTCCGGGTGGCCAAATTCACCACCCACGTACTACACAAAGGACCCGCGATGAAAGCCGATACCCATCCTAACTACACCGAAGTGCAAGTGACCTGCTCCTGCGGCCACGTCTTCACCACCCGCTCCACCATGGGCAAGCCCCAATACCACGTGGAAGTCTGCTCCGCCTGCCATCCGTTCTACACTGGCAAGCAGAAGATCGTTGACACCGCTGGTCGTGTCGAGCGCTTCCGTCAGAAGTACGGCTCCGTTCAGCGCCTGGGCTAATTACCGCGTTTTATCGGTAACACCCGAAAAAAGGCAGCTGCGGCTGCCTTTTTTCATGCCTGCAACAAGACCGATCGATCTGCCAGCCCATGCCCGACGCCAGCTCACGCTTTTCCCTGCCGACCCCGCTGCAAGGATGGTCCCTGCTCGCCCTGCTCGCCATCTATCTACTGGTTGGCACAACCGGGCACCTGCCCTGGCGGGGCGACGACCTCACCCACCTGGGCCCAATCCACGCCATCCTGAGCGGCAGCAGCTGGCTGATGCCGGAGATAGCCGGAGAGATCTACCGGGAAAACCCGCCGCTGTACTACTGGCTTGGCGCCGGGCTGGCGAAGCTCCTCGGCAGCCTGCTTCCCGAACATGACGCGGCACGGCTCGCCAGTACGGTGTTCACCGCCACGACCCTGTACTGCACTGGCCTGGCGGCTCGCCGCATGTATGGCCCGGGCAGTTTTGCCGCGGCCATCCTGCTCGGGCTCGGCGCCCTCGGGCTTGTGGTACACGCCCACGAAACCCAGCCCATCCTGGCCCAGCTCGCTGGCATGGCCCTGTGTTACGCCGGCCTTGCAGAACAGACCGAGCGCCCCTGGCGGGCAGCCCTGCAAACCGGTGCCGGTAGTGGCATCGCATTTCTTGCCGGCGGACTGTCCGGCCTCGTTCTGACGACGCCGCTCATCTTACTGAGCCCAGCACTCTGCCCGGCCCATCGGTGCCGTAACGGACTCCTTGGTACGCTGCTGAGCCTGGCCATCACCGCCATGATTGCAGGAGCCTGGCTGGGAGCCGTTGCCATCAGCTATCCGGGTGAGCTTGCTCTCTGGTGGCGTGACGAGTACGCCAGCATCCGGCCGCATCTGAGCAATCTGGGCGCATTCAACAAGCTGATCCAGCTACTCGGCTGGTTCTCCTGGCCCCTGTGGCCAATTGCCGGCTGGGCCGTGTGGCGCAACCGGCAGCAGCTGCGGCTGGGCACGCCGCAGTTGATACTGCCCATCCTGGCCAGCATCCTGGCCATCCTGTTCACTGCACTCACCGGCAGCATCCGCCCGGCCAACATGCTGCCCATCCTGCCGCCGCTGTGCCTGTTGGCCGCCTATGGCGTGGAGAGCCTGCGACGCGGCGCCGCCAACGCCTTCGACTGGTTCGGCATCATGACCTTCATCTTCTTCGGCCTGCTGGTTTGGCTGGGATGGAGCGCACTGCACTTCGGCTGGCCCCCGGGACTGGCCCGACAGGTTGCGCGGATCGCCCCCGATTTTCCGGTGGAGTCGGTCCTTGGCGGCGCCTTGATTGGTGCCATCCTGAGCAGCGCCCTGCTGCTGCTGCCCGTGCTGACCCGTCGCAGCCCGATGCGCGGTACAACCAACTGGGCGCTGGGCCTGACACTGTTGTGGTGCCTCGCCGTCACCCTCTGGCAGCCCTGGTTTGTGTACACCAAAAACTACCAACCCGTCGCCAGCGAACTCGCCAAGGCGCTGGACGGACGCAGCTTCAACTGTGTCAAACGGGCAGGCCTCGCTGATACGCAGCGAGCCGCACTGGACTATTTCTCCAACATCCGGACCGTCAGCTACCGCAGCCAACAGCAGTGCGAGCTGCTGCTCACGTACAGCACCGCCAGCAACTCACCAAGCGTTGCCAAGGAAGAATGGCGCCCCATCTGGCAACGGCGCCTCGGCGGAGGTCGGAAGACGGAAATTTTCAGGCTTTATCAGCGTAACTACTGATCTGGCGCCAAGGTCCGGCCGCGCACAAATCGCACCGGGCCGTGCATGGCACAGGCGGCCATAGCGGAAACACTTCCTGGCCAGGAAATTCATGGCGCGGACGCTGGCCGCGGCGAACCGGCGCATTGAGGCGTTACGCGACAGCGGCAGCCGCGCGAACCCACAATCGGAAGAAACTACTTCTGCGGAGGAGTCTGGACGAAGATCTCGTCCGGCTTGGTCAAACCCAGCTCAAAGCGAGCACGCTCTTCCACGGCCTCGTAGCCGGATTTCAGATCACGCACTTCGGCCTCCAGGCCGGTGTTGCGCTGCTCCAGCTTGCGATTGCCATCGCGCTGGGCAGCAAGCTGCTGCTCGACCTCCCAGACGCGCAGCCAGCCTCCCTTGCCGATCCAAAGCGGATATTGCAGGACAACTACCAGAAGGACGAGAACAATGGCCGGCCAGCGCATGAAAGGACGGCCCGGCTGCATTGCACAGCCGGGCAGGAAAAGATGATTAACGGGAACGCAGGTTGTAGAACGCGGAGAGGCCCGGGTAGAAGGCGGTCTCGCCGAGATCTTCCTCGATGCGCAGCAGCTGATTGTACTTGGAGATACGGTCGGAGCGGGACAGCGAACCGGTCTTGATCTGCATCGCGTTGAGACCAACGGCGATATCGGCAATCGTGGAGTCCTCAGTCTCGCCGGAACGGTGGGAGATCACCGCGGTGTAGCCGGCGCGCTTGGCCATTTCGACCGCAGCGAAGGTCTCGGTCAGAGTGCCGATCTGGTTGATCTTGATGAGGATCGAGTTGGCGATGCCCTTGTCGATGCCTTCCTTCAGGATACGGGTGTTGGTGACGAAGAGGTCGTCGCCGACGATCTGCACACGCTTGCCCAGACGATCGGTGAGGGTCTTCCAGCCGGCCCAGTCACCTTCGGCCATGCCGTCTTCAATGGAGATGATCGGGAACTTGTCGGCCAGCGTGGCGAGGTAATCGGTAAAGCCTTCGGCGCTCAGGGACAGGCCTTCACCCACGAGCTCGTACTTGCCGTTCTTGTAGAACTCGGAAGCAGCACAGTCGAGAGCCAGCACGATGTCGCGACCCGGCTCGTAGCCGGCGTTGGACGTGGCTTCAAGGATCAGGTTGAGCGCTTCTTCGGTACCGGAGACGTTGGGGGCGAAACCACCTTCATCACCGACGGTGGTCGGGTAGCCCTTCTTGTCGGTGATCTTCTTCAGGTGGTGGAAGATCTCCGCGCCGGCACGCAGGGCTTCACGGAAGCTCTTGGCGCCCACCGGCATGATCATGCATTCCTGGATGTCCAGGGAGTTGTTGGCGTGGGCGCCACCGTTGATGACATTCATCATCGGAACCGGCAGGGACATGCCGCCGGAGCCGCCGAAGTAACGGTACAGGGGCAGGCCGGCCTCTTCGGAAGCGGCCTTGGCCACAGCCATCGAAACAGCCAGCAGCGCGTTGGCGCCCAGGCGGGACTTGTTGTCGGTGCCGTCGAGATCGATCAGGGTCTTGTCGATGAAGGCCTGCTCTTCAGCATCAAGGCCGATGAGCGCTTCGGAAATTTCCGTGTTGACGTTTTCAACAGCCTGCAGCACGCCCTTGCCCAGGTAGCGGCCAGCATCCCCATCGCGCAGCTCGATCGCTTCGCGGGAACCGGTGGAGGCGCCAGACGGAACGGCCGCACGGCCCAGTACGCCGGACTCCAGCAGCACATCGGCCTCAACGGTGGGATTGCCGCGGGAATCGAGAACCTCACGGGCAATGACATCAACAATGGCGCTCATTAACTTCCTCTCTTATTTACTGAATTGAAACCGGCGGCAATGATACCGTCTTGAGCCGGAAAGCCAAAAATGACTATGCAATAACTGCGCAATCAGGTGCGCAGCTCCTCGAGCCCCTGAGCCTTGACGAGCGCATCAATGCCTTTGAGGGTCGCCAGCAGCGCCTTCATCTTCGGCAGCGGCCAGGCATTGGGTCCGTCGGAGAAGGCCTTGGCAGGGTCAGGGTGGGTTTCCATGAACAGTCCGGAGATACCGACCGCCACCGCAGCCCGCGCCAGCACTGGCACGAACTCCCGCTGCCCGCCCGAAACGGTGCCCTGCCCGCCGGGCAGTTGCACCGAGTGGGTGGCGTCGAACACCACCGGACAGCCCGTCTCGCGCATGATCGCCAGCGAGCGCATGTCGGACACCAGGTTGTTGTAGCCGAAGGATGCGCCACGCTCGCAGACCATGATGGTGTCCGCCCCGCCGTTGGCCTCCCGCGCCTTGTCGACAACGTTCTTCATGTCGCCAGGCGCCAGGAACTGGCCCTTCTTGATGTTCACCGGCTTGCCCGACGCTGCCACGGCGTGGATGAAGTCCGTCTGGCGGCACAGGAAGGCCGGCGTCTGCAGCACATCGACGGCTGCAGCCACATCGGCAACCTCATGTTCGGCATGCACGTCGGTCAGCACAGGCACGCCGACCTTCTCGCGGACTTCAGCCAGGATCGCCAGCCCCTTCTCCATCCCCAGCCCTCGGTACGACTTGCCGGAACTGCGATTGGCCTTGTCGTAGCTGGACTTGTAGATAAAGGGGATTGCCAGTTCGGTACAGATCTCCTTCAGCTGGGCAGCCGTTTCCAGCGCCATCTCGCGGGACTCGATCACACAAGGTCCGGCAATCAGGAAGAAGGGTTTGTCGAGGCCGACATCGAAGCCGCAGAGTTTCATGGTGCGTCCTTTCAGGCAGCGCGCTGATGAGCCAGCGCAGCCTTCACGAAAGCGGTGAACAGCGGATGGCCGTTACGCGGATTGGAGGTGAACTCCGGGTGGAACTGGCAGCCGACGAACCACGGGTGCACGTCGGATGGCAATTCGATCATCTCGCACAGATCGGTGCCCGGCGCACGGCCGGCAACACGCAGTCCCTGCTCTTCCAGTTTTGCGAGCAGCGTGTTGTTGACCTCGTAGCGATGACGATGACGCTCGGTGACGTCGGCGCTGCCGTAGATCTCGCGGGCCAGCGAACCATCGGCAAGATGGCAGACTTGGGCGCCCAGACGCATGGTGCCGCCGAGATCGGAATCTTCACCGCGCTTTTCAACCTTGCCGGAAGCATCCAGCCACTCGGTGATCAGGCCGATGACCGGGTAATCGGTGTGCTTGTCGAACTCGGTGCTATGGGCGCCGTTCATGCCGGCCACGTCACGAGCGAACTCGACCACTGCCAGCTGCATGCCGAGGCAGATGCCCAGATAAGGCACCTTGTTCTCGCGTGCATAGCGGATCGCCGCGATCTTGCCTTCGGTGCCACGCCGACCGAAGCCGCCCGGCACGAGGATGGCGTCCATGCTCTTGAGCACGCCACAGCCGTCTTTTTCGATGTCCTCGGAGTCGATGTAGTGGATGTTCACCTTGCTGAGGGTGTGCATCCCCGCATGGTTGAGCGCCTCAATCAGCGACTTGTAGGACTCGGTCAGATCCACGTACTTGCCGACGAAAGCGACGTCAATGTTGTGCTGCGGGTTCTTCAGCGCATGGACAAGGCGCTCCCACACTGACAGATCAGCCGCGCGGGCCAGAATACCCAGCTTGTGGCAGACGATCTCGTCGAGCATCTGGTCGTGCAGCATGCCCGGAATGCTGTAGATGGAATCCGCATCGAGACACTCGATGACCGCTTCCGGCATCACATTGCAGAACAACGCAATCTTGCGGCGCTCGTCAGCCGGCACCGAACGGTCGGCGCGGCACAGCAGGATGTCAGGCTGGATGCCGATTTCACGCAATTCCTTGACGGAGTGCTGGGTCGGCTTGGTCTTCAGCTCGCCTGCGGTCGGGATGTAGGGCAGCAGCGTGAGATGGATGAAACAGGTGCCTTGGCGCCCCTCCTCGATCCCCATCTGGCGGATGGCTTCGAGGAACGGCAGGGATTCGATGTCACCGACAGTTCCGCCCACTTCGACAATCGCCACGTCAGCACCTTCGGCGCCACGTTTGACGTAGGTCTTGATCTCGTCGGTGATATGGGGGATGACCTGCACGGTCTTGCCGAGATATTCGCCGCGCCGTTCCTTCTTGATCACCGCCTCGTAGATCTGGCCGGTGGTGAAGTTGTTGCGCTTGCTCATCTTGGCGCTGGTGAAGCGCTCGTAGTGGCCCAGATCCAGATCGGTCTCGGCGCCGTCTTCGGTCACGAAGACTTCACCGTGCTGGAAGGGGCTCATCGTGCCCGGATCGACGTTGATGTAGGGATCGAGCTTGAGGTGGGTAACCTTGATACCCCGGGATTCGAGAATGGCCCCGAGAGAGGCGGCGGCGATGCCCTTGCCCAGAGAGGACACGACACCACCGGTAACAAAGACGTATTTGGTCATGACACGGGGGACTTCTGGAAAGGGGAATGATAGCCGATCACCCCCCTTCTCTTCAATCGGTAAGACCGCATCGCCGCAGGTGCGCGGACACAAAAAATGCTCCGACGCCCCCTTTTATCCGCCTCAATTATCGCGGATGAAGTCCTGGTTGATCTCGCGGAACTGCGCGGTGGCGCTCCGCCTCAACCACTCGAAGGCCACCATCTCCCGGCTCACGACATCGACACCGTGGGCGCGCATGCGCTCCAGGGCCAACGCCTTGTCCAGCGGCTTGCGGGACCCCACCGCATCGGCCACGACGAAGACCTCCTTACCCTGCCAGCGCAGTTCGAGCACCGTCTGCTGGACACAGACATGGGCCTCGGTGCCGACGACGATCACCTGCCGCCGCGCCTCGACCTCCGTCCCTGCAAGGCAGCCATCCGAGACACAGGAGAAGTGGGTCTTCTCGACGCCATGCGCCCCATCGAGCACGGCCTTCAAATCGGCCGCCGTAGGCCCCAGGCCTGCCGGATACTGCTCCGAAACCACCACCGGCACGCCCAACCGACGGGCCACCCCCGCCAGCCAGATGCAGTTGGCCAGAATGGCACCGCCGTCGTGGATTGCCGGGAGCAGCCGCTCCTGCACGTCCACGACCAACAGCACCGATTTGTCTGCGGTCATCAGCATCTCACTCCCCCTCAGGACTGCAGTTCCGGGCGATTCCGGAACTGCTCCAGCGCCACCGGATTGGCCAGGGCTTCGACGTTCTTCACCGGTCGATCGTGCACCACCGCGCGCACAGCCAGTTCGACGATCTTTCCGCTCTTGGTACGCGGAATGTCGTCCACCCGAACCACCTTGGCCGGCACGTGACGCGGCGTGGTGTTGTCGCGGATCGTGCGACGGATGCGGTCGATCAGCGCATCATCCAGCTCCAACCCTTCCCGCAGCTTGACGAAGAGCACGACCCGCACATCGGTCGGATTCTGTGGCGGCCAGTCCTGGCCGACGACCAGAGATTCGACCACCTCGTCGAGCTTCTCGACCTGGCGGTAGATCTCCGCCGTACCGATGCGCACGCCCCCCGGATTGAGGGTGGCGTCGGAGCGACCATAGATGACAAGTCCGTCATGGGGGGTGATCTCCGAATAGTCACCGTGACACCACACATTGTCGAAACGCTCGAAGTACGCCGCCTTGTACCTGGCACCATCCGGGTCGTTCCAGAAACCGATGGGCATCACCGGAAAGGGACGGACGCACACCAGCTCGCCCTTTTCGCGACGAACCGGATGGCCCCCATCGTCGAACACGTCCACTGCCATCCCCAGCCCCTTGCACTGAATCTCACCCGGCCAAACCGGCAATGCGGGATTGCCCAGCACGAAGCAGGAAACGATGTCCGTCCCACCCGAGATCGAAGACAGGCACAGATCCGACTTGATGTCCCTGTACACGTATTCAAAGCCCTCCGGAACCAACGGACTGCCCGTCGAGAACATCGCCCGCAGACGGCTGAGGTCATGGGTTTCACGGGGCTTGAGACCCACCTTGGCAATCCCGTCGATGAACTTGGCCGACGTGCCGAAATGGGTCATGCCCTCCGCCTGGGCGTAGTCGAAGAGAATCGCGCCGTTACCGAGCATCGGCGAACCGTCGTACAACAACAACGTAGCGCCGGAAGCCAGCCCTGAAACCAGCCAGTTCCACATCATCCAGCCACAAGTGGTGAAGTAGAAGAGGCGGTCACCGGGCTTCACGTCGCCGTGCAGACGATGCTCCTTGATGTGCTGCAGCAAGACACCGCCCGCGCAATGGACGATGCATTTGGGTACGCCGGTCGTGCCCGAGGAATACATGATGAACAGGGGGTGAGCAAAGGGCAGCCGCGCAAACGGAATCTCGGTGACAGCCTGGAATGGCTTCACAAAATCGGGCAGCAGGCGAGCGTGATGAACATGGGAGAGGTCATGTTTTGCATGCACATAGGGCACCACCACCACGCGCCTCACCGACGGCAGGCCGTCTGTGATGGCCGCCAATCGATCCAGGCAGTCCACTACCTTCCCGTTGTAGTAGTAGCCATCGACAGCGATCAGCACTTTGGGCTCGATCTGGCCGAAACGGTCCAGCACGCCCTGTACGCCGAAATCCGGCGATGCCGACGAGAAGATCGCGCCGATACTCGCTGCAGCCAGCATGACCACCAGCGTTTCCGGCAGATTGGGCATCCATGCGGCAACGCGATCCCCCTGCACCACGCCCATCTCCCGCAGCGCAGCGGCAAGACGGGCCACCTGACGATACAGATCTGCGTGGCTCAGGCGATTCTTGACCCGATCTTCGCCCCAGAACACCAGCGCGTCGCCCTCATCGCGGCTGCGCAACAGGTTCTCGGCAAAGTTCAGGCGGGCTTCCGGAAACCAGCGCGCTCCAGGCATCCGCTCGCCATCCTCCAGCACCACCGCCCCCTGCTCTCCCCGCAGCTCGCCGAGTTCCCAGACAGATACCCAGAACTCTTCCGGTTCATTGATGGACCAGGCGTGCAAGGCGGTGTAATCGGGAAGGGCTCGCCCCCAGCGTTGCTCGGCCGCCTTTGCAAAGACCGTGATATTGGCGGCAGCAACCCGCGCCGCATCCGGAGCCCAAAGAGGGCGATCTGCAGGCGTATAGCTCATGATGTCTCTCCTCGTTTTTCTTATGAAGGCCGGATCTTCGTCCAGCCCGTCAGGGAAGATGCCGTAGCTAGCTTACCTTGGCACGCAGCGCATCGGGGATCGGCACCGACTTGCCGGTGCGCGGATCCATCCACACTACCTTGGCGGCTCCCTCCGCATAAAGCCGATCATCGCCTTCCACATAAAGCTCATACCAGGTCATCACGCTGCTTCGGCCCGGCTCACCCGCATAGAGATGCACGACAACGGTTGCTGGGTAGTTCACTGGGACCATGAAAGTACAGCTGGCATTGATGATGACAGCTCCGGCATCAGCCTCCGGGCTCACCGCATACCCTTCACCCTCCAGCCATTCGACCCGGGCCTGCTCGAAATAGCGGAAATAGACGGTGTTGTTTACGTGGCCGTAGTAGTCCATATCACCCCAGCGCACCGGAATTCGGGTCGTCAGCAACAGCTTGCGCGGGGCGCTTGATGCGGGAATCTCGGTAGTCATGATGTCTCTGTCTCCGGTGAATTGATTATGGACCGCGGCAATCCGGACGGAGGAACAAGCCACTCGCCCAAATCCGTCCAGGCAATGTAACATACGGTACCGTATGCTGCGAAAGCCCCGTATTTGCCCATTCCGGGATTGCCCGGCGTCCTGCGGGCAGGTTACGCTTCGCGGTTTACGGTTGAACACCACAACAAATCGAACGGCTCTCAGGAGGAGGCAGCAATGGAACGCGATTCCATGGAATTCGACGTCCTGATCGTAGGCGGCGGCCCGGCGGGCTTGTCGGCGGCGATCAGGCTCAAGCAACTGGCCGCTGAACAGGGCCAGGACGTTTCGGTGTGCCTGATCGAGAAGGCGGCCGAGATTGGCGCGCACATTCTGTCCGGCGCGGTCATCGACCCGCGCGCCCTAAATGAACTCTTCCCCGACTGGAAGGCGATGGGCGCCCCGCTCAACACGCCGGTCTCGGAAGACCGGGTGATCTTCCTGTCGGAAACCGGCGGACGCCAGATCCCCAACGGCCTGCTGCCGGAGGCTTTCCACAACGAAGGCAACTACATCGTGCGCCTGGGCAACCTGGCCAAGTGGCTCGGCGAGCAGGCCGAGGCGCTGGGCGTCGAGGTCTACCCGGGCTTTGCCGGCGCCGAGCTGCTGTTCAACGAAAACGGCGCGGTGGCCGGCGTGATCACCGGCGACATGGGCGTGCTCAAGGACGGCAGCCAGGGCCCGAACTTCCAGCCCGGCATGGAGCTGCGCGCCAAGTACACCTTCTTCGCCGAAGGCTGCCGCGGCCACCTGGGCAAGCAGCTCGAAGCCAGGTTCTCGCTGCGTGACGGCGTCGACCCGCAGACCTACGGCATCGGCCTCAAGGAGCTGTGGGAGATCCCCGCCGGCCAGCACGTGCCGGGCCTCGTCGTGCATACGGCCGGCTGGCCGATGGATACCGCCACCTACGGCGGCGGCTTCTGCTACCACCTGGAAGACAACCTGGTGTCGGTCGGCTACGTGGTCGGCCTCAACTACACCAATCCGTATCTGTCGCCCTTCGAGGAGTTCCAGCGCTACAAGACGCACCCGGAAATCCGCCAGTTCCTCGAAGGCGGCAAGCGTCTCGCCTACGGCGCCCGCGCGATTGCCGCCGGCGGCCTGCAGAGCCAGCCGAAGCTGGTCTTCCCGGGCGGCGCGCTGATCGGCGACGACGCGGGCTTCCTCAACGCAGCCCGCATCAAGGGCAGCCACGCGGCGATGAAGTCCGGCATGCTGGCCGCTGAAGCGGCCTTCGAAGCCCTTGCCGCCGGCCGTGCCCAGGATGAACTGAGCGCCTTCCCGGAAAGCTTCAAGGCCAGCTGGCTGCACGCCGAGCTGCACAAAACGCGCAACTTCAAGCCCTACATGAAGAAGGGCCTGTGGCTCGGTTCCTTCCTGTTCGGCGCCGAGCAGAAACTCTTTGGCGGCAACGTGCCGTGGACGCTGCACAACCACGCCGACCACACGACGCTGCGTCCGGCTGCCGAGTGCCAGCCGATCGCCTACCCGAAACCGGATGGCAAGCTGACTTTCGACCGGCTCTCGTCGGTGTTCCTGTCCAACACCAACCACGAGGAGGACGAGCCCTGTCACCTGCAGCTGAAGGACGCGGCGGTGCCGATCGCCATCAACCTGGCCAAGTACGACGCCCCCGAGCAGCGTTACTGCCCGGCCGGTGTGTATGAGATCGTGCGCAGCGAAGAGGGCGACAACCCGCGCCTGCAGATCAACGCCCAGAACTGCATCCACTGCAAGACCTGCGACATCAAGGACCCCACCCAGAACATCAACTGGGTCGTCCCGCAGGGCGGCGAAGGGCCGATCTACCAGGGGATGTAAGCCTCCTGCAAAATCGTGACTCAAAAAAAGCCGGTGCTCTGAGAGCACCGGCTTTTTTATTGCGTGAGGGCGAATTCATTCGCCCCCACCGGGATGCCACGGTTTCGCAACACCCCTTTAACGGCTTAACCCACCCACTTACGGGCGTTGCGGAACATCCGCAGCCACGGGGAATCCTCACCGAGGTCGGCCGGATGCCAGCTCATCTGCACGGTCCGGGCGGTGCGCTCCGGGTGCGGCATCATGATCGTGAAGCGGCCGTCCGGCGTAGTCAGGCCGGTGATACCGGCCGGCGAACCGTTCGGGTTGAACGGATAACGCTCGGCGATGGTGCCATTGTTGTCGACGTAGCGCAGCGCAACCTTCGCATTGTCCTGAGCGTCGATGCCGGCGAACACCGCGCGACCTTCGCCGTGGGACACGACGATGGGCATGCGACTGCCAGCCATGCCGGCCAGCAGGATGGACGGGCTGTCCTCCACTTCCACCATCACGAAGCGGGCTTCGAACTGCTCGCTGCGGTTGCGATGGAAGCGCGGCCAAGTCTCGGCACCGGGGACGATCTCAGCCAGGTTGGACATCATCTGGCAACCGTTGCAGACGCCCAGCGCAAAGGTGTCGTCACGCTTGAAGAAGGTTTCGAACTGCTCGCGCAGCGCCGGATTGAAGAGGATGGACTTGGCCCAGCCCTGCCCCGCACCCAGCACGTCACCGTAGGAGAAGCCGCCACAGGCCGCCAACCCCTTGAAGTCGGACAGATGCACGCGGCCGGCCTGCAGGTCGGACATGTGCACGTCGAAGGGCGCGAAGCCGGCCCGCTCGAAAGCGGCCGCCATCTCGGCCTGGGAGTTCACACCCTGCTCGCGCAGGATCGCGATCTTCGGCCGGACGCCAGTGGCGATGAAGGGCGCGGCGATGTCTTCCGCCGGGTTGTAACTCAGGGACACGGACAGGCCGGGGTTGGAGGCATCCGCCAGTGCGTCGAACTCTTCCTTCGCACATTCGGCGTCGTCGCGCAGACGGGCGATCTGGTAGCTGGTCTCGGACCAGGTCTGCAGCAGCTCGGCGCGCGGTGCATTGAACACCAGCTTGGCGTTGCGCCAGAAGCGCAGCTCGTCGCGGTCGTTGGGCTCGCCGACGAAGTGGTAGCTGAGGCCGGCGGTACGCAGGGCCTCGGTCAGACGGCTGCGGTCATCGCGGCGGATCTGGACGACAGCGCCCAGTTCCTCGGCGAACAGGGCCTTGAACAACATATCGTTGAAGCGGCCCTTCAAGGAGTCGGGACGCTTGTCGAGGCCATCCACGTCGTTCATGAACTGGTCGTAGGCCACCGTGTCGAGCATCACCGACAGGCCGCACTTGGACGCGAAAGCCATTTCGCACAAGGTCGCGAACAGGCCACCGTCGGCACGGTCGTGGTAGGCCAGGATCAGATCGTCCTTGCGCCATTGCTGGATCAGCTCAAAGAAGGTCTTCAGCTGGGCGGCATCCACGTCCGGCGCGTGCTCGGCCACCGAATTGTAGGCCTGGGCCAGCACCGAGCCACCAAGGCGGTTCTGGTTGTTGCCGAGGTCGATCAGCAGCAGCTCGGTTTCCACGCCTTCCGGGAACTGCAGCTGCGGCGTCAGCGTGCGGCGCACGTCCTGCACCGGAGCAAAACCGGTGACGATCAGCGACAGCGGCGACACGACCTGCTTGTCCTCGCCCTCCTCGTTCCACGCGGTACGCATGGACAGGGAGTCCTTGCCGACGGGGATCGCCAGCCCGGCTTGCTGGCAGAACTGGGACACCGCCTCGACGGTCTGGTACAGCTTGACGTCCTCACCACGATGGCCAGCAGCGGCCATCCAGTTGGCGGACAGCTTCACGTCGCCGAGGGAGCGGATATCCGCCGCGGCGATGTTGGTGATCGCCTCGCCGATAGCCATGCGGCCGGAAGCCGGCGCGTCGAGGGTCGCCACCGGCGTACGCTCGCCCATCGCAAAGGCTTCGCCGAGGTAGCCCTGGTAGCTCATGGTGGTGACGGCCACGTCGGCGACGGGGATCTGCCACGGGCCAACCATCTGGTCGCGGGCGGTCATCCCGCCGACGGAACGGTCGCCGATGGTGATCAGGAAGTTCTTGCTGGCCACCGCCGGCATGCGCAGCACGCGCCGGCAGGCATCAGCCAGCTCGATGTCGGTAACGTCGAAGGGCGGCACGAAGACCTGGCGGCTGGACACGTTGCGGGTCATCTTCGGCGGCTTGCCGAGGAGCACCTGCATTTCCATGTCCACCGGCTCGTTCTCGAAGTGGCTGTCGGCAACGACCAGATGACCATCATCGGACGCCGTGCCGACCACGGCGAACGGGCAGCGCTCGCGCTCGCAGATCGCCTTGAAGACCCCGAGGCTCTCCGGCGCAATCGCCAGCACGTAGCGCTCCTGCGACTCGTTGGACCAGATTTCCCGCGGGCTCATACCCGGCTCTTCGATGTGCACTTCACGCAGCTCGAAGCGCGCGCCCAGCTCGGCGGAATCCGCCAGCTCGGGGAAGGCATTGGAGAGCCCACCTGCGCCGACATCGTGGATCGACAGGATCGGGTTGGCCGCACCCTTCTGCCAGCAGGCATCGATGACCTCCTGGCAACGGCGCTGGATTTCCGGGTTGCCGCGCTGCACGGACGCGAAGTCCAGGTCGGCGGTGTTGGTGCCGGTCGCCATCGACGACGCGGCGCCGCCGCCAAGGCCGATCAGCATGCCCGGACCACCCAACTGGATCAGCAGCGTGCCGGGACCAAACTTGATCTTGAAGGACTGCTGGTCCTGGATACAGCCCAGGCCGCCGGCGATCATGATCGGCTTGTGGTAGCCCCGCACCTCGTCCTGCACGCTCTGCTGGAAGGTCCGGAAATAACCGGTCAGATTGGGACGGCCGAATTCGTTATTGAACGCGGCGCCGCCCAGCGGGCCTTCGATCATGATGTCCAGCGCCGAGGCAATGCGCTCGGGCTTACCGTAGGCCTGCTCCCAGGGCTGCTCGAAGCCGGGGATCTCCAGGTTCGACACCGAGAAGCCGGTCAGGCCAGCCTTCGGCTTGGAGCCGCGGCCGGTCGCGCCCTCGTCGCGGATCTCGCCGCCGGAGCCGGTTGAGGCGCCGGGGAACGGGGAAATCGCCGTCGGGTGGTTGTGGGTTTCGACCTTGGCCAGGATGTGGGTCAGCTCGTCGTTGTACTTCCAAGCACCGGCCTCGTCCGGGTAGAGCTTGGCGACGGTGGCACCCTCGATCACCGAGGCGTTGTCGGAATAGGCGACGACGGTGCCTTCCGGGTGGGCCTTGTGGGTTTCGCGGATCATGCCGAACAGCGTCTTGTCCATCGGACGGCCGTCGATAACCCAGTCGGCGTTGAAGATCTTGTGGCGGCAGTGCTCGGAGTTCGCCTGGGCGAACATCATCAGTTCGACGTCGGTCGGGTTGCGGCCCATCCGCGTGAAATTCTCGACCAGGTAGTCGATCTCGTCTTCCGACAGGGCCAGGCCCAGTTCGCTGTTGGCGACGACCAACGCATCGCGGCCGTTCTCGATGATCGCCACGGTGGTCAGCGGCTGCGGCTCGTAGTGGTGGAACAGCGCATGAGCCGCATCCACGTTGTCGAGTACGGACTCGGTCATGCGGTCGTGGATCGCCGGCAGCACCGCGTCGCGATCGGTGGACGAGAGCCCGCCGCGCAGATCGAAGCTGTAGGCCGTGCCGCGTTCGATGCGGACGATCTTGTCGAAACCGCACTGGCGCGCGATGTCGGTCGCCTTGGAAGACCACGGCGAGATCGTACCGAGGCGCGGCGTCACCAGCACTGGACTACCCGCGGGGGCCTCCCCTTCGGGATGCGCGCCAAGCAGGTCGACCAACCTTGTCAGTTCGTCAGCAGAAAGCGGCGCACTGACTTCCACGAAGTACCAGTGTTCGGCCGCCAGCCCTTTCAGGCGGGGCAGCACGCCCTTGACCGACTCGGTCAGGCGGGCAAGACGGGAACGGGAAACGGCGGGCGCACCGCGCAGCTTGAGAATTTCGGACATGGCAAGGATGGGCGCGAAGTTGAAACCGGCCCGGCTGCGGACGAAAACGCCGTGCCGGACACGAAAAAGGTCATAGATTATACCCGAGCCCTTCGACGGCTCCGACCATCCTTCGCTCGCGATTCCGTCATCGGCACCACATGCACCGAAAAATTACTGCACTAGGTCGCGGGGCGGTTTGTCAAAATTGGTTGCAAAAATTCATCATGAATAAGACGATAGCGTGCAAGAATTCACACATTGAAGCAGATGGGTAGCGACCATGCCCCCTCACCACGCCTCGCAACCGCTGTCTCCCCGCCTATTCTGGATGGTCGCCGCCGGTTTTGTCCTGTTTGAAAGCGCCATTCTCGGGCTCGCTTACCAGCACACCCGCAACCAGCACCGCCTGACCGAACAGCTCGCCCTCGTACACCAGGGCAGTGCCGTGGCCTGGCAGATGGCGTCATCACCGGCATCGGATGCAACGGCGGAATCTCGCCAACTCTGGCTGGGAGCCACCCTGCACGCTCTGGGTAACGGCGGCAGCGTCGTAAGCCTCGAAAACACGCTGACCCAGCTCCCACCCCTGGAAAGCCCCAATGCCCGGCTGGCCGCATCGAAAGTCCAGGCCCGCTGGGACAATTTCATCCGCCTCAAGCGCGAGAAACCCGGCATGGCGCAGAACGAACTTGCCGCCATGTCCCACCCCCTGCACGAGCTCTCGAACATCCTGAGCCTGGAACGCAACGAAGCGGCCAGAACGGCAACGCTGATGGGGCTGATCGCGGTCGCGGCCGGAATCCTGACCTTCATCACCGCCGGCTCCCTGATGCTGCACCAGATCCTGCGCTTCGCCCGCTCAGGCCAGATGCTGCGCTCGATGATGAACCAGATCGGCGCCGGGGTCTGCATCCTCAGCAGCGGCGGCCGTATTGCCGACGTCAACCGCGCCGCATGCCGCATGCTCGGCCGCCCCCGCAAGATGCTGCGCGGCAAGCGGCTGGAGGAAATCCTCACACTCGAAGACGGCGTCTGGACCGGCAACCGGCCAGACGGCCTGCCGATCGCCGTCGAGCGCATTCCCGGCACCATCGACAGCCACAAGGGCCCGATGAACATCGTCACGCTGCTGGATGTCACCGCCCGCCACCTGACGACGGAGTGCCTCCAGCACCTGGCCCACCACGACCCGCTGACCGGCCTTCCGAACCGGGCTTATCTCGAAAAGCGCTTCAAGGACGAACTCACGGACATCCGCAGCGACATGCTGCTGGGCGTCGCGGTGCTCGACCTGGACGGATTCAAGCCGGTCAACGACACCTTCGGTCACGCCATCGGAGACAGCCTGCTGGTACAGATTGCCCAGCGCCTGAGCTCGGCGCTGCGGATCAGCGACATGGTCGCGCGCACCGGCGGGGATGAGTTCGTCGTCCTGTTCCCGGATGTGGGCAGCCGGGAAAGTCTCACCCTGCTTGGCGAACGCCTGCTGAGCGTGTTCAACGACCCCTTCCAGGTTTCCGGCCATCGCATCCCGATGGGCTGCAGCATCGGGCTGTCCATAGCCCCGGACGACGGCACCGACCAGGACAGCCTGCTGCGGGCGGCCGATGCAGCCATGTACCAGGCCAAGCATGCCGGCAAGCGGCGCGTCCGCCTCACCGCGGTGAAGAACGCGGGAACTGCCCTGCCCACGGGCCCAAGAAGCAGGGCGATCGGGTAAACTGCCGGGTTTTGCTGAGCCCCCGGTCCCTTGCATTACGACGAGCCCGTCCCCGACGAAATCCCCGCACCAGGCGCCCCACTGCCACGCAGCTGGCTGATCGCGCCTGCGCTGGCGCTCGCGGTGCTCGCGCTGGCCTGTGTCGCGGCTGGCAACCAGTCGCTCTTCATCACGCTCAACGCTGCAGCCAGCGGCGTTTCGTCTTCCCTGTGGTCTGCGCTGTCGCTGACGGGCTCCGTGCTCGGCATGCTGGCCCTGCTGGCCCCAACCCTGAAGACACGCCCCCGCTGGCTGGCCTCCGCGCTGCTGGCCAGCCCGCTGGCCCTGGTTTTCAGTGAGGGGGGCAAACGCATTTTCGACATCATGCGTCCGGCCGGCGTGCTCGAATCCAGCAGTTTCAACCTGATCGGTCAGAAGCTGTATGTGCACTCCTTTCCCTCCGGCCATGCGACCACCGCCTTCGTCGTGGCGGCGGCGCTGATCTTTGCGTGGCCCGAGGCCAGCACCCGTACGCGCCTCGGCATTGTTGCCGCCGCCGTACTGATCGCCTTTTCCCGCATCGCGGTGGGCGCCCACTGGCCGCTGGACGTACTCGTCGGCGCCTGCGGCGGCTGGCTGATCGGCGCCCTGGGCGGCGTGCTCTCCGCACGCTGGTGCTTCTGGGAGCGCCGCGGTGGCGTACGCGCGATGGCCGCCATCGCCCTCGGCAGCAGCCTCGCACTCCTGTTCATCGACCTGGGCTATCCATCCGTGCACCTGTATCAGATCGGTCTTGCCGCCTGGGGCATCGGCGGCGCAGCCTCGGCTCTCGGCAAGGAAACGGAGACCCGTTCATGAGCGCCAAGCGCCTTCTCGCAATCGCCGTCTCCATCGGCCTGCTGGCCTGGTTGATGGCCGACGGCCGCTGGCGCGGCCTCGGCGACGTGTTCGCACGCCTCGACATGTCCACGCTGATGCTGTGCGCCGGTGGCTTCGGGCTGTCCTATATCCTTCGCGCATTGCGCGTGTTCGACGAGTTCCGCGCCCAGGCCGCCGGACGCTTCGGCACCTGCCTGCGCATCGTGCTGATCCATAACGCGATGATCAACGTGGTGCCGTTCCGCGGTGGCGAAGCGGCCTTCCCGCTGCTGCTGCGGCAGAACTTCGGCGTCGCCCTGCCCCGTGCCATCGCATCGCTGTTCTGGTTCCGCCTGCAGGACGCCTTCGTCGTGATGGCCCTTGCCGCCTTCGTGTGGCCGGGTCTGCCGGTGGCGCTCAAGGCCGCCTGCATCCTTGGCGTGATCGCGCTGGCCTGGTTGCTGCCGCGCTGGGCGCGGGCGCCCCACGACTGGGCCGATGGCAAGGCCTTCACCGCCAAGCTGGCCAAGGTGCGCGACGCCTTTGCCGAGAGCACCCGCCATGCCCGCTGCGGCTGGGTGTGGACCATCGCCAACTGGACGGTCAAGCTCGCCGCCCAGGCGGCCCTGCTGGCCGCGCTACTGCCGGCCGCCATCGACGTGGGTGCAGCCGGCGCCCTCGGCGCCGAGCTCGCCGCGATCCTGCCGGTGCAAGGCGTGGCCGGCTTCGGCACCTACGAGGCCGGCGCCGCCGCGGCGCTGCTGCCGAACGGCATCCCTCTCACGGCCGGACTGCAGGTGGCGCTGGCGTTGCATCTCTTCGTCATCGCCTGCTCCGTCACATCCGGTGCCATCGCCTGGCTCTTCCCGGCCCCAAAAACACCGGAAGCCGCCGCAGCGCCCCGCTCCGACTTACAATCCGCCTCGTCCGCCAACGACGGGGTGAATACCCGATCTGTAAACGAATAAATACTATGACTGCAGCCTCCCAGCTCTCTCCGCTCCCGCCCGCCCAGCCGCAGATTCCGGCCAACCTGCCGCCGCACCGGCTGTCGGTCGTCGTTCCCCTCTACAACGAGGAAGACAACGTGGCGCCGCTGCTCGAGCGCATCCACCTGGCCCTCGGCCCCTATCCCTATCCCTGGGAAGTGGTGATCGTCGATGACGGCAGCTCCGATCGCACCGTGGACAACCTGGAGGCCGCCGCCAAGCACTACGGCCCGCACGTGCGCATCGTCGCGCTGATGCGCAACTTCAAGCAGACGGCGGCAATGCAGGCCGGCCTCGACGCCGCCCGCGGCGACGTGATCGTCACGATGGACGGCGACCTGCAGAACGACCCGATCGACATCCCGCGCATGGTCGGCCGCCTGCTCAACGAGGATCTCGACCTCGTCGCCGGCTGGCGCAAGAACCGCAAGGACGGCATGGTCCTGCGCAAGATCCCGTCCAAGATCGCCAACCGCCTGATCGCCAAGATCACCGGCGTGCACCTGCAGGACTATGGCTGCTCGCTGAAGGCCTTCCGTGCCAGTGCGATCAAGAACGTCCGCCTGTACGGCGAAATGCACCGCTTCATCCCGGCCTGGCTGGCCACCGTGACCACGCCGCGCAAGATCGCCCAGGAAGAGGTCACCCACCACGCGCGCATGTTCGGCCAGTCCAAGTACGGCATCTCGCGGACTTTCCGGGTCATTCTCGACCTGATCTTCGTGTACTTCTTCATGCGCTTCCGCACCCGCCCGGGCCACTTCTTCGGCGGCATCGGTCTGGGCCTGGGCGCGCTGGGCATGGTGATCCTGGGCTACCTGGGCCTGCTCAAGCTGTTCACCGGCGCCTCCATCGGCACCCGTCCGCTGCTCTTCGGCGGCTTCTTCCTGGTCATCGCCGGCGTGCAGATGGTCACCTCCGGCGTGCTCGCCGAGTTGCTCACCCGCGTCTATTTCGAGTCCGGCCAGAGCCAGGCCTACGTGGCACGGGAAAGCGCCGCCCTGCAGGACGAACAAGGCTGGCGTTCGGCCGGCGCCCAGTAAGCGCCGATGTCGGTCCTCCACACCACCGGCGGGCGGCTCGCCGGCACGCCCGTCGGCCGCCTGATCCTTGCCCTGCCGCTGATCGCCTTCCTGTTGCGCCTCGGTGGCGCGCCGCTGTTCGACGTGGACGAAGGCGCCTTCTCCGAGGCGACGCGGGAAATGTTCGAGCGCAATGACTTCCTGTTCACTTACCTGAACGGCAGTCCGCGCTTCGACAAGCCGATCTTCATCTACTGGCTACAGTCGATCGGCTACCTGATCTTCGGTGCCAGCGAATGGGCCTTCCGGCTGCCGTCGGCGCTGGCCGCCATCGTGTGGAGCTACGCGACCTATTTCTTCGCACGCCGGCGCGTCGGCGAAGACGCTGCGCTGATTGCGCTGGCCGTCGCCTGCACCGCCCTCGGGCCCTTCGCCATCGGCCGTGCCGCCACCGCCGACGGCCTGCTCAACTGCCTGCTGGCACTGACCCTGTTCGACGTGTGGCGCCACCTCGAAAGTGGCCGGCGCGCACCGCTGCTGCGGGCCTTCCTGTGGATGGGCCTGGGTGCCCTGACCAAGGGACCGGTCGCCCTGATCGTGCCCGGCACCGTGAGCTTCCTGTACTGCGCCAGCCGTGGCGAATGGCTGCGCTGGGCGCGGATGGTCTTCAACCCCCTCGGCTGGCTGATCCTGATCGCCCTCGTCGCCCCCTGGTATGCCTACGCGCTGCACCGCCACGGCCAGGACTTCATCGACGGCTTCATCATGCGGCACAACGTCCAGCGCTTTTCCGGATCGCTGGAAGGTCATGGCGGCAGCGCGTTCTACTACGTGATTGCGGTTCCGCTGTTGCTGTTGCCGTGGAGCGGACTGTTCGTCGTCGCCCTCGGCAAGCTCAAGTCGGGGCTTGGCGATCCGCTGCAACGTTTCCTGTGGCTGTGGTTCGGCTTCGTGGTGGCCTTCTTCTCCCTGTCCGGCACCAAGCTGCCCCATTACGTGCTGTATGGCTGCACGCCGCTGTTCATCCTGATCGGCCTGCATGCCGGCGCGGCGCGGCGGGCCTGGCCGCATCTGCTGCTGCCGGGTCTGTTGCTGGGCCTGCTGCCAGCACTACCGAGCATTTTCGAAATACTGTCCAACAGCAAGCTGGGGGATGGCTTCTACCGGGCCCAACTGAGTCGGGCGCTGGAAGTCGGCAATAACATTTACTTCGGCCTCACCGCCTCAGCCCTGCTGATCTGGCTCATCTACGTACTGTTCTCCAAGACCTCGTTGGTGCAGCGCCTGGCTGCGACAGCCGCGCTCCAGGTCGTGCTGCTGGCCGGGTTGGTCGTGCCCTTTGCCGGCGAACTGGCCCAAGGGCCGGTGAAAGCCGCTGGACTGAAGGCCCATGAACTGGGCGGCGACGTGGTGTTCTGGAACTTCAGCACCGCCCCAAGCTTCAGCGTCTATCGCGAGGCCGTCACCCTCAAGGGCGATCCCCAGCCCGGCCAGGTCGCGCTGACGCGCGTGGACCGCCTGCCACCTGAAGTGCCGGTAGACATCCTTTTCCGCCAGGGCGGTGTAGCCCTCGTCAAGGTGAAGCCATGAACGCGCGCAGCTACGTCGGCCCACTGGCGCTGATCGCCGCGGTCCTCACCGTATACCGCATCTGGGTGATCGGCCACCTGGGCATCGACCTGTACGTGGACGAGGCCTACTACTGGGGCTGGTCACAGAACCTGGATTGGGGCTATTTCTCCAAGCCACCGGTGATCGCCACGCTGATCGCCGGCAGCACGGCCCTGTTCGGCAACGGCCTCATCGCCATCAAGCTGCCATCCCTGCTGCTCTATCCTGCAACGGCCTTCGCGCTGTACGCGCTGGGCAGCCGGATGTACTCGCCGAAGGTGGGTTTCTGGGCCGGCCTGTCCTTCATGTCCATGCCGCTGGTAGCGGCGCTGGGGCTGTTCGTCTCCACCGACGCCCCGCTGCTGCTGTGCTGGACCCTTGCGTTGCTGCTGCTGCTGCGAGCGCTGGACAACGGCCACTGGGGTGCCTGGCTGGCCTGCGGCGCGGTAATCGGCGTCGGCCTGATGTCCAAGTACACGATGGCCGCCTTCCTGCCGTCGGCGCTGCTGCTGATTATGCTGAACCCGAAACAGCGCCACTGGCTGCTCCGCCCGCAGCCCTGGCTGGCCGTGCTGCTGGCGGTGGCGATCCTTTCGCCCAACCTGTACTGGAACTGGACCCACGACTTCCCTACCTTCCGCCATACCGCCGAAATCACCCGCGTCGGCGGCCACGGGGAGCGCGGCTGGCATCCGGGCCAGCTCGGCGAATTCATCGGCGCCCAGTGGCTGTCCTTCGGTCCGCTGCTCGGCGTGCTGCTGGGCATCGCACTGTTCCGCGGAGGCCGCCTGTGGCGCGATGCGTCCCATCGCACGCTGCTGGTCTTCATCGTGCCGCTGCTGCTGCTCGTCAGCCTGCAGGCCCTCACCGGTCGCGCCAACGGCAACTGGGCCGCACCGATCTTTGTCGGCGCCTGCCTGCTGGTCCCTGCGGTCTTCCTGCAGAGCGGCCGGCGCTGGCTGATCGCCGGCGTGGTAGTGAACCTCGTCGCCGCCATGCTGGCCTATCATTGGCCAGATATCGCCCGCGCCACGGGTACTGCGCTGACCGCCAAGAACGACCCCTACAAGCGTGCGCGTGGCTGGATCCACCTGGCTGACGGCGTCGCGCCGCTACTGGAAACCCACCCCGGCAGCATCCTCGTCGGCGAAGACCGGGAGCTGATCGCCCACCTGGTGTACCGCCTGCATCCGGCCGAGTACGCGGCGTGGAATCCTGACCACCTGCCCATCGACCACTACGAGCTCACCACCACGCTGAAGGGCAAGGAAGGGCGCGACGTCCTGTACGTCGGCCGCAAGCCGGAAATCCCGGCCATCGCGGCCCGTTTCGGCGGCAGCGAACTGCTCGGCAAGGTCGTCGTGCCGGTCCACAAGGACTTCAAACGGGAGGTCTACGTCTTCCTGCTGAAGGACTTCAAGGGCTACTGAACGCCCCCGGGCCGGGCAGCGCCCTGCCCGCCCCCTGGAGGGCAAGGAAACCCGGGGCGGCCCGACGTTTCCTTGAGCGTAGCTACTGCCCTGCGCCGGGCTCCACGCCCGGCAGCGCGGCCAACGGCTCGTCGAGCTGGGCCGCCTCGATCTTCTGGAAGTGGGCGCTGATCTTGCGCGACGAGGTCTGCACGTCCACCACGTCCTCGTTGGCCTGGCGGATATGGGTGGCGAGCTTCTGCATGCGCTCGTCGAAGCGGTTGAAGTCCTTGGCCAGCTTGCCGAGGGCGTCCTTGATGACGTGGATCTGCTTGCGCGTCTCCACATCCTTCAGCACCGCCCGCGCGGTGTTGAGCACCGCCATCAGCGTCGTCGGCGAGACGATCCACACCCGGCGCTGCATCGCGTAGGCCACCACCTCCGGGTGGTAGGCGTGGATCTCGGCGAACACCGCCTCCGCCGGCACGAACATCACCGCCCCGTCCGACGTGACCTCCGGCTGGATGTACTTGTCGGCAATCGCATCCACGTGCTTCTTCACGTCGTTGCGGAAGGCCGTCTGGGCCGTGCGCCGCTCCAGGTCACCCACCTCGCCGGCGAACATGCGGTGGTAGTTCTCCAGCGGGAACTTCGAATCCACGACCACCATCCCGGTAGGCTCGGGCAGGCGGAGCACACAGTCGGCCCGTGTGCCATTCGGCAGAACGTACTGAAAATCGAAGGACTCCGGCGGCAAGGCGTTGCGCACCAGGGCTTCGAGCTGGACTTCGCCAAAGGCGCCGCGGGAGCGCTTGTCGCCGAGCAACTCCTGCAGGCTGACCACGTTGGTGGTCAGATCGCCGATTTTCTTCTGCGCCTCGTCGATGGTCGCCAGCCGCGCCATCACATTGGTGAAGGTCTCGTTGGTCTTGCGGAAGCCCTCGTCGAGACGCTGGTTCACGTGGCCGCTGATCGCCTCCAGGCGCTCCCCAACGGTGCGGTGCATGGCCTCGATGCTGTGGGTCAGCTGCTGGGACGCACCGTTCAAGCCCTTCTGCAGCAGCTCACGGTCCGCGCGGGCATGCTCGGAGAGGGTCTTGAGGGTCTCGGCCATCATCTCCGTGCGCAGCTTCTCCTGCCCGCTGGCCACCGCGGAAGCCAGTTCGGACAGACGTAGCGCCATCTCTTCCTTCTGCGTGCCGAGCTGGGCCACCAGGGCCAGATGGAGTTGCTGGAGTGCATGGCGGGAGGCGGCCTGCTCGGCGTCGAGCCGATCACGCAAGCGGTCGACCTCCCCAGCGAGCATGTCGATCACGCGGTCGCCACCGGCCGTCGCCGTGGCCTGCAGCTCCCGGACGAACTGCAGTTGCTGATGGCCGAACAGGCCCTCCAGCCGGGTATCGAGATGGGCAATCAGCTGCCCGGCGATTTCGTCCTGAACCCGATTGAGTCGGGTGATCCGCAAGGCCAGCCAGGCGACGCCAGACAGAACGGCGAGAAGCAATACGAACAGGAGTGGCAGCAAGACAGGAGCGGATTCGGGAGTCATGGCCGGAGTATACCCGGCCATGCCCCCGTCCTTCCCTCAGCTCAGCGCCCGCAGGCTTGCCAGCGGCGGCTGGGACAGCAGGTGCCGGGTACCGACCCAGCCCGCCACCGTCACCACAATGCAGCCGGCAATGCCGCCGGCCAGCAGCGGCAGCAAGCTCGGCGCATAGGGCAGCTTGAAGACGAAATGCCCCAGCGCCCAGCCAATGCCGGTCGCCCCGGCGCCCGCCAGCACACCGGCTACCAACCCGAGCACGGCGAACTCGGCGAGCAGCGCCGCGCGCAGCTGCCCGTTGCGGGCCCCCAACGTGCGCAGGATGGCCAGTTCCTTCTCCCGCTCATCGTGGGTGGACTGCAGCGCCCCGAACAGTACGACCACGCCCGCCACTACCGCAAAGCCGAAGACGAACTGCACCGCCGCGATCAGCTGATCGACCATCGCCTGGATCTGGCCGATCACCGCCGCCACGTCGATCACCGTCAGGTTCGGGAAGGCCGCCACCAGGCGGTTGGAAAAATCCAGCTGCCCCGGCGGCAGGTAGAAGCTGGTGATGTAGCTGGCCGGTTGCTGCTCCAGCATGCCCGGCGCAGCGATCACGAAGAAGTTCACCCGCATCGAATCCCAGTCCAGCTTGCGCAGGCTGGTGATGCGTGCCTCGCTGCGCACGCCGGCGATCTCGAAAGTCAGCAGGTCACCCATCGCCAGACCGAGGGTCTGGGCCAGCCCCTGCTCGACGGAGAACTGCGGCACGTGCTCGTCCCCATGCCAGCGCCCAGCCACGACGCTGTTGCCGCCCGGCAGACGCGAGTCGAAGGACAGATTGAAGTCCCGGTCCACCAAACGCTTGGCCCGATCGTCCGTGTAGTCGTCGGGCCCGACCTTACGACCGTTCACCGCCACCAGGCGGCCACGGATCATCGGCTGCAGCAAAGGCTCAGGCCGGCCGTTGTCCTTGAAGAACTGGCGCAGGGCCGGCAGCTGTTCGGGCTGGATGTTGATCACGAAACGATTGGGCGCATCGGCCGGCGTGGTCTGCTTCCAGCTAGACAGCAGGTCGCCGCGCACCAGCGTCAGCAGCAACAACGCCGTCAGCCCCATGCCGAGGGCCAGGGCCTGCACGAGACTGGCCACCGGCCTCCGCCGCAGGGACGCCAGCCCGTAGCGCCAGCCGCTGCTGGCCACACTGCGCACATGTCCCAAGCCCCTGATCACGGCCCACGCCACGCCACCATACACCGCGAAGGCCAGCGCGAAGCCGCCGACCACCCAGGCGCCGAGCAGCGAGTCCCGCGCGATGCCGACCAGCAAGCCGGCCAGCACCAGCGCGCCCAGCGCCCAGGCGAGGCCTTCCCGCGCGGCGATGCCATCCCATTCCCGCCGCAGAACACGCAAGGTCGGCACCCGCCCCAGCCTGATCAGCGGCGGCAAAGCAAAGCCCAGCAGCAACAGCAATGACACCGCAAAACCGTGCAGCACCGGCAGCCAGCCCGGCACCGGCAACGGAAAACCGACCAGGCTGCCAAGCAGTTCGTTGAGCGCGAACTGGACCACGAAGCCCAGCCCGCAGCCGGCCACGCCTGCCGCCAGACCGAGCAGCGCGAACTCGCCGAGGAACAGGGACAACAGGCGCGCCTGCGTCGCGCCGACGCAGCGCATTACCGCGCAACCATCCAGATGCCGCTCGACGAAGCGCCGCGTGGACAGGCCGACCGCCACCGCCGCCAGCACCACCGCCAGCATCGCCGCAAAGCGCAGGAAGCGCTCGGCACGGTCCAGCGTCGTACGCACCTCGGGCCGTGCATTCTCGACGTTCTCCAGGGTCTCGCCGCGCGCAAGGCGGGCGCGGGCCCAGTCTTCGAAGGCCTTCACCGGCGCCACGCCCCCCGCCACATGCAGCCGGTAGAAGACCCGGCTGCCCGGCTGGATCAGACCACTCGCCGGCAGGTCGGCGGCATTCATCACCAGGCGCGGCAGCAGGCTGAAAAAATTGGCGCCCCGGTCCGACTCGAAGGACAGCACGGCACTCATCTTCAGGCGGACCGCCCCCAGGCCGATCATGTCGCCGGGCTTGGCGGACAGGGCACTGGCCAGCCGCTCATCCAGCCACAGCTCGCCGGCGGCGGGAATGCCCGCCGCCACCCGGTCCGGCTGGTTGAGCCCCGGCGCGATGCGCATCGTGCCGCGCAGCGGATGTCCGTCCTCGACGGCCTTGACGCCCGCCAGCTGGGCGCCCTCGCCCAGGCTGGCCATGCTGGTGAAGGTGCTGGAAACCACCGTCTTGAGGCCGCGCCGGCTCGCCTCGGCGCGGTAGGCGGGATCGAGGGCGTGGTCGGACACCAGCACCAGGTCGCCACCGAGCAGCTGGTTGGCCTCCCGGGCCAGCGCCTGGGCGACGCGGTCGGTGAAGAAGCCGACGCTGGTGAGGCTGGCCACGGCGATGATCAGCGCCGCCAGCAGCAGCCCCAGTTCGCCGGCGCGCAGGTCGCGCCGGAGCATGCGGAATGACAGGAAGAAGGTATTCATGTGGCTTGAGGCAGGGAAGCGGCAAAAAAATTCCGGCCGGACGGAAAACCGGGGCCGGAATCTTTCGAATTATCCGCGCGGATCGATGACAGCCCTGCGCTCAGCCCGCTTAGGCATCGGACAGCCAGCGCTGCACCAGGCGGACCCAGTAGGCAACACCGTAGGGAATTGCCTCGTCGTTGAAATCGTAATGGGGATTGTGCAACGTGCAACCGCCTTCACCCGGTCCATTGCCAAGCCACACGTAGCAGCCCGGCTTTTCCTGCAGGAAGTAGGCGAAATCTTCGGCGCCCATGCTGGGCTTGGGATCCACCGTCACGTTGGCATCACCGCAGATCTCCTTCGCTACGGCCGCGCAGAACTCCGCCTCCGGCACCGAATTGATCGTCGCCGGGTAGCCGCGCCGGTACTCGAAATTGATGTTGGCGCCGAAGGCTGCGGCGACGCCGGTGCATACCCGCTGCATCGCCTCCTCAACCCTTGCCTCGACTTCAGGCCTGAAAGCCCGCACGGTGCCACACAGCTGCGCCACCTCGGGAATCACGTTGTAGGCATCGCCGGCATGGAACTGGGTCAGCGACAGCACGGCCGCATCCTGCGGATCGACATTGCGCGACATCACCGACTGCAAGGCCTGCACAAGCGCGGCGCCGGCCAGCACCGGGTCGATGCCCTGGTGCGGCATCGCCGCGTGAGCCCCATGTCCGCGGATCTCGATGTCGAAGCGGTCGGCGCAGGCCATCACCGGCCCGCGATGCACGGCAATCTGCCCGACTGGCAGGCCAGGCCAGTTGTGCAGTCCGAACATCGCCTCCATCGGGAAACGTTCGAAGAGCCCGTCGGCGATCATCGCCGGTGCGCCGCCATCCCCTTCCTCGGCCGGCTGAAACACGAAATAGACCGTTCCGTCGAAATCGGGATTGCTCGCCAGATGGGCAGCCGCACCGAGCAGCATGGCCGTATGCCCATCATGCCCGCAGGCGTGCATGCGGCCCGGATGGCGCGAATGGTGGGTGAAGTCGTTCTTCTCCTGGATCGGCAGCGCGTCCATGTCGGCGCGCAGGCCGATGGCCCGCTGGCTGTTGCCGGCGCGCAGCACGCCGACGACGCCGGTCTTGCCAATGCCCCGGTGCGTCTCGATACCCAGCGCCTCCAGGCGCTCGGCGACCAGGGCTGCGGTGCGATGCTCCTCGAAGGCCAGTTCAGGATGGGCGTGGATGTCCCGGCGGATCGCCGTGGTCTCCGTGTGGATGGCCCTCAAATTGTCTAGAAGGTGCATGATGCGTCCCGATGTCCGGCCCAGAGGCCGTGGATCAATCAATGATAGCAGCGGGCTTTGCCCCCGCTCCACCACCCGAGCCCGCCCCCAGCGATGAAACTGTTCTACGCCGACCACTTCGTGCTGCCCCTGCCCGAAGGCCATCGCTTCCCGATGGAAAAATACGCCCGCCTGCGTGAGCGCCTGCTCGCCGGCGGCCTGTTCGACGCCGACGACTTCCACGTACCGACGGCCGCCAGCGACACGGAGATCCTGCGCGCCCACGACGCCAGCTACCTGCAACGCGTGGTACGCGGCACGCTGGACAAGGACGATCTGCGCCGCATCGGCTTTCCGTGGTCAGAGGCGATGGTGGAACGCTCACGCCGGTCCGCCGGCGCCACGCTGGCGGCCTGCCGGGCGGCGCTAGCAGACGGCTGCGCCGCCAACCTGGCCGGCGGCACCCACCATGCGTTCCGCGACCGCGGCGAAGGCTTCTGCGTCTTCAACGACTCGGCGATTGCCGCGCTGGCGATGCGGGCCGAAGGCCACGTCGACCGTGTGGCCATCGTCGACTGCGACGTGCACCAGGGCAACGGCACCGCGGCAATCCTCGCCAACCGGCCGGACTGTTTCACCTTCAGCATTCACGGCGCCCGCAACTACCCCTTCGACAAGGAACGCAGCGACCTGGACGTGGACATGCCCGACGGCAGTGGCGACGAGGCTTATCTCGATGCGCTGCGGCCGGCGCTGGCCGAGGTCTTCCGGCGCGCAGATCCGCAACTGGTCATCTATCTGGCCGGCGCCGATCCCTTCGAGGACGACCGCCTCGGCCGCCTCAAGCTCACCAAAGCCGGCCTTGCCACCCGCGACGAACTGGTGCTCGGCGAGTGCCGGCGCCGCGGCCTGCCGGTGGCCATCGCGATGGCCGGCGGCTACGCCCGCCAGATCGACGACACGGTGGACATCCACGTTGCCACGGTGAGCGCCGCCGCGCATATCTTCCGTGCACGTAAAGCACCATCGCTATAATCGAGAAAACCCCAGCGAGGATTCCCCATGCGTTTCGAAGGCTCCGACAATTACGTCGCCACCCCTGACCTGATGCTGGCCGTCAATGCGGCAATCCGCCTGCAGCGCCCGCTGCTCATCAAGGGCGAGCCCGGCACCGGCAAGACCATGCTCGCCGAAGAGGTCGCCGCCGCCCTCGGCATGCCGCTGCTGCAGTGGCACATCAAGTCCACCACCAAGGCGCAGCAGGGCCTGTACGAATACGATGCGGTGTCCCGCCTGCGCGACTCCCAACTCGGCGACGACAAGGTGAAGGACATCGGCAACTACATCGTCAAGGGCACCCTGTGGCAGGCCTTCGATGCCGACGAGCCGACCGTGGTGCTGATCGACGAGATCGACAAGGCCGACATCGAATTCCCCAACGACCTGCTGCGCGAACTCGACCGCATGGAGTTCCATGTCTACGAGACCCGCGAGACCGTCAAGGCGCGCCACCGCCCCATCGTCTTCATCACCTCCAACAACGAGAAGGAACTGCCGGACGCCTTCCTGCGCCGCTGCTTCTTCCACTACATCAAGTTCCCTGACCGGGACACGATGCAGAAGATCGTCGACGTGCACTTCCCCGGTATCAAGCAGGCCCTGCTGAAGGAGGCCCTGGAGGTCTTCTTCGGCCTGCGCGACGTGCCGGGCCTGAAGAAGAAGCCGTCCACGTCGGAGCTGATCGACTGGCTCAAGCTGCTGGTCGCGGAGGAGATTCCGGTCGAAGCCCTGCGCTCGCCCGACCAGAAGGCCGCCATCCCGCCGCTGCATGGCGCGCTGCTGAAGAACGAGCAGGACATGCACCTCTTCGAGCGCCTGGTCTTCATGGCCCAGCGCAACCGCTGAGCCGGACACCACCATGCTCGTCGACTTCTTCCTGCACCTCAAGAACCGCAAGCTCCCGGTCTCGACGAAGGAATTCCTGACCCTGCTCGAAGCCCTCGAAGCCGGCCTGGGCGGGCACAGCATGGAAGACTTCTACTTTCTGGCCCGCGCCAGTCTGGTCAAGGACGAGAGCCAGTACGACCGCTTCGACCAGGCCTTCGGCGAGTACTTCAAGGGTATCGAGGCCATCCCCGGCCTGGAAGTGGATCTGCCCGGGGAATGGCTGAAGGCGATGGCGACGAAGCACCTCAGCCCCGAAGAGAAGGCCAGGCTCGAGAAGCTCGGCTGGGACAAGCTGATGGAGGAGTTCAAGAAGCGCCTGCAGGAGCAGAAGGGGCGCCACCAGGGCGGCTCGAAATGGGTCGGTACCGGCGGCACCTCACCCTTCGGCAACAACGGCTACAACCCGGAAGGCATCCGCGTCGGCGGCGAATCGGCCGGCAACCGCACGGCAGTAAAAGTGTGGGACCAGCGGGAATACCGGAATCTGGACGACACCGTCGAACTGGGCACCCGCAACATCAAGGTGGCGCTACGCCGCCTGCGCCGCTTCGCCCGCCTCGGCGCACCGGACGAGCTGGACCTGGACGGCACCATCGCCGCCACCGCCCGCAACGCCGGCTACCTGGACCTGCTGATGCGCCCGGAACGCCACAACGCGGTGAAGGTACTGATCTTCTTCGACGTGGGCGGCTCGATGGACGACCACGTGAAGGTCTGCGAGGAGCTGTTCTCGGCCTGCCGCACCGAGTTCAAGCATCTGGAGTACTTCTACTTCCACAACTGCGTGTATGACCACGTATGGCGTGACAGCCGTCGGCGCCATAGCGAGCGCACGCCGACCCTCGACGTGCTCCACAAGTACGGCCCGGAATACAAGCTGATCTTCGTCGGCGACGCGACGATGAGCCCCTATGAGATCCTACAGCCGGGCGGCTCCATCGAATACAGCAATCCGGAGCCCGGCGCCACCTGGCTGCGCCGCCTCGCCGACGCCTATCCCGCCGTCGCCTGGCTCAACCCGGAGCCGGAGCGCATGTGGGACTACCGGCAGACCATCGGCATCGTGCGCAAGCTGCTGGGGGAGCGCATGTTCCCCCTCACCCTGGACGGCCTGACGCGGGCCATCACCCATCTGTCGCGGAAGCAGTAAGCGCTGCTCCCGCCCATGGCCAGGACCAAGCCGGTCAGGGCGCCCGGTAATTGTCCTGGGTCAGCAGGTCGATGCCGCAGGGGAGTTGCTCGATCCAGTCGAGAAAGCGATTGACCATGACCTTGCCCTCAAAGCGGCAGCCGTGCTGTGGCACGATCATTTCCACGTCCATCTGGCGGACCATGTTCACCCAGAAGCGGCAGATCTTGTTGGAGATCATGTATCGGCGATGGAAGCCGGCCATCGTGATGACGTGGTCGTCGAAGTCCCGCACCGGCTCGGCCGCCTGGTTGTGATCGACGAGCGAGGCCCCCATGTCACCGGAGAAGAGGATCTTGGACACCGGATCGTAGAACTGGAAGTTGCCTTCCGAGTGCATGAAGTGGGCCGGCACCGCCTTGATCTTGCTCTCGCCCAGCGGGATGTTCATGCCCTCGTCAGGGATGCCGAGGATCCGCGCCGAGTAATCCTTGCCGGTGGTGAAGTGCGGCACGAAGCGCGTCCACAGGCGGGAGATCATTACCTTGCAGTGGGTGGACACCATCCACTTGTTGAGGGACGCGATGATGTCCGGGTCGGCGTGGGTGGCGAAGATGTAATCCAGCCCCCGCGACGGGAAGAAGCGCTGCATGGACATCAGCAAGCCGTTGTAGGTCATGTTGCCGCCCGGATCGATCAGGGCGCCATGCTCCCCGTCCACGATCAGGAACTGGTTGCACTGCACCGCATGGTCGGCCTCCTCGTCTACAAGATCATAAAAGGCCAGACAGGCATGCTTGCCGTTGTTGAAGAGTTCGACTGCCATGGGGCGCACTTTCCGCGTATCAGAGAGCCCGATACTTTATCTGAGACGACACATGACGAACACGTGACCAGCACCTACATTGACCGGGGTCAAAAAAACTTCTCGTCATTCGTACGGCATTGGGGTAGTTTTCGGGCTTTCGGTCTGTCGGGCTCCGTCGTGAAACGCGCCATCCCCATCCTGTGCGCGGCAGTCGTCCTGCTGCTACCCACCGAGGCGGCCTGGTCCCTCGATACCGGCTTCGCCAGCCGTTCCCCATCTTCGGCTCAAAGCAGCCGGCAGGCCGGCAGTTCCATCGCCGCCCGCAAGAAACTGCTCGCCATGCGCAAGGGCGTCGGCGCCCAGGCCGGCTTCGGCGGCGTCAACGTGATGAACCGGGAAGGGGTCCGCCCGGAGGATCTGCGCCCGCCCTCCGCCACCATGTGCGCACTTCAGGGTATCTCGGGACAAGCCAAGCCCACCGCCAAGACGCGCCAGGACGCCTCCGGGCGGGTCATCCTGTCCACCGATCCTTCCAGCCTCAGCGGACAGAGCGCCGACATCTACAGTGCCTGCGACTCGACGGGCAAGCGCGCCCGCGCGGGCCTGAAGCCGGGCAGCGGCTCACTGCTGGTTGACTCGACCGGCGGTCGCGTACCCGGTGGCGCCAGTCCCCGTCTGGCCAGGAGCAAGGGCATCTACGACGCCCGGACCAACATGCTGCTCGGCACCAAGGCCACCAAGGATCGCACGGCCAGCTTCGCCAATCAGCCCTCCCGGTCCACATCCCTGTTCGACCCGACCACCGGCGGCATCAAGCCTCCGAAGGTCATGAGCGCCTACAGCGTCTACCAGCAAACCCCCTGAGCGGCTGACCGGCACTCGCGAACAGAAACACCAAGGGCCCAGCACCGTCCGGTCAGCGCTTGAGCGGCCAGTACCAACTCGGAACACCCTTGCGCCCGCCGCCCGCCCCCTGCCGTCGGCGGCTGCGCAGGTGACCATCCACCGCAGCAATCCACGGCACCAGGTGCAGGTCGGCCAGTTCCTGGTCGACGAACAGTTCCGGCAGGCGATAGGCGAACCAGCGGTAGGCCGCCAGCAGGCGCACCGTGGTTTCCGCCTCCTCGAGGGAAGCCCGCCGCGGCGCCGGGGGCAGGAAATCCAGCGCGATGGTCTTGCCCTTGTTGGCCGCGTACGCCCAATCCCGCCATACCCCGTCTATGGTCTCGTTCTGGGATGCCATCGGGGCCATCGAGAAGACGTGCTTGTGATGCAGGCTGAGGCTCTTCATGCGGTCCAGCTGGGCCGCGCGACTCAGCTGTTCCTCCGGGATATGGGGCGTGAAGAAGCCGTCACCGCAGTCCGCATGGAGCTGGAACAAGGACAACAGGGCTTCCAGACGGTGGTCGCCGGAGGTCTCGGCCAGCTGCTCCAGGTAAGCCGAGCCCGCCGTGATCTGGAAGCCACGACTCTCCAGCGGTGGCTGGGGGGCTTTCATCAAGCTGCTCACCACCTGGTGCTCGGCGGGCGTGAGCCCCGCCACCACCCCCTCCTCGTCCCGATGGCCGAAACGGCCGGCCCGGCCGCCGATCTGCTGCAGCAGGGACGGCGAGAGCGTGCCACGGGCGGTGCCGTCATACTTCTGGACGGCCGAGAACACGACCCGCTGGATGGGCAGGTTGAGGCCCATGCCGATGGCGTCGGTGGCGACGAGGATGTCGGCATCTCCGCCGGCAAAGCGGTGCGCCTCCCGTTCCCGCACCTCCGGCGACAGGGCGCCATAAATGCACGCCACCGACTTTCCCAATGCCAGCAGGTCGTCGCGCAGATTAAGGGCATCCCGCCGGGAGAAAACGATAAATGCGTCGCCGGGCCGTGCCCGCCGCAAGGCGGCCGCCGGCTCGTTGCCCAGGGCCTGGCCGACTACCAGCGGATGTTTGCGCTGCTTGCGCCGGATCTCGAGCGGCAGCCCCAGGCGGGCCGCAAGGGCCACGATGGCCGGCTCCGCCGACAAAGCCCCCACCAGCCAGACCTCGCCGGCGTTGGCGCCGACCACCGCCTGGGTCCACGCCCATCCGCGGTCGGGGTCCTCCAGCATCTGGATCTCGTCGATGACCGCCACCTCGAGCGCTGCGGAGGGGTCGAGCATTTCGATGGTGGAGGCCGTCACGCGGCTACCTTCCACGATGCGGTGCTCCTCACCGGTAATCAGCGACGCACTGACCCCGAACTCCTCGTTGAGGCGGGTGAAGGCCTCCAGTGCGAGCAGGCGCAGCGGCCCCAGGTAGACGCCGGAGGAGGCGCTCGCCAGGCGCTCGAAGGCGTCGTGAGTCTTGCCGGAGTTCGTGGGCCCCAGCACCGCAATCAGCCGACGCTGACGACGGAAGGCCGGGAAGGTTGCAGGATAGTCGGACAGCTTGAGGGTGCGGCCGATCTGCTCGGCAAGGTCATGGTGACGCCGCTTGGCACGCAGGTCGTTGAGCGACTGGGCCAGGCTCTTGCCGACTGAGGAGAGGTCCAGATCCCCGCAGGACCACAGCTCCTTCAGCTTGCGCAGATTGGGTTGCAGATCCTCCGCGGTGCAGGCGTCAAGGTAGGCGCCGATCTCGATGATCGCCGCTTCGAGGGCGCGCTCCAGATTTTCCCCGCAGGCCTCGAGCATGGCCTGTTCGAGGGTATCCCGCACCTCGCCAGGCCGCCGTCGCCAGTGCGCAGCCTGGCCCAGGCAGCTCTCCGGCAGGTGGCCGAACACCCTCAGCACTTCGCCCTGGAGCCGGACCGTCCTCCCCGCCGCCAGCCATACCCGACTGCCGCTGAAGGTCCGCGCGAAGCGGAGACCTTCCGGTTGGCGCCCGTGCGCATCCATATCAATCCTTTCTAAGACGCCCCTCGGCCCTGCCGACGGGAACATTGGGGGCGCACATCTTATTCGACAGTGCCCGCCCCCACACGACATTCCGCCCGTTTCGGCTACAAGCCCGCTACCGATGGGCTTGCCAGCCTTCCACGGACTTCCGATACTTGCAGCGCAGGGCCCTGCCAACGGGTCCCCGGACGACCTTCCTCCACGTGCTGCTACGGACTCCCATGGGCCGCCTGTTCATCAGTCACAGTTGCAAGGACCGCCTGCTGAAGGAAGAGGCCGACACCCTCACGCCTGCCCAACGGGAGCGGCTGGACATGGCCCAGCGAGTACGCGATGCCGCCGTCGCCGCCCTCGAAGCCGACGACCACTTCATCCTCCTCGACCAGCATGAGCTGGAGACTGGTGATTTCTGGCGCAACCAGCTGCTCGCCTGGCTTGGCCTGTGCGACGGTGCGGCAATCTTCCTGACACCCGACTCTGCCGAATCGGACTGGGTCCGCTACGAAGCGGCAATCCTCAGCTGGCGCCTGTGGGCCAACGAGGCGCTGCGGGTGGTGCCGGTACTCCTGGGCATCGACGAAGCCGACCTCGACCGGCTCGGCTTCGGTCCCCACGGGATGAAAGACATTCAGGCCCTGCGTGCCAGCCCCGCCGAAGTGGCCGCCTTCAGCGCCGGTAACAAGGATGTCATCGAGGCATTCGTAGCCCGCCTGGCTCTCCGCTTCAAGGCCTTGCGCAGCCCCGCCAACCCGGGCGACGAGCCGCTGCAACGCTGGGTCAGCAACGTGGAGACCCAGCTCGAACCCGTTCGCGACAAGATCCTCCAGCAGGCCTGGGACCTCCTCGCGATCCCGCCCCGCGAGTGGGGCGACAGCCGGGCGCGCCTCACGGTATTCGCCCACTATCTGCTCGAGGCGCCCATTCCCAGAATGCAGGCGGCCCTGGCGAAACTCAAGGAGGGCTACGTGGATGCGCGGATATGGGCCGGCCTGGTACGCCTGGTCGCGCCGGCCTGGGTCGAGCCAGGCGCCGCGTGCGCGCTGGCACGGCCAGCCATCGATCCGGCCCTGGCGCCGGCCTTCCAGCTGCGCACCCGCTTCGAGCGCGCGCTGAAGGATTACATCCACCGCGCCCTGTTCCCGATCAATCCGGACCGCTTGGTCGCCTATGGCCTCGCCACCGAGGGCCAGCCGTCGTCCGGTCTGCCGCCCTTCGGCGAACAGGAGAACGAACTGGCCGAACAACTCCAGCGTGATCTCGCCACCCGCACCGGCCTCTACGACTACTGGTTCAGTGACGACGTCGACGCCACCCGACAGGAACTGAATGCCGCGCTGGCCCTCGAGCCCTTCTTCGTCGGCATGAACGCCAGCGTCTTCGCCAGCCCGGAGCTGGTCGCCGAACTCCGCCGCCGCTTCCATGCGGCGCGCTTCGTGTTCTGCCTGTCCCCGCCCCTGCCTGCCGGCGCAGCCCCCCCAGCCGATGTGGAGACGATCCCGCCCCCCGACGGCCAGGCCTACCGGCTCGTCGGCCAGATGCGCGGCACCCTGTTGCCGCACACCTCCGGAACCTGACACCGCCACGGAACCCGCGATGCCGAACGATCTTGCCAGCTACACCAGCCCCCTGAGCGGCCCGCTCACCAGCGAATCCCTGCCCGAAGGCACCGGACTCGACAGCCCCGACCGCCGCGACGGCAGCGTTTACCGTTGCCCGCCAGCCCTGCACCTGGCCCTCGACGTGGCCCTGGCCACCGGCCGGCCGCTGCTCGTGCGCGGCGAGCCGGGTACCGGCAAGTCGTCCTTCGCGGCCTTCGTGGCTCGCAACCTGGGCTGGCGCTACTACGAACATGCGGTCACCTCGAGCACCGAAGCGCGTGACCTGCTGTGGCGTTTCGACGCGGTACGCCGCCTTGCCGACGCCCAGGCCCGCGCCGCACTCGGCGGCACGCCACTCAACGACAACGACTACATCGAACCCGGCCCCCTGTGGTGGGCCTTCGATGCAGCCAGCGCCTCCCGGCGCGGCCAGGCGGAAGGCGTACCGGTCCGGCCCCTCACCGAACCCTTTGGAGAACTCAATGCCGACCGGGACCGGCGTCGTGCGGTGGTACTCATCGACGAGATCGACAAGGCCGACCCGGACGTGCCCAACGCCCTGCTGGTGCCGCTCGGCTCCCTGCGCTTCCATGTGTCCGACCTGGGGCGCGACGTGGCGCGCGAACAGACTCCGGCGCTCCCCACCGCAAGCGCCGCCGACGCGCGCAGCAATGGCCTGCTGATCGTCATCACCACCAACGAGGAGAGAGAACTCCCGTCCGCCTTCCTGCGCCGCTGCATCACCGTCCGCCTTGACCCACCAGACAGCGGCGAGCTGGTCGAGATCGCCCGCCTGCACTTCACCCGCCCCGGCCAGGATTTCGACGGCATGGTCGCCCCGACCGCACAGCGCCTCGCCGAACGCCTGAAGGAAGCGCGCGACACGGCGCGTGCCGCTGGCCAGCGGGTACCTGGTACAGCCGAATATCTGGACGCCCTGCGCGCCTGCCTCGACCTCGGGATCACCCCGGACGATGACGACCCTCTGTGGGCCGAGCTCAGGCGGATCAGCCTGGCCAAGGACTGAGCGTGGCGGCCAGGGGCGAACTGTGGGTGGGTGACCTGCTGCGTGCCTGGAAGCAGCTGGCCGATGGCCAGGCCCCCGGCGCCAGCGCATTGCGCACTGCAATTGCCGACACGCTGGGGCTGGGCACGCTGGCCGCACCGGCAGCCGCGCGCCGCAGCAGCGGCGTGGCAGATGACGACGTCGATCATCTCCCAGTAAACGACACCGGCGCCTCCCGGGCCATCGACGAGCCCAGCCCTCCCGAACCCCAGCCCTTGGCTCTACCACCCGTCAGCGACACACGCAGCCTGCGGCCACTGACACCGATCGGCCGCTCCCCGCTGCGGCTGCCGGTGGAAGCCGATGACAGCCTTCAGGCGCTCCCCCTCGAATCCGGCGTATCTGCCGAAGCCCTGCCTTTCGACCCGCTGATCGACCCGGCCCGTGCCCGGGAAACTGTCGGTGCCGCAATTGCCCTTCGCCGCGCCGGCAAGACCATCGACGTGGCCCGGCTGGTCGATGCCGTGGCCCGCGGCGCCCCGCCGGCGCGCCTCCCTTACCGGGCCACCTGGTCGCCCCGGGCCGGCGTACAGGTCCTGCTCGACGGCGGTGAAGGCATGACCCCGTTCTTCGACGACCAGTTGTGGCTGATCCGGCAACTGGCCCGCAATGTCGGCGCCGAGCTGATGCGTGTGTACCGCTACCATGGCAACCCGCTGCGCGGGGTGCGCGAGCTCCCACGCCAGCGCTACGCGCCGCCAGCCTACCCGGCCTCCCCCAGACCGCAGCGGGCGCCCCCGCTCCTGGCATATGCGCCACCGCCGCCCGGCACGCCAGTGCTGGTGCTTGGCGACCTCGGCCTGGGGCGCGGCGACGAGAGTGCGGGGCTTCCCGACTGGTCGGCCTGGGCCCAACAACTTGCAACACGACGCTGCCCGCCGCTGGTGCTGCTGCCCTGGTCGCCAGCACACTGGCCCAAGCTCCCTCGCTGCCTGGCGTTGGCCTATTGGGATCGCAGCCTCGGCCTGGGGGCACTGCGTCAAAAGCGGAGACCGACGTGACCAGCGATCTGGACCGGCGACTCGAAGCCCAGCACCACCTCTCCCCGGCCAGCGTCGACCTGGCGCGCCCGCTGGCCTTGGCCGTCAGCATCGAACCGGCACTGCTGCGCGCCATGCGCCGTCTGTGGCTGCCGGCCGCCGGTGCCGAGGCCGAGAGCGCCCTGTGGCTGGGCCCCCTGGTCGAGACGCGCACGCCAACCCTGATTACCCTGCACACCGAATCGCGCGACCACTTCCTCGAAGAGCTCGCCGCCCTTTACGCCAATCCGCACTCCCGCTCCCGCGTCGATGCCGCCCGCGCCCTGATCACCCGCGCCCACCAGGGACTCTCGCCGGCCCTGCGGTTGGAAGAAGAACTGGTCTGGAGCGGCATCCGCAGCGATGACGCAGCGATGAGCGCCGCGGTGGAGCAGGTCCTCACGGCCTATGCAAGCGGCCAGCGGAACGGCCTCGAGCAGTGGGCGGCGCGTGCCTGGAGCCGCCTACCGCTCCGTGTTCGCAACGCTGCGGCAGGCGCGACACTTTTCGAACTGGCACGCAAGTCAGCATTGCCGGTACGCCTCGCCCGTGGCCCTGAAGCCACCCCTGCCCGGGCAGAATCCCTGGCCCTGATCGCCGCACGCCTGCCACAGACCCAGCTCGGTGTGGCCCGCCATGGCACCACCCTGCAGATCGGCGAGGTGGAATCCGGCTATTCGATCGCCGTACCCAATACGGCTCCGATCCTCGTGCAGTTGCAGACCGACGATCGCGGTGACGGTGAATGGCTGCACGTCGCGCCCGGCGAGCGATTGATCCGGGAGGTTGGGCCAGGTACGCTGCGCCTGCGCAGTACCGCCGGCGAGCTCTACGAACTCCCCGCCCTGCCCTTGAACCTTGTCGCCCGCCAGTTCTCAGACAGGCTCCAAGTTCAGCTCTTATTTGCCGATTGGCGCGAAGAGGCAAACCAGCACCTCCCCCCCGGCCTGCAACGAATCGCGCAGAAATTGTTCGAGGATGGTGCGAATGGCGAACTTGGCACGCCCCTGGCCGAAATCCTGCTCCCTCCATCCATTCGGTCCCGGCTCTCCCCCCCCACTCCGCTCCTCCTCGACCTTGATGCCGACACTGCGGTGTGGCCCTGGGAAAGCCTGACGCTGGCCGGCCAGGCCTTGGGCGCAACTCGCATCATCAGCCGGCTGCCCTTGCCGCCCGGACTGCCACGTACGCCGACTGCCGGCAAAACCATCATGCTAGCCGTCGATCCCACCACGGACAGGAATGACAGCGCACGCCTGGCATCGGAAGAACTGGCCGAAGCCCTCAAGCTGCGTGGCTTCGATGCCCACGTTCTTGGGGAAGGTTTGCCCCTGCGACAGGAGCTTTCGCCCCTTCGCCTGCTCGGCATCGCAAGCACCGCCCGCCTGGCACCGCCCCGAGGTGAAAGTGGGCGCCCCGCCATTCATCTGCTTGGCACCGAAGGCTTCGTCACCCTCGACGACCTCCTGGCTGCCAGCGCACCAGAGTGCGTCATGCTCGATCTGCGGCTTGAACCCATGGACGCGCCGCCGGCTTCCTCCACGGATACGACGGCCGCCCCGGACATCGAGCATGCAGCCCGCCTCGCCCACGATGTCGCGACGGCGCTGGTTGCCGCCGGCGCCCGCTGCGTGGTGCTCAAGATCCGCGGCAACGAGGATGATGCGGAGTGGCTGAGCGCCTCCGGACTCCATGAGGCACTGGCCACCGGCATGCCAATCGGCGAGGCCGTGCGCCAACTACGGGCCGGAAGACTGCAAAGAACCCATCCCGGACGCAAGGTGAAAAAGAGCCGCGCCCCCGCGGCCAGGCCACACTGGTGCCAGACCCTGCTGTTCGGTGACCCGCAATGGACCTTGGGAGATCCGGCAACGACTCACCTTGGCTCGGAGGCCATCGAGCCGAGGGGAGATCTGCTGCTCGCCGCCCGTATCGACGGCAACGTGCTCAAGGAGTTCGGCGCCGGGCTGTTCCGCATCCAGCCCGGCACCGAGCTGGACCTCCAGAAAACGACCATCAGCGAGATGAAGGCCGACGCTCCGATCCTGCTGTTGATCCATTCCCTCGCCTCCAATATCCGTGGCAGCTTTGGCGATCTGTGGCAGGGCACCGCCGCCGAAAGCTGGTCCGCACTGCGCGCGAAGTATGGCCCCAACGCATTGGCCTACCAGTACGCATCCCTCGGTCGCTCGCCGCTCGAGAGCGCCCTGTTCCTGGCACGGGCCCTCCCTTCCGGGGCGCACCTGCACTTACTCACGCTGTCCGAAGGCGGCTTGCTCGGTGAACTGTTATGCCGCAGTCAGCGCATCGGTGGCCAGGCGCCCTTCGACGCAAACGATCTGTCTTTGTTTGAAGGCGACTCCGCTGCGATGGAATCCATCGGCGAACTGTCCCGCGTGCTGCAAGCCAAGCGCTTTCGCATCGAACGCTTCGTTCGCGTGGCCTGCCCCGCTCGCGGCTCCCAGTTGCTCGACTGGCTGCCGACCATCGGAAAAGTCGCGAGCCGGCTGCTGCCCTGGCCGCTGGAAGCGGCAATGCGCTTCGCCGGTTCACTGGTCGAACCCGCCCATATGCCCGGCTTCGCCGCCGTCATCCCGGACGCACCGCTGATCCGCATGCTCAACCGCACGGATGTGTCGGTGGAATCCGACCTGTCTGCTCTTGTAGGTGTCGCAACCCCATCAGGCGGTCTGCTGAAGCGCTTGTCGGGCATGCTTTTGTCACGCCTGAGCGGCAGCGACAGTGACCTCGTCGTGGACGCCCGCTCCGCCCTTGCCGGCACGCACCGCTTCGGCCTGGCCTGGAGCGCCCGCGTCGAGGGCCCGGACGTCGATCATTTTCATTATTTCACCAACGCCGACAGTGCATCCCTTGCGCTGACACGACTGTCCAGCGGCACTGCCACCGGCTGGCAGAGGCTACGTGAAGGCGCAGGGCTTCCACCTGCATCTGCGCGGGCGGCGAATCGGCCCGGCGACGATCCAGCCATAGGCGCAGCCTTCCCGACCTTATTGCGCCGCGGTGCCCAAGGACAGGACGTGACGCAGTTGCAGACCGCCCTCAAGCACCATGGTGCCCAACTGGAAGCCGACGGCCTGTTCGGACCCTCCACCGAGATGGCAGTCAGGCAGTTCCAGCAGGCCCATGGACTCCCCGCCGATGGGATTGCCGGTCCGCAGACCTTGTCGGTGTTGCTGCGCGACACAGCGGCCTGACGCGAGCGGCGGAGCTCATTCATCTTCACCTGTCGCCCCCGCGCGGCAGGCTCCCCCCGCGTCTCGCTTGCCCTTGTCCTCGCTGCCATGCATTGTCGATTTTTTTTACAGCAAACGGCTGATCTTTCAAATGATTCGGGCAAGAATCATTTTTTTTATTTAGAATCAGGGACCTGAAGAAATCATCTCAGTTTGCATAATTTATGCTTAGTGTGAAGTGGTGCTCTTCCCACGCACCGCTTTTTTCTTCTGGTCGCCATTTATCGAGGTAGTACATATGAACATCAAGTCGTTTGCCATCGCCGCCGTCGGTGCAAGCACCATTATTGCAAGCGGTATCGCCAATGCCGCGCTCGTGAATCTGGGGCCGGGTTCGTTTACCGCCGCTGCGTCGGTCATCACCTTCAGCGAGCAGCCTTTTGGCACCGTTGACCCCGTCTATAGCGTGGGCGGCAATACCATCTCGTTTGGTACCAACTTCGTGGGCCAGAGCGTAACTGCAGGCTCTCCCCGGACGCTGACCGGTTCGCCGACCGGCGGCTCCCTGTCCCTCGTGCAGGACGGTGGAACCCGTATCGTCGGTGACGGCTCGAACCCCACGTCGCCCGTTCTGTCGGGCTCCCCGACCTTCAACGGTCCCATCTCCTTCCTGTTCTCCACCCCGGTGGCAGCAGTCGGCCTTGACGGCGGCTACTTCAACGCCATCGGCGGCACCACGATCGAAGCCTTCGACGTCAACGGTGCTTCGCTGGGCAGCATCGTGAACAGTGCGCTGGGTATCGAGTTCTACGGCCTCTTCGACACTTCGGGCAGCAACATTGCCGGCGTATCGTTCTACATCACCGGCAACGAACCGGCAGGCTTCGCGATCGATAACCTGACCTTCGGCAACGCCAACGTCGTGCGGCACGTTCCGGAACCTGCATCGCTGGCCCTTGTCGGCCTCGGCATCGGCAGCCTCATCGCTCGCCGCCGCAAGTCGGCCTGATAGCTGGCACGCGCGTTGCGCTTCCCATAGCAGAACGGCGTATTCACGCCACTGTGATTCTGAAGGACCCCCTTTTGGGGGTTCTTTTTTTGAGATCCTTTCTTGAATCCAAGCCGGCGCCACGACAGACCGGCTTTCTTAGGCCAGCGGGAAACCCGGAGGAACCCACCAAGGGCACAAGAAGACACGCGAAGCCAAGGGACATCAACTCAAAACCCCAAGTACGATCCAACCGACGCAAAAAAGCAAAAAAGCCCTGATTGCTCAGGGCTTTTTTGCTTGAAACTGGTCTTGGCGGAGAGTGAGGGATTCGAACCCTCGATGCAAGTTTTAGCTCGCATGCTCCCTTAGCAGGGGAGTGCCTTCGACCTCTCGGCCAACTCTCCCGTCAAGAGCTGCGCATTGTAGACCTAGCGCAGCACTTTGTCAAATCAGGATTGCGCCTGATCGAGACCGAACGCGCGGTGCAGAACGCGCACCGCCAGCTCGAGGTACTTCTCGTCGATGACAACGGAGATCTTGATCTCGGAGGTGGAGATCATCTGCAGGTTGATGCCCTCTTCGGCCAGCGTGCGGAACATGCGCGACGCAACGCCCGGGTGGGAGCGCATGCCGACACCGACGATGGACACCTTGGCCATCGTGCGGTCACCCTTGATCTCGCGAGCGCCAATGTGGCCCTGAACCTGTTCGAGGATCTTGATGGTCTTGTCAAAGTCGCCACGGCTGACCGTGAAGGAGAAATCCGTGGTGCCGTCGTGGCCAACATTCTGGATGATCATGTCCACATCGACATTGGCATCCGCCACCGGGCCAAGGATCTGGTAGGCGATGCCCGGCTTGTCCGGCACGCCCTGCACGGTGATCTTGGCTTCGTCGCGATTGAAAGCAATGCCGGAGATGATCGGCTGTTCCATGTTCTTGTCTTCCTCAACGGTAATCAGGGTGCCCTCACCTTCCTCCTGGAAGCTGGAGAGAACACGAAGCTTCACTTTGTACTTGCCGGCAAACTCCACGGAACGGATCTGCAGCACCTTGGAACCCAGGCTGGCCATTTCCAGCATTTCTTCGAAGGTGATGGTGTCCAGCTTGCGGGCTTCCGGCACGACGCGGGGGTCGGTGGTGTACACGCCATCCACGTCGGTGTAAATCTGGCACTCGTCGGCCTGGATCGCGGCGGCCAGCGCAACGCCGGTGGTATCGGAACCGCCACGGCCCAGCGTGGTGATGTTACCGGCCTCGTCCACCCCCTGGAAACCGGCCACGACCACGACCGCACCGGCATCCAGATCACGGCGGATGTTGTCGCCATCGATGTCGAGGATGCGAGCTTTGGTGTACGAGTCGTCGGTCAGGATGCGCACCTGGCCGCCGGTGTAGCTGCGGGCCTTGATTCCCTGCTCCTCGAGCGCCATGCACAGCAGGCCGATGGTGACCTGCTCGCCGGTGGAGATCACCACGTCGAGTTCGCGGGGGCTGGGATTGGCACTGACTTCCTTGGCCAGCGCAATCAGGCGATTGGTCTCGCCGCTCATGGCGGACAGGACGATCACCATCTTGTGCCCCTGGGCATGGAACTTCGCGACCCGCTTGGCCACGTTCTTGATCCGCTCGGGGTTGCCGACGGAAGTGCCGCCATACTTCTGAACTATGAGCGCCATCTTGACTTCTAAGAAGGTGAGGATATGGGAAACCCGTGATCTTAACGGATATCGCTGCCGTGTGCAGCCCTCTGAGTTTTTCCGTAACGATGTGTGCCATGTCACGAAAAACTGCTGTGGAAAACCCTAGTCCATGCAAATATGGCGTTGTATGTGTTACGAGTACTGATCTATACTTTCCGACATATAACGAAAGTTATATCAGACAGCAGCTAGTCTGTTGTTATGACTGACAGAGTGAACAACCCCTTGAGGATGGCAAAAAATGAAGACCAGTGAAAAAGTTGATGTGCGCGAAATCCGTCGTAAGCTCGGTTTGAACCAGTCCCAGTTCTGGTCCAAGATCGGCGTCACCCAGAGCGGCGGCTCCCGCTACGAAAGCGGCCGCAACATTCCGCGTCCGGTCCAGGCCCTGCTCCGCCTGGTGCATATCGAGCAAGTCGATATCAGCAAGATCAAGAAAGACGACGTCGAGGTCGTGGAATACCTGAAGTCCACCAACCCCGAGCTGTTCAAGACGCTGAAGAAGGAAGCCCGCGCCAAGAAGAAAGAGCGCGTCGCTCACTGAGCAGGTATGAGCCTCAAGGGCTGACTGCCACGGCCAGCCCTTTCTGCCTCAGCCTGCCGGCGATCGCTTCGAGTTCGTCGGCACTGAGCTGTTGAAGGTGAATTGCCTCAGGCTGAAAGGACTGACGGGCAAGGCCATATAGCAGCACTCCCTTCAGGGAAGCCAAGCCCGCCTGCTCCAGCGCCTCGACATAACTGCCTACAAATTCCTCGGACGGCGCCTCGCCATCCCAGCGGACCATGCAGGTCTGCACCCAAGTCGGACATAGCGACGCACACAGCGCCAGCCGCCGTGCATGCGACTCGGGTCGAATGCTGACGCCGTTGATACGTGCAATATCGGCCTGCGTACCCGCATCCAGCTTGAACCACACCTCCCCACCCGCTTCGGCGAGCAGGCGCAGCCCTGCCTGCACATCGGGCTTGTCCACCTGGCTGCCATTGGTGATCAGGCGTATTGGCACATGCCCCAAGCCGGCATCGTTGCGGATGCGTACGACCCGCCGGACGATATTCGAGAAGGTCGTACAGCTCGTCGGCTCCCCGTTGCCCGAGAACGCGATGTCACGAATCACGCGTGCATCCTCCGGCACGTGCTCGGCCATGAACTGGCCGTGGGCCAGCTCCTGCAGAAAGCCCGTCAGCTCGCGCTCCAGCAGCGCCTCGTCGATCTTGGGCGCCGCACCACGTACCAGGCCGGGAACCTGACAATAGGCGCAATGCCAGTTGCAGGCATTGTTCGGGTTCAGGTTGATTCCCACCGACACGCCCCGTGCCCGCCTGGACACGACCGGATAGACGTAGGTCATGTCGATGTAGCTGCGGTTGTGGTCGGTCACGGTCAGCATCTGCTGCCTGGTGTTCATGGCACTATCCGGCTCCAAAAACGAGGCGCGTATAATACGGGACCTTTTTTGTTTACCCGGTGCTCCCCATGCGTATCACGCGCCGCCTGGAATTCGACGCGGGCCACCGCATCCCCGACCACGCCAGCCAATGCCGTCACCTGCACGGCCATCGTTACGGACTGGAGATCACCTTATCTGGCGAGATCATCCAGGCCGCCGGCACGCCCGTTAACGGCATGGTGATGGACTTTGCCGACGTGAAGGCCATCGCCAAACAGCACATCGTTGATATCTGGGATCACGCTTTCCTGGCCTATCGCCACGACACGGCGGTGGTGGACTTCCTGCAAAGCATGCCCGGCCACAAGACAGTGATTCTCGACGTGGTACCGACCGCCGAGAACCTGGCCGCCGAGGCCTTCCGCATCCTTGATCCCCTGTACCGGGACAGCTACGGCAACCACCTGCGCCTTGAGCGCGTGCGCCTGTTCGAGACCCCCAACTGCTGGGCCGACGCATTGCGCTCCGAGTAAGTCCAAGCAAGGCGGCGCCAGACAGCGTCGCCTTGCCCATTCCGGCTAGACGATCCGCACCACCAGGCTGCCGACACCCTCTACCCCGGCCTCGATGAGATCGCCAGCCACAACGGGGCCGACACCTTCCGGCGTGCCCGTGAAGATGAGATCGCCCGGCTCCAGCCGGAAGTACGTGGACAGGTTGGAGATGATCTCCGCCATCGACCAGATCATGTCCGACACGTCACCACGCTGACGGGACTCGCCGTTCACGTTCAGCCACACCTCGCCCTTGCCGGGATGCCCCACGACGGACGCCGGCGCCAGCGGGGAAATCGGCGCTGCCTGGTCGAAAGCCTTGCCGAGCTCCCACGGGCGCCCCTTGTCGCGCAACGCAAACTGCAGGTCGCGACGCGTCATGTCGAGGCCGACCCCGTAGCCCCACACGTGAGACAAGGCTTCGTCCACGGGAATGTCTGCCCCACCCTCGCCGATCGCCACGACGAGTTCGATCTCGTGATGGAGATTGGCCGTCGCCCGCGGATAAGGCAGCTCGAGCGTCGCGCCCTGGGCCACCGGCACCACCGCATCAGCCGGCTTGCAAAAGAAGAACGGCGGCTCCCGCGTCGGATCCGAGCCCATTTCACGGGCATGGGCGGCGTAGTTACGCCCGACGCAATAGACCCGGCGCACCGGGAAAGACGCATCCTTCCCGACCACCGGCACCGCCACCAACGGCGGCGGAACAATTACGAAATCCATCCAGTCAATCCTTTCCATGTGTTCATGTTGTCCGCATCGGATCACGATGCCGGACCGTATTCGGGGGCGCGGTAACCGGTTACCACCCGCAGCCCGTGCTCCATCGCCACACTTCCTGCACCCCACCCACCACCGAGGAGACTGGCATGCCCAAGAAAATCCTGATGATCTGCGGCGACTTTTGTGAAGACTACGAAACCATGGTGCCGTTCCAGGCCCTGCTCGCCGTCGGCCACACCGTGCACGCCGTATGCCCCGACAAGAAGGCCGGTGACACCATCGCCACCGCCATTCACGACTTCGAGGGCGACCAGACCTACACCGAAAAGCGGGGCCACAATTTTGCCCTGAACGCGACCTTTGCCGACATCCGCGCCGAAGATTACGACGCGCTGGTGGTGCCCGGCGGGCGCGGGCCGGAATACCTGCGCATGTATCCGGCAGTCGTCGAAGCCGTCCGCCACTTCTTCACCGCCAACAAGCCGGTTGCCGCCATCTGCCACGGCGCCCAGTTGCTGGCTGGCGCCCGTGTGCTCGAAGGACGGACCTGTTCCGCCTACCCGGCCTGCCGGGCCGAAGTGGAGCTGGCCGGCGGCACCTATGCCGACATCCCGGTGGACCAGGCCATCACCGACGGCAATCTGGTCTCGGCCCCGGCCTGGCCGGCCCATCCGGCCTGGATCGCCCAGTTCCTGACGGTACTCGGCACGCGGATCAGCCACTGAGCGATCCCTTCGGCACGACGCCCCCACCCGGCCTAGAATGGCCTGGCGGGGGTGTGCCCGTTAGCGGAGTCATCACAGCATGTGCCAGATCTTCATCAACGCCGACCCCGACCTGTACGCCAACCGCAGCCGCTCCATCCGCTTGCGGGGCGTGGCCACCAGCCTGCGCCTGGAGAACCTGTTCTGGAACGTGCTGGAAGAAATCGGCGAACGGGATGGCCTCAGCGTCCCGCAACTGGTCGCCAAGCTGTACGACGAACTCTCGGCCAGCGGCCGGCTTGATGATCACGCGAACTTCAGCTCCTTCCTGCGGGTCTCCTGCATGCGCTATCTGCAACTGCAGCTCAGCGGACGCATCCCCAGCGACGCCGGAGTACCAATTCGTGCGCTCGACGCCGGCTGGGTCCTGGCTGACGAACGGCGGCCTTCCGCCTGAAAGAACCGCGAGATGATCGACCTTTACTACTGGACTACGCCCAACGGCCACAAAATCACCCTGTTTCTGGAAGAGAGCGGCCTGCCCTACCGGATCCATCCAATCAACATCGGCAAAGGCGAGCAATTCCAGCCCGAGTTCCTGCGCATCGCACCGAACAACCGCATTCCCGCCATCGTCGACACGACGCCAGCGGATGGCGGCGAGCCGATCTCCATTTTCGAGTCCGGCGCCATCCTGCTCTACCTCGCCGAAAAGACGGGTCAGTTCCTGTCCTCCCACGCACGAACACGCATCGACACGCTGCAATGGCTGTTCTGGCAGATGGGTGGCCTGGGGCCGATGGCCGGGCAGAACCACCACTTCGTGCAGTACGCGCCGCAGCCGATTCCCTACGCCATCGAACGCTACGTCAAGGAAACCGCGCGCCTCTACGCCGTCCTCGACAAGCAGCTGCACGGCCGCGACTTCATCGCCGGCCCCAACTACTCGATCGCCGACATGGCCTGCTACCCGTGGATCGTCCCCCACGAACGCCAGGGGCAACGCCTCGAGGATTTCCCCAACCTGCAGCGCTGGTTCGAGGCCATCCGGCAGCGCCCGGCCACCATTCGCGCCTATGCGCTCGCCGAAGGCATCAACAAGGCGCCGACGATAGACGAAGAATCGAGAAAGATTCTTTTTGGCCAAGATGCTAGAACTGTAAACAAAGCGTGATGGGGCGACGGCACGGCCGGGTGCGCTTCCGGTAAAATCGCGGTTTCCTCTGAAGCCGCTTCTTTTTTCCGGGCCCAAGACCGCTTCACCCATCACCCGGCCCGCGTCCCGCTCCCATGACCGCTTCCATCGAACGCTTCGACCAGCTCGACCTCCAGGCCCCGATTCTCGAGGCCCTGGCCGAGATCGGCTACGAAACCCCCTCTCCCATCCAGGCAGCCTGCATCCCGCAGCTGCTCGTTGGCCATGACATCCTCGGCGAAGCCCAGACCGGCACCGGCAAGACTGCCGCCTTCGCCCTGCCCGCCCTCGACCGGGTGGACATCAACAAGCGCAATCCCCAGGTGCTGGTCCTGGCACCGACCCGCGAACTTGCCATCCAGGTGGCCGAGGCTTTCCAGCGCTACGCCAGCAAGATGCCGGGCTTCCACGTGCTGCCGATCTACGGCGGCCAGAGCATGGTCGTCCAGCTCCGCCAGCTGCAGCGCGGTGCCCACGTGGTGGTCGGCACCCCCGGCCGCGTGATGGACCACATCGAGCGCAAGAGTCTCAACCTCGACGGGCTGACCACGCTGGTCCTCGATGAAGCCGACGAAATGCTGCGCATGGGCTTCATCGACGACGTGGAGTGGATCCTCGAACACACGCCCGCCGAGCGCCAGACCGCCTTGTTCTCGGCCACCATGCCGGACGCCATCCGCCGGGTTGCCCACCGCTACCTGCGCGAGCCGAAGGAGGTGAAGATCAAGGCGGCCACCGCCACCGTCTCCACGATCCGCCAGCGCTTCCTGCAGATCGCCGGCGCCCACAAGCTCGACGCGCTGACCCGCATCCTCGAAGTCGAGGACGACTTCGACGCCGCCATCGTCTTCGTTCGCACCAAGACCGCCACCGTCGAGCTGGCCGAAAAGCTGGAAGCCCGCGGCTACGCCGCCGCCTGCCTCAATGGCGACATGACCCAGCAGCTGCGCGAGCGGGTCATCGAACAGCTCAAGAACGAAACCCTCGACATCGTCGTCGCCACCGACGTGGCCGCCCGCGGCATCGACGTACCGCGCGTCAGCCACGTCATCAACTACGACATCCCGTACGACACCGAAGCCTATGTGCACCGCATCGGCCGTACCGGCCGTGCCGGCCGCGCCGGCAACGCGATCCTCTTCGTCGCCCCGCGGGAAAATCACCTGCTGCGCCAGATCGAGCGTGCCACCCGCCAGCCGATCGAGCTGCTCAAGCTGCCGAGCCGCGAGGCCGTCGCCGACAAGCGCGTCGCGTCCTTCCGGCAACAGGTTTCCGAGGTGCTGGAATCCGAGGACCTGAACTTCTTCCTCGACGTGATCGCCGGCATGGAAGAGAAGCACGACGCCAGCATCCACGAGATCGCCGCCGCGCTGGCCTTCCTGGCCCAGAAGGACCGTCCGCTGCAGATGCCCGACACCGGCCGGCCCGACATTGCCCAGCTTGCCGCCGGCAAGCCCGAGCCCCGCGCACCGCGCGACGCCCGCGAACCGCGCGAGAACCGCGGCCAGATCCTCGAGCGCCGCCGTGATTTCGCCGAAGGACGCCTGGCCCGCTACCGCATCGACGTGGGCCGCGAGCACATGGCCTCACCGAAGGACATCGTCGGCGCCATTGCAAACGAGGCCGGTATCGAGAGCCGCTTCATCGGCCAGATCAATCTCTTCGAGGACTACAGCACGGTTGAACTGCCGGCTGATCTGCCCAACGAGGTGGTCCAGATCCTGCGCCGCGCGCGAGTCCGTCAGCAGCCGCTGAACCTCCGCCTGGCCAGCCCCGAGGAAGCCAGCCGCGAGCGCGGCCGTCCGGGCCCCGGTGGCCCCGGCGGTCGTGGCGCGCCACCGAAGAAGCCCTTCCGCAAGGAAGGCTTCAACCGTGACGGCGGCAACTTCAATCGCGAAGGTGGTGGCTTCAACCGCGATGGCGGCGGTGGCTTCAAGGCACGCAAGCCGAAGCCCTGATCCTTCCTGGTTTCATTCGAGCCCGAGGCCGTCGACGATCTCCCTGAGCGCCGCGAAGCAGCGCTCGTCGATGGCCCGGCCGACCTCGTCGGCCATGATCTCCAGCGTCTTGGCAACAGGAACAGCGCCCCGGTAGGGGCGCTTGGCGGTGATCGCATCGAAGATGTCCGCCGTGGTGATGATGCGTGTCTCGATGGAAATCTGCGCGGCATCCAGGCCACGCGGATAACCCATGCCGTCCAGGCGCTCGTGATGGGCGCCGGCAACCCGCGCCAGCTCTTCGAAGGCGCCAATGCGGGACAGGATTTCTTCCGTGTAGGCAGCGTGGCGCTGTACGGCGACCCACTCTTCCGCATCGAGCTTGCCGGGCTTGTCGAGAATCGCGTTGCTGACGCCCAGCTTCCCCATGTCGTGCAACAGTGCCGCCCGCCGTAACCAGCGGCGGCGGCCGGGCTCGACGCCCAGCGCCCCGGCGAGCCGGTCGCTATACAAGGCAACCCGGCTGCTGTGGCCCGCCGTATAGGGGCTCTTGGAATCCACCACCTGGCCAAAGGCCTCGGCGATCTCGTCCAGGTAATCCTCGTCGAGCGGCACCGCGTATTGCCCCGGCTCCAATGCGAAAACCGCCTGCGCCAGATCGGGCGAGGCCAGGTGCTCCCAGAAGTCCGCCCGTTCCGCACAATGCCTGAAAGCACCAACCACCGCCGGGTCGAACCAGGTTCCAGCACGGTCCGCCACCTCCCAGCACGCGGCATCCGCGCCGTCAGACACGTTGAAGACATCCACGACCTGGGCCAGCAGCGCGATGCGCGAGAACAGCGGAATGCCCTCCCCGCGCAAATGGCCCGGGCGTCCGCTGCCGTCCCAGTGCTCGTCCAGGCCATGTATGCCCTCGGCCACCGCTTCGCTGAAACGCAGCTGCCGGGCGATGTCCGCACCCCGCGTGCAGCGCGTCTGGATCAACTCCTGGGCAATGTCGTCACCGTTCTGGAAGATATGCGCCAACGCCTTGACCCGCGCAGCCAGTCCCGCCCCGAGGCCCGTATGGCCGATGACGAACTTCAGCACCTTGGGAAGGCGGCCATCCACCGTCTTGAAGTCACGCTTGAAGGACAGATCGTCCGTCATGTACAGCTCGCAGATGCGCGCCGCATTGCTACTGCAGCCCAAGTCCTTGAGCAGGAGCGTGTAATACAGCTCCCACAAGGCATCCTCCGCCAGCCCCATCTCCCGCCCCACGTGCATGCCGATCCAGCAGCAGCGCACACAGTGCCCCTCCGGCTGCCCTTCCGTAATGTCGAGAGCATGGCTGAGGGCACCGATCAGCTCCGCGAGCGTCAGTTGTGAAAGCGGCATGTCGCCCCCTCGAATGTTCTATTCACAACAGATTTAACGGCCCCGACGCAGCGGAATGAAGCGCCGGCTTCCGTTGCATCCGCCCCACACTCTTGCAAACCGTCCTTCGTGAAGCCTGCAAGCGTCTGATAAAATGAAAAATTACCGTCATTACCTGGTAACAATCACACATGTTCGGACGCCTGCTGCCCCAGGAGGGGCGCTTTTTTGAACTCTTCAACAGCCACGCGGAACAGATCGTCCGCGGTGGTGAAGCCCTTGTCGCGCTGATGGAGGATCTCGACGGCGCGGAACAGCATATCGCCAACATCGAGGCGATCGAACAAGCGGCGGACAAGATCACCCACGAAACCATTGCACAGCTCCACAAGAGCTTCATCACGCCGCTCGACCGCGACGAGATCCATGGTCTCATCAATGCGATGGACGACATTCTCGACACCGTCCAGGATGTCGCCGAGTGCACCACGCTCTACCACATCCAGCGCATCACCCCCGAAGCCCTGCAACTGGCCAACGTCAGCCTGTCCTGTTGCACGCGGGTCAAGATCGTCGTCGGCCTGATCGCCAACATGGACAACGCCAGCGCGATCCTGCAGACCTGCCAGGAAATCGACCGCCTCGAAACCGACGCCGACCGCATCATGCGCAGCGCCATGTCCAAGCTCTTCCGTGACGAACGGGACGCGCTGCAGGTCATGAAGCTCAAGGCGATCTACGAGCAGCTCGAATCCATCACCGATCGCTGTGAGGACGTCGCCAAGATCGTCGAAGGCATCGTGCTCGAAAACGCCTGAGCACTTCCATGGAACACGTACAGATCGGCCTGTGGGTCATCGCAGGGCTCGTCATCGTCGCCCTGCTGTTCGATTTCATGAACGGCTTTCACGACGCCGCGAACGCCATCGCCACCGTCGTATCCACCGGCGTGCTCAAGCCCCATCAGGCCGTGGCCTGGGCCGCCACCTTCAATTTCATTGCGCTGTTCGTCTTCCAGCTGAAGGTGGCCAGTACCGTCGGCAAGGGCATCATCGATCCATCCGCAGTGGATCACTACCTGGTCTTCGGCGCGCTTGTTGGCGCCATTGCCTGGAACATCGTCACCTGGTACTACGGCATTCCGTCGAGTTCCTCCCACGCCCTCATCGGCGGCATCGTCGGCGCGGCCATCGCCAAGGCCGGCAGCACCGACACCCTGATCGGCGCAGGTATCTGGAAGACGGTCGCCTTCATCATCATCTCGCCGTTGTTCGGCTACATACTCGGCTCGCTGATCCTCGTCATCGTCGCCTGGGTCTGCCGCAACAAGACGCAGCGCAGGGTGGACAAATGGTTCCGGCGGCTACAGCTCGTCTCGGCGGGCCTGTACAGCCTCGGGCACGGTGGCAACGATGCGCAGAAGACGGTCGGTATCATCTGGATGCTGCTGATCGCCTCCGGCGTGACGGCCCAGGGCGATCCGGTCCCGATGTGGGTCGTCGTGCTGTGTTACATGGCTATCGGCCTTGGCACGCTGTTCGGTGGCTGGCGTATCGTCAAGACCATGGGGCAGCGCATCACCAAGCTCAAGCCGGTGGGCGGTTTCTGTGCCGAGACCGGCGGCGCGATCACACTGTTCATTGCGACCGCTATGGGCGTCCCGGTGTCCACGACCCATACCATCACCGGGGCCATCGTCGGTGTTGGCTCGGTGCGCCGCACGGCCGCCGTGCGCTGGGGCGTCGCCGGCAACATCGTGTGGGCCTGGATCCTGACCATTCCCTGCTCGGCGCTCATCGCCGCCGGCGGCTACTGGCTAGGCCGCGGCCTGCTGTAAGCAGCGCAACTTGACGGCCGCGAGGAGAAGTCCGATCCTCGCGGCCTCAATACGTTTGGCACCGCCCAAATCATGCCCGCTCCCACCCTGAAGCAGCAAAAGACCTTTGCCGTCGTCCGCATCGTCGGCGGCTTCGCAGCCGCCACCGTGCTCGGCTACTCCTTCATCACCAACGTCCTTGCCGGCCAACCGGCGGAAGGCCCGGTACTCCTGACCGGCGTCATGGCACTGCTGGGCCTTGGCTACGCGGCCTACTACACCCGCAGCCTCGGGCGTATCGCTGCGGCCGAAAAGCAATCACAACAACCGTGATCCGTTCGCCAGCCACGCTGGGTGGGCTGCTGACCAGCCTCGTCCTGCTCGCCGGCTGCGCCACCAGCAACGCACCGGTCGAATCCCGCCCTTCGCCAAGACTTCCCCCCCCAACAGAGCCCCCTGCGCAAGCGCGACCTTTCCCCGCCCCCGACCTGCCCCGTCCGACTCCGCAAACGGTGCCCGCAGCGCCCCCGGCGCCAGTCATAACGCGCGCGCCCCAGGCTGTAACGCCACCACCTGCACCCTACCTTGGCGAACGGGAAGGACGCGCTCTGGTGGCCCGCTTCATCCCTCCCGGAACGAAGGATCGCGACGGCTGGGCCGCCGACATCTTCACGGCCTTCTCGACGCTGCGCATTCCTCCCACGCCGGACAACATCTGCGCCGCCATCGCAGTCATCGAGCAGGAGTCCACCTTCCAGGCTGACCCCGCGGTACCCGGCTTGTCGAAAATTGTCTGGAAGGAGATCGATAGCCGGCGAGAGCGCGTGCACCTGCCCAAGCTGCTGGTCGACACAGCATTCCTGAAGACATCCCCGGACGGCCGCAGCTACAAGGCACGGGTGGACGCGCTGCGCACCGAGAAGCAAATGAATACCCTCTTCGAGGACATGATCTCCGAACTGCCCAACGGCAGATCCCTGCTCGGTGGCTACAACCCGGTGCGCACCGGCGGCCCGATGCAGGTCAGCGTGGCTTTTGCCGAGGAGCAGGTGCGGGAGAAACCTTACCCCTATCCGCGCCAGGGCAGCGTGCGCTCCGAGGTGTTCACCCGCCGCGGAGGTGTCTATTTCGGCGTCGCGATCCTGCTTGACTATCCGGCGCCCTACAGCAAGATCCTGTACCGCTTTGCAGACTTCAACGCTGGCCGCTACAGCAGCCGTAACGCTGCGTTCCAGAATGCACTGGTCCGCCTGACCGGGCAGCCGATGGCACTCGACGGCGACCTGCTGCGCTACGTCGATGGCGCGCCATCATCAGAGCCCAGTACCACGCTGATCGCCTTGCAGGCCATCGCGGCACGCCTGGGCATGTCACGCCCGGAGATACAGCGCGACCTGCGTCTTGAAAAGAACTGGCAGTTCGCCCAGACCCCGCTTTACAACCGCGTCTTCAATCTGGCCGAATCATCCAGCCCGCGCCTGCCGCGGGAAGTACTGCCGATGATCGACCTCAAGAGCCCGAAGATCCAGCGCAAGCTGACCACCGCCTGGTTTGCCGAGCGGGTGGATGGCCGCCACCGCACCTGCCTGGGACGCAATCCCTCAACCCTGCCCTGAGCAAACCTCACGCTCGCATTCCTTGATCCGGCCCATACGGAAAAGTACGGACCGGCTTTACAATCGAGTACAGCTTGGGCCGCGCCAGCGTGGTCTAATCTGAACTAAAACGATTACCAAGGGAGAAAAGTAGATGAGTTTCCAGGAGCAATACGCAGCCAAGCGCACCACTGCCGTCGAAGCGATCCGTCATGTGCACAACGGCGACACCATCGTCGTGCCGACCGCCGTCGCCGAGCCGCCCGCCCTGCTTGGCGCACTGTCCGAGCACCGTCGCGACTTCCGCGACGTGAAGGTGTCGCAGATCCTTTCCGTCCGCAAGTTCGGCTACCTCGACCCGACTACCGCCGAGCACGTCCGCCACGTGGCCTACTTCTTCAGCGGCGCCACCCGCCCCGGTTTCCGCGAAGGCGTGGTGGACTTCACGCCCAGCTACTTCTCGGAAATGCCGCAGCTGATCGACCGCGGCCTGATGCCCTCAGAAGTGGTGTTCACGCAGGTCTCGCCGATGGACAAGCACGGCTACTTCTCCCTGGGCATTGCCGCCGACTACACGATGGCCGCGATCCGCAAGGCACGGGCAGTAATCGTCGAAGTTAACCCGAACGTCCCCTACTCCTTCGGCAACTGCCACCTCCACATCTCCCAAGTCACCGCGCTGGTCGAAAACGAGGAGCCGATCCTCGAGGTCGGCCTGCCGACCATCGGACCGGTGCAAGAGGCCATCGGCAAGTACGTCGCCGACCTCATCGACGACGGCTCCACGCTGCAGATCGGCTACGGCGGCATTCCCGACGCGGTGGTGATGCAGCTGACCCACAAGCACGACCTGGGCATCCACACCGAGATGATCGGTGACGGCATCCTGACCCTCATCGAGGCCGGCGCGGTCACCAACCGCCGCAAGAACTACCTGCCTAACAAGATGGTCGCGACCTTCGCGCTCGGCTCCAAGAAGCTCTACAACTGGATGGACCGCAACCCGATGTTCGAGATGCATCCGGTGGACTACACCAACGACCCCTACCTCGCCGGCCAGAACGACAACCTCATCGCCATCAATGCGACGCTGGAGATCGACTTCCTCGGCCAGTGTGGTTCCGAGAGCCTCGGGCCGATTCCCTACTCCGGCACCGGCGGCCAGTCCGACTTCGTGCGCGCAGCCAACCGCTCGAAGGGTGGCAAGGCCTTCATCGTGCTGCCCTCCACCGCAAAGGACGGCGCAATCTCCCGTATCGCGCCGACCCTCACGCCGGGCACCCACGTGTCCACCAGCAAGAACGACATCAACTACGTGGTTACCGAGTACGGCGTCGCACAGCTGCGTGGCAAGACTGCCAAACAGCGCGCCCAGGCCCTGATCGGCATCGCCCATCCGGATTTCCGCGCCGAACTGACCGCCGCCGCCAAGAAGATGCACCTGCTGTAAACCGCAAAGGCCGTTCCGGCAAAACACCGGAACGGCCTTTCAGCAGATCTGATCTCCAGGCATCAGCCAACCGCGAGCCAGCGTCCCCGGACGCCGCCTCGCGGTTTTCATTCAGGGGATCTCGTACTCCAGCTCGAACTTGGCCCCATCATCCAGGCCAAGCACCTCGACCAGATAAGGCATCACCTTCTTGAGCATTTCCGGCAGGGTCCACGGCGGATTGATGACGAACAAACCACTACCATGCATTCCAAAGCCGTCCTCGGAGGGCTTCTGTACATCCAGGCTCACATTCAGCCAGCTGTTGATCGGCAGGCGTTTCAGCTTGTCGGGCAACTCCCGCGACTGCATGGACTGCAGCTTCGGATACCACACCACATAGGTACCCGTCGCAAAACGGCGCAGGCTCTCCTTCAGCATTGAAACCACCGTCCGGTAGTCGGTCTTCACCTCGTACGGGGGGTCGATCAGCACCAGCGCCCGACGGGTCGGCGGCGGCAGGAACGCATTGATCCCCGTGAAACCGTCCTGCTCCAGGACCAGCGCCTTGTTCCCCATATTTTCAACGGTCTGCTGAAGCAAACGGTTGTCGGCCGGGTGCAGTTCGAACAACCGCATCCGGTCATCCGGTCGCAGCACGGCTGCCGCACAGCAGGGCGAGCCGGGATAGAGGCGCAGCTGGCCGCCCGTGTTCAGATCACGCACGACCTTCAGATATTCGCGCAGCTCCTTCGGCACATCCTTGCGACCGAGAAGACGGGCAACCCCCTCTTCGTACTCCGCGTTCTTGCGGGCAAAAGCGTCTTCCAGGGAATAACAGCCCGCACCGGCATGGGTATCGATGTACCAGTAGGGTTTGTCCTTCTGATTGAAGTACTCGAGCAACTGGACGAGCACGAAGTGCTTGAGCACATCGGCGTGGTTGCCGGCATGGAAGGCGTGGCGGTAACTCAGCATGTTTAGGACGCCCGACGACGGGAACAAAAGATCAGGGGCGCGATGCTAACACCTCGTCCGCCCCGCCGCCTCAACGGCGATCACTCCAGCGCATCGTACTTGCGGCGCGAACCGCGAAAACGCTCGACCGGGTACTTGGCCGCATTTTTCCCCAGCTTGGTCCGGGTCGCCGCCTCCAGGTCGATGCCGGCCCAATCCGCAATCAACAGCAGATACAGCAGGACATCCGCGCATTCATCCTCCAGCGCCTCCCGCCCGTGCAAATCGGATGGCAAGGACGCGATTTCTTCATCGCTCTTCCATTGGGTCAGCTCGAGCAGTTCGCCCGCCTCCAGATTGAGGGACACGATCAGATTGCGTAGCGAGTGAAACTGGGCCCACTCCCGCTCATCCCGAAATGCACACACCAAGCCCCGCAAGTCATCCAGATCCGCCATCAGACTCCCCCTCGATCCAGCATTGAAACACCATTGAATCGCCGCTAACGCCCCCACCGGGCAGGCCACTTCTGCCGCCCGGCATCTCTCAATGCAGCGCTAAGCCCTTATTTCGCCAGAGGAAATGTATCAAAATACTACGCTTTCCCCTTGCGCTCGACCGTCACCCTGTTATTATGGCGCGCTCTTCGACCGGCCATTCGGCGGCACGGCCGAGATTCAACTAAAACAGGAAAACACATGCCGATTTACCGCCTAGGAGAGCGCGCTCCACAACTGGAAGAGGGGGTCTGGATCGCAGAAAACGCCACTGTCATCGGTGACGTGTGGCTCGGCGCCAATGTCAACGTGTGGTTTGGCGCGATTCTGCGCGGTGACAACGACCCGATCGCGGTCGGCGAAAATACCAATATCCAGGACGGCGCGGTGCTTCATACCGATGACGGCGTACCCCTCGATATCGCCCACGACGTCACGGTCGGCCATAAGGCCATGCTCCACGGCTGCAAGGTGGGGGAAGGCACGTTGATCGGCATCAACGCCGTCGTCCTCAACCGTGCAGTCATCGGCAAGCACTGCCTGATCGGCGCCAACTCCCTGATTCCCGAAGGCAAGGTCATTCCGGACCGCTCGCTGGTCTGCGGCTCGCCTGGACGGATCATCCGGGAGCTGACCGATCACGAAATCAATCGCCTGAAGGCCAGCGCCGACGGCTACGTGAAGAACGCACTCCGCTACCAGGCGGAGCTGGTCGAGCTCAAGGACGAATAAGGATAGCCCGCGGAGCGCCGCGGACTGCCTAGAACACGGTCAGCATCACCGGCTGGTGGTCGGAAGCTGCGGTAGCCTGGTTGACGGCTACCGCATCGACCTTGTCCACCAGGTCGACGCTGACGAAAAAGAAATCACAGCAGTAAGGCCTGTCGGGCCACTCGGCGCCATTCAGGCCGACGGTGCTCAAATGCGGGATCTCCCCGTAACAGGCCGGCCACGCGTCGAACCACTCGGGCCCGGCTTCCCCGGCGAGCGTCATGTGGTAGTAGGCCTGGCTGCCCGGCTCGCAGTTGAAGTCGCCGCAGACGATTGCCGACAGCGGATGCGGCCAGCTGCGGAAGGGCGAATCATCCTCCCTGCCGTCGCCTGCCGTCGCGTTTTCAACGGCCTCCCTCACTCCGGCCTGCAGACTGCGCAAGGCATCAATCTGTGCCGTGCGCTGCAGTTCCGAGTAGTACTCCAGATGGGTGTTGAGCACACGCACCGGGCCAGCCGGCGCGTCCACCACGAGTTCCAGGCAGACCCGCGGCATACTCGGCACTCCGGCATCCAGCGGGCGCGGCAGGCTGTGGCGCAGCACCTGTCCGACCGGTAACCGTGACAGCGTGAGATTGCCGAACAAATTCCGCCTTCCGGCCTCATCCGGCACATCCACGCCAGCGGCGAAGTGCGCGCTGTAGCCCGGAAAGGCAGCGGCCAGCACCGCCACCTGATCCTGCGGCGCTGGCCCTTGCAGGCCTGCAAAGCCAACCGCCACTTCCTGCAGGCACAGCACATCGAAGTCACCCAGCATACGGATCGCGGCGATCGTGCGAGGGAGGTTCACCTCGCCATCGGCCCCGCGTCCCCACTGAATGTTCCAGCTCAATACCTTCATCGACAAACCTGTGTTCTCCATGATGCCCGCCCATTCTGAACAAACTCTCGGGTCGGTTTTCTGCAGGATAGCAAGGCTGCCGGCGTGCTTCTCCCCCTATCCTCGCCGCTCTGTGCTCAAATCCCGAAATGCGCTCACGTGAGCGGGCAAAACAGGATTTATTTCACGGCGACGCGCTGTCGCCCAAAGCCGGCTGGCCGCTAAAGTGGCAAGCGGAGATGCCGTTAAACTTCCCGACTCCGTCATACCTCAAAGCCCATGAGCACCCCCCAGGAACTCGTCGCCTGCGTCGAAAAGCTCGCCAGCCTGCCGGCGATCTATCACCGGATCCGTAACATTCTCGACGATCCGGACAGCTCGGTGCAGCAGCTTGCCGAAACCGTTTCCAGCGACGCGGCCGTCACTGCCCGCGTGCTGCGCATCGTGAACAGCGCCCTCTACGGCTTTCCAGGCAAGGTGGAAACAGTCGTGCGCGCAGTCAACCTGATGGGCATGCAGCAGATCCACGACCTGATCCTCAGCACGACGGTGATTTCGGCCCTGTCCTCGATCCAGCCACCACACATGCCCCTGATGCGCTTCTGGAAAGGCTGCGTGTTCCGTGGCCTGGCGGCCCGCTCGGCGGCGCAGCGGCTTGGGGTCGGCGACCCAGAACGCTTGTTCATCGAAGGGTTGCTGGCCGACATTGGCCATCTGGTGATGTTCCAGGCCGTGCCCGACCTTTGCCGGGCGGCGTTTGAAAAGGCGCAGGAAAACAGCCTGCCGCTGCACGAAGCCGAGCAATCCATCATCGGCTGCAACCATGCCGAGGTCGGTGCCGCACTGGCATCGGCGTGGAACCTGCCCGCCAGCTTTGCGACGGTCATCGGCGCGCAACTGATGCCGGCCCTCGGCGGCTCCCATGCCACCGAGGCTGCCCTGCTGCATGTGGCCAACCACGTGCTGGCGACCGAAGATCTCGATCACGCCGACGATGCCGCACTGGCGCTGCTGGATCCGGTGGCGGCCGCACGTCTCGACATGGACACGACGCAACTCGCCGCCATCCGGGCCCAGGCCCGCAACGAATCGCCGGCGGTCATCGCGCTCTTCTTCCCGACCCAGCTCTGAGGCCGTCACCGGCGCCAGGCCGGCAATATCCCGCTGCATTGCCGCATGGCCCACGCCACGCGGGGTAGGCCAGCTCAGGGCACCCCGCCGGTCATGAGGCCAGCCGGGTCCGACGGCATTTTGCCCCGCCGGCCCATGCCCTAGAACTCCGCGTGGAACCGCAGTGCAAAGAAATTCGCCGGCCCTCGGTCGGCGTTGTAGCCGGGGTTCCACATGCGCTGCGCGTCCGCTGTCACATAGACGCTCTTCCACACGTTCACGCTGTAGTAGGCCTCGATGACCTGTTCCGGCTGATAGTTCAGACCGCCGTCGCCGAGGAAGAAGGACAGCCCCCCCGCCTCAAGATAGCGCCGGCGATCCTGGGACAGGGCGTTGCGGGCATAGGCGACGCCTACGGTGTCGGCGGCCCGGCCCCAACGGCTGCCTTTCAGGGACAGGCCGGTTCCGATGGAGCTGTCAGTCTCGGTGAACGCAAAGGTCTCGCTGCGCCCGTCGGCCTTCATCGCGCGCAGGAAGAAACCCAGGTCGGTGGAAATCGCCTGTTCCAGATTGATGCCCAGGCCGAACTTGATCTGGTCCCCATGGCGCACCGCCAGGATCGCCTGCGGGTCCGCGTCCGGATTGGCGCGCAGATAGGCCAAGGCGTCGTCGAAACGGGCCAGCCGGGCCCGGTTGCGCCAGGCCAGCACGCGCAGCTTGCCGGGCTGGCCGTTCAGGCTGTGGGCGTGCTCCACCTCGATCTGGTCACCGTAATGCTTGCCGATGCGCGAGTCGATGGCCAGCATGTTGGGCTCCTGCGGGCCGGTCATCCGGCCGATGCGCAGCACCCAGTCGTCCTGGTACCACTCGAGGGCATAACCCCAGCCAAAACCCCGGGCATCGGCGGCGTAATCGTAGGCCAGCGGCGCCATGAAGGCGGCGTTCATGAAATGGACGCGGGGGTCCTTGGCATAGACGTTGTCATCGAACACGTCGAGCAGCGAAAAATTGCCGACCGTCAGCACCACCCGGTTCTTGTCCACGAAACCAGCCATCTGGTTCAGGTCGCCATCCTGACGTTCCTGCTCACCGCCCAGTCCCCAGGTCTGGCGCAGGAACAGGCGTTGGCGATACGACTTAGGACGGGAGCCGGCAGTCCGCGTCAGCTCTCCGTTGGTAAACGCCGCGGTCCCTTCCAGATCGGAAAATGGCCGCCCCTGGGTCTCTTCGCCGTTGAAGTACAACTCACCGCCGGTCCATGGGCGGAAGCCCAGAAAGGCCGTCGCCGTTGCCGTATAGCTCCGTTCATGGTCGGCGTTCAGGCTATGCCGGCCACTATAGTCGGCATTGAAGGCAGGCTTGTTCTGCCACACATAGGTCGTCTGGAAACGGGCAGTCCACGTCTCGGTGTCCTCCGACTCGGCATGGGCCTGCGCAGGTGCGATCAGCCCGGTCAGCATGGTGAGGGCCAATACGGACAGAGACCGGAGCCCCCCGCTGCAGGGGCCGGTAAAGAGATGGATACGCATAGAACTCGGTCTGACAAGCAGTCGGAAGCGGGGAACAGCCCGGTCCCGTGAAATGATCGGTCGGCGGATTGTATGACTGTAATGTTACGGTTCATGGATCCGGCGCAAGGCGCCGGCCCCACGCACGCTCAGTCCGTCAGATGGCCGAGGATGGGATTGAGCATGGCCGCGCCAAGGCGCTTGCTGCGTTCGCCGTCCCAGCCATTCAGGCCGTCAGGCAGGTTCGCATTGTCCTTGAACGGCATTTCCAGGGTCAGGGACACGCAACCGAAGCGGTGGGCCACCCATTTCGAGGCCAGGCTCAACAACTCGTCCTTGAAACGCCCGTTGAGATAGCCGTGCTCGGTCTGGAAATCCGGGCTCACCGCCTGGAAACGCTCGACGAAGCGCGCCTGGCGGCGCTTCTGCTCGTCCGAGAAGCCCGGCACCTCCTCGGCGGTCGAGAAGAACACATAAGGCAGGGCTTCGTCTCCGTGGATATCGAGGAACAGCTCGACGCCGCTCGCCTCCATCGCCTGGCGCACCAGCAGTACCTCGGGGCTACGCTCGATGCTCGGATCGCGCCATTCGCGGTTGAGGTTGGCCCCGGCCGCGTTGGTGCGCAAATTGCCGCGAATCGCCCCGTCCGGGTTCATGTTCGGCACGATGTACAGCACCGCATGCTCGCGGATGCGGCGGGCCACCGGATCGGCAGCATCGAGCAGGCGCTCCAGCAGGCCCTCGACGAACCACTCTGCCATGCTCTCGCCTGGATGCTGGCGCGCGATGATCCACAGCGGACGCTTGCCCGGCGAGGCGCGGCCGACAGTGACCAGGTCCAGGTCGCGCCCATCCACCGTCGCCCCCAGGTTGCTCACCGACGCAAACGGCGACATCTCGACCCGCCCCAGCAGATCCAGGTGGCGCTCATGGGAATACGGCTCGAAGTAGGCGTAGTAGACGCTGTTGCGCTCCGGCGTATGCTCGACGATCAGCTGCCCGTTCTCATAGCGGGTCGAGCTGATGCGGAACCAGTGGCGGCGATCGTAGGACGCCACGCAGCGGTAATCGGGCCAGCCGTCCGGGTAAGCAGCATCGGCGGCGTTCTCGAACACCATCCGCAGCCCCTGCCCCGCCGCGCCATGCAGGCGGAAATGGAACCACTGGCGGAAGGCCCCGTCGCCGGCCACGCCCTGGTCGGCGCGCAGCCGCAGGCGGATGTCGTCAGGGCGCTCCACGGACAGCACCTCGATGGCGCCGGAGTCGAAATTGCTGCTGATTCTGAGGGTCATGGCTGGGTCAGGTGAGGAGTTGGGTCACCGCGTACAGCAGCAGGCCGATCAGGCCGCCGACGAAGGTGCCGTTGAGGCGGATGAACTGCAGGTCGCGGCCGACGCTGACTTCGATCTCACGCACGAGATCCTCGTCGTTCCAGGCCCGCACTGTGCTCGCGATATGGCCGGCCAGACCCGTGCGCAGCTCCGGCGCCAGGCTTTCCACAGTCTTCTCCAGGTGCTCGTTGAGGGAGTCCCGCAGCGCCTCGTTGGCGGCCAGGCTGGTGCCGAGCGCCCCCGCTGCCGACGCGATGCGCTGGCGGATCATCGAGTCCGCGCTGGCCATGTCGCGCCCCAGCCAGGTACGCAGTTCGTCCCACAGATCCCGCAGATACGTGCCCACCGCCGGATGGGCAAGGAACTCCCGCTTCATCTGGTCCACCTGGGCCCGGAAGGCCTCGTCGCTCTTGAGGCGCCCGATATAGCGGGTCACCACCTCGTCGAAAGCCGCGCGGCGCGGGTGCTCTGGATTGGACGCAATGTCGTCGAGCAGGCCATGCACGCCGGCCACGATACCGGTCGCCACCTTGTCGCCGAGCTCGGTCGGATCGACGCCGACGAAACCCAAAGTCGCAACCACCTTCGGATACTCCCGCGCCGCCACGTCCAGGATCATGCCGGCGAAACTGTGCCGCACGCCCGGCTCGTCCAGCCACTGGACCAGCTTGTGGATGCTCTCGTCGAGCAAGGCCTGGTGGCGGCCGCCCTGGGTCAGCGCATCGAGAATGCCGCCCATGCTGTCGGCCAGGTCCAGGCTGCCCGCCCGCCGCCGCAGCGCATGCAGCGCAAGCCGGCGGACGCGCGGATCGTCCATGAAATCCAGGGACTCCGCCATCACCACCACCAGCCGCTCGGCGAAGATGGTCGCGTTCTTCGGGTCCTTCAACCAACCGGCCAGCCGCTCGGCCGGATTGGCGCTGCGCAGGCGGGCCACCAGCGACGCGGTGTCGAGGAACTTGTCGCGGATGAACTCGGCGATGTTGTCGGCCAGGCGCGCCTTGTTGCGCGGCAGGATCGCCGTGTGGGGAATGGGCAGCCCAAGCGGATGGCGGAACAAGGCCACCACCGCGAACCAGTCGGCCAGCGCACCGATGGTTGCCGCCTCGGCAAAGGCCGCTACCCACGGCCAGCCCTGATGCCGGGCCAGTACGAACAAAGCTGCGACGATGATCAGCGCCGCAACAGCCACACCCTTCATGCGCGCCAGTTGCGCGATCTTCTGCGGATTCGCCACGAGCGGCTCCCGTCAGTCCTGGCGCCGCCGGAAGACCCAGCGGTCGGTGTCGGAAGCCTCGGCGGCAAAAGCGTAGCCATCCAGATCAAAGTCCTTCAGCTGCTCCACCTGCTCCACCTGATGGGTGATCGCATAGCGGGCCATCAGGCCGCGGGCCCGCTTGGCGTAAAAGCTGATGATCTTGTAGCGCCCGCCCTTCCAGTCCTCGAAACCGATGTTGAGCAGGCGCCCCCTCAATTGGGCCGGCTTGACCGACTTGAAGTACTCCTCGGAAGCCAGGTTGACCAGCACCGGCTCATGGCCCGCCTCCTCGTCCCGCGCCAGCAGACGGTTCAGCGCCTCGGTCTGGGTCATGCCCCAGAAGGCATACAAATCCTTGCCACGCCGATTCTTGAAGCGGGTACCCATCTCCAGGCGATAGGGCTGCATCAGGTCCAGCGGCTTCAGCAAACCGTACAGGCCGGACAGGATACGCAGGTGCGACTGGGCGTAGTCCAGCTCGGACTCGCCGAGGCTGCGCGCATCGAGCCCATCGTAGACATCGCCGTTGAAGGCCAGCACGGCCGGCTTGGCATTGCCCGGCGTGAAGGGCCGCGACCAGTCTGCATAACGGGCCACGTTGAGAGCCGCCAGCTGATCGGACAAGTCCATCAGCTTCGCGACCTCGGCGTGGGACAGCTCGCGCAGGCCGGCGATCAGCTCGGCCGCGTCGTCCAGGTAATCGGGTTCAGTGAAACGCGGGGTGGTGGGTGGCGTCTCGTAGTCGAGCGCCTTGGCGGGGGACAGCACGAAAATCATGGGGACGACCTGAATTCTGGAATGCCGCGATTCTACTGCCTGCCGGCCTCATTTCGGGTACGAGATCGGCCGTGGTCCGCCGCACCGCAGCACGCTCAGGGCAAGGGCTCAAGATGGGTCGTCACTTCGGTGCCTGGCAAGGCCTTGCCGAGCGCTTCCTCTATCTCGTCGAGCAGATCATGCCCTTGCCGGACGCTCCAATCCCCCGGCACCAGCACCACCACCTGCAAGAAGGACGACGCGCCCGCCCGGCGGGTACGCAGGCCCTGGAAAGCCACGCCGCGACGATGGAAGGATTCGAGCACGCCAGTGGCCCGCTCCACCGCGGCCCGATCCATGCTGCGATCCATCAGACCGTCCACCGACTCGCGCAACAGATGCCAGGCTTCCAGCGTGATGTGCAGGCCGACGGCAATCGCGATCAGCGGGTCGAGCAACAGCCAGCCGGTCAGCGCGACCAGCGCGACACCGGCGATCACGCCCACGGATGTCCATACGTCGGTCATCAGATGGCGGGAGTCGGCCCGCAGCGCGATGGAGTCGAAACGCTCGCCTGCCCGGCCGAGCACGCGGGCCACCACGAAGTTGATGAAGGTCGCGGCCGCCGACCAGGCCAGCCCCCAGCCGGCCGATTCAAGCGGCGCCGGGTAGATCAGGCGCTCCACGCCGGCCCAGATGATCGCCACCGCGGCGCCGAGGATCAGGATGCCCTCGAAGCCGCTGGAAAAGTACTCCGCCTTGCCGTGCCCGAAGGGATGGCGCCGGTCTGGTGGATCCCGGGTGACCAGGATCATCCACAGCGCGAAGGTGGCGCCCGCCAGGTTGACGAAGGATTCCAGCGCGTCGGACAGCAGGCCCACCGAGCCGGTCAGCCACCAGGCCAGGGTCTTCAGGCCGATGGTCGCCACCGCCGCCGCGATGGACAGCCACGCGAAGTGATGCCGCTCGAGGCGGCTCCCGTCGATCACGCCTCAGCCGCGCTCCACGTCGGTGACGCCCTTGACCTCCCGGATCAGGGTGACGGCCCGCTGAATCTGGTGCACGCCCTGCACCTCCAGCGTAAAGCGCATGCGCGCCGCCCCCTTGCGGCTGAGGGTATTCACGGCGATCACGTTGAGCTTTTCCCGCGACAGGACTTCGGAGATGTCGCGCAGCAGGCCCTGCCGGTCCATCGCATGGACCAGCACATCCACCGGGAAGACCGCTATGTCCTTGGTGACATTGGCGGCCTCGCCCCACTGGGCGCTGATCAGGCGCTCCGGGTGCTGGCGCACCAGCTCCTGGAAATCCCGGCATTCGACGCGGTGGATCGACACACCACGCCCGCGGGTCACATAACCCTGAATCGCATCCGGCGGTGCCGGCTTGCAGCAGCGCCCGAGGGACGTCATCAGCTTGCCGACGCCGACGATCAGAATGGTGTCGCTGGCATCGCCGGAGTGACTCTGGCCGATGACCACTTCCGGCGTCTCCGGCAAGTCATCCAGGGATTCGGCACCACGCAGCGCCACCTGGATCGCCCGCGGCCCGACCTCGCCACGGCCGGCTGCAATGAACAGTGCCTCCGGATTCTTGAAGCCCAGGCGCGTCGCCAGGTCCTCGAGATTGACCTGCCCGTGCCCTTCCCGCTGGATCTCCTTGGTCAGCACGCTGCGGCCGCGGACCAGCAGCTCCTCTTCCTCAAGCGCGCTGAAGTACTGCTTGATCTTCTGGCGTGCCCGCGGCGTGGCCACATAGTTCTGCTGCACATTGAGCCAGTCGCGGGACGGCCCCCCCTCCTTGGTGGACATGATCTCCACCGTCTGGCCGTTTTCCAGCGGCGTATTGAGGGTGACCAGCTGGCCATTGACCTTGGCACCGCGGCAGCGGTGCCCGAGGTCCGTATGCACGCGGTAGGCGAAGTCAATCGGCGTCGCCCCGCGCGGCAGGTCGATGACCCGCCCCTGCGGCGTCAGCGCATAGATCGTGTCGTCAAGCGAGGCCCGCTTGAACTGCTCCAGCCAGTCCGCCGAATCGGTCACCTCGTCACGCCACGACAGCAGGCTGCGCAGCAGCGCGATCTTCTCGTCGTACTCGCCGCTCGACGCGCCGGAGCCTTCCTTGTAACGCCAGTGGGCGGCCACTCCGAGCTCGGCATGGTTGTGCATCGCGTGGGTACGGATCTGCACCTCCAGTGCACGCCCGTCACCGGCGTACACGGCGGTATGCAGGGACTGGTAGTTGTTACCCTTGGGCATCGAGATGTAGTCGTCGAACTCCTTCGGGATCGGCGTCCAGATCTGGTGCACGATACCCAGCACCGCGTAGCAGTCCTTCACCTCCTTGACCAGTACGCGCAAGGCGCGCACATCGTAGATCTGCGAGAAGTCCAGGCGCTTGGCGCGCATCTTGTTGTAGATGCTGTAGATGTGCTTGGGCCGTCCATACACCTCGGCCTTGATGCCGATGGCCTCCACCTCGCTCTTCAGCCGGGCGACCGCGTCAACGATGAACTGCTCGCGCTCGACGCGCCGCTCGTCGAGCATGCGCGCGATGCGCTTGTAGGTTTCCGGCTCCAGGAAGCGGAAGGACAGGTCTTCCAGCTCCCACTTGAGCTGCCAGATGCCGAGCCGGTTGGCCAGCGGCGCGTAGATGTCGAGGCTCTCGCGGGCGATGGACTCGCGGATCTTGCCCGCATGGTCGGTGAAATAGCGCAGCGTCTGGGTACGCGACGACACCCGCAGCAGCACCACGCGGATGTCCTCCACCATCGCCAGCAGCATCTTGCGCAGCACCTCGCTCTGGGCGCGGATCTCGGGAGCGCTGGCGGTGGTGGTCATGCGCGTGATGACGCGCAGCCCATTGAGCTTACGCAGGCCGTCCACCAGACGCGCCACCCCCTCCCCGAAGCGGGCGGCAAGCTGTTCGCCGGAGTGATCGAGAACGTCGCCCAGTGCAAAACACAGGGCCGCAATACGCGTATCCGCGTCGAGACGCAGGGAGGCGACGATCAGCGCCGTGCCAAGGGCATGCTGCCAGATGGGTTCGTTGGTGCCGAGGGTACGCTCTCCGTAGAGCGGCTGCACCCACTCGAGGGCAACGCCTACGCGGGCGGCATCATCGGGGCCAAGCCCCTCGCACAATAACTCGACCGCCGAAAACGCGGACACGGACTGGGATATCGAATGTGTAACGGCAACCATGCCGGCATTATCCTATAGGCTGACGCCACAGAGTTTGATCTTCATCGTGTTCGGGTGACCGACCACACGCGGGCGCTGCGTTCCTCGCACCGCCGGCCCCTTCGACAGACAACGATCCGCCATGTTCTCCGCCTTCCGTCGCTGGCGCCGCCAGCGTGCCGCCAACCGCATGCAGGTGCCTCACGAACAATGGGAGCGCGTCGAGCAGAGCCTGCCTTTTCTCGATTTCCTGCCGGCCGGGGAACGCCCGCGCCTGCGCCGTCTGGCGCTGGAACTCCTGGCCGACAAGCAGATCCACGGCGCGGAGGGCGTGAACATCACCGATGACATGCTGCTGTCCATCGCGCTGCAGGCCTGCCTGCCAATCCTCCACATCGGTCTCGACGCCTACGCCGACTGGGTTGGCATCGTGGTTTATCCGGGCGACTTCATCATTCCGCGTAGCGTCGTCGACGAGGACGGCGTCGTCCATGAATACGATGACGAGGTGCTCGGCGAAGCCTGGGAGGGTGGCCCGGTGCTCCTCTCGTGGTTCGACGGGGAAGCCCAGCCCGTCGGCGTCAACGTGGTGATTCATGAATTTGCCCACAAACTGGACATGGGCAACGGCGAGGTGGACGGTTATCCGGCCCTTCCGGCCGACATGCCCGCCACCGACTGGGCAGCCGCCTTTCAGCCGGCGTTCAACGACTTCTGCCGGCGTGTGGACGATGGCGAAGACATGCTGCTGGACCCCTACGGCGCAGAACATCCGGCCGAATTCTTCGCCGTCATGAGCGAGGCTTTCTTCGAGACGCCCGGGCTCCTGAAAACGGAGTATCCCGCTGTTTACACGCAGCTTTCCCGCTTTTACAGGCAGGACCCGGCACCCCATGAAACCCAAACGCAATAAATCCGACAGCACGCCTGCAACAAAACTTTGAAGTCCCCCGCTCCGCTGTCTACAGTGGGTAAGCCGCCTCGGCATTCCTTACCAAGTGTGGAGAGCAATTCATGGCTATTACCTGGATTCTGGTCGCCAATGCGAGTCTTGCCCGCCTGTATGCCAACCTCGGGCCCAAGCAAGGCCTGCAACTCGTCAAGGAAATCGCCCACCCCGCCAGCCGCATGAAGAATTCCGAGCTGTCGTCGGACCGCGCCGGTCAGATGCAGGCCTCCATCAGCGGACATGGCGCCCGGGAACAGCAGACCCCGCCGAAAGAGAACGCCGCCCGCAATTTCGCCCAGAAGCTCGCCAAGGAGCTCTACCTCGGGCGCAGTCGCAACCTCTTCGGTCGCGCCATCGTCATCGCGCCACCGTCATTCATGGGCATGCTCAATTCGGTTCTCGATCGACCGACAGCGCAACTGATCACAGACCGCTTCGAGAAGGACTACACCAAGACACCGGAGCCGGCACTGCGCGATCACCTCGAAGGATGTCTGTTCGTCTGAGCTGACCGCTCAGGCTGCAATCCCTCTCCTTTGACCTCCCAGCGCGCCCGTTCGGGTCAGCGCACTTTCAGGCGGCCGCGATGCCCATCGCTGCCGCCTGATTTTTGTCTGCGCGGCGTGAGTCGCTCAACCCAGAGCCCAGGCTGCCAAGGGTTGATAGTCCGCCCCCTGCGGGGTCAGACGGGACTCCACCAGCACCCATTCGGCTACGTCCCACGCCAAAGCGTCGAAGACCGGCAGCTCGCAGGGTGCATGCGCCTTGCGCAGCAAGGTCATGTGCGGCACGAAGGCTGGTCCGCTGGCGGGCAGGCCGATCGCCGCCACCTCCCGGCGAATGTCGGCCGCGAGCTGCGGCAAGGCCGGCGGCGCATGCGTACACCCGGCCCACAGGATATGGTTATGGGCCCAATGGCCGAGGGCATCCAGCTGCATGCGAAAACGTGGTGCCCGGATCCGCCCCAAGGTCTCCAGCAATTCCGGCAGGCGCCCCTCTCCCACGGCACCAATGAAGGCCAGCGTAAGATGCAGGGTCTCCCGCCGCATGATCCGCCCGCCGCAGTCCCGGTGGGCTTCGCCCGCCAGCTGGTGCAGGCGCTCGGCCAGTGCCGGCTCCGGCCACAGGGCCAGGAAGAGCCGGCGGCTTTCTTCAGCCATCCACACGGGCCAGCAGCGCTACCGCCTGGGCCGCAATGCCTTCGCCGCGGCCGGTAAAGCCGAGCTTCTCGGTGGTCTTGCCCTTGACGTTGATGACGGCCGGCTCCACGCCCAGGTCCGCAGCGATGTTGGCGATCATCGCCGGCACATGGGGCAGGATTTTCGGCGCGCGGGCGATCACTGTCGCATCCACGTTGATGGTCTGCCAGCCGGCGGCCCGTGCCGCCGCCGCCGCCTCGCGCAACAGTACGCGGGAATCCGCCCCCTCGAAGCGCGGGTCGGTATCGGGAAAATGGCGGCCGATGTCACCCAAGCCTGCGGCACCGAGGATCGCGTCCGTGATGGTGTGCAGCAGGACATCGGCGTCCGAATGGCCGAGCAGCCCGCGGGCAAAGGGAATCGTCACGCCGCCGATGATCAGCGGACGGCCGGGAACCAGGGCATGGACGTCAAAGCCCTGCCCGATGCGGAACGGAACATTCATCTCTATGACTCCCGGTGTTGCAGGATCCACTCGGCCAGGTGCAGGTCGAGGGGGAAGGTCACCTTCAGATTGGTCGGATCGCCACGCACCAGACGTGGCTTGAGGCCCATCGCCTCCATGGCACTGGCTTCATCGGTGACGTGGCGGGCATTTTCCAGCGCCCGCTTGAGCATCACGTAGCGGAACATCTGCGGCGTCTGGGCCTGCCACAACCCATCCCGTGGCACGGTCGTGGCGATACGGTGCTGGCTGTCTTCGCGCTTCAAGGTATCAGCGACCGGCACGGCCAGGATGCCGCCGACCTCGTCGTGAATCAGTTCGCGCACCAGGTTCTCGATATGCCAGGGCGCGAGGCACGGCCGCGCAGCATCATGGACGAGAACCCAGTCGGATTCGGACGTATCATCGGCAATGGCGCGCAGGCCATTGAGCACGCTATCCGCCCGGGACGCCCCGCCACAGAACAGGGGCACCAGACGGTCGCCGAAGCCGCTCCAGTCATGGCGGTCCCATTCCTGATCACCGACCGAAAGGACCACATAGACCCGATCGATCACCGGCGATGCACACAGCACCGCCAGGGTGTACCGGATCAGAGGCTCGCCAAGCAGGGAAAGATATTGTTTGGGCTGTTCGCCGCCCATCCGGCTGCCGCTTCCGGCCGCCGGCACCATCGCAAAACAACGGGTCGTAGGATTTCGCATCGCGCGATTCTACTCAATGTCACCCACGATCCTGCCGCTGATTAAGCCGTACGCCTTTTCGGAGAACCCTCATGCTGTTCTCGCAAGCCTTCGACACCCGCGAACTGGAAGCCCTGGCCCTCGCTACCGCGATCGGTCTGCTGATGGGCCTGGAGCGGGAGCGCCGCGCCTCGGCCCTCGCCGGCGTACGCACTTTCGGCCTGACCGGACTGCTCGGTGCCCTGGCCGCGCTCCTTACCGAACAACTCTCTGAGCCCGCGCTTCTAGTCGGCGGCTTCGCACTGGTGGCCTGCACGATCATTGCTGCCAACTATCGCCAGCCGGAACCCAATGACCCAGGAACCACCTCGGTCGTTGCCCTGCTGGTGTGCTACTGCCTCGGCGCGATGGTCTGGCTCGGGCACGGACGGCTGGCCGTGATGGCCGCGGTCGGCTCGACCATGCTGCTCTATTTCAAGGCCGAACTGCGCGGCGTCGCCTCTCGCTTGACCAGCCAGGACTGGCGTTCGATCCTGCAGTTCTCGGTCTTGTCGCTGATCGTGCTGCCGATCCTGCCGGACCGGGGCTTCGGCCCCTACGAAGCGATCAACCCCCATCAGGTCTGGCTGATGATCGTGCTGATCTCCGGGGTCAGCCTCACCGGTTACGCCGCGTTGCGCCTGGTTGGCGCCCGTTACGGCGCACCGCTGCTCGGCCTGCTTGGCGGGCTCGTGTCCAGCACCGCCACCACCATGGTGTTCTCCCGCCACGCCCGCGAAAACCCGGCGATGGCACCGACCGCCAAGCTGGTCATCCTGCTCGCCAACCTGATCATGGTCGTGCGGGTGCTGGCGATCGCCGGGGCGCTGTCGCCCGAGATCACACCGCTTCTGCTGACTGGCTGCGTGCTCGCGGTGCTTGTCGGTGGCGTGCTCATCGCCTTCGACTGGCGCCAGCTGGCGAGCCAGAATAGCTTGCCGATACCGGAAACCCGCAACCCGACCGAGCTGCGCACGGCGATGGGCTTCGGCCTGCTCTACGCCGCGGTACTGGTGTGCGCGGCCTGGCTGTCGGACATTGCCGGGCAAGGCGGCCTCTACCTGCTGGCCTTCGCCTCAGGCCTGACAGATGTGGATGCCATCACCCTGTCGACCCTGCGCCTGCTCAACATCGGCAAGCTCGAACTGCTGCCATCTGCAATCGCCATCCTGCTGGCGATGCTGGCCAACCTGGCCTTCAAGTCGGGGCTGGCCTTCACCCTTGGCGGTCAGCAGCTCGGCCGGCGCGTCCTCGGCGGCATGCTGGCGGTTGGAACCGGGCTGGGCGCCGGCATCGTCTGGTTGCTGCGCAGCTCCTTATAATGGAATCAGGCAAGCCTGTAGCGAAGAGAAGGAAATCATGGCCCACGCGTCCCAACGTCTGCCGGCGGTCGCCGGTATGTTCTACCCGGCGGATCCCCACAGCCTGCATGCGCAGGTCGCTGGTTTTTTGTCGGCAGCGATTCCCGCCGAAGTCGTCGAAGCACCGAAAGCGCTGGTTGTTCCCCACGCCGGCTACATTTATTCCGGTGCAGTGGCGGCCAGCGCCTACAGCGAGCTCGCGCTGCGGCGCGACGTGATCCGCCGCGTGCTGATCCTCTGCCCCACCCACCGGGTTGCGGTGCGCGGCATGGCCATCCCGGCGGCGCAGAGCTTCCTGACGCCCCTCGGCGCAGTAGCCGTGGACCGGGAAGCATGGCTCGAAGCGCGTGAGCTGCCTGGGGTAATCGTGGACGACCGCCCCCATGCGGACGAGCACGCCATCGAAGTACAACTGCCCTTCCTGCAGACCACCCTTGATCACTTCGAGATCCTGCCGATCGCCGTTGGCGACATCGATCCGCACACCGTGGCGAAAGTGCTGGAAGCCCTGTGGGGCGGCCCGGAGACCCTGATCGTCATCAGCTCCGACCTGTCCCACTATCACCCCTATCGCCAGGCCCAGCTGCGCGACAAGGCCACCATCGCCCAGATCCGCCAGCTCGACGCCCGCCTGGAAGGCGAACAGGCCTGCGGTGCCGGCGCCATCAACGGCCTGCTCCTCGCCGCCATCCGCCATCACCTGACGCCCCACGTGCTCGACCTGCGCAACTCGGGTGACACCGCCGGCGACCGGGATCACGTCGTCGGCTACGCATCGATCGCCTTTTCCGAGGACCGCCAGCATGCCCACCACTGACACCCTCGGTGCTGCCCTGCTCACCCACGCCCGCAAGGCGATTGCCGACGCCCTCGGCCAGGCAGCCCCGCAGGCGCCGGAGCACCCACAGTTGAAGGAACGGGGCGCGAGCTTCGTCACTCTAACGATTGATGGAGAGTTGCGCGGCTGCATCGGCAGCCTCAACGCCCACCGTGCCCTCGGCGAAGACGTGCGTGAGAATGCAGTAGCCGCCGCGTTGCGCGACCCGCGCTTTCCGCCGCTGTCGGCGAGAGAGTTCGGGCAGGTCTGCATCGAGGTGTCTCTGCTGAGCGAACCGGACTTCATGGAGTTCCGCGATGAGGCCGATGCCCTCGCCCAGCTGGTGCCGGGCCGCGACGGCGTGATCTTCTTCAACGGCTGCCAGAAAGCCACTTTCCTGCCGCAGGTGTGGGATCAACTGCCCGATCCCCGCGACTTCATGGCGGCCCTCAAACGCAAGGCCCGCCTGCCGGCGGACTTCTGGGGCCCCAACGTGATGCTGGCCCGTTACCAGGTCCAGAAATGGCACGAGGGCAGCGATACGGAGTAGATCATGTCCGACCATCCCGCCCGTTACTGGCACCCCATCGACGGTGGCCGCATCCAGTGCGACCTGTGCCCGCGGGACTGCCGCCTGCATGAAGGCCAGCGCGGTGCCTGCTTCGTGCGCCAGATGGTGGGCGGCAAGATGGTCCTGACCACATACGGGCGAAGTTCCGGCTTCTGCATCGACCCCATCGAGAAGAAGCCGCTGAACCACTTCTACCCGGGCTCCAGCGTGTTCTCCTTCGGCACCGCGGGCTGCAATCTGGCCTGCAAGTTCTGCCAGAACTGGGACATCTCCAAGAGCCGCGACATGGACCGGCTGATGGATGCCGCCTCGCCGGACGACATCGCCGCCACCGCCGCCAGCCACGGCTGCCGCAGCGTGGCCTTCACCTACAACGACCCGGTGATCTTCGCCGAATACGCGATGGACACCGCCGAGGCCTGCCACACCCGCCAGCTGGCCACCGTCGCGGTGACTGCGGGCTACATCAGCCCTGAAGCCCGCCGCGACTTCTACGCGGTGATGGACGCGGCCAACGTGGACCTCAAGGGCTTCACCGAGGATTTCTACGTCCGACAGACCGGCGCCCACCTGGCACCCGTGCTCGACACCCTGCTCTATCTGCACCACGAGACCCAGGTTTGGGTGGAGATCACAACCTTGCTGATCCCCGGCCTCAACGACAGCGAGGCGGAAGTCACCGCGCTATCGAAATGGGTCGCCACCGAACTCGGCCCGGACGTCCCACTGCACTTCACCGCCTTCCACCCGGACTACAAGCTGGACCCGCTTCCACCGACGCCGCCGAGCACCCTCCGCCGCGCCCGGCAGATCGCTCGGGACGCCGGCCTGCACTACGTCTACACCGGCAACGTGCATGATCCGGAAGGGGGTTCCACCTACTGTCCAGGCTGCGGGCAGGCTGTCATCGAACGGGACTGGTACGCGATCCTCGCCTACCGGCTCGACGCCCAGGGCGCCTGCTCAAGTTGCGGACACCGAGTGGCCGGCCGCTTCGGCGAATTCCACGGTGCTTTTGGCCCACGCCGTGTCCCAGTGCACATTCACACCCAATAGGTCGCGGCGCTCCCTTGCCCGACGCCAGCTGGCGTGCCATCTTTTGAGCAAAGAACACGCTTTGCCATGATGAAACTGCGTCAAACCCCTCTAAGCATCGCCGCCGGCCCGATCTGGCTCGAAGCCCTGCTCGCCCATTCCCCCGATGCCGAGGGGCTGATCCTCATCGCCCAGAACTCGGTCGGCAATCATCGGGAATCCCGCGAGGCCCATTTCGCCAAGCGCCTGCAGGATGCCGGCTTCGCCACGCTGATCTTCGACCTGCTGACCCATTACGAAGAAACCCGCGACCCGGACACCCGCTACAACTCGCCGCTCCTCGGGCAACGCATCAACCTGCTTTTCGAATGGCTACGCCATCAACCGCCGCTCGTCGCCCTTCCCATCGGGCTGGTCGCCAGCGGCACCGGCAGCGCCGCCGCGGTGCGTGCCCTGTCGAAGGAGCCGATGGCAGTCGACGCGCTGGTGTTGCGTGGCGGGCGCCCCGGCTTGGCCGGCATCTCGCCGCTACGGCAGATCGTTTGCCCGACACGCTTCGTGGTGGGCGAGAAGGACACCGGCCTGCAGGCCGTCCGGCAAGCCTTCGATCTGCTGACCTGCACCAAGGACTGGAGGAGCATCGCCGGCACCGATGAGGATTTCCGCGAACCCGGTGCGCTGGACGAGGCCGCCACCAAGACCGCCGACTGGTTCCACCACCACCTCATCCGCCAGCCGGCCGCGGCTGATGCCGACAAGGCCGAGCCCGGCTAGCTCTGGCGCAGCATCATCTGGTGCGGCAGGCCCGCCTCGTCGTACACCTCGCCTTCCGGCACGAAACCGAAGCGGGTGTAGAAACCCAGCGCATGGGTCTGCGCGCTCAGTACCAGCCGACGCATGCCCCGTCGCTCCGCCTCGTCGATCAATGCTTGCAGCAGGGCAGCACCCACGCCCTGCCCGCGCCAGTCGGCGCGCACCGCCATGCGCCCGATGTGGCCGTCGGGCAGCAAACGGCCAGTCCCGACGGCCTCTTCGCCGGCCAGGGCCAGTGCGTGACACGACAGCGCATCGAACTCGTCGAGCTCCATGTCGGCCGGCACCTGCTGCTCATCAACGAAGACCTGGAAGCGAATCGGCGTCGCCTGGGCGGCCAGCTCGCTCCAATCGCCGAGCCGGAGCGTGATCACAGGTCGGGCATTCATTCGTGGATCTCCACCGGTGTGCCGGCCGTTACCAGATCGAACAATTCCGCCACGTCGCGATTACGCATGCGCACGCAACCGATGGACAGCGGCACCCCCATCGGCTCGCTGTCCGGCGTACCATGGATGTAGATGTAGCGCTGCATCGAATCCACCTGGCCTAGACGGTTCCGCCCCGGCTCGAGACCGGACAGCCACAGGATCCGCGTGAGGATCCAGTCCCGCCCCGGTGATGCCTCGTCCAGTTCCGCCGACCACACCTCGCCGGTCGGCCTCCTCCCGCGGAAAGCCGCGCCCAGCGGCGCGCCCGCACCAATGCGCGCCCGGATGACGTGACGGCCGCGCGGTGTGCGATGGCTCCCCTTCTCCTCGCCCACGCCGTTCTTCGCGGTGGACACGGAATAGCGACGGACGCAGGCCCCGTCATCCCCGAACAGGGACAGGGTCTGGCTGGCAACATCGACTCGGATCCGCACGCCTCACCCCGCGATGGCCCGCTTCCGCCGGGCCGCAAAGAAACTCGACAACAGGCCGCCGCACTCATCAGCCAGGATTCCTCCCTCGATGGCGGCGTGATGGTTTAGGCGTGTCTCCGCAAACAGATCGATTACGCTACCGGCAACCCCCGTCTTCGGGTCACGGGCACCAAAGACCACCCGGCCGATACGCGCATGCATGATCGCCCCCGCGCACATGGCGCAGGGCTCCAGGGTGACGTACAGGGTGCAGCCCGGCAGGCGGTAGTTGCCGAGGCGCGTTGCGGCATCCCGGAGGGCCATGACTTCGGCGTGGGAGGTGGGGTCGTGGCGGAGGATTGGCTGATTGAAGCCGCGTCCGACCACCTGGCCATCGGGGCCGACGATCAGCGCACCGACCGGGACTTCGCCACAGCGGCCGGCATCTTCGGCCAGCGCGATCGCCATGCGCATGAACGCGCTGTCCTGTTCGGGAAGGATAGGGGGCATGTTCGACAAACCTGGGACTCTACCGGACCTAAAGCCAGGATTTTAAAGCAGCATCGTGGAAAGCCTCAGCGAAACCGCACAAGGACAGCCTTCCTCCGGAGCGCAGACATGACGGACGGACAGCGGAGCACCATCGCCCTCACCTGCGCCCATGCGCTGCTGGGCGGCGTGGCCACCTTCTTCGTGCCGCCGGACGGCGGGCTCAAGGGGCTGGCAGTCCTTGGCTCCAGCCTGCTGTTCTGGCTCCTTGCGCGCCACCATCTGGCCCGGGCGACACAGCCTGCCCAGCCGTGCGCGGACGCCCCTGCCGCGACGCACGCCTTCACCCTCGAGGCGGAACGCCAGCTCAAGGCCGAGCGGGACTTCTCCCGCGGTCTCATCGACAGCCTGCCGGCGCCTTTCTTCCTGTTCGACGAAAGCGGCCACCTGGTGCAGTGGAATCGCTTCGTTCACGATCTGACCGGTCTCGATGACGACCAGCTGATGCGCAGGGACGCCCGCCGACTGGTGATCCCGGAGCAGGAGCCGATGCTGGCCCATCGCCTCGATACCACCCTGCAGGCCGGCGCGGCGTCAGCGGAAGTCCTGCTCCAGCGCCGCGGGCGTGAGCCAGCCCCCTTCCTGCTGGTAAGCCGGCGCGTGCAACTGGATGGCCAGCCCCATGTCATCGTGGTTGGCACCGATCTCACCGAACGCAAGTTCGCCGAGCGGGCCATCAAGCGTCTCAATACCGAACTGGAACGCCGGGTTGGCGAACGCACCGCCCAACTGAGCGCAGCCCTCGCCGAACTGGAGTCCTTCAGCTATTCGGTTTCCCACGATCTGCGGACCCCGCTGCGGGCCATCGAGGGCTACAGCAGCATCATCGGGACCGACTACGCCGATCGGCTCGACGACGAAGCCCGGGAAATGCTGCGCCGCGTCCGTGCCGCCGCCTACCGCATGAGCCAGCTGATCGACGATCTGCTGACACTTTCGCGGGTCAGCCGCAAGCCACTGGAACGCCGCCAGGTTGACCTGTCCCGACTGGCCCGGACCCTCTGCGACGAACTGCAACAGCAGGAGCCAGAGCGGATGATCCGGGTCGATATCGCCCCGAACCTGGAAGTGAACGCCGACCCCAGCCTGATGCGCACGGTGCTGGAGAATCTTCTGGGCAACGCGTGGAAATTCACCGGTCACACCGAACACGCGGAAATCCGCATGGCGGCAACCCGCCACGAAGGGCATGCGGCATTCGTCGTCCGCGACAATGGCGCCGGCTTTGACATGCGCTACCGGGACAACCTGTTTCACCCTTTCCAGCGCCTGCATACCGACAGGGAGTTTCCGGGCACCGGCATCGGCCTCGCTACTGTGGCGCGCATCATGCGCCGGCACGGCGGCGAAGTGTGGGCCGAGGGAGAAGTTGGCCGCGGGGCCGCGGTCTATTTCTCCCTCGACGGCCCTGCCTCGCCGGACGAGACAGGGGGCGTCAAAGCAGAATCGGGCGGTCTTGGAGGGTCGCCGGATTGATGCCCGGCGCCGGGAAATGCGCGGCGAGGATCAGGCCCAGTTCCCGCGCCGCCATCACCGCCCCGCCCCGGTAGTCGCCCTCCCGGAACGCATAGTCCATGCGGTGGCATAGCTGGTCCCACTCGGCCTGTGGCACCCGGGTGGCGAGGCCGCGATCCGCAACCACCTCCACCTTGTGGTCGAGCCACTGGATGTAGATCAGCACACCGTTATTCTCCGCCGTGTCCCACACCCGCAAACGGGCAAACAGCTCTTCCGCCCGCGCCCGGGCGCTGGAGTAGCGCCACAGCTCCGCCAGGCCGAGGCTGCCCTCGACGACCACGCGGATTTCGCCCCGATGCCATTTCTCGGACTCACCGAGAGCAACCTCGATGGCCGCAAGGGTCTCCGTCGAAAAGGCCCTGCCCCGCATCCAGGCAGGGATGAATAAGTGCTTGAGGGTTTGCATCAACTTCATCGCTGCCAATCTCCCGATGCCCCAGCCGTGCCCGCGCTGCCGCCCGTCGAACGCCCGATGACTTTCATGCTGTTACCCGGCGATCCGCCCAGCGCAAACAGGGCAACAAGGCCAGCGCATACGGCACCGACCCAAGGCAGCGCCGTCAGCGTCCAGGCCAGAAAGAAGACCACCCCACCGCCGGCCGCCGCCGCCAGCATCCGTCCGGTGATCAAACCCAGCACCCTCACGGCAACCACCGCCACCACCAGAGCCAGCAGCCAGCGGTGGTCGGCAACAGACAGCAAGTGCGTTGGAACAGGGGCTTCGGCCGCCTGGTCCGGCGACTTTCCGGCCGCTTCAAAAACGGCCGTCAGCGCATTGATGCCAGCGTCGAGCCCGGTCGCGTAATCACCTTTCCGGAACTGCGGCGCCATCACGTCCACCACCACGCCCATCGCATCCCGGTAGGGCATCACACCTCGCCCCTGGCCGACGTCGATGAAGATCCGCCCATCTTCCTTGGCTATCAGCAGCAGGACACCGTCCTTGCCACCGGTAACCTTGCTCCGCCACGCAGTCACGGCGCGTGCGCCGTAAACCTCGAGGCTGTCCGGTTGCGTCGATGCGACCAACACAATCCCGAGCTGAAAGCCCCGCTCCTTGGCCAGTTGTTCCAGCTTGCTCTCGAGCTGCTCCTTGCGCCCGGCAGGAATGAGTCCGAGCCCATCCGTCAGCCGACTGCTCAGCTCTGGCAAGCCCTGGACATTCTCGGCTGCGGTGAGCGGCAGTGCAGACAACAGCAGCAAGACCAGCAGACAACGTTTTAGCAATCCGACAAGATGCACAGGCCCCTCCTCCCTCACACATCGTTATTTATGCATGTTATGCCAGCCGGGCCGGATCCCATAGGGCGAAGACGACCCGGACATGGCCCGGCACCTCACCGATTCAAGGAATCTCTCCCTTTGGCTTCGCCCCCATCAGCATCGCCAGCAGATTGTTCGGCCAGCCGCCGATCTCGGTGTTGTATGTCTTGACCACATCCGCGTAGCGGTGTTGGGCTGCATCGATGCGCCCACCGGCCTCCTCCAGCTGGGCCTGCAGGTCGCGAAAGCCGGCATCGGCCTTGAGGGCCGGGTAATTTTCGGAAATCGCCAACAAACCATCCAAGGCACGAGACAAGGCCAGATTGCCCTGCGAGAACGCGACTACGGTCGCCGGCCCGCCTAGGGCATCCGGGCTGGCAGGCATGTGTGCCACGACGGCAGCACGCGCGATCCCGACCTGCTCCAGTGCCTCGCGCTCGTTGGGAGCGTAGGCCTGCACTACCCTGACCAGGCTGGGCACCTGGTCGGCGCGCCGCTGGCTGAGCGCGATGTACTCGGAGGCGACCGCCAGCACCTGCTCGTCATCGGCCTGGATCTGCCGATACCCGCAGCCACTCATCAGGCTTGCGGACAAGCTCAGGAACAGCACAGCGGCCAACCAGTGACGCATGAAAGGTGCCTTTCCCGAAAACGCGTTGAATCCTGCCGCGATGCGCCACCCGCCTGAGTCCCGCCACGCTCAGGTGCTGCGCGGGGTTCCATCCTCGGCCTTCAGGCGCTGCATGGTTCGCCGGGCGAAGCACAGATCTTCCCAAGCCTTCGCCTTGTCTGGAAGGTTTCGCAGTAGATAGGCCGGGTGATAAGTCACGACGACCGGTATTGAGCCATAGGTAAACAGCTTGCCCCGCGCGGCACCGATCCGGATCTCCTGGGTGAGCAGGGCCTGCGCCGCCGGACGCCCCAGGGCGACAATCAGACGTGGCTGCACCAGTTCGATCTGGCGCTGCAGGTAGGGGAAACAGGCCGCCAGCTCGGCGGTATCCGGCGTGCGGTTATGCGGCGGCCGGCACTTCACCGCATTGCCGATGTAGACGTCCTCTCCCCGCTTCAGGCCGATCGACGCCAGCATGTTGTCCAGCAGACGTCCGGCCTGGCCGACGAACGGTTCGCCCCGCTCATCCTCCTCGGCCCCCGGCCCTTCGCCGACGAACAGCCAGTCGGCCTCGCGATCACCAACGCCGGGAACGGCCTGCTTGCGCCGCCGGCACAGGCCGCAGGCTTCACAACTACGGATGCGCGCCTCGAGAGCGTCCCAGTCCAGCTCGCCAACCCCCGACGAAGTGGCAGGAAGCCCCACGGGCGGCATGGATTCAGGCTCCCGCGAGGTCACGGCGGGCAGCACGCTGCGCAAAGGCCGCGGCAACGCCGACGACGGAGCCGAAGCGACGGCAGCAGGCGGCACCGGCGGCGCTTCCTTGGGCGGCTCAAGCACCACCGCGCCCGCCTCCTCGTTCAGATCCACAGGACCGCGGACCCGCCACAAGGGCGCCAGCCCCATCTCCCGCAGGATGCTGTCTCTACGCTGGCTCATCGCAACGCCTTCACAGACGGGACCTCATCACCAGCGCATCCTCGCGCCCTTCGGCTGCGGGATAGTAGCCCTTGCGACGACCGATGGTCTCGAAACCCGCCCGCGCATACAAGGCCAGCGCGGCAACATTCGACGGCCGCACCTCGAGGAACATCTGGTGGGCACCCGCCTGACGAGCCACCTCGCCCAGGTGATCCAGCAGCCGGCGCCCGAGTCCCTGGCGCTGGCGCCCGGCAAGCACGCTGATGTTAAGGATATGGGCTTCATCGAGCACCATCATCAACACCGCGTAACCGACCCGCTCGCCCCCGTCCCGCATCGTCCAGCAGCCATAGCCGGAACGCATCGAGTCCGAGAAGTTGCCGGCCGTCCATGGAAAGGGATACAACAGCGCATCCTGAGCCGCGACCCACTCCAGGTCATCATCCTGCATCGGCGCGAAATTCAGTCCTGCAAGCGTCACGCCCGCCCTCCACTGGCGAGACGCTCGGCGGTAGTCATCGCCACCTTGTCGCGCACATACAGGGGAGCCGCCAGGGCTGCATCGATCGCCAGGCCACGGGCAAAGCGTACAGCCGCCAGACGCGCCACGGCGGACGCTCGCGGCAGGGGCGAAGCATCGAAGCCAACAAGACGCCCACCGAGCACCGGGATCAGCGTATCGCCATAAGCACCAAAGGCAGAGCCGAAACCGAACCAGTCACCCTCTTGCGGCAAGGCCACGGCAGCCGGAGCGGCGCAGGCAGGAGCAGCCTGCTCCACCAACTGACCGTCGATGCGCCGATACGCGGCAAAATAGACTTCCGACATGCGCGCATCTGCGGCAACAAAAATCGACGGCTGCTCACACTGCTCCGCCAGCGCCTCCAGCGTGCATACCGGCACCACCGGCTTGCCGGCGCCCAGCGCCAGCCCCTGGGCGGCACCGCAAGCCAGACGCAAACCGGTAAAGGCTCCCGGGCCGGCGCCAAAGGCAATCGCATCAAGCTCGGCGAGCGTGACCGCAGTCTCCTTCAGGAGCGCACGCACTTCGGGAAGAATGGTTTCGGAATGGCCTGGCCGGCCAAGCACCGGACGTTCGACGACGCGATCACCGTCGAGCAAGGCGACGGAACCGTGTTCAGTGGAGGTTTCGAGGGCGAGAATCTTCATAGGAGGCGCATTCTACCGCGCCTCCGGTGCCGGCAGCCGCGTTCACGACGCAAGCCACCGTCTGTGCTCAGTCCGGCCGGCGATGACGATCGCCATACAGATCCCGTCCGGCATCGTGGACATCCCGCCGCAACTGACGCCGCTCCTCAGGCGACCAACGGCGTGGGTTGCGGCTCTCGTCCACTTCCTGGCGCCGCATCGGCTCTGCGGAAAAAGCGGGCATCTCACGCCCTTGGCGATCCTGAGGAACCGCGTACTGGCGGAGGAAAGGCCCCAGGCGCTCGTTGCTCTGGGCTGCCGAGGCCCCGGATACCAGCAGGCCCACCAGCAACAACCCCAGCGTCAAGCTCGGGCCTCGACCAGACTTGTTCGGCAAAGTTGTTTCGTTGCACATGACGCTTATCCTAACCCGGCCGCGATCATTCAGGCATCTCCGGGAAGCGGGCCGATTTGATTCTGGCAGGCAGGACAATACAGCGTGCGACGCTTTGTAAGGGAATGTTAGGCCTGCCGCCCCACTTACGTTTCTTTACCGGCGTCCTTCATCGTGCCGCTAGCCGGCCCGCGAACGAGCGGCTAGCATTCGACCCATGGAAAAAGAGAGCTTTCGCATCCTCGTCGTCGACGACGACCTTCGCCTTCGCGACTTGCTGAAACGTTACCTTGGAGAACAAGGCTTCAACGTCAAGACGGTGGCCGACGCGGCGCAGATGGATCGCGCGCTGCTGCGCGAACACTTCGACCTGATGGTGCTCGACCTGATGCTGCCGGGCGAGGATGGCCTGTCCATCTGCCGACGCCTGCGCGGCACCAACAACGGCATTCCGATCGTGATGCTCACCGCCAAGGGCGACGACGTGGACCGCATCGTCGGCCTCGAAATGGGTGCCGACGACTATCTGCCCAAGCCCTTCAACCCGCGCGAGCTGGTTGCCCGCATCAACGCCGTGCTGCGCCGCCAACCGCAGACGCCCCCCGGCGCCCCGGCGGCTGATGACGAAGACGTGCGCTTCGGCCAGATCGTCGTTCAGCTCGGCACGCGCATGCTGATCCGCAACGGTGAGGAAACCCTGCTCACCACCGGCGAATTCGCGCTGCTCAAGGTGCTGCTGCAGCATCCCCGCCAGCCGCTGTCGCGGGACCGCCTCATGGAACTGGCCCGGGGCCGCGAATACGACGTGTTCGACCGCTCCATTGACGTCCAGATCTCCCGCCTGCGCAAGCTCATCGAGGAAGACCCGGGCAAACCCCGCTACATCCAGACCGTGTGGGGCTTCGGCTACGTCTTCGTGCCGGACGGCAACAAGCACGCCTAGCAAGACCAGCAGCACGCCTCTCCGCCCGCCGCAACATGGCACCGGCCCGCTATCTTTCCCTCTTCCATGCCGCGCCACGTACGCTGCTGTGGCGCATTTTTCTCGTCGTCGCAACGCTGATGCTGGCTTCGGTGGCGGTGTGGTCCGCCATCTTCAGCCATTTCGACCAGTCCAGCCGGGCACGCCAGACTGCCCAGACGGTCATCAGCATCATCAACCTGACCCGTACGGCCCTCCTCAATGCAGACCCGGCACGACGCAAGGACCTGCTGCTCGACCTGGCGACCCTGGAAGGCATCCGCATCTATCCCGCCGAAACGCAGGACAAGGTGCTGCCGCTGGAAGACACCGCGATCATGCGGATGGTCATCACCGATGTCCGCAAGCAACTCGGCATGGACACCCGCTTTGCGTCCTCCTGGGAGGGGCTGACCGGCTTCTGGGTCAGTTTCCGGCTGGACGACGATCCGCCATCGGAAAGCATGGAATTCTGGGTCATGCTGCCCAGCGAACGGATCATCCGTCCCCACGCGCTGGAATGGATGTGGTGGGGTGCCGCAGCCCTTTGCCTGGCCACCCTGGGCGCCTACATGATCGTCTCGCGCCTCAGTCGCCCCCTCAAGGCAATGGCGGCGGCGGCTCGCACTGTGGGCCGCGGCGAGGTGCCGCCGCAACTGAGCGAAAGCGGTCCCGCGGAACTGTCCGATCTCGCCCACGCCTTCAACCAGATGTCCCATGACCTGCAGCAGCTCGACGCTGACCGGGCACTCATCCTGGCCGGCGTGTCCCACGACCTGCGCACTCCCTTGGCCCGGCTTCGCCTGGGCATAGAGATGTGCGGCGCCGACCCGGTCGACATCGACGCAATGGTCTCCGACATCGAGGACATGGACCGCATCATCGGCCAGTTCCTGGAGTTCTCGAAACTCGACGGTGGCGAAGCGCTGACAATGCAGGATCTATCGGAACTCGCTTCCGAACTCGTCACCCTGTATGCCCGCCGCGGCTTCACGCTGGAACTGCGCAGCATCGGCCGTGTCATGGCAGCGGCTCGCCCGCAAGCCCTGCGTCGGGCGGTCACAAACCTGATCGAGAACGCGCTGCGCTACGCCGGTGAGGCACCTGAACTGGAGGTCGGCACGGACCAGGGCCGACCGACCATCCGTGTCCTCGACCGCGGCCCGGGCATCCCCGAGGCCGACATCGAACGCGTCAAGCGGCCCTTCACCCGCCTCGAGTCCGCCCGCAGCAACACCAAGGGATCCGGCCTCGGCCTCGCCATTGTGGACCGCATCGTGCGCGGCCAGAACGGAGAATTCCGCCTGACTCCGCGGCAGGGCGGCGGACTGACGGCCAGCATCCACCTGCGACCCACAACAAAAGCCTGAGTTGCAGCTAGAATCGATGCTATCCCGTTTCGGCGCCACGCCCATGATCCTGTTCCGCCAGTTCTTCGATCCGAGCAGCTGCACGCTCAGCTACCTCCTGGCCGACCCTTTGACCGGCGATGCGGTCATCATCGATTCGGTGAAGGAACACGTAGGCGCCTACATCAGCTTTCTTCAGGAGCAGGAACTCCAGCTGGTCTGGGTGATGGAGACCCATGTGCATGCCGACCACATCACCGGCTCGGCCGGCCTGCGTGAAGTCACCGGCGCACGCAGCATCATCAGCGCGAGCGGTGGCGTGGGCTGTGCCGATCGCACCGTTGGCGACGGCGATACCATCGTCTTCGGCAATGAAGTCATCCGTGTCATCCCGACCCCGGGACACACGCCGGGTTGCGTCACCTACCACTGGCGCGACCGGCTCTTCACCGGCGATGCCCTGATGATCGGCGGCTGCGGCCGCACCGACTTCCAGGGTGGCGATGCCGGTCAACTGTACGACAGCATCACCGAACGCCTGTTCACCTTCCCGGACGAGACACTGGTCTATCCGGGCCACGATTACCGAGGCGCGCGCGTCTCCAGCATCGCCCAGGAAAAAGGCAGCAATCCGCGCCTGGCCGGGCGCAGCCGGCAGGAATTCATCGACCTGATGGCCAGCCTCGGCCTGCCTCGCCCGCGCATGATGGACGAAGCTCTGCCCGCCAACCTGCGCTGTGGCCGCATTGGAGATCAGGACATCCATGGCACTTGAACCTCTGACCCCGTACTCCGAACTCGGTGGCGAAGAAACGATTCGTCGCCTCGTCCATCGTTTCTACGAACTCATGGATACCCTGCCCGAGGCATGGGATGTCCGGCAGATGCACCCCGAAGACCTGTCCGGTTCGGAAGAGAAGCTGTTCAAGTATCTGACCGGCTGGCTCGGCGGCCCGCCGCTTTACGAGCAGGAGTTCGGCCATCCGCGCCTGCGCGCCCGTCACCTGCCCTTCGCGATTGCGTCCAGGGAACGGGATCAATGGCTGATGTGCATGGAAACAGCGTTTGACGAATGCCTTCCCGTCGGGCCCCTGCGGGACAAGCTGTGGGCCGCGATCCTCGGCCTGGCCGACCATATGCGCAACCGCACTGACCTCGCCTGACCGGCTCCACTCACGTCCCTGCTCCCGCCCGCCCAGCTTCTCCTCTGCTCCAAACTGATGAAATTCCTTTTCGACCTGTTTCCGATCATCCTGTTTTTCATCGCCTACAAGTTTGCCGGCATCTTCGCGGCAACCGCCGTAGCCATCGCAGCCACCATCGGGCAGATCGGCTGGGTGTGGTTCCGCCACCGCAAGGTGGACACCATGCTGTGGGTCAGCCTCGTGATCGTCACGGTCTTCGGTGGTGCCACCCTGTTCTTCCAGAACCCGACCTTCATCAAGTGGAAACCGACCGTGCTGTACTGGTTTTTTGCCGGATCCCTGCTGTTCTCCGCACAGTTTCTTGGCAAGAACCTGATCCGCAGCCTGCTGGAAGCCCAGATGAAACTGCCCGAAGCCCTATGGGGCCGGCTCAACCTGGCCTGGGCCGGGTTCTTTGGCGCGATGGGATTCATCAACCTGTTCGTCGCCTACAACTTTTCCGAAGACACCTGGGTCAACTTCAAGCTGTTCGGCGGCATGGGCCTGATGCTCGTGTTCGTGCTGGCTCAGGGAATGCTGCTGTCCCGTTACATCGAAGAGGAATCCAAATAATGCTGTATGCCCTGATCGGCGAAGACGCCCCCAACTCCCTGGACAAGCGCATGGCCGTGCGCGGTGAACACCTGGCTCGCCTGCAGGCCCTGCAGGCGGAGGGCCGCCTCGTACTGGCCGGCCCCTGTCCGGCCGTGGACTCCCCCGACCCTGGCCCTGCCGGCTTCACCGGCAGCGTGATCGTGGCCGAGTTTCCCTCCCTCGCCGACGCCGAGGCCTGGGCTGCCGCTGATCCCTATGCGACCACCGGCGTATTCGTAAGATGCACCGTCAAGCCCTTCAAGAAGGTCCTGCCGTGAGCGTCATGGACGAGATCCGCCAGCGCCTCACCGTGCTGGCCCCCTCGAGCCTCGAGCTGATCGACGACAGCCATCTGCATGCTGGCCATGCCGGTGCGCGCTCCGGTGGCGGCCACTACCGACTCAGCATCGTCTCTGAAGCCTTCAACGGCAAGAACACGGTCGCCCGCCACCGCCTGGTGTACGACACCCTTGGTGACATGATGCGCCGCGACATCCATGCCCTGGCCATCCAGGCCAAAACGCCCGACGAAAGTTGAATTTCAACCCGCTCCACCAGCAAGGAAAACTGATGAAAATCATCCCGAGCCGCCTGGCTCTGTCCCTCCTCGCCGCCACCATTGCGATTCCCGCCTTTGCCCAGACCGTGGCAACAGTCAATGGCACGGCCATCCCCCAGGCACGCGCCGACGTGATGATCTCCGAGCAGAAGTCCCAGGGCACGCCCGACTCCGAACAACTGCGTAACGCCGTGAAGGAAGAACTCGTCCGTCGCGAAGTGCTCGCCCAGGAAGCCCGTAAGAAGGGCCTCGAGAAGTCCGCAGCGATGCAGGCCCAGGTCGAACTGGCCCGCCAGGCCGTGCTGATTCGCGCCTACCTGCAGGATTTCGTGAAGAGCCATCCGGTCACCGATGGCGAGGTGAAGGCCGAGTACGACAAGATCAAGTCGCAGCTTGGTGACAAGGAATACAAAGCGCGCCACATCCTGGTCGAAAAGGAAGACGAGGCCAAGTCCATTATCGCCAAGCTGGAAAAGGGTGAGAAGTTCGAGGAGCTCGCCAAGCACTCCAAGGACCCAGGCTCCAAGGATAAGGGCGGCGACCTCGGCTGGGCTAATCCCGCCGGCTTCGTGAAACCCTTCGCCGAAGCCCTGACCAAGCTCGAAAAGGGCAAGATCACCACCACGCCGGTGAAGACCGACTTCGGCTACCACGTCATCAAACTCGAAGACAGCCGCCCCCTCAAGGCGCCGACTTTCGACGAGGTGAAGGGCCAGATCAAGCAGCGCCTCGAGCAGCAGCGCGTTGAACGTCACATCGCCGAACTGCGCGGCAAGGCAACGATCAAGTAACAGAGATCGCCACGCAAATGACAAAAAGCCGACGTCACCGTCGGCTTTTTGTTTGTTTGCAGCCGCCCCTGCTTGCAGAAAGCAGCTAGCGGAGGCAAAACCCTGATCAGGCGCCGAAGGGGTGGCGCTTCAGGATCGTCTCGTCACGCTCAGGACCGGTCGAGATCACGTCGATGGACACCTCACAGATCTCCTCGATGCGGTGCAGGTAGGCACGGGCCTCGGGCGGCAGCGCATCCCAGGTACGCGCACCGAAGGTCGTGCCGCTCCAGCCGGGCAGCGTCTCGAGAATGGGCTCGCAACGCACGACTTCCTCGGCCCCCATCGGCAGCAGATCGACGCGCTTGCCATCGAGCATGTAGCCGGTGCACAGCTTGAGCTCGGTCAGGCCGTCGAGCACGTCCAGCTTGGTGATGCACAGGCCGGAAACGCCATTGATGATGATGGAACGCTTCAGCGCGGCCAGATCCAGCCAGCCGCAACGACGCTTGCGCCCCGTCACGGTACCGAATTCACGGCCGACCGTGGACATCTGGTAGCCCGGCGTGCCGGCGGTTTCAAAATCCAGCTCGGTCGGGAACGGACCACCGCCCACACGCGTACAGTAGGCCTTGGTGATGCCCAGCACGTAGTGCAGGCGGCCGGGGCCGACGCCGCTGCCCGCCGCCGCCTGGCCCGCCACGCAGTTGCTGGACGTCACGAAGGGATAGGTACCGTGGTCGATGTCCAGCAGCGTGCCCTGCGCACCTTCAAACAGCAGATTGCCGCCAGCCTTGTTGATGGCGTAGAGATCTGCGGACACATCGGTGACCATCGGACGGATCTCTTCCGCATCGGCCAGTGCCTGATCGTAAACAGTCTGGAAATCCACAGGATCAGCACCCAGATACTGGGTCAGCACGAAGTTGTGATAATCCAGGTTCTCCTTCAGCTTCTCGGCGAAACGCTCCGGATGGAACAGGTCGTACACGCGCAGCGCGCGACGGGCGACCTTGTCTTCATAGGTCGGGCCGATGCCCTTGCCGGTGGTACCGATCTTGTCGCCGGCGCTCTTCTTGGCCTCGCGGGCACGATCGAGCGCAGAGTGGTAACCGAGGATGATCGGGCAGCCCGGGCTGATCTTCAGACGCTCACGCACCTTGATGCCGCCAGCTTCCAGGCCACGAACCTCGGCCAGCAGATGGTGGATGTCCAGCACCACGCCATTGCCGATGAAGCACTGCACGCCATCACGGACGATGCCGGACGGCACCAGGTTCAGCTTGTACTCGGTAGTGCCGACGACCAGCGTGTGACCGGCGTTATGGCCGCCCTGGAAACGGACAACACCCTGAGCCTGATCAGTCAGCCAGTCAACGATCTTGCCCTTGCCTTCGTCACCCCACTGGGTGCCCACAACCACAACATTCTTTGCCATTTATTCACTCTCCCTGAAGCGGTTCAACCTGCCAGGCACCGCCCCGCAGAACCAGATGCCGGTCACAGCCGGCCTCGCGCCACGTGCCATCATGGCCGGGCAATTCAATCACTACGCTTTCGCCGCTTTCGCGCAGGGAGGCAATCGCCGCCTGCAACTGCGGATCCCGCCCGCCAGGTGCCAGTACCGCCCCCGGCACAGCCGGGTCGGCAACCTGCGCCGCCAGCTCACGCAAATCCAGGCTGAAACCGGTAGCCGGACGACCACGGCCAAAGGCCCGACCGACACTGTCGTAACGCCCGCCGAGGGCGAGCGCAACGGGCGACTTGCCACCGTAGGCCGCGAATACCACACCGCTGTGGTAATGGTAGCCACGCAGATCGGCCAGATCGAAACTGATGGGCAAGCCTTCCAGTTCATCGGCCAGCCACTGGAGATCACTCAGCGCAGCCTGGATCTCGCCATCGGCCGGCAGGATCCCGCGCGCGCGCGCCAGCACTTCGGCGCCACCGTAGAGGGTCGGCAGGGCCAGCAGGGCGTCGCGGGCATCTTCGGAGACACCGGACAGCAGATCGCGCAAACCAGGCAGATCCTTGGCCTGCAGGCAATCGAACAGCGGCTCCTCCCGCTCGGCCCCAATACCCGCCTTGGCCACCAGTGCCTTGAAAAGGCCCACATGACCGAGATCGATGCGGGACGTTCCCACACCGGCAGCCTGCAGCGCCTCGGCAAGCAGGCGGATCACTTCCGCGTCAGCCTCGAGGCCTGCATGACCATAGATCTCGGCGCCCAGTTGCAGGGGCTCGCGGGTCGCCGTCAGGGACGAGGGGACCGCATGGGCAACGCTGCCGCAATAGCTCAGACGAGCTACACCCTTACGGTTGAGCAGGTGCGCATCGATACGCGCCACTTGGGGCGTGATGTCGGCGCGCACGCCCATCGTACGACCGGAGAGCTGGTCGACCAGCTTGAGGGTCTTGAGCTGGAGATCCTGACCGGCACCGGTCAACAGGGACTCCAGGTATTCCAGCAGGGGCGGCGCAACGAGCTGATAGCCATTGAGACGGAAGGCATCGAGCAAGCGACGGCGCAGATCTTCCAGTTTGGCCGCCTCTGCGGGCAAGGCATCCTGGATATATTCGGGTAGAACCCAACGCAACATGGGGTAGCGCCTTACGAAAAAACGAATAGGACAACGAGGCCAAGCAGCATGGAGCCGAGGCCGACAAAACGGATCTGCCCATCCGCCATACGGACAAGACGGGCGAATGTTTCCCTCCACAGGGCTGGCGCGACAAAGGGCACAACGCCTTCAAGCACCAGCATCAGCGCGAAGGCGAGGATGAGGGAACGCCCCATTGTTACTTCTTGCTCTTCCCAGGCTCGCTGCTGGCCGCAGCCCGCCCACCTGCACTCTTGAGATACCTGAAGAACTCGGAGTTGGGTTCGACGACCATCACGTCCGACTTGCTCTTGAAGCTGTTCCGGTAAGCCTCGAGGCTGCGGTAGAAGGCAAAGAACTCGGGGTTCTGGCCAAAAGCCTGCGCATAGATCGCGGAAGCCTTGGCATCACCTTCGCCCTTGACCTTCTGCGCATCCCGGTAGGCTTCAGCGACGATCACTTCCCGTTGCTTGTCCGCGTCGGCCTTGATCTTCTCCGCCTCGGCGCCGCCTTGGGAGCGCAGTTCATTCGCTACCCGCTTGCGCTCGGCTTCCATGCGGCGATAAACGGACTCGGAAACCTCGACCGGCAGATCCACGCGCTTGAGACGGACATCGACGATCTGCACGCCGATCTTCCGTGCGTCGAGGTCTGCCTTCACACGCATCTCGTCCATGATCTTCTCCCGAGCACCGGAGACGACCTCATGCACCGTGCGCTTGCCGAACTCCTCGCGCAAACCGGCATTGACCGTCTGCTCGAGACGGGTGCGGGCACGCGTCTCGTCGCCACCGACAGAAACATAGTAGAGCTTGGGATCGACGATGCGCCACTTCACGAAGAGGTCCACCAGGACGTTCTTCTTCTCGGAGGTGATGAAACGCTCCGGCTCGGAGGTGTCCATCGTCAGGATGCGCTTGTCGAAGTAGCGGACGTTCTGGATCAGCGGGATCTTAAAATGCAGGCCCGGCTCGCTGATCTGCCCCTTCACTTCCCCCAACTGGAAGACCAGCGCGTGCTGGCGCTGATCGACGGTAAACAGGGACATGGACAGCACGGCCACGCCGAACAGGCCCGCACCAAAAAACAAAGGCAGTCGTTCACGCATCAGCGCTCTCCCCGCTCACGGTTGCGCGCAGCCTCACGGGTGCGGGATTCCCCCAGCAACGCATCAGCCCGCGGCGGGGCGACATTGCTCTCGGTCACTGGCGATGACATGGGGCGGCTGGCCTGCACAGGCTCGCTTGCCGGCGCACTGGCCGGTGCCGCCGTCTGCTGGATCAGCTTGTCGAGCGGCAGGTACAGCAGATTGCCACTGCCGCGGGCATCAACCATGACTTTGGAGGTGTTGGAGAAAATCTGCTGCATGGTGTCGATGTACATGCGCTGGCGCGTAACCTCAGGCGCCTTGGCGTATTCGGTGTAGATCTGCTTGAAGCGCGAAGCATCGCCCTCTGCCTGGGCAACCACCCGTCCCTTGTAGGCGTCCGCCTCCTCGATGAGACGGGAGGCCGTACCACGGGCGCGCGGAATCACGTCGTTGGCATAGGCCTGACCTTCGTTCTTCTGGCGCTCCCGGTCCTGGCCAGCCTTCACCGCATCGTCGAAAGCGGCCTGCACCTGCTCGGGCGGCTGGGCGTTCTGCATCGTCACCTTGCTGACCTGAATACCAGTCGAATAGCGATCGAGGATGTCCTGAGTCAGCTTCTGGGCGTTCGCAGCAACTTGCTCCCGGCCCTCATAGAGCACGAAGTCCATCTTGCTCTTGCCAACGATCTCGCGCACCGCCGTCTCGGCAGCCTGGATCACCGAATCGTCGGAGTTGCGGTTGCTGAACAGGTACTGCTGCGGATCCTTCAGGATGTACTGCACCGCGAACTGAATGTTCACGATGTTCTCGTCGTCGGTCAGCATCAGGGCTTCTTTCAGCACCTTGTTGCGCTCCGATCCACGATAGCCGATCTCGACCGTGCGCACGCCCGTCAGGTTGACCAGTTCGTGGGTCTGGATCGGATACGGCAGACGCCAGCGCAGGCCGGGCTCGGTCGCCTCCTGGAAGCGGCCGAACTGCAGCACGATGCCGCGTTGGCTCGCGTCGACGATATAGAAGCCGCTGGCCAGCCACACGACGACCGCGAACGCGGCAATGAGGCCGATCCCGCCGCCGAACTGCCGCATGTTGAAGTCGGGAGTGCGATTGCCTCCGTCCCCGCCACCCGATCCGTTACCTCGCCCCGAGTCACGCCCGAACATGCCGGAAAGGCGCCGGTTGAAGTCGCGCCAGAGTTCCTCCAGATCGGGAGGCCCCTGGTTTCCATCGCCGCCGCCACGGTTGTCACCGCCGCGATTACCCCATTTGGGATCGTTGAGAGACATGAGAATGCCTGTGATCACAGTAAAAATCCGCTCCGGGAAGGTGGTGGAAAAGGATTCGTCAGACGGAATCCTGTGTTGCCGATTTGGCCGCCAACGATGCCTTGTGGGCAAGTGCGATATCGGACAGCACCTGCCTCAGCAAATCGAGCCCTTCACCCGTCCTGGCGCTAAGCAAAACGCGCGAGATATTACCACACGCGTCCCGCTGGACCTCCGGACTGGCCAGAGTGGCATCGATCTTGTTCCAGATCTGGATCTGCGGAAGGCTGCCGGCACCGATTTCCTCGAGCACCGCATTGACCGCCGCTATCTGCCCCTCCCTGTCCTCACTCGACGAATCCACGACATGCAGCAGAACATCCGCAGCCACGGTTTCCTCGAGCGTGGCGTGGAAAGCCGCAACGAGGGAATGGGGAAGATCGCGAATGAATCCGACCGTGTCCGAGAGCACGATGTTCCCGGCATCCCCGAGAAAAAGTCGTCGCGACGTGGTATCCAGCGTGGCGAACAGTTGATCGGCCGCGTAGGCACCCGCCTTGGTCAAGGCATTGAACAGCGTGGACTTGCCTGCGTTGGTGTAACCTACCAGGGATACGGTCAGGACCTCACGGCGCTCCCGGGCCCTGCGCCGCACCCCGCGCTGGCGCTCGAGCTGGGTCAGCCGTGACTTCAACAGTTTCACGCGCTCGCCGAGCAGACGACGGTCGGTTTCCAACTGTTTCTCACCGGGACCGCGCAGGCCGATGCCGCCCTTCTGGCGCTCCAGGTGCGTCCAGCCCCTGACTAACCGGGTGGAAAGATGCTGCAACTGGGCCAGCTCAACCTGCAACTTGCCCTCGTGGCTCTTCGCACGCAACGCAAAGATGTCGAGGATCAGGGCAGAACGGTCAATCACCCGCCGTTCCAGTACCCGCTCCAGGTTGCGCTGCTGTGCCGCCGTAATGTCATGATTGAAGATGACAATATCAGCCTCATCGAGCTGCGCCGCCATGCGGATCTCGTCAGCCTTGCCTTTACCGATGTACAGCGCGGGATCGGGAGCCTGCCGGCGGCACTTGACGATGCTGACTACAGTGGCACCGGCACTGGTCGCCAGCAAGCCGATTTCGGACAGGCGCTCTTCGATGCCGCCCTGACCAAAATCGACCTGAACCAGGAGTGCGCGGGTTCCCGCGGAAGGTCGGTCAAACACGCGGAAACCCGGATTGAATTGGGCCGCATTGCGGCCGGACAGTCATCGAACTCAGCTCGCAGCCTCGTTCTGTTCTTGCTGGATGTTGACCGGACGGGCCGGAACGACGGTGGAAATGGCGTGCTTGTACACCATCTGGGTGACCGTGTTCTTCAGCAGCACGACGTACTGGTCGAAAGACTCCACCTGCCCCTGGAGCTTGATGCCGTTCACAAGATAGATGGAAACGGGTACGTGTTCACGACGCAGGGCGTTGAGAAACGGATCTTGCAGGAGTTGCCCCTTATTGCTCATGTCATAACCTCTATGGTTTTAGTTTGGAATAATTATAGAGCCATTTGCTGCACCGCCGCATCAGCGGGCGCTGGCTCGCAGGTGTGGAAACAGGTTAATCAGTCTTTGTTCGCGTAGGGGTTGTGCGACGACTTGAATTGTATCCGCAACGGCGTGCCCTGCAATTTGAACGCTTCCTGGAAAGTCCTCTCCAGGTAGCGGACATAGGATGCAGACACGTCATCCAGCGCGCTGCCGTGAATCACGATCACCGGCGGGTTCATGCCGCCCTGGTGCGCATAGCGCATCTTGGGACGGAACCCCCCATGCCTCGGCGGCTGCTGGCGCAGCACGGCATCGAGCAGCAAACGCGTCAGCTTGGGTGTTGACAGCTTGGTCATGGCCGCCTCGTAGGCGCCGTCCACGCACTTGAGCATCGGCACGATGCCCTGCCCCTTCAACGCCGAAACGTAGAGGAAACGAGCGAATCCGAGGAACGGCAACTTGCGGGCGATATCTTCCTTGACCCGCTGGCGACGATAGTCGTCGATCGCATCCCACTTGTTGACCGCCACCACCAGCGCGCGGCCGGCCTCGACGACGAAGCCGCCGATATGGGCGTCCTGGTCGGAGATTTCCTGGCTGGCATCCAGCACGAGCACCACCACATTGGCCTGTTCGACCGCCTGCAGGGTCTTGATCACGGAGAATTTCTCCACCGCCTCGAAGACCTTGCCGCGCTTGCGCAGGCCGGCGGTGTCGATCAGGGTGTAATGCTGTCCATTGCGCTCGAACGGCACTTCGATCGCATCCCGCGTGGTGCCGGGCATGTCGAAGGCGATGACGCGCTCCTCGCCGATCAGCGTGTTGACCAGCGTGGACTTGCCCACGTTCGGACGACCGACGATGGCCACGCGCGGCCCCCTGCCAGCGTCCTCGTCATCCTCCGGGTCCAGCGGGAAGTTCTCGAGGATCAACTCCATCAAGGCATTGACGTTGTCGCCATGGGCCGACGAAATACACAGGGGATCACCGAGCCCGAGCGCATGGAATTCGGCCGATACCATCGCCCGGTTCATGCCCTCGGCCTTGTTGACCACAAGGAAGGTCGGGCGGCCGGCACGGCGCAGGCGGGTGGCAATCTGTTCATCGTGGGGCGTCAGGCCGGCACGGGCATCCACCATGAACAGCAAGGCGTCGGCTTCCGCAATCGCCTGCTCGGCCTGCTTGGCCATTTCATGAACGATGCCTTCCTTCGCCACCGGATCGAAACCGGCGGTGTCGACGACCAGGAATTCCCGCTCAGCCGCACGCCCGAGGCCGTAGCGACGGTCGCGGGTCAGCCCCGGGAAGTCCGCCACGAGCGCATCACGCGTCTTCGTAAGGCGGTTGAACAAGGTGGACTTGCCCACGTTGGGGCGTCCGACCAGGACAAGAGTGGGTTTCACGCGTCAGCGACTCCGTTATTGCACGCCGAGGGCGTAAATTGTGCCGTTCTGGGTCTGCACCACGACATCGCTGCCCGCACGTTGCGGATCGGCAGCAATGGCGCTGGATACGACCCGGCTGCGACCGACGAGCGTTCCATCGTCACGACGCAGCACATGGATATCGCCCAAGCCGTCACCGACGATCACATAACCGCCAATGACACGGGGACGCCCGGGGGAGCGGCCGGCCAGTTGATCCTGCTTCCAGGCGCTTGCCCCGTTGGAAAGATCGAGGGCATGCACGGCCCCCTTTTCATCGGTCACGAAGACATGGCGCTCATCCACATCCAGGCCACGGGAGCTGGACAGGTCGCGCGTCCACAGCGTGGAGCCGTTGGACATGTCGAAGCAGGCCACCCGCCCCTGATAGGCCACGGCGCAGGTCGCGCGGGCGCTCATCACCGGCAGGCTGGTAATGTCGGCCACGCGCTCGAGCTCTGTCGCACCGCGCGGAATGGCGACAGTGCCTTCCCACATCAATGCACCGTTGGCCGGATTCAGTGCTGCCAACTTGCCGCCGGGGAAGCCGGCGAGAATCAGCTTGTCGTCGAGCACGACGCCAGCCGAACTGCGCAGAGCCAGCGGGGGCGTGGCGCGCTGGTAAACCCAGCGCTGCTTGCCGTTGCCGGGCTCAAGGCCGAACAAGCGACTGTCAGCACTGCGCACCACGACAATCCCATCGGAAACCGCCGGGGCCGCAAGCACCTCCGCATTGACCTTGACCTTCCAGCGGACCTGCCCACTGGCGCCGTCCAGCGCAATGACGTCGCCCTTCGGCGAGGCAACCAGGACGAGTTGCCCGTCGCTGCCGACGCCACCGGATACCGTAACACCCACGTCGGTCTTCCAGACGGTCTTGCCACTCTGCAGCTTCACGACCTTGCCATCACGCCCTGCCGCAAAGACAGCATCTCCGGCGAGCGCCGGCTGCAGCACGAACGCCCCGGAATCACCGACGCTGGCACGCCAGATTTCGGCGGTACGCACCGGATTGCTCACTGCCTTCAAGGCAGCCAGCTTGCCATATCCAGTTGCAAAGGGGTTCCAGGAGGAGCACGCGACCAGACTGAGGGAGGCGACAACGGCCGCAAGGCCCGGACGAAGTCGCATCATTGGGCACCCCCGAGCGCATCCAGCTTGGCCTGGGCAACTTCGCGCAGGGTGGCAGATTCAACCTTGGAGGCATCGCCGAGCGCGTCCACCGCGGCCTTGTAGGCAACGCGTGCCTCCGCCGACTTGCCCTGCGCCATCAGGATGTCGCCCTTGAGATCCGCATAGCGGGCAGCCAGCTCATCGTCCGGCTTGGCCTGCAGTTGGGCCAGTGCCTCGTCGTAGGCCTTGTCGTCCAGCAGGACGGTTGCCAGGCGCAGTTTTGCGAGACTCCGCAGAGCGGGGTCATTCGCCTTCTCAGCAGCCCAGGCCAGCGGCACGCGGGCGTTCTTGAGATCCCCCGCCTCTACCTGGACCTTGGCGGACAGCAGCGCGGCCAGATCGGCATAGGACGTGGCGCTGTACTTTTCGATCAACGTCCCCGCGACTTCACGGGCCTTCTGCGCATTGTGTTCGACCGCCGCCTGCTGCACGGCATCGTACAGCGCGGAAGCCTCCGCGCTCTGCTTGCTCACATACCAGTTCCAGCCCTGCCAGGCGACCGAGGCCAGTGCGGCAACGATCGCCAACGCCGTGACGAGCTTGCCGTGCTGCTCCCACCAGCCCTTGATCTGGGAAATCTGTTCCTGCTCTTCGAGGTCAAATGCTGCCATCGTCTTCTTCCGATTCGATTAGGCGATCCGCCAGGGTTTCGGGGAGCACTTCCATGGGAACACGGATCTGTTCACCACCGTCGCGCAAGGGCTTGAGACTGACTTCACCAGCCGCGGCCTCGTCGTCGCCGATCACCACGGCGAACGGAGCACCAGAGGCGTCAGCCCGTTTCATCTGGGACTTGAAGCTACCGCCACCACAATGCTGGGTCACCGAGAAACCGGTACCGCGCAACATCTCGGAGACGCGGAAAGCAGCCCGCTGGGCTTCCTCGCCGGCATGGACGAGGTACACATCGGGCACGATGCGTTCCGCTTGGCCGCCGCTTTCCTGCCACAAGGCCAGCAGACGCTCGACCCCCATGGCAAACCCCGCTGCCGGCGCGGGCTTGCCGCCCAGTTGCGCAACGAGGCCATCGTAACGGCCACCGGCGCAAATGGTGCCCTGGGCGCCGAGTCGGGTCGTGACCCACTCGAACACGGTGCGGTTGTAGTAATCCAGACCACGCACCAGCCGATGATTGATGCGATAGGGCAGTCCGGCATCCTTGAGGACGGCCTGGACCCCCTCAAAGTGCTTGATCGACTCCTCACCGAGGAAATCAGCCAGCTTCGGAGCCCCCTCGACCAGATCCTGCAGATCCGGATTCTTGGTATCGAGGATGCGCAGCGGATTGGTGTACAGGCGGCGCTTGCCATCCTCGTCCAGACGGGCCTGGTGCTGTTCGAGGTAAGCGATCAGCGCAGCCCGGTGGGCAGCGCGCTCCTCGCTGCTGCCGAGGGAGTTGATCTCCAGCTTGACATCGTCGAGACCGAGGTCATCCCACAGGCGCGCGCACATCAGGATGTGCTCCGCATCGATGTCCGGGCCTTCAAAACCCAGCGCCTCGACGCCGACCTGGTGGAACTGGCGATAACGCCCTTTCTGGGGACGCTCGTGACGGAACATCGGGCCCTGGTAATACAGGCGACGCGGCTGGCTGAACAGCAGGTTGTGCTGGATCGCCGCCCGCACGCAGGAGGCGGTGCCTTCCGGACGCAGGGTCAGATGCTCGCCATTCAGGGCGTCCTCGAAGGAATACATTTCCTTCTCGACGATGTCCGTCACTTCACCGATGGCCCGCGTGAACAGCGGGGTCGGCTCGACCAGCGGCATGCGGATCGGGCGATAGCCGTAGCTATGCAGCCAGTTGCGGACGATTTCCTCGAATTGTTCCCAGATTTCTGCTTCGTCGGGCAGGATGTCGTTCATCCCGCGCACGGCCTGGAGGGTCTTGCTCATGATTCCTTTTGTTTTTCTGTAACGCGCGGATCAGGCCGCTGCGCCCTTGCGGGGGTAGGTGCGGGCCACATAGTTCTCGATGATGGCCTTGAATTCGTTGGCAATGTTGTCGCCCCGGAGGGTCAGGGTCTTCACCCCGTCCTCGAACACCGGTGCGGCCGGCGATTCGCCGGTACCCGGCAGGGAAATGCCGATGTTTGCATGCTTGCTTTCGCCGGGGCCATTCACGATACAGCCCATCACTGCCAGGCTCATGTTCTCCACGCCATCGTACTGATCGCGCCAGATCGGCATGTTGTCGCGCACGAAGGATTGCACATCGGATGCCAGCTCCTGGAACAGGGTGCTGGTGGTACGGCCACACCCCGGGCAGGCCGTGACCATCGGGGTGAACGCGCGCAGGCCCATCGTCTGCAGGATCTCCTGGGCAACGATGACTTCCTGAGTCCGGCTGCCGTTCGGCTCGGGGGTGAGGGACACGCGGATCGTGTCGCCGATACCTTCCTGCAGCAGCACGGCCAGGGCCGCCGTGGACGCCACGATGCCCTTCGAACCCATGCCGGCTTCGGTCAGGCCCAGATGCAGCGGGTAATCACACTTGGCGGCCATGTCGCGATAGACGGCGATCAGGTCCTGCACGCTGCTGACCTTGGCGGACAGGATGATCTTGTTGCCGGCCAGACCGTACTCCTCGGCCTTCGCCGCGGACTCCAGCGCCGACGTGACCAGCGCTTCGCGCATCACCGCACCGGCGTCGCGCGGCACGGCCCGCTTGGCGTTCTCGTCCATGATGCGTGCCAGCACCGACTGGTCGAGGCTGCCCCAGTTGACGCCAATCCGCACCGGCTTGTCGTACTTGCAGGCCATCTCGACGATGGACGCAAACTGGGTGTCGCGCTTGGCACCCTGTCCCACGTTACCCGGATTAATGCGCAGCTTGTCGAGGGCTTCGGCGCAGGCCGGATTGTCGGCCAGCAGCTTGTGGCCGTTGTAGTGGAAATCGCCGACCAGCGGAACATCGAGGTTCATCGCCAGCAGCTTCTCGCGGATCTTCGGCACGGCCTTGGCAGCCTCGTCATTATTGACGGTGATCCGGACGAGCTCGGAACCGGCGCGCGCGAGCTGGGCCACCTGCATCGTGGTCGCGAAATCGTCAGCAGTGTCCGTGTTGGTCATCGACTGCACGACGACCGGTGCGTTGGAACCGATCAGCACATGACCGACGCGCACCTGGCGAGTCTGGCGGCGGGCGCACGCGCGCCCCGAAAGTAGTAGATCCATAAACGAAGCGCCTGATTATTCGAGCTTGAGACGTGCCACCGTTACCTTGGTGGCCGGGGTCAGATCGACGGGGGTACCGTTGCGCTGCAACTTGACGAAACGTGCGTTGCCAACAACCAGGGAGAAAGGCCCGGCACCGCTCACCTCACGACGTACCCCTGCCTTGCCCAACTGGGACAGCAGGATCTTGCCGTTCTTGTCCTTCACTTCTACCCACGCATCCTGGGAAAACTCGAAGACAAGCTGATCAGTGCCACTCTCCCCGGCCGGCTTTGCCTGCGGCGCTTCGACTGCCTTCTCGAGAGGAGCCGCGGCAGCGGGTGCAGGAGTCCCAGCGGGGGCCTGCACGGCAGAAGCCGTCGCCGCCTGCGGTTCAGCGCCGGCAGCCGGCGACACAGGCGCAGCGGCTTCAGCAGGCTGGGCGGGAACACCCTGCGGGGCAGCAGGAACCACAGACGCATCCTGCGACGGTGGCGTCGCCCCACCGGGCGCATTCTCGGGCACTGCCTCTGGCGCCTGTACGGCCACGTTCTCAGCCACTTTCTTTTGGGTATCGAAATACCAGCCCGCCACAACCACGCCGAACAATCCTGCAGCCGCCAGCACGCCCGGCAGGATCGACTTCCGGAAACGGCCACGGCCTTCCTGAGGAATATCCCCATGGGCGTTGGACGCCGGCATCAACTCCACAGACGTGTCGGCGGGGCGATCCAGTGTCGCCAGCAGGGGCGCCACGTCCACCCGCAACAGGCGCGCGTAGTTGCGCAGGAAACCGCGCGTGAAGGCCAGGCCCGGCAATTCGTCGAACCGGCCGCCTTCCAGTGCCTCGACCTGCCGCACATTGAGCTTGAGCGCGTTCGCCACTTCGGCAAGGCTGAAGCCTTGCGTCTCGCGGGCACGGCGCAGGGTATCGCCCACCGAGCCGTCAGCCACAGGCGGCTCGGCCGAAGACGAAAGTGCTTGAGAGTCTGTCACTGATACTGCCCTTGCAAGAAAGCCTGATATTCCGGCGACTCAGGGAAACGGCGCCGCAACTGCTGCACGTAGCTCGTCTCGGCCGTCCTGTTTCCCAGCCGGCGCTCGATGCGGATCGCCAGCCACAGGCTCTCTGCAGTCGGCTCTCCCCCCTGATGCAATACAGCGAGGTAACGCTTGGCGGCTTCGTAAGCCCCCCGCCGATAGGTAATGTCAGCCAGATGGAACGATGCCTGGATATTACCGCCATCAGCTTCGACGGCGCGCAGGAACTGGGCCTCGGCGGCCGCATCGTTGCGGAGACGGAGTTGGCACAGCCCGGCGTTGGCATACGCACGCGTCGGCGTCTGGTAATACGGATTGCGCGCCGCCCGGCCCAGCAGTTCGAGTCCGGCGCTCTCCTTGCCGGAGGAACACAGGAACCAGCCATAACTGTTCATGATTTCCGGATCGCCGGGCGCCAGCCGCATCGCATACTCGAAGTTGCTCGCGGCAATCTGGTTCTCCTGCAGGAACATATGCACCAGCCCCATCAGCTGGTAAGCGGGCGCATAGCCGGAGTCGTACTGGACGGCAGCCTTGGCCTCATCCAGGGCGACGCCATACTTGCCAACCTGGAAATACGCCTGCCCAAGCTCGACGTGGACCTTCGCCTTGCGGCGGGCATCGGTTGCTGCCGGCTGATCGGATACCGGACGCTCGAGTCTGCCCGTGTCCGCAGGCACCATCGGCACAGCGCACCCACCGAGCACCAGCGCCAGAACCCCCAGCACCAGCCAGTTACGCATCAGGAGCGCACCTCCACCACCGGCACGATCCGGGTGGCCGTCCGGCGGGTCTTGTCCTTGACTTGGCCGGCGAGTTGGCCACAGGCTGCATCCACGTCATCGCCGCGGGTCTTGCGGGTGGTCGTGACGATGCCGGCATCGATGAGGATCTCGGCAAAGCGCTTGATGCGCTGTGCCGGCGACCGATCGAAGCCCGAACTCGGGAAGGGATTGAAGGGAATCAGATTGAACTTGCACGGCACGTCGCGGGTAAGCGCAATCAGCTCCCGTGCATGGGCATCGGAATCGTTGATGCCGTCGAGCATGACGTACTCGAAGGTGATGAAGTCCCGCGGCGCCTTTTCGAGATAACGCCGGCAGGCGGCCATCAGTTCACGCAGCGGATACTTCTGGTTGATAGGCACCAGCTTGTCGCGCAGCGCGTCATTGGACGCATGCAGCGATACCGCCAGTGCGGTCGGGCAGGCATCGCGCAGACGATCCATGGCCGGCACGATACCGGAGGTGGACACGGTCACGCGCCGCCGGGAAAGTCCGTAGGCATTGTCGTCGAGCATCAGCTTGAGCGCCGAGACGACGTTATCGAAATTGGCGAGGGGTTCGCCCATCCCCATCATCACGACATTGCTGATGACCCGTTCACCATCGCCGTTGGCCCCCAGCATGCGGTTGGCGAGCCATAGCTGGCCGATGATCTCGGCTGCCGTGAGATTGCGGTTGAAACCCTGCTTGCCCGTCGAGCAGAACGCGCAATCCAGCGCACAACCTGCCTGCGAGGAGATGCACAGGGTGCCGCGGTTGGTCTCGGGAATGAACACCGTTTCCACCGCATTGCTGTTGCCCACATCGAGCAGCCACTTGCGCGTGCCGTCCGTGGACACGCTGTCACGCACCGGGACCGGAGGCGTGACGCACGCCGTCGCTGCGAGCTTGGCCCGCAGCGACTTGGCGACGTCGGTCATCTGCTCGAAATCGGTCTCGCCGAAACGATGCACCCAGCGGAGCACCTGCTTGGCGCGAAATGGTTTCTCACCCTGCTGGACGAACCATTCGGTGAGGGCTTCGGCATCGAAATCGAGAAGATTGACCACTTGTATTTCCATCCAGACCAGAGGGGCGGAGAAATTCCGCCCCGCCGGTAGAGATCATTAACGGCTGTAAACGTTCATGCCCGGGAAGAAGAAAGCCACTTCCACGGCAGCGGTTTCAGGCGCGTCAGAGCCATGCACGGCGTTGGCGTCGATGGATTCGGCGAAGTCGGCGCGGATGGTGCCCGGAGCGGCCTTCTTCGGGTCGGTGGCGCCCATCAGCTCACGGTTCTTGGCGATGGCATCTTCGCCTTCCAGGGCCTGGATCATCACGGGGCCGGAGGTCATGAAGGAAACCAGATCCTTGAAGAAAGGACGCTCCTTGTGAACAGCGTAGAACTCGCCGGCTTCACGCTCGGACAGGTAGGCCAGCTTGGCGGCAACGATCTTGAGGCCGGCGGCTTCGAAGCGGGCGTAGATCTGGCCGATCACGTTCTTGGCGACGGCGTCGGGCTTGATGATGGAGAGGGTGCGTTCAATAGCCATGTTGCTAGCTCCAGTGAGACAAAGGATGGTCGAAAAACCGAAAGCTTGGAATTTTAGCAGGTTGATGCGTCAATTCGGCTTTTTTCGGCTCATCACAGCACGACGGGGAGCAAATGGGCAGCGCACGGGGCTGCTGGCGCGATTGTGAACAAAAAAAAGGGTGCGCATCGCGCACCCCCAACCCCAACAGAGAGACTTTAGTCTGGACCGTGATCCAGAAGGCGCCCGGTATTACTTGTTGTCTGCGCCTTGAACTTGGGACGAAGTATGGGAGAAGTCCTGCCAGCCGGTCTTGACCTGCGTCAAAAACCCTTCACATAGCGGGGTGATCGCAGCTGGAATGTCAGTGCCCCTTGGATTCCTTTTCCATCTCGCCACGCGGGGCTGACGGCGGCGTATCGTCATCACTGACGACCCGATAGCCCGGCCCCTCGAGATCATCGAACTGGCCGCTGCGAACAGACCACCAGAAGATCACCCCGATCAGGAAGACGAGCAACACGGACATGGGAATGAGCAGGTACAGGCTTTCCATGGAAAATGGCTTTCAGTTCGCCCGCCGCCGTTGCAGGCGCAGGGCATTCAGGACTACGAACAAGGAACTGGCGGACATTCCGATGCCCGCCATCCAGGGCGTCACCAGGCCGGACATGGCCAGCGGCACCGCAGTGAAATTGTAGGCGAAGGACCACCACAGGTTCTGCCGGATGATGCGCAGCGCCCGCCGCGACAACTCGACCCCTTCCGCCAGCGCACCAAGACGAGCCCCCAGCAGCACGATGTCCGCCTGATTGCGGGCCAGATCCGTCCCCCCGCCCATGGCAATCGACACCTGGGCCTGAGCCAGAACCGGCGCATCGTTCACCCCGTCGCCAACCATCGCCACGACGGCGCCATCACGCTGCAAGAGCGTCAGCGCAGCATGCTTGCCTTCGGGCGTCATCCCGCCTTCCGCCCGCAGCACACCCAGGCGCGCGCCCAGCTCCGTTACGGTGGCCGGCGTATCGCCACTGAAGATGGACAGCGCCATCCCCTGCCCCCGCAAGGTATCGAAGGTGGCGGCACAATCCTCCCTCAAGCCGTCGCTCAGGGCAAAGCCGGCAATCCAGCCGGCCGACGAAGCCAGCGCGACCACGGTTCTCCCCGAACGCTCGTCCTCCAGCAAGGTCGCCGGAATTGGCGAACCCGCGAGCTCGGCCACGAAGGCCGGCCGGCCGATCCGGTGAACCACGCCAGCCAGCTCTCCCGAGACCCCCTGCCCCGTCACGGCTTTCAGGGCGGCAAACGAAGCAAGGGCCTCGTCCTTCGCCGCCAGCCGGATGGCCGCCGCGATGGCATGCTCCGACCCCAGTTCCAGCCCGGCCGCCCGAGCCAGCACTTCACCTTCGGCCTGGTTCCCAAGCAGGCGTACCTGCTCGACGCGCATCTCGCCGTAGGTCAGGGTTCCGGTCTTGTCGAAGACGAAGTGCCGGGCCCGCGCCAGGGCCTCGACCGCATGACCGCGCGTGACCAGCACCCCCATCCGCGCCAGCGCGTCCGTTGCCACCGTCAGCGCCACCGGAGTGGCGAGGGACAGCGCGCACGGGCAGCTGACCACCAGCACCGATACGAAGACCCACAAGGCCCGGTCCGGATCGAACCACCACCAACCCACAGCCGTAAGGGTGGCGAGGATGAGCAGCACGACGATGAACCACGCAGCCACCTGATCGGCCTGCTGCACCACGCGCGGCTTCTCGGCCGACGCGCGCTCCATCAGCTGGCGGATCGCCGCCAGGCGAGTGTGCTCACCCGTACGGGTGACGCGCACCAGCAAGGGGCTGGTGACATTGATGCTGCCGCCGGTCACTTCATTGCCGAGAGCCTTGGGCACCGGCCGGCTCTCACCAGTCAACAGCGCTTCATTGGCCTCGCTATTCCCATCGACGACAACGCCATCCGCCGGCACGGCTTCGCCCGGCTTGACGCGGATCACATCGCCCGCCAGCAACTGTGACACCGGAACCTTCTCGCCCTCCTGGGCCGGATAGGCCGACAGGCGCTCGGCGAAGGCCGGCAGGGCCTTGCCCATTTCCTCGACACCGCGCACAGCCTTCTGCCGTGCCAGCATCTCCACGTAGCGGCCGCACAGCAGGAAGAAGACGAACATCGTCACCGAATCGAAATACACCTCACCCTTGCCGACCAGCGTCGCCCAGCAACTGGCCAGGAAGGCCGCCCCCACCCCCAGCGCAACCGGCACGTCCATGCCCAGCCGGCGCAAGCAGATGTCTCGGATCGCATGACTGAAGAACGGCGCAGCGGAATACAGCACGACCGGCGCGGTCAGGATCAGGCTCGCCCAGCGCATCAACTGCTCGATGTCGGCGGTCATGTCGCCGGCGTCGGCGATATACACCGGGAAGGCGTACATCATGACCTGCATCATCCCGAAGCCGGCCACGAACAGGCGCCACAGGGCGGAGCGGCGCTCCCGCTGGGAGATCTGCTCTGAGCGCGCAGCGTCGTAGGGATAGGCGCGGTAGCCAATGGCGTGGATGGCCGCCAGGATGTCCGACAGTTTGATGCGCCGCTCATCCCAGCGCACGCGCGCGCGCCGCGTCGCGTAGTTGATGTCCACCGCCGTCACGCCGGGCTGGTGAGCCACGTGCTGCTCGTTCAGCCAGATGCAGGCAGCGCAGGTGATGCCCTCGAGGATCAGCGCCGCCTCGCGCTCGTGTTCGCCGATGGGCTTGACGAAACCCTGCTGGAAATCCGGGTGGTCGAACAGCCCGAGATCCTTCAACTCGTCAGGCATCGCCTCGCGAGCCTGCTCGGGCATCGCGTCACGGCGCTTGTAGTAATCGACGAGGCCGCTACTGACGATGGACTCGGCCACCGCCTGGCAACCGGTACAGCACATGTGGTGCTGGACGCCCTCGATATCGACGGGGAGATCTACATCTGCGGGAATGGGGAGCCCGCAGTGGTAGCAATCATGCTCGGGCAGAACAGGGGAAGGGGACGACAACGAAGGCCTCGCACAAGACTCGCCGGCGACCGGACAGTGGCCACCGGGAAAACACGCCTTTTATCACAAAGCCGCCCCCCGCGGCGAACGGCCCCACCCCGGACGGCAGGCCGACAGGCTAGAGCCGCGACGGATCGAAGCCGGTTTCCCGGTAGATCGAACGGATCAGCTCACTGCCGATTCGGGCCTCCATCTTCTGGTGCACCGGCAACATGGCTTTCTTGAAGGCCAGCCGCTCATCCTTGTTGGGGACATACACCTGGACCTTGCCGCTCTTGCGGATTGCCTCCAGCGCCTTGTCGTTCTCCTCTTTCGCAATGCGGTTGGCGTAGACCGTCGCCTCCCGCATCGCCTGCTCCAGCTGGCCCCGCAGCTCGGCAGGCAAACCATCCCAGAAACGCTTGTTGGCAATGACCGCGTAGCCGAGATAGCCATGATTGGTCACCGCCAGATACTTCTGCACCTCATGCATCTTTTGGGTGTAGGTGTTCGAATGGGGATTTTCGGTGCCATCCACGACGCCGGTCTTCAAGCCCTGATAGACCTCGGAGAAAGCCATCACCAGCGGCATGCCGCCAACGGCACGGATCTGCTCCTCCAGCACCTTGGACGACTGGATGCGCAGCTTCTTGCCACGCAAGTCGGCCGGCGTGCGGATTGGCGTGTTCGCGGAGAAGGACTTGAAGCCATTGTCCCAGTACGCCAGGCCAACGATCCCCTTCGATTCAAGCTTCTTCAGGATGCTTGCCCCGACCGGCCCTTGAGTCACCCGATGGAGATCGGCGTAGTCGTCGAAGATGTAGGGCAGGTCGAAGACCTCGAACTCCTTCACGCCGAGCGGCCCGAACTTGGCCAGGGACGGCGCCAGCATCTGCACGACACCCAGCTGCAGGGCTTCGAGCTCTTCCTTGTCCTTGTAGAGCGTGCTGTTCGGATAGACCTCCACCCTGACCTTGCCGTGGGTCAGCTCTTCGGCGCGCTTCTTGAAATACTCGGAGGCCTTGCCCTTGGGGGTGTCCGCCGCCACCACGTGGCTGAACTTGATCACAATGGGCGCCTGGGCCGCGGCCATCGCGCACGCCCCCATGGCAATCAGGCCGAACAGCAGGCTACGCAAACGCATTCGAATCTCCATCATCGGCAGTCGAGGCGGCATGGTACATGAGGCGCAATTCCGGCAGACTGCATCACCGCACTCTGGAAGACAGCATCGCACGGCTCAATTGTGGTCATCCGCAGTGTGGAAACATCGGATGGTCCTAAACGGCCAGGCCGGCGATAACTAGGAATCCTCCCGTTCGTGATTCTCAACCCCTTGCCTCCGTCGAATTCAGCCCCTCCTCCACCGAGCTGGTACTGGAGCCTGCCCTACGCCGCCGTAGCCCTGTTCATCGCCACGATGGCGACACTGCTGTGGCTGACCCATCGCCAGGACGCCGAAGAGCAGCGCGCCACGCTGATCAACGACGTGCTGTGGATGGAGCAGAACCTGTCCTTCCAGTTCGAGCGCAACGACGCGCAGCTGACCCAGCTCGGCCCAACCCTGCTGTCCAACGGCCGCCCGAGCGCCACCGCCGAAGCCCGCCTCAAGCAGGCCCTGGACCCGGAGAGCGGGCTGATCCGCGTGCTGTGGCTCGACCCCAACGGACGCGTCAAGGGGTCGGAACCTCCGTATACCGACAGCCATCTTGTCGGCGAAGCCTCGGGCACCTTTCCGTCGTCCTCGGCCTATCGCCTGGCCCGCTCCCTCGGCCGGCCGGTGTATAGCGACGCCTACGCGGTCCTCGACAATCAGACCCAGTTCGAGGCCCATGTGCCCATCTTCGACGGCGGCCGCTACCTGGGCTCGGTGGTCGGCGTCTATTCGTTGAACAACATGCTGGCCCGCCAGATTCCGTGGTGGTTCTCCGAACGCTACCGGGTTTCGGTCAGCAACAACCTGGGCACCGAGATTGCCGCCAAGTCCAAGGTCTCCCCGCTGTCCAGCCTCAACTACGAAATCCCCTTCGAGCCGCCTGGCCACGGCCTGACGGTCAACGTCACTGCCTACAAGAGCGAGGTGCGCTGGATTCCGCTATTGCTGATGGGCTCCCTCGGTGTGCTCGGCGCCGCCATCGTATGGAGTCTGTGGCAGTTGCGCCGGCACATGAAACGCCGCCAGCAGGCCGAACAAGCGCTGAGCGCCGAACACGCCTTCCGCAAGGCCATGGAGGACTCCCTCAATACCGGCATGCGCGCCCGCGACCTGACCGGCAAGATCACCTATGTGAACCCGGCCTTCTGCCGCATGGTCGGCTGGAGCGCCGAGGAACTTGTCGGACTGATGCCCCCCATGCCTTACTGGGCCCCCGAAGCCCTGGAGCGCACCCGTGCTGTCCATGAGCTGGTGTTGGGCGGCAATGCGCCTCCCCAAGGCATGGAGATCCGCCTGATGCGCCGCAATGGCGAGCGCTTCGATGCGCTGCTCATCGAGGCCCCGCTGATCGACTCCAGCGGGAAGCACATTGGCTGGATGGGCTCGGTGGTGGATGTCACCGAGCAGAAGCGCGCCCAGGAACTCGCGCGCCAGCAGCAGGAACGCCTGCAGGCCACCGCCCGCCTGGTCACCATGGGCGAAATGGCTTCCACCCTCGCCCACGAACTCAACCAGCCGCTGGCCGCGATATCCAGCTACAACACCGGCTGCCTGAACATGCTCGGCAACGGCGACCTGCCGAAGAAGGAGCTGACGACCATTCTCGAGAAGATCGGCAAGCAGGCCCAGCGGGCCGGCCAGATCATCCGACGGGTGCACACTTTCGTGCGGCGCAGCGAACCCAAGTTTGAAACGGTGGATGTGAATGCCATCCTCAAGGAAGCCGTCGGACTGGTGGAGCCCGATGCGGACCGGCGCGGCGTCCTCATCGAGCTGGAGCTGGAAGACAACCTGCCGTCCATCCACGCCGACCCGGTGATGATCGAGCAGGTCGCCGTCAACCTGATCCGCAACGGCATGGACGCCATGGCCGACAACCCGCGCGAGACTCGCCGCCTGATGATCCGGACCCAACGCCAGAACGGTACGCTGGTGTGCGCCGTGGCCGACCGGGGCACGGGCATTCCGCCAGAGGTCGCGGAAAAGCTGTTTGCCCCCTTCTTCACCACCAAGGCCGAGGGCATGGGCATCGGGCTCAACATCTGCCGATCGATCGCAGAACTTCATCGGGGCCGCCTGAGCTTCGAGAACAACCCGGGCGGTGGTACGATTTTCCACTTCTCCCTGCCGATTCCGCCATGAGCACGCCCCTCGCCCACATTGTTGACGACGACGAAGCCATCCGCGACGCCCTCACCTGGCTCTTCCGGACCAAGGAGGTCGCGAGCGCCGAATGGGACTCCGCCGAGGAATTCCTGGCCGCCTGGCAACCGGACTGGCGCGGCTGCATCGTGCTTGATATCCGGATGCGGGAAATGAGCGGCCTGGAATGCTTCGATGTGCTGCAGGAACGCGGCAATACGCTGCCGGTCATCTTCCTGACCGGCCACGGCGACGTGCCGATGGCGGTCAGTGCCTTGAAAAAAGGCGCCTTCGACTTCCTTGAGAAACCCTTTGAGGACAACGCCCTGGTGGACGTAGTCATCCGTGCGCTGGCCAACGATGCCAAGCGCCAGGCCAGCCAGGCAACCCAGGTCTCGGTCACCAACCACCTGGCGCTACTGACGCCACGGGAACAGGAAGTCATGAACCTGGTACTGGCCGGCAAATTCAACAAGGTCATCGCCGACGAACTGAACATCTCGATGCGCACCGTCGAAGTCCATCGGGCACGGGTCTTCGAAAAGATGGGGGTACGCTCCGCCGTCGAACTGGCCCAACTCCTCGCCCCCAGCCGCGACAAGGGCTCCGGCAGCTCAGGCGAACACTGACCAGCAGGGCAGAATGCCAGCCTGCCCGGACGGGCACTGGAATTCGGCAGCCACGCCAACCCCGGCAATCCACGCGAGCCGACCATCAATCCATAGCGTCGGCACAGCATCCCGCAACCAAGGGGGAACCCCCGCCTCCTGCCAGAGGTTCTTCAGGCTGCGGGAGGGGCCGCCAGCATGGAGGCGCATCCGGGCACCCGCCTGCCGTGGCTGCAGCACACACGCTGCAGACCTCAGCAGATCCGCCGCCAGCCCCTGCCCCACCACCGGCCTGAAATCCAGCACGCCCCCACACCACGGCACGGAAGCCTCGCCACGCCACGAGCGGGGCTCGACTGCGGCAACCGGCAACGTGGCAGCCTCCAGCCACCAGTACTGGCGATAGACGCATAGCGCGACCTTGCCCAACGGAATTCGTGATCCCGACGCAGCCGCGCTTTCACGGAACTGGCGCTCCACCTCCAGCAAGCGATTCTCGTCCGGCATCGCCACGCCCGCCTGAGCCAGCAGACGCCGCATCACATTGCGCAAACGGGCTGACGACAGGGCCAGCGCCGGCAGGTAAGCCAGCCGGCCCCCTCCCGGCACGCGTAGCAGCGCAAGGTCGGCATCAGCCAGTTCTTCCAGCAATCCCTCCGCCTCGCCAGCCAATCGCCCCAGGCGGGCGAGGTTGGCCGATGCACCGGTGAAACGTGCGTCGAGCTGCGGCAGGATCGTGTTGCGCAGAAAATTGCGCGTGAAAGCCGTGTCGGCGTTGCTGGGATCATCGACCCAGCGCAGCCCATGCCGGAGGGCATAGCCATGCAGCAGCTGGCGTGGGATATCGAGCAGGGGCCGCCAGATCCGGGCAGCCTCGCCAGCATTGACGAAAGCGCGCATGCCGGCCAGACCCTTGACGCCGGAGCCGCGCAGCGCGCGGAACAGGATGGTTTCAGCCTGGTCGCCCCGGTGGTGGGCCAGGGCCAGCACGCCGCCATCCAGGCCTTGCAGCAGCGCCGTCCGCCTGGCTTCCCGCGCTGCGGCCTCAAGGCCGCCGGGATGAGCCCGGTCCACTTCGACCGGGCAAACTGTCAATGGCACATCGAGCGCTGCACACAACTCAGCACACACGTCGCCCCATGCTTCGGAACCGGCTACCAGGCCATGGCTCACATGAACGGCGCTCAGCTCAATCCCGAGCTCGCTCCGCAAGCCCCCCAGGACATGGGTCAGCACCGAGGAGTCAAGCCCGCCACTCAAGCCAACCCGGACTGAGCCGAGTGTGGCAGGCAGTTGCCGCCAGCTGGCGGCAACCCGGGCTGCAAGCTCAGTCGACGGCAATTTCCTTGAACTTGCCGTAACTCATCAGGCGCTCGAAACGGCGCTCTAGCAGCTCCGACGGCGACAGCTCGGACACCTGGCGCAAGGCATCCTGCAGCGCCCGCTTGAGGTTCTGCGCCATCGCCCGATGGTCACGATGGGCGCCACCGACGGGCTCATTGATCACCTTGTCGATGAGCCCCAGGGACTTCAGGCGCGAGGCGGTGATCCCCATCGTCTCGGCCGCGTCGGAGGCGCGCTCTGCGCTCTTCCACAGGATGGAAGCACAACCTTCCGGCGAAATCACCGAGTAGGTGGAGTATTGCAGCATCAGCAACTGGTCGCCGACCGCGATCGCCAGCGCCCCGCCCGAGCCGCCTTCACCGATGATGGTGCAGATCAACGGCACCTTCAGCTCCGCCATCACCGCCAGGTTATGGCCGATGGCCTCCGACTGGCCGCGCTCTTCCGCGTCGATGCCGGGATAGGCACCCGGCGTATCGACGAAGGTGAACACCGGCAGGCCGAACTTCTCGGCCAGCTTCATCAGACGCATCGCCTTGCGGTAACCCTCGGGGCGCGGCATGCCGAAATTGCGGAAGATCTTTTCTTTGGTATCGCGCCCCTTCTGATGGCCGATCACCATGCAGGACTGGCCATTGAAGCGCGCCAAGCCGCCAACGATTGCCTTGTCGTCGGCAAAGTTGCGGTCGCCGTGCAGCTCTTCGAAATCGGTGAAGATGTGCTGCACGTAGTCAAACGTATAAGGGCGCTGGGGATGGCGCGCCACCAGCGCGCTCTGCCAAGGCGTCAGCTTGGCGTAGATATCCTTGGTCAGGCCGTGGTTCTTCTGCTCCAGACGGGCGATCTCCTCGGAGATGTCCACCGCCGAATCGTCCTGCACAAAGCGTAGTTCTTCGATCTTCGCCTCAAGCTCTGCAATAGGCTGCTCAAAATCTAGGAACGTTGTTTTCATCCGGTCGAACTCATAGAAATTTTTGCCATTTTACCCTATCGCCCCCCAAGGCGGGCGTCAGCCCCTCCCGCAGCCCTGTTTTTGCGGCAAAAATCGCATTGCTGCATAGCGCAATAAGCCGCTACCATCGCCCCCTCTTCTGCCCGTCCATCACCCATCCATGGCCTCCATGAACCTTCTCCGCGCCCTCGCCACGGTCAGCGGAATGACCCTGCTGTCGCGGATCCTGGGTTTCGTGCGTGACTTCGTACAGGCCCGCGCCTTTGGCGCCGGCATCGAAATGGATGCCTTCGTCGTCGCCTTCCGCCTGCCCAACCTGCTGCGTCGCATGTTCGCGGAGGGCGCCTTCTCCCAGGCCTTCGTCCCCATCCTGGCTGAATATAAAAACAAGCGCGGCCCCGATGAAACCCACCGCCTGATCAATCACGTGGCAAGCGCCCTGGGTTTGGTGGTGCTGATCGTCTCGATCCTTGGGGCACTGGCCTCGCCGGCCATCATCTACGCCACCGCCCCCGGCTTTTCCGACAACACAGAAAAGTTCGAGCTGACCGTCCAGCTCACCCGCATCACCTTCCCGTACATCTTCTTCATGTCGCTGGTGGCCCTCGCCGGCGGCGTGCTCAACACCTGGAGCCGCTTCGCAATCCCCGCCTTCACGCCGGTGCTGCTGAACCTGTCCTTCATCTTCCTGGCGCTGTTCGCGGCACCCTATTTCGATCCGCCGATCCTGGTGCTCGGCTGGGCCGTCTTCATCGGCGGGCTCGCCCAGGTCGTACTGCAACTGCGGCCGCTGGCCAAAATCGGCATGCTGCCGCGCTTCTCGCTGGATTTCTCCGATCCGGGCGTGCGGCGCATCCTCAAGCTGATGGCGCCGGCGATCCTCGGCGTGTCGGTCAGCCAGATCTCGCTGCTGATCAACACGGTCTTCGCCTCCTTTCTACCGAGCGGCAGCGTGTCCTGGCTGTATTACGCAGACCGCCTGATGGAGTTCCCGTCAGGCATGCTCGGCGTGGCACTCGGCACCATCCTGCTGCCCAGCCTGTCGAAGATGCATGCCGACGAGAAGCCGGCCGAGTTCTCCGCACTGCTGGACTGGGGCTTGCGCCTGACCCTGCTGCTGACGCTGCCGGCGTCCGTTGGCCTTGCCTTGCTGGCAGTGCCGCTGATCAGCACCCTGTTCCACCACGGCGCCTTCAGTGCCAACGACGTGCTGCAAACGCGGACCGCGCTGGTCGCCTACAGCCTCGGGCTGACCGGGCTTATCCTCGTCAAGGTGCTCGCCCCGGCCTTCTATTCCCGCCAGGACGTCCGCACGCCGGTACGCATCGGCATCATGTCGCTGATCATCACCCAGCTGATGAACCTCGTCTTCATCGGCCCCTTCCAGCATGCCGGCCTGGCCCTGTCCATCGGCCTCGCCTCCTGCTTCAACGCCACCCTGCTGTACCGTGGCCTGCGCGCCCGCGGCGTCTATAACCCCCAGCCGGGCTGGAGCGCTTTCGGTGCCAAGCTGGCCGTTGCGCTGCTGGCCCTTGCCAGTGGCCTCTATTTCACCGCCGGCCCGGACAATCTGTGGCTGCACGCCAGCAGCCTGGAGCGAGTCGTCCGCCTGTCGGCGCTGATCTGCGGCGGCATCGCCGTGTATTTCGCCGTCCTGTTCGCCCTCGGCTTCCGGCTGACAGACTTCCGTCGGCGCGGTACGACCTGACGGTGATCTTGGCTACAATCGTCCAAACCACCCAGGGAGACGAACCAAGATGAAGATACACAGCGACAGCTTTGCCGACGGCAGCGTGATTCCTGGCCAATTCGCCTTCTGCGTGCCCGCCGCAGAAGGACATGTGAGCCTCAGCAGCAACCGCAATCCGCAGCTGGCCTGGAGCGACGCCCCTGCCGGCACCCGCTCCTTCGTACTGATCTGCCACGACCCGGATGTCCCGAGCCGCGGCGACGACGTGAATCAGGAAGGGCGCTCGGTGCCGGCCGACCTGCCCCGCGTCGACTTCTTCCACTGGATGCTGATCGACCTGCCGACCTCCGTCACCCGCATTGAGGAGGGCGCCCACTCCAGCGCGGTCACGCCCAACGGCAAGCCTGGCCCGGACCTGCCCGACGGCAGCCGCCACGGCGTGAACGACTACACCGGCTGGTTCGCCGGCGACGAGCAGATGAAGGGCAACTACTTCGGCTACGACGGCCCCTGCCCACCGTGGAACGACTCCATCCGGCACCGCTACGTCTTCACGGTGTACGCGCTGGACATTCCCCGGCTGCCCATCGAAGGCGTCTTCACAGGCCAACAGGTGCGTGATGCGATGACCGGGCACATCCTCGCCCAGACCAACCTGACCGGTACCTACAGCCTAAATCCAGCCGTCCCGGCCTGATCCGACGCGCGCGGCCGTCCGCCAGGAAGACGGCCACAGCGCCGGATCAAACCTCGTAAGAAGGCAGGCGCGCCGCCATCACGGGCAGATTCAGGTGCAAGTGCAGGTAATCGGGCAAGCCGTTCCGGAATGACGGCCAGTCCTCGCCAGCAATCAGCGGGCGGCACCAGGTCTTGAATGCCTCAGTCACACCAAAGCCATCGGCAGCAATGAACTCCGGCGGTAGCGTACGCTCCAGATTGGCCACCCGCTCGAAGGGCTGCAGACTGGTGCGCCAGCGATAGGGCTGGTCAGACACGCGCTCGATGCCGACAACGCCGTGCTCTCCGGCCAGCGCCCGCCGCACCGCTGCCTTGCCGACGGCAAATGCCTGGGCCGTATCCGTGCGCGACGCCAGGTGCCGGGCCGAACGCTGCAGGTAATCAGCCAGCGCGTAATGCACCTTGTAACCGAGACAGGAGTGGATACGCTCCGCCACCACTTCCCCGGCGCCACCCAACTGGACGTAGCCCTTCTGGTTGCGGTCGAGCATGGCCAGGATCTTCCCGTCAGGGCCACGAATGCCTTCTGCCACAACGATCGCGCAGGCGCCGATGCGCTCGACGACCTCCTTCACACGGGCGAGGAAGGCGGCTTCATCGAAGGGCACCTCGGGCAGCAGGATCAGATGCGGTGCAGCGTCCTCTTCTTCCGCGGCCAGCGCGCAAGCGGCGGCCAGCCAACCGGCGTTACGCCCCATGACCTCGAGCACGAAGGCGCGCCCGCCGCCGGTCGTCATCGCCGCCAGATCGAGGCCGACCTCCCGGATCGACGTGGCCAGGTACTTGGCCGCCGAACCGTAACCCGGACAGCAGTCGGTCAGCACGATGTCGTTATCGACGGTCTTCGGCACCCCGACCACGGTCAGGGGATAGCCGCGCAGGTCGGCCGCGACCTGGATCTGGCGGCAGGTCTCCATCGAGCCGTTGCCGCCGTTGTAGAGAAAGAAAGCAATGTCATGGGCAGCCAACACGTCGAACAGGCGGTCGTACTGGGCCGGATTGTGCTCCTGCGCGTCCAGGTCGAAACGGCACGAACCGAAGGCGCCGCCCGGCGTTGCGCGCAAGCGGGCCAGGTCGGCGTCCGACAAGGCCGCGGTGTCCAGCAAGGTCTCCCGCAACACGCCCAGAATGCCATTGCGGGCGGCCAAGACACGCCCGACCGCATCGCCAGCCTGGCGGGCTGTGGCAATGACGCCGGCCGCCGACGCATTGATGACCGCAGTCACGCCGCCCGACTGCGCATAAAGCAGATTCTTCGCCATCCGGATCCTCTTGCTGCAGATTGCGCCACAGAAAAACAAAGGCCGGCTTAAAGCCGGCCCTTTGCGAGTGCGAACTGGGCGCTTACTTCAGCGCGTCGAAGGCACGCTCGCGGATTTCCTCGACCTTGCCGAGGCCGCCGATCTTGCGGTACTGGGGCGCAGTCGCGTCACCCTTGGCCGCCCAATCGGAATAATAGGCGACCAGCGGCTTGGTCTGGGCGTGGTACACGTCGAGACGCTTCTTGACGGTCTCTTCCTTGTCGTCGTCGCGCTGGATCAACGGCTCGCCGGTCTCGTCGTCCTTGCCTTCCACCTTGGGCGGGTTGAACTTGACGTGATAGGTGCGGCCGGAGGCCACGTGCACGCGGCGACCGGACATGCGGCCGATGATTTCTTCATCGGGCACGTCGATCTCGAGCACGAAATCGATGGGCACGCCGGCAGCCTTCATGGCTTCGGCCTGCGGAATGGTGCGGGGGAAGCCATCGAACATGTAGCCGGACTGGCAGTCGGCTTCCTTCAGACGGTCCTTCACCAGACCGATGATGATGTCGTCGGACACGAGGCCGCCGGCATCCATGACCTTCTTGGCCTCGATGCCCAGCGGGGTGCCGGCCTTGACGGCCGCACGCAGCATGTCGCCGGTGGAGATCTGGGGAATACCGAACTTTTCCTTGATGTAATTAGCTTGGGTGCCCTTGCCGGCGCCCGGCGGTCCCAACAGAATCAAACGCATGTCTTTCCCTCCTCTGGTTATTGTCGATACGACATGGGATTGCGAAACTATCGCGAAACTTCCGCAAGGTCAAACGCCTGGCGGACACGTTCAAGATCTTCGGCGGTATCCACTCCGGCGGGCGGAGCCTGGTCCAGCACCATGACCCGGATGGGGAAACCGTGGGCCATCGCCCGCAGCTGTTCGAGGGCTTCCCACTGCTCCAGCGGAGACGGTGCCAACGTGGAATAGCGCTTCAGGAAGCCAGCCCGATAGGCATACAGACCGATGTGGCGGTAGGCCGGCAGGCCGACCGGCAGCACGCTGCGCTCGGCCGCAAAGGCATCCCGCGCCCAAGGGATCGGTGCCCGCGAGAAATAGAGCGCCCGGCTCCGGGCATCGAGCACGACCTTCACCACGTTCGGATTGAAGAATTCTTCCGCAGAACCCAGCGGATGGCAGGCGGTGGCAATGGCGGCCTCTGCGTCGCCAGCCAGGCACTCGGCCGCGCGGCCGATCAGCCCAGCCGGAATCAGCGGCTCGTCACCCTGCACGTTGACGACGATGTCGTCGTCGCCCCAGCCCAGCTGCGTTGCCACTTCGGCCAGGCGGTCGGTGCCCGACGGATGCCCGGCATCGGTGATGACCACCTTGCCGTCGGCCTGTTCGACCACCGCGGCGATACCTTCATGATCGGTGGCCACCCACACCTCGTCGGCGCCTGCTTCGAGAGCGCGATCGAGGACACGCAGGACCATCGGCTTGCCGGCAATGTCGAGCAGCGGCTTGCCAGGCAAGCGGCTGCTCGCATAGCGGGCAGGAATGACGATACGGAAACCCATGTCAGCGGGACTGGGCGATTTCTTCGTCGGTCAGCGACCGGGCTTCTTCCTCCAGCATCACCGGGATGCCGTCGCGAATCGGGTAAGCCAGGCGGGCACTGACGCTCCACAGCTCCTGCTTGTCCTTGTGGAAGTCGAGCGGGCCCTTGGTAATCGGGCACACCAGGATTTCAAGCAGTCGGGGGTCCATCAAGCTTCTCCACAATCAGTTCCGCCGCACCCGACGCAACCTGCGCGCGGACCGGCCACACCCAGCTGTCAGCCGGGGCGAAAGGCGCGCATTTTACCGCATCCTTCTCGGTCATCAGAAGTACATCGCCATCGGAAATTGCCAGATCGGCCGCGGTGAACGCGTGATGATCAGGAAATGGACACCGCCGGATGCTCAAACCCAGCCCTTCGAGCTGGCTGAAGAAGCGCTCCGGCCGTCCGATCCCAGCCATCGCATGAATCCGGCGACCGCGGAAGGCCGCCGCGTCGCAACGTTCTTCACGCCGCCCGAGCCGTTCGAACAGGGCTCCGACCAGCCCGAACTGGAACACCGGCACCGGGCGGATCTTTGCGGACAAGCGCTCCGACAAGGCACCATGAGCCAACACCAATCCCGCTTCACGAACGCGGCCCAAGCCTTCCCGCAGAGGCCCCGCCGGCAGGCGCAAACCGTTGCCGAGAGTGGCCTCGTCCACCACCACCACTTCCAGATCCCGCGCCAGTCGGTAATGCTGGAGGCCATCGTCGGCGATCAGCACATTCACGTCCGGGTGGGCCTCCAGCAAGGCCTGCCCCGCAGCAGGACGGTCGCGCCCGACGAAGACCGGGCAGCCCGAGCGGGACGCCATCATCACGGGCTCGTCGCCGAAGCGAACCGGGTCGCCGTCGACAGGCACCGCAGCCACACCTTCGACCGCCCCACCGTAACCACGGCTGACGATGCCCGGCTTGAAGCCCCGGCTGCGCAGGAGCTCCACCAGCCACAGCACAACGGGCGTTTTGCCGCTCCCGCCGACGGCCACGTTGCCGACTACGACGACTCGCACCGGCAAGCGGACAGACTTCAGGAGGCCCAACGCAAAGAGCCGGCGGCGCAGGCCAGCCAGCAATGCGAACAACAGGGAGAGGGGAAAGAGGCTCCATGCGAGCGCCCCTCGGCTCTGCCAGAATCCGGGGGCGCTACGAGGCATGGATGACTACAGACTCAGCGCTGGGCAGCCTGAGTGGCGAAGGAAATGTGAATCAGGCCGGCCTGCTGCGCCGCCTGCATCACATCGATGACACGCTGATGGACAGCCTTTGCATCCGCATTGATGATGACCACCGGATCCTTGGCGTTGGCAGGCGCCACGGCGCGCAGCGCGGCAGCAATGGCGGCAACATCGGTGCCATTGACCGGGCGCTTGTTGATGACCACCTCGCCACCCGCGGTAACAGCCACGTTGATCTCGACCGGCTTATCGTCGCTGACCTGGGCATCCGCCGTGGGCAGGTTGATCTCCAGCCCGGCGAATCGCGAATAGGTCGTGGTAAGCATCAGGAAGATGATGATCACCAGCAGCACGTCGATCATCGGAATCAAGTTGATTTCCGGCTCCTCGCGGGAGCGGCCGCGACTGAAGTTCATGGCCGGTGCCTCAGCGGCGTTCGCCGTGGATCAGTTCGACGAGACGGATCGCCTGCTGCTCCATCTCGATCACCAGGCCATCGACGGTGGCGCGGAAATGGCGCCAGAAGATCATGCTCGGAATCGCGATAACCAGGCCGAAACCGGTGTTGTACAGGGCGATAGAGATACCGTGGGCCAGCTGCTGGGGGTTGGAGCCGCCGGGCGCCTGGGAGCCGAAGATCTCGATCATGCCGACGACGGTGCCGAACAGCCCCATCAACGGGCTGATCGATGCAATGGTGCCGAGGGTGGTCAGGAAACGTTCCAGATCGTGAGTGACCGCGCGACCGGTCTCCTCGATGGACTCCTTCATCACATCACGCGGGCTGCGCACGTTGCGCAGGCCGGCGGCCAGGACACGCCCCAGCGGCGAGCTGAGAGCCACCCGGTTGAGCATCTCGGAGGTCACGCCGCTCTGGCGCATCTCAGCAACAACCTTGTCCACCAGGCCATCAGGAAGAATCTTGCTGCGACGCAGCGTGATGAGCCGCTCAATGATCAAGGCCACGGCCACGATCGAAGCAAACAACAAGGGCCAGATGGGCCAGCCGGCAGCTTGGAGAATGGCGAACACGCGAGCGCTCCTGAGAATCGGACGAAGCCCATGACTCTAACCTGCCCTAGGTTGCAGAGCAACACATGGAGCGTGTCAGACAATCCACAAATTCTGTGGATAACTTTGTGGATTGATGCCAAGGGAGGACGCTAAACCCGTAGTTCGTAAGGCTTTTTAGTGGTCGGGTCAAAAATGAGGCGATATGCACATTTGTTTTAAATCAATAACTTACAAGTTTTTTGGCAAGTCAAGAGTCTGAACTGGATTTTTTGCCCCCGCCCTGGGCAGGATGTGGATTCCGGTAGAATTCAAGCCCATGAACACCCCGCAAATGAGCACCAAAGTCAACTCCGGCGAAGTCGTTTCCGTATCCTGGCTGAACCGCGCGGCCCGCGAAGCACTGGAGGGCAGCTTCCCCCTGCTGTGGATCGCCGGCGAGGTGTCGACCCTGACCCGCGCCGCTTCGGGGCATGTCTACTTCACGCTCAAGGACGATCAGGCGCAGGTGCGTTGCACCATGTGGCGCAACCGTGCCCAGCTACTCGGCTTCCGCTTGGAGCATGGCATGCGCGTCGAAGTCCGCGCACTGGTGACCCTTTTCGAAGCCCGCGGGGACTACCAACTGAACGTCGAGTCCGTCCGCCAGGCGGGCGTCGGCAATCTTTACGAGGCCTTCCTGCGCCTGAAGGCGCGCCTGGAAGCAGAAGGCCTGTTCGATCCGGCCTGCAAACGGCCGCTACCGCGCTTTCCGCGGGGGATCGCGGTCATCACCTCGCCCCAGGCCGCCGCCTGGCGCGACGTCACTGCCGCGTTGGCACGGCGGGCACCGCATGTTCCGCTGAGTCTGTATCCGAGCCTGGTCCAGGGCGCCGACGCGCCCTCCCAAATCGTCGCTGCGATCCGCCAGGCCGGCCTCCGCGCCCAGCAGGACGGCAATGACGTGCTGCTGCTGGTTCGGGGCGGCGGCAGCCTGGAAGATCTTGCCGCCTTCAATGACGAAAGTGTGGCCCGCGCCATTCGCGCCTGCCCCCTGCCGGTGGTGGTCGGCGTCGGCCACGAGACCGATGTGAGTATCGCCGACTTCGCCGCCGACCTGCGCGCCGCCACGCCGACCGCAGCGGCCGAACTGGTCAGTGCCGGCTTCGTGGAGGCCAGGGAGGGGCTGGAGCAACTGGCCCACCGCCTCAAGCGAGCCTTGGAACGGCGCATCGAAAACGCAGCCCAGCGCCTCGACCGGGCCGCCGCACGCCTGATCCATCCCCGCCAGCGCCTGCACGCCGGGCGGCTGCAACTGGAGAATCTGCGGCAACGCCTGCAGGCCCGCATCGCCCAGCAACTGTCCGCCCACCGGACGCGGGTCACCACGCTGGAACTGCGCCTGGCCGCCCGCAGGCCCGATCTGCCCAGCCGGCAGCAGAAGCTGAACATGCTGGAGCAAGGACTGCAGCGGGCCATGCACAAGCTGCTCGCCGATCGCCGGATGCAACTCAACACCCTGGGCCAGCACCTGGCCCACCTCGATCCCCGCGGCGTCCTGTCCCGCGGCTACAGCATCACACGGGATGCCTCAGGTCAGATCATTCGCTCCGCCAGGGGTCTCGTTCCGGGGGATCTCATCCACGTCGAATTCCAGGACGGCGTCGTAGATGCAAAGGTAGACAAGCATTCCGGCTAGTTGCGGTGCAAAATAGCGGGTGGAACCGGCGACCGGATGAGGTACGCCGAGGCCGATTGTGCAGAGAATCCAATCCCGACTAGAATAGTCGGACAATTTCCTATACCCCGGAGAAACAAATGGCTCATACCCTGCCCGAACTGCCCTACGCCAAGAACGCCCTGGTCCCCCATATTTCCGAGGAGACCTTCGAATACCACTACGGCAAGCACCACCAAGCCTATGTGACCAACCTGAACAACCTCATCCCGGGCACCGAGTACGAAAACCTGTCCGTTGAAGAGACCTTCCTGAAGGCTCCGGCCGGCGGCATTTACAACAACGCCGCTCAGGTCTGGAACCACACCTTCTTCTGGAGCTCCCTCAAGCCGAATGGCGGCGGCGCTCCCGCCGGCGCGCTGGCTGACGCCATCAACGCCAAGTGGGGCTCCTTCGACGAATTCAAGAAGGCCTTCCAGGCTTCCGCCGTCGGCAACTTCGGTTCCGGCTGGACCTGGCTGGTCAAGAAGGCCGACGGCTCCGTCGACATCGTCAACACCGGTGCTGCCGGCAACCCGCTGAAGAGCGGCGAAGGCAAGCCCCTGCTGACCATCGACGTGTGGGAACACGCCTACTACATCGACTACCGCAATGCCCGTCCCAAGTTCGTGGAAACCTTCCTGAACAGCCTGGCCAACTGGGACTTCGCTGCCGCCAACTTCGCCTGATCGCGAAGCAGCTGCAGCCATCGGGAGCCCGGCGACCTCACCGGTCGCCGCTCCCGAAACAGCCCCGACATCGGTTCATGCCGTGTCGGGGCTGTCCTTTTTGAGCACGTCTTGAAGCGCGGAAGTATGGCTTGTTGAGTTTGCTGTATTTATATACAGTTAGCTCATGCCCCAACAGGATCCTCACGCTTTTGCCGAGCTCTGTGCCCGCTCAAACTTCAGCTTCCAGACAGGCGCATCCCATCCGGAAGAGCTCGTCGAGCAGGCCGTGGCGCTCGGCTATACCGCTCTGGCGCTCGCCGACGAATGCTCAATGGCCGGCGTCGTGCGGGCTTACGCGGCCTGGCAGGCACACAAGGAACGATTGCAGCTGATCGTCGGCACCCGCATCCAGCTTGAGGATGGCCCGCAGCTCGTATTGCTGGCCGAGAACAGGGAAGGTTACGGCCAGTTGTGCCGCCTCATCAGCCGCGGCCGGCTGGCAACGGAAAAGGGCCAGTACCGGCTGCATCGGCACGATCTGCGGGGCGGTCTCAAGAGTTGCCTGGCCCTGCTGATTCCGCCGGCCCCCACCTCCGCCACGCTCACGGATGACGCCTGCTGGCTGGCCGCGCTCTTCCCTGGCAGGGCCTGGATCACCGCCCTCCTCCTGATGGGCGCCGACGACCGCAGCCGGCAAGCGTGGATCGCCGAAGCAGCGCATACCGCCGGCATCCCGGTCGCCAGCACCTGCGCACCACTGATGCACCACCCGTCGCGCCAGCCCGTGGCCGATGTGCTGAGCGCCCTGCGCCATCATTGCAGCCTCGACGAGGCCGGCTACCGGCTGGCCGCCAATGCCGAACTCCACCTGCAGAGCCGACAGCGTCTGACCCGCCGCCACCCGCCGGAGTGGCTGGCCGAAACATTGGTGATCGCCGCCCGCTGCCACTGTCCGCTCGGCGAACTGGGCTATGAATACCCGGAGGAAATCGTCCCCCCCGGCGCCACGGCAGGCTCCCATCTGCGCGCACTGGTGGACGCCGGCCTGCACCGCCGCTACCCGCCAGGCCCGGACGGACAAGATCAGGTTCCGGCAGAAATCCGCGCCCAAACCGACAAGGAACTGACGCTGATCATCGCGCTCCGGTACGAGGCCTTCTTCCTCACCGTCGAGGACATCGTCCGCTTCGCCCGCAGCAAGAAGATCCTGTGCCAGGGCCGCGGTTCGGCGGCCAACTCGGTGGTGTGCTACGCGCTGGGGATCACCGAGGTCAAACCCGAGGACGGGCATCTGCTCTTCGAGCGCTTCGTGTCCAGAGAACGCCGCGAACCACCCGACATCGACGTGGACTTCGAGCACGACCGACGTGAGGAGATCATCCAGTACATCTACAACAAATACGGCCGGGATCGGGCCGCCCTGGCCGCCACGGTGATCCGCTACCGCCCCCGCAGCGCCCTCCGTGACGTGGGCCGTGCCCTCGGCTTCGACCTCGGCCAGCTGGAGCAGCTCAGCCGCCGCCTGGCTTGGTGGGACGGCAGCCGGGTGGCGCCGGAACGCCTGCGCGAAGCGGGCCTGGATCCGGACGCTCAACGCACGCAACGCCTGCTCGAACTCGCCAATACGCTGGTCGGCTTTCCCCGCCATCTGTCTCAACACGTGGGTGGCTTCGTGATCTCCAGCGGACCGCTGGCCGAACTGGTCCCGGTCGAAAACGCCGCCATGGCCGACCGCACCGTCATCCAGTGGGACAAGGACGACCTGGAAACCCTAGGGCTGCTGAAAGTGGACGTGCTGGCCCTCGGCATGCTGTCGGCGATCCGCCGCAGCCTGGACCTCATCTCACGCTGGCGTGGCCAGCCCTTTGCGGTAGCCGACATCCCCCGGGAGCAGGCGCCCGTCTACGACATGCTCTGCGAAGCTGACGCGATGGGCGTCTTTCAGGTGGAATCCCGCGCTCAGATGAGCATGCTGCCCCGCCTGAAGCCGCGCACCTACTACGACCTGGTCGTCGAGGTGGCCATCGTCCGCCCGGGGCCGATCCAGGGCGGCATGGTCCATCCCTACCTGCAGGCGCGGGAAAAGGTGGCCCGCTTGGAACCCATCGACTATCCACGGCCAGAGATCGAGCCGGTCCTGTCCCGCACCTACGGCGTGCCGATCTTTCAAGAACAGGTCATGCAGCTGGCGATGGTCGCCGCCGGCTTCAGCCCCGGCGACGCCGACCAACTGCGCCGCTCGATGGGTGCCTGGGGACGCAAGGGCGACCTGCAGCACTACCAGGAACGCCTGACGGCCGGCATGCTCGATCGCGATTACCCACGGGAATTCGCCGAAGCGCTGTGCCGGCAGATCCAGGGCTTCGGCAGCTATGGTTTCCCGGAATCCCATGCGGCCAGCTTCGCACTGCTGGTCTATGTTTCCGCCTGGCTCAAACGTTTCGAGCCGGCGGCCTTCCTGTGCGGCCTGCTCAACAGCCAGCCGATGGGCTTCTATGGGCCGTCCCAGCTGATCCAGGACGCCCGTCGCCACCATGTCGAAGTCCGGCCGGCCGATGTCGGCGCCAGCGACTGGGAATGCACGCAGGAGCCTTCAAGCAGCGCCGCGGACATCCCCGCCGCCCGCCTCGGCCTTCGCCTCGTCAAGGGCTTCAATGCCACTGCCGCAGAGCGCATCGTCGTTGCCAGGCAGGATGGCGCCTTCCTGTCGGTGGACGATCTGACACGCCGGGCCAGTCTCGATCCCGCAGAACTCCGGGCACTCGCCTCCGCCGGCGCCCTCGCCAGTCTGGCCGGCCACCGGCGCCAAGCCTGGTGGGACGCCAGCGGCGCCCAGACCGCCCCAGGCCTGCTCCACCAGGCGCCGCTGGCGGACGACCGGCTCGCCCTGTCCGCCCCCAGCGAAACCCAGAACCTGATCGCCGACTATGCACGCCTGGGCTTCAGCTTGGGCCGCCACCCGCTGGTATTCCTGCGCGCCAGCTTACGGGCCGAGCGCTTCCTGACCGCGGCGGAAATCTCCAACTGCCCGGACCGCAAGCTGGCCCGAGCGGCCGGCATCGTCACCTGCCGCCAGCGCCCCGGCACCGCCAAGGGCACGATGTTCGTCACCATCGAAGACGAAACCGGCTGGATCAACGTCATCATCCGGCCCGAACTCCTGGAGGCCGAAAGACGCATCCTGCTCGGCACCAGCCTGCTTGGCGTCTATGGGCAGATCGTCCGCCAGGACAAGGTGGTACATCTGCACGCAAAACGGGTCGTTGACCGCTCCCCACTGCTGGGCCAGCTCGCTCCCAGGAGCCGGGATTTTCATTGAATCCTGCGGCTGTTCCACGGTCTCAGGCATACATACCAATTCCCACCGCCCTCGGAGTCCTCCATGCGTCTTCGTTTCCTGCCCGTGCTGACGCTTTGCACGTGCATTTTCCTGCTCTCCGGCTGCGCGACCAGCACCATCCAATCCAGTTGGCGGGATGCAGGCACACCCGCCGCCATTCCTCACAAAATTGCAGTCTTCGTATCTGCGAAGGACGACGACAACCTGCGCAAAATGGCCGAGAACCGGATCGTCCAGCGCATGCCCAGGAGCGTGCAAGCCAGCGCCGGACATCTGCTTGAACTGGCGCCCACACCCGAAGCCGATAACATTCGACAGCGCCTGGTAGCCGGGGGGTTCGACACCGCTCTGGTCGCGCGCCTGGTGTCCGTAGACAAGTCGCAGACCATCGTCCCCCCGCAAACCCGCTTCGGGCCCGACCCCTTGTTCTGGCGGATGGGGCCTTCCTATCGGCCCTACTACAGCCCCTTCCTCACCTACTACCCGTACACCTACGAAACCCCCGGCTACACCGTCGAGACCACCCGGGTCGTCGTCGAGACCCTGCTGTACCGATTGCCTGACGCCAAGCCGGTGTGGTCGGCAGTCACCGAATCCATCAATCCGGAGTCTTCCATCCGCCTCGTGGACGAGCTGATCGACCTGCTCGGCAAACGCCTCAAGGAAGAAAGACTGCTTCCCCCCGACTAAAAAGTCCCACCCCCCTCTCTCCGGACGACATAAAACACCCCTATTCGGGTCAGGGGCATTGACCATTTCGGGTACCAGCCTTAATATAGGATTAATTCTCATTTGCGAATGAATCCTATCCTTCATTCGCACACAAGCCAGCCACGCGGTTCGTTTCGCCCAGCCAGCCAGTGAAGAGGAGACAACCTGCCGGCTTCCATGCCGCCCAGGTTCATCGCCGACGCCGACTGACTGGAGCCCTTCGATGCACCGCCTCGCCCGGATTACCCTATCCCTGTCCATGACTCTGCTGCTCGCAGCCTGTGGTGGAGGTGGAGGAGGAAGCAGCGGGGGAAGCGGCACAAACACCGCGGCGAGCGACCTGTCCGCAGCCGCCCAGCTCGGCGAAAAGCTGTTCAACGACCCTCTCCTGTCGAGCACCGGCGCCATGTCCTGCGCCACCTGCCACGTCAAGGCCAACCACTACGCTGCCACAGACAGCCGCTCTGTGCCCGCCGGTGCGGATGCTGGCCATGAAGCCGGACGCCAGGCCCCGTCGCTCAAGTACCTCAAGTTCAACACCGCCTTCTACTTCGCCAAGGACGGCACGCCGACCGGTGGCTTCACCTGGGATGGCCGCGCCAACACCCTCGGCGACCAAGCTTCGGGCCCTCTCCTCAACCCGAACGAGATGGCCAACACCAGCGCCGACGACGTGGTGGCCAAGCTCAAGCGCTCCGCCAATGCCGCGGAATTCATGAAGGTCTTCGGCAGCGACATCTTCAGCCGTCCTGCCGACGCTTTCGCCCGTCTGCAATACGCGCTCCAGCAGTACCAACTGGAAGACGCCGATTTCGCCCCGTTCAGCAGCAAGTTCGACCTGTGGCTCGCCGGCAAGGTCCAGCTCACCGACGCGGAGATGCGTGGCTGGGCCCTGTTCAACGACCCGAACAAGGGCAACTGCACCGCCTGCCACGTGGGCACTGCAGCGGACGGCCATCCCCCCCTGTTCACCGACTTCACCTACGACACGCTCGGTGTGCCCCGCAACATGGACATCACCGCCAACGCCGACGCCAGCTACTACGATCTCGGCCTGTGCGGCCCGGTCCGTGCGGACCAGACCAGCCGCACCGACCTGTGCGGCGCCTTCCGCGTGCCGACCCTGCGCAACATCGCCAAGACCGGCCCCTACTTCCACAACGGCGCCCTCAAAACCCTCACCGATGCGGTCCGCTTCTACGTCCGTCGCGACACCAACCCCGAGGAGTGGTACCCCACGGACGCCAGCGGCACGGTGCAGAAGTTCAACGACCTGCCCACCGCCTACCGCAAGAACGTGAATACCCTCGAGGTGCCGTACAACCGGAAGCCCGGTGATACCCCGGCCCTGACCGAGAGCGAGATCGCCGACCTGGTGAGCTTCCTGAACACGCTGACCGATGGCTACGCCCCCTGAACCGATACCGATTTCCACATTGAAGCCTGCTTGCTGATTCCGGAGAAACGATGATGAAGAGCACCCCGATCTGCCTGGCCCTCGCGGCCCTGTTTGCCACCGGCAGCGCTCATGCCGCAACCGACACCGAACTCATGGCCAGGCTCGAACGCCTTGCGGCCGAACTTGAAGCCGTCAAGGCCGAACTGAAGACCGTCAAGGCCCAGGCAACGGCCAGCCAGGCCCCTGTTGCAGCCGCCGCCCCTGCGGCTCCGGCTCCGGCACCGGTTGCCGTCCCGAGCCCTGCCGCGGCACCTGCCCAGGCCTATCAGGCGCCCCTGGCCGTCAGCAGCTCCAGTGGCCAGACCAGCTTCTTCGGTTACGGCGAAGTCAATTACAACCGCCCCTTCCGCGACCAGAGCAACACCAAGATGGATGTACGCCGGGCGGTGATCGGCATCACGCACCAAGCCTCGGAGCGGACCCGCATCGTCACCGAATTCGAGTTCGAGCACGCCATCGCCTCGGCCGACGACCAAGGTGAAGTCGAGGTCGAGCAGATCTACGTAGAACACCGCCTCAACGACAACGTCGGCCTGAAGGGCGGCCTGTTCCTGATCCCCCTCGGCTTCATGAACCTGAGCCACGAGCCGACCTCCTACTACGGCGTGGAACGCAACTTCGTCGAGACGGCCATCATCCCGACCACCTGGCGCGAGGTCGGCATGTCCGCCTTCGGCGTGACAGATGCCGGCCTGCGCTGGGATGTCGGCCTCACCAGCGGCTTCGACCTCAACAAGTGGGACGGCACCAGCACCGAAGGCAAGGAGTCGCCCCTCGGCGCCCTGCACCAGGAAGGCCAGCTCGCCAAGGCCAACAACCTGTCGGCCTACGGCGCCGTCAGCTGGCGCGGCACGCCCGGCCTGGACGTAGGCGCTGGCGTGTTCTCCGGCAAGGTTTCCCACAAGAACACCGCAGCCGACAGCACCAAGGCCGGCCTGTATGCCCCTGACGCCCGCGTGACCCTGTGGGATACCCACGCGCGCTGGACGCCTGGCAAGTGGGACCTGTCCGCCCTGTATGCCCGCGGCACCATCACCGACACCAGCCAGTTCAACCTGCAGTTCGCCGGCGGCACCCTGGTGCCCAAGTCCTTCTACGGCTGGTATACCCAGGCCGCGTACAAACTGTGGGAAGGCGGCGAATATCGTCTGAGCCCCTTCGCGCGTTACGAGGTGTTCAACACGGCGGCCAACTACGCCGCCATGCCGGCAGGCCTGGAAACCGACTCCCAGCGTGACGAGAAGGTTGTCACCGTCGGAGCCAACCTGCGTGTCGGCGACAACGTGGTGCTGAAGGCCGACGTGCAGCGCTTCCAGCTGGACCGCACCCGGGATCGCCTGAACCTGGGTATCGGCTACCAGTTCTGATCCGAAGGCGGACGCGGTATCCTCCACCCTGCCCGGCGGCTCTCCCCGACCCGCCGGGCTTTGTGCTTTCAACGAAGGAACAATGATGAGCAAGTCCTGTGACAGCTGGAGCACGGTCTCCCTGGTCAGCCTGGCCAGCGCCGGCCTGAGCGCTCTCTGTCCGCCCACCGTCGAGGCCGCCCAGTATCTGAGCGTCGAGCAGGCCGAAAAAGCCGCCTTTCCCGAGGCTGACCGTTTCGATGCACGCGTGCTGCGCCTGACGCCCGAGCAACTCCGGAGTCTCGACGCCGTCGCCAGCGTGCGTCAGCGCGGCGAGGTCCGTCAGATCGAAGCCTGGGCCGGCAGCAAGCTGCTCGGCACCCTGTATGTGGACGACGTACTTGGCAAGGTCGAATGGGTGACCTATGCCGTGGCAATCGGTGCCGATGGCGCCGTCCGCTCCCTGGAGATTCTCGAGTACCGCGAAACCCACGGCTACGAAGTCCGCACACCCAGCTGGCGCAAGCAGTTCGCCGGGCGCCGCCTGGAGACGCCCTTCCACTTCGGTGACGACATCAAGAACATCAGCGGCGCCACCCTGTCCTGCTCCCACCTCACCGCCGGCGTTCAGCGCCTGCTGGCACTGCATGCCCAACTGACCAAGTCACGATGAGCAGTTGCTCCTTGCGACGGATCCGTCCGTGGCTGGGGACTTATGTCCATATCGACGTGACGGCGCCTGATTCACACCGCGCGGCGCTATCCGTAGAGGCGGCCTTCGAGGCCATCGCCATCGTTCACCAAGCCATGAGCTTCCATTCGCCGGACAGCGAGCTTTCCCGCCTGAATCGGGAAGCCCATCTGCGCCCTGTGAGCGTGGGCGTCCATACCCGGGCAGTCCTGCTGGCCGCCCGACGCTTTGCACAGCTGTCCGGCGGTCTCTTCGACCCTACGGTGGCCCCGGCACTGGTACGGCATCAGTTTCTGCCCACCCCGACGGCGCCCGCAGCCAACCAGGAAGCAAGCTGGGAAGACATCGAAATCGATAAGGACGGTCAGGTATTTTTCCGGCGTCCACTGTGGATGGACCTGGGCGGTATCGCCAAGGGCTACGCCGTCGACCAGGCCATTGATGCTTTAAAGGATTACGGTGTGCTGGAGGCATGCGTGAATGCAGGGGGCGATCTCCGTCATTTCAGCCGCCAGGGACTACGCCATCCTCTGGTGGTTCGTCACCCGGGCGATGCGTCGCGGTCCATCCCCCTCGGCCACATCGCCAACAAGGCTGTTGCCAGCTCCGGCGACTTCGTTCTCGGCCGCCGCGGAAGTGAGATCGACACCTCGCCCATTGTCGATCCCCGCCACGGCGTTGCAAAATGCCGCCCGCGCAGCGTAACCGTCATTGCCGATAGCTGCTGCACCGCAGACGCACTGACCAAGATCGTCAGCCTGCTTGGCCAGGATGCCAGCCCCTTGCTGGCCGAACTGGGCGCCAGCGCCGCCATCATCGAGGCGCCCGACACCCTTCACGCCAGTTCCGGCTTCTGGTCCGCGCTGGGCCACGAGGCCTCCCCAGGACACGCCCCCCATGCATGAACATCCCCATCCGCGCCCCCGCAAAGCCGTTCGACCAGGGCGTCGTCAACGCCATGCCGTCCACCTGAGCACCCTTCTGCTCCTCGGTAGCGGTGTCGCCTGGATGCTGGCCCACTACCTGCTGCCGCTTCCTGACGACGCAGCCCGCCACCCCCTGGAGCCTTGGGCCATGCGCGCGCATGGTGCCGCGGCCATGTTCGGCTTGGCGGTGCTTGGCAGCATCTGGACCACCCACGTAATGCCCGCGTGGCAGCGTGGCACCCACCGCCTGTCCGGCGGCGGCCTGTTCCTGCTGTGGGGGGGGCTGACCCTGAGTGGCTATGGCCTGTACTACCTCGCGGACGAAACGCAGCGCGCGACTACCAGCTGGATCCACATGGGCTGCGGCCTGCTCCTTCCCTTCGGGCTTCTGCTGCACGTCCTGCAAGCCATGCGCGCCCGCCGACCGGCGGGTGGAGCAGCCTGATCAAGCAGACCCGTCAGCCGCAGCCCGCTCCCGCCGCCGATAGTGGATGACGGCCGGTGCCACGATTGCCGCGGCCAGCACGGCGACCAGGCTCAGGGGCCACAACACCGGCGCATTCCATTCGGCACGTTTCCCGGCCCTGGCCACAACATCAACGCGCTGATACTTCAAGGTGTTGCGGATGATCTTGCCGGGCTTGCGGTTGTACAGCCAACCGTGCTGCAGCGTATAAGTCTTTTCGTAAAACCCCCAGACCCATGGCGCATCGTGCTGCAGGATCGCCAGCATGCGTTCGATGATCGCCATCCGCTCGGGGCCGTCGGGCATCGCCTTCATGCGCTCGAAAAGGCGATCGTATTCGGCGTTTTCGTAGTTCGCGGCATTCTCACCCTGGCTCTTGACCTTGCCTTGCGGACCATAAAGGAGGAACAGGAAATTTTCCGGGTCCGGGTAATCGGCGTTCCATCCCCAGTAGAAGAGCTGGGCATTGCCCTTGCGGATCTTGTCCTGAAAGCGGTTGTAGTCCGTTGCGCGTACGACCAGCTGGATATCCAGCTGCTTGAGCTGTTTGGACAGCCAGTCAACTGAAGCCTTGTCCCCCAAACCGCTGCCGGTGGTATCCAGATTGATCACCAGCGGCTCCCCGGTCTTTGCATCTCGCCCGCCTGGATATCCCGCCTCGACGAGGAGCCGACGGGCCTCCTCCACCGGCTTGCGACGCACCTTGCCATCAACCCAGTCATACACATAGGGGTTAAGGCCGGCCTTGTCGGCCCTATAGCCCGAGATGCCAGGCGGGATCGGGTGCATGGCAGGCAGACCGCGTCCGTTGAGAAAGACCGAAATGAATTCCTCCTGGTCGATCGCGATCGATAGGGCCAGACGCAACTTGCGGGCACGCTCGCTGTTGCCACCGACCACGGGATCAAGCATGTTGAAGCCCATGTACATGACGCTGGGAGCCACCGAGGTATTGAGCTTGATACCCTTGGCCACCATCTCGTCCGATAGGGTCACATCCCCCTGCCCTCCCATCTGGACAGCCTGGTCGAAATTGTCCGAAGAGACCCCCGATGCATCGTAGTAGCCCTGCAGAAACTTGTTCCAGTACGGGATGCTTTCCTTTTCCCGGGTGAAAACCACCTTATCGACGAACGGGAGCCCCTTCCCGCAATCCGCCAGCAAGCCTGCCTCACGATCCCCGGCCTCACCGTCACACGGATAGCTCTCCCCATGGAAATTCGGGTTGCGGACCAAGGTCATGCGCGCATTGGGATTGTTGTCCACCAGCATGTATGGTCCAGTGCCCACCGGCCACCAGTCCAGCGTCAGGTTGCGCTCGGCCATACCCGGCTGGGAAAAGAAACGGTCCACCTCGTACGGGAGCGGCGCGAAGAAGGTCATGGCCAGCCAGTACGGAAACTGCGGGTACGTTCCCTTGATACTGATCCGATAAGTGTAGCGGTCCACGATCTCGACACCGCTCAGGGCATAGCCGCGCAGGTCGATCCATGCATCCCGGCTGGGGTAACGCCCGGCCTTCTCGTCGGCCAGCAGACGCGCATGCAAGTCCTTCAAGCCGATGATGTAGTCCCCCATCAATTCAAGCACCGGGGAATGTAGGCGTGGATGGGCAAGCCGCTTGATCTGATAGACAAAGTCATCAGCCGTCAGCTCCCGGCTCGCAGTCAAGGGAAAATCACCCAACACACGCCGGCCTTCAAGTTCCTCCCTCTTCAGACCCCAGTACACCGACTCACCCTTGGCATCCACGGCAAAGGCAGGATGGGGCTGGTAGCGCACCCCGGGCCTGATACGGATCTCGTATTCACTGCGAGCGATCCTGGCCGGATCGCTGCCTGCCGGCAGAAGATGTCCCTGCCCGTCGTACTCGCGCAAGACCGGCATCTGGGCAGCCGACAGCACGTCCAGCTGGAATGGACGCTTCAAGTAGTGATACTGGAGCGGCGGCTCATAGATCTGGCTGAGGAAGGTCGCTTCGTCTTCGCTGTAAGACTGCACCGGATCCAGATGCTTGGGCCGCTGCGTGAAGGCGGTGTACAGAATGTTCTTGCCCTGCTCCGCTGCCGGATAGGGATCGTTCCAACCCTGACCGCAACCAGCCGTAACCAGGGCGAGTAACACCAGAAGAAAATACGAAATTGTCGCGCGCATGGCGTCAAGTCTAACGGATCGCCCGGCCGTCCGTGGCAACGCACGGCCGGGAAGCATCCGTTATAATTGAACGGTTATTCACTGGAGACACCTTACATGGGCTTTCTCGCCGGCAAACGCATTCTCATCACCGGATTGCTGTCCAACCGCTCGATTTCCTACGGGATCGCCAAAGCCATGCACCGGGAAGGTGCCGAACTTGCGTTCACCTATCAGAATGAACGCTTTGTTGACCGGGTTTCCAAAATGGCTGCCGAGTTCGGCAGCTCGCTGATCTATCCCTGCGACGTCCAAAACGACGATGAAATCGCCAACTTGTTCACCGAGCTCGGCAAGCAGTGGGACGGCCTGGATAGTCTCGTCCACTCCATCGCTTTCGCGCCCAGCGAAGCCCTCGAGGGCGACTTCCTCGACGGGGCGAGCCGTGAAGCCTTCCGGATTTCCCAGGAGATCAGCGCCTACAGCTTCCCAGCCCTCGCCAAGGCCGCACGGCCGATGATGAAGGGGCGCAACGGCTCGCTGCTCACCCTGTCCTATCTGGGCGCAGTGCGCACCATGCCCAACTACAACATCATGGGCCTGGCCAAGGCCAGCCTTGAGGCAGCCGTCCGCTACATGGCTGTCAGCGTCGGGCCTGAAGGTACCCGCGTCAACGCCATTTCCGCCGGCCCCATCAAGACCCTGGCTGCGTCCGGTATCGGCAGTTTCGGCAAGCTGCTGGCTTTCAATGAACGCAACGCTCCGTTGCGCCGTAACGTGACCATCGAGGAAGTCGGCAATGCCGCCGCCTTCCTGTGCTCGGATCTGGCCAGCGGCATCACTGGCGAGATCATGTACGTTGATGGCGGCTTCAATACCACGGCACTCGGCAACCCCGATCAGGGCTGACAGCCAGATCCGCTCTTGGTACAAAAAAGCCCTTGTTGAACAAGGGCTTTTTTATTGCGCTCGAAGCCAGCAGGAGCTTATTGCTTGTCCTTGGCAGACTCAAGCGCTGCGGCATTGATCTTCACGTCGTAACGCTTGCGCAAGGCCGCAATATAGGCGGAGAAATCCTGCTCCGCCAGAATCCGTGCATATTGCTGCCTCAGAGCTTCCAGGCGGGGATCATTCTCAGCGATGGTCGGGCGGCTGACTTTCTCGACACGGAACAATACATAGCCCGCCCCAGGCAATTTCGCGCCAGCGTAAGCCGGCAATTTGTCCGTCGGCGCGCGGAAAACTGCTCGCAACGCTTCGGGGGGCAAGCCCTGCGTGCCCCGCTGCAGCGGGTGTGCGGCACTCCAACCAAGTTCAAGCGACTCTCCCTTGAGCAATTTCGCGAGCTTGGACTCACCATCTGCCTCGGCAAGCTTGCCGGCCTCTTCGGTTGAAAGCACCTTGCTGATGTCGCCCTTCACATCATTAAACGGGCGCAGAGACGATGGCTTGAAGTCGAGTACCCGTGCGGCCACCATGCTCCCGCCGCCCACATCCACCGCCTCAGTATTACGCTTGTTCTTGACACTGTCGTCGGAAAAGATAGCGGTAGCCAGCTTCGGATTGTCGAAGGGCGGCGGCATCTTGCCGTCCCGAGCAATCCAGTCGCTCGTACGGATCTGCAACTTGAATTTCTCAGCTGCCGGCTTGAGGCTATCCGCCTGTTCATAAACCGTATTACTGAAGGCATCGACAAGCTCGGCCAGCTTCTTGGCGGCTTCCGCACGCTTCAATTCCGCGGCGAGCTCTGCCTTCACATCCTCAAAGGCCCGCGCCTTTTCCGCCTTTATCCCAGTCAGACGGATGATATGGAAACCGAAATCTGACTGGATCACGCCAGACAAGTCGCCTTCCTTCGCCAGTCCAAAAGCCGCGTCTTCAAAGGGCTTGACCATGGCACCGCGGGCAAAGTAGCCAAGATCCCCCCCCTTCTCGGCGGAGCCGGGATCCTGGGAGCTTTCCTTGGCGAGCTTTGCAAAGTCGGCAGGATTGGCCTTCACCTGCTTCAGCAAGGCCTCGGCCTTCTCCTTGGCGGCCTTGAGGACGACATCACCGGCAGCCTTGTCTGCCTGGATGAGGATATGGCTCGCACGGCGCTCCTCTCCCTGACGGAAACGCTCCGGATGAGCGTCGTATTCCTTGCGGACATCGGCATCGCTAACCACGATCTGCGCCGCCAACTCATCCCGGTTGAGGACGAGATACTCCACCCGCAACTGGGCGGGCAATTCGAACTGCTTCCGATTGCTGTCGTAGAACTTCTGGGCTGCGTCGTCCGCCAGCTTTACCGAAGCAGCGTATTGATCAGCCCCAAGACGCACTTCACTAACCTGGCGCTCCTCCTGCTGGACCGAATACACCCCTTCAGCAGACTTGCGTGAGACCAGGGCCCCCTCGGTCAGCACGCCGATCACCTGCTGCAACGCCAGGTCCTGTCGCAAACGTGATTCGAAGACGGCCTGGCTCATCCCCTCGGCCTGCAGCGCAGCCTCGTAACGAGGCAGCGAAAAATGACCGTTTTCTTGGAAAGCTGGAATTGTTGCAATGGTGTCGCGGAGTTTCTGGTCAGAGACGGTCACATGCTTCTTAGACAAATCGAGCGCCAGCAAACGCTGGTTCACCAGATTTTCAAGAACAGCTCGGCGCGCCTCGACAGTCTCCATCATCGCGGGATTGAAATTTGCCCCCAGCTTTGCCCGCAGGCGCTCCTGCTGTTCGCGAAGAGCCTGCTGAAACTCTACCTGCCCGATGGTGATGCCCCCGACTTTGGCGACCTCGTCCCCACCACTCATATTCCGGACGTAGGAGTCAACGCCCCAAAAAGCAAACGGAAGCGTAATCAAGAGCAAAAAAACCTGAACAATCTTTTTGTTGTTGCGTACTGCATCGAACATGCGGGGATCCTTAATTACAACTATGGGCAAATGGCTTTTGACAGGAGAAATACAAAAAAGGCGAACTGTCTGTTCGCCCTTCAACCTGACATTGATCAATCGCCGTTAAAGCGGACGTAACTCAAGGCTGTCAGACACTCACATTCACAGCTTGAATGATGCTCATAACCGCTCCATGACTCAATGAGTCTACATGCAGGAATGTTAGGGAACAAGAGCCAAACCCGGCCAATCGACGAAAAGCAAAAAGGCCACATGTAGTGGCCTTTTTGCTTTTTCTCAAATTCTTTTGGCGGAGTGGACGGGACTCGAACCCGCGACCCCCGGCGTGACAGGCCGGTATTCTAACCAACTGAACTACCACTCCTCAGGATTTCGGACTTTCGATTGCTTGGTGGGTGCTGACGGGGTCGAACCGCCGACATTCGCCTTGTAAGGGCGACGCTCTACCAACTGAGCTAAGCACCCAACTATCGAAGACATCTCGAAATCAAGAGCTAATCATTGTAGTGCATCTTTCAACGCTTTGCCAGGCCTAAATTTAGGAATTTTTGCCGACTCAATCTTGATTGCGGCCCCCGTCCTGGGATTACGACCGCTCCGAGCAGCCCGCTCACCCACATGAAAGGTTCCAAAACCCACCAGCGTTACAGAGCCCCCCTTCTTGAGAGCCTGCTTGACTGCACCAATAGCAGCATCCAAGGCCCGCCCCGCAGCAGCTTTTGAAATATCAGCACCAACGGCAATTTGATCGATCAGTTCGGATTTGTTCATACCAGCCCCCTCGTTATCTAAGAAACAAACAGGAAACTCCGACGACAAATGCTGGCGCAATACTACCGGACTGCGGATGCGCTCAGGGATTGATTCTATATAACGCGCTAAAAATCAGGATGTCAAGACGAGAACTGCTGACACCCCTGAAACAACGCCAACCGTTCCAGCAAAATACAAAAGGCCGCGAATGCGGCCTTTTGTATTTGAACTTTGCTGCTGCTCATGACCCTCAGGATCATGCAGCACACCTACCGATACACTTAAGCTGCGGCAGCTGCGCCCATCGCCTTGACAGCGGCAGACAGGCGGCTCTTGTGACGGGCAGCCTTGTTCTTGTGAATGATCTTCTTGTCGGCGATGCTGTCGATCGTGCTCTGGGAGGTCACGAAAACCTGCTGAGCCACTTGCTTGTCACCAGCCACAACAGCCTTGCGAACAGCCTTGATAGCGGTACGCAGACGCGAACGCAGGCTCATGTTGAGGGCGCGGGCCTTGACTGCTTGACGGGCGCGCTTACGGGCTTGTGCCGAGTTGGCCATCTTCGAGTAATCCTAAAATGAATGCATTAAAACGCGGATTTTAATGGCAAGCACCTTCTCTGGCAAGACTTTTTGCGAGCGCAGACTCAATGAAAATGCCCTGCACTCACGCGTGCAGGGCATTCATGGGTACTGCCAGTCGCAGCTTAGATGCGCTCGAAGATCGTTGCGATACCCTGACCACCGCCGATGCACATGGTCACCAGCGCATAGCGCCCACCGACGCGCTGCAGTTCATACAGGGCCTTGGTGGCGATAAAGGCTCCGGAACAACCAACAGGGTGCCCCAGAGCGATGGCGCCACCGTTCGGGTTCGTCTTGGCCGGATCAAGACCCAGCACCTTGGAAACCGCCAGCGCTTGCGCCGCAAAGGCTTCGTTGGACTCGATGACGTCCATCTGGTCCAGGGACAGGCCAGCCTTCTTAAGCGCCAGACGCGATGCCGGAATCGGCCCCTCACCCATGACATCATTGGGCACACCAGCAACCGCATAGGAAACCAGGCGGGCGATAGGCTTGTAGCCAGCATTGACCGCAGTAGAGCCATCCGCCAGCACGAAGAATGCAGCGCCATCATTGATGCCGGAGGCGTTACCAGCCGTCACACTGCCGTCCTTCTTGAAGGCCGGCTTCATCTTTGCCAGGGACTCCATCGTCGTTCCGCGCTTGAGGTGCTCGTCGGTATCGAAAACAACCTCGCCCTTACGGGTCTGCTTCACGATGGGAACGATCTGGGACTTGAAGCGCCCTTCGTCGATAGCCAGAGCGGCACGGCGCTGGGACTCGACGGCGAACGCATCCTGCTCTTCACGAGTAATGCCATGCTTGGCAGCAAGGTTTTCAGCAGTGATGCCCATATGGCCAACCCCAAACGGATCGGTCAGAACGGCAACCATGCTGTCGATAGCCTTGGTATCGCCCATGCGCGCGCCGGAACGCAGAGCCGGCAGCAGATAGGCCGCCTTGGACATGACTTCAACACCACCGCCGACACCGTAATCGGCATCGCCCAGCAGAATGTTCTGGGCGGTCGTTACGATGCCCTGCAGGCCCGAGGAGCACAGTCGGCCCACCTGCATGGCTACGGACTCCATCGGCAGACCTGCCTGAATGGAAGCTACGCGGGGCACATAGGCATAACGGGAATCGGTAGGCATACAGTTGCCCACGGTTACGTAGTTGATCAGCTGAGGATCCACCCCCGAGCGAACAACCGACTCCTTCATAACGATACCGGCCAAATCACTGGCATCGAATTCTGCCAGCGCGCCCCCAAAGGCACCAATAGCAGAACGTACTGCACTCAGAACCACCACTTCACGATTAGCCATGTGACCTCCTCCTCAGATTTGCTACGGTTAATTACCAACCCATCCAGCTACACCCAGCAGCGCCAGCATAAGAAACAGCAGCACAAGCGTACGCCAGACCAAGCCGATAGTACTTTGCATGAAATCGGCGTCGGCTTCGTCGCCAACCCCCATTTCCGGGCGTTCCATGACCTCTCCGGATTCGTGTATCGGCATACCCAGCCGTACTCCCAAGGCCCCCCCGCCACTGGCAAGGAGTATACCGGACGCCTTGTCTTTCCATTGTGAAGCCTGCGCCCGCCAACAATACACCCCATCCTCAAAGTCGCCGACGATCGAAAATGCGATGGCGGTCAGGCGAACAGGCACCCAATCGAGAATGGCGAAAATCTTGCGTGAAAATTCACCAAAATCACCAAAATCATCACTCTGATCTCGATTACCCCACGTCTCGTTGAAGAAATGCGCAAGCCGATAGAAAACAGCCCCGCTGGGGCCCGGCAACAGAATGAACCAGAAGGCTACTGCAAAAACATTACGGTGCGCCGCCACCAGGGCCTCCTCGATCGCCAGCCTGGCCACCTCGCTGGAACTCGCACCATCATGGTTCCGCCCCCTCCATTCGGCGATCAGGCGGCGTGCCCGCGGAAGCTCCCCCATGCGCAAGGCAAGCTGGATATCGGTAAAGAAATGACTGACCTGCCGAAACCCCATCGTCAGGTAGAGGACAATCACATTGAAAGCGAAGGCCAGCACCGGATGGATGTGCCAGAGGACAAAATAAACCAAGGCCGACGAGAAGCAGGCAATGGCGATCGCAACCCACCAGGCAACGGCACCATGGCGCGCCTCACCATCGTTGAAGCGATCCTCAAGAAAACGGGCAAAAACGCCTAAAGGGGCTTTTACCAAACGCTCCACAGGGAGCGGACGAAGTTGCTCCAAGAGCAAGGCGGCAATCAGCGAAAACAGGGTCATGCGGCGGGGGGCTTTGGTGGGCCCTCATGGTTCAAACCTATGAAATATTGCCTCAAGATACCACCAAACTGTCTCAACACAAACGGAGAGCGCTCATCTCCGCAGGAATCGATGAAGGCTGACCAACATTCCTGCCGTGGCCCCCCAAATAAAGTAATCACCATACGGCATTGCGTAGTATTCGCGATTCACTCCGCGCACTTCGACCGAATGCAGGCGGTGGTTTGCGCTATCCAAAAGGAATGAGAGTGGTACTTCGAAAGCCTCTGCCACCTCGAACGCATCCAGCACCAGATCCAACGGAGGGCTCACCAGCCCAACGACGGGCGTCACATCAAAACCCGTTCCCGTCCGATACTGGGGCAAGCAGCCCAACAGTTCGACCTTATCCCGGACGAGTCCGATCTCCTCCTCGGTTTCCCTCAAGGCCGTGTCAATCGGTGACGTGTCGCTGGCCTCTACGCGTCCACCAGGAAAACTGACCTGCCCCGGATGGTGATGCAGATGATCGGTACGCCGCGTCAGCAATACCGTCGGGGCCTGCTGCCGCAATACGACAGGCACAAGCACAGCCGCCGGTGTCAAAGGCCCTGTTGCCCCACTCTCCTTGACGGAGACATCCTGCACGACGCCCTCTGCAAAGCAGGAGCGCAACCATTCGACTGAAGCAACTTTTGACAAATCGGAAGTGGTCGTCATCGGCACCATCATCAGTAACGTTGTCGCAACTGGAGACTAGGGCCATCGTGGCGCATCTCCATACGATTGAGAAAACTCATGCCCAGCAGCGCAAAAGGCATATCCATCCCCTGGACAACGCCATCCACGTTTCGCAGGACCACATCGCCAACACGCACCGAATCCAGCTTGACTCTCCAGGCCTGCGCCACACCGTTGGCAGTTTGCATCATCACAGGTTCCGCCCTGCTTATGTCAATGCCCGCCCTCGACGCATCACCGCGCCCCAAGGAAACATAAGTAGCCCCCGTATCAACCACAAAATGAACCGCCGAGCCGTTTATAGCGCCGGGAGCATGAAACTGCCCTCGACTGTCGGCGTGCACGGTGACAGTCGGCCCCCTCCGGCCATCGCCTCCTAGATTCAAGGCCTGCTGCCCGACCACGAGGCGCTGACGACGCCCATCGACCTCGACCACGGCGCCGTCACCATCCGCAGCGACAATCCTGACACCTTCCTGCGTCAGCGCCCCCACTGCCAGAGTGCGCGGACTGCCACCATTGACGACCACCAGAACCTTCCCGGGGAAAACGCCTGCCAAGGCCACTTCGGTCGCGTTCACGGGAACTGCTATGCAGCCCAGGATCACGCCGCTACACTGCAGCCAACGATCAATCGTGAGATTCTTCATGAAGCCGGTAGCAATCATTCGACATAGCAGAACGGAAGGTCCGGGTCATTTTGCCACATTCCTGGAGCGCCACTCGCTGCCATGGACCCTGTTCCGCATCGACGCCGGAGACCCTCTCCCCACACCATCCCAAGTCAATGGATTTTCCGGACTCTGCCTGATGGGGGGACCCATGAGCGTCAATGACGACCTGCCGTGGATTCCCCCGTTGCTCGAACTCATACGGCTCATGATAGCGGCAGATCGCCCGGTGATCGGCCACTGCCTGGGAGGGCAACTGATAAGCAAAGCTCTGGGTGGAGTTGTCACCCGAAATCCGGTCAAGGAAATCGGCTGGGGCCTGGTAAGTGCCATTGACACCCCACAGGCATCCCAATGGCTGGGCGACATCAAGCAGTTCGAGAGCTTCCACTGGCACGGAGAAACGTTCACGATCCCCCCCGGCGGGACACACATTCTCGCCAGCTCCGCCTGTCCCAATCAGGCCTACGTGGTGAATGACAAACACCTGGGAATGCAGTGCCATGTGGAAATGACCGCGGCCATGATTCACGACTGGTGCGAGAGCGGCGCCGACGAAATCGCGGCCAGCCTTTCCTCTCCAGCAGTGCAGACGCCCGAGAAAATCGCACAGAACCTTGAGAACCGTCTGCGCACCCTGAACTCTGCCGCCGAGCAACTCTACTCGCGCTGGATCACGGGGCTAAAGACGGAAAACTGATGGACAGAGAAACAAAAACCGGCCTTCAGCCGGTTTTTGTTTCAGCCTTGCTCAAGCGAACGTATCGATGCTTCGCCCAAGTGTTGCCGTCGGATCGGGCGTAGGGGTCGGCGCGGGCAAGGCCTCCAGCATTTGAGCCGCATTTTGCTGCTGCTGATCCAGGGCCTTACGCAGCATCAGGATCGAAACGGAATCCTGCGCCTGAACCTGCGACGTAGCCCCCAGCGCGGAGATACTCATTGGTCAGTCCCGGAAGTTACCGTACTGCAAAGGATAGTCCGTCACTTCCTTCCGGACCAGGGCAATACAGTCTTGCAGGATATCCCGCTTTGCCCCGCTGACCCGAACCGCCTCACCCTGGATGCTGGCCTGGAGCTTGAGCTTGCTATCCTTGATCAGCTTGACGATCTTCTTGGACTGCTCCTGCTCAATGCCGACACGAACAGTGAGTTCCTGCTTGACCTTGTTACCGCCCACTTTCTGGATATCGCCGTGCTTGAGACAGCGGACATCAATCTTCTTCGCCGTCATCTCGGGCAACAGGATCGCCAGCATCTGCTCAAGCTGAAAGTTGCTGTCGCCATGCAGAACAAGGAGCTTTTCCTGCTGCTCGACGCGGGCGTCCGTACCCTTGAAGTCGTACCGACCGGAAATCTTGCGATTCGCCCCTTCGACAGCGTTCTTCAGGGCAACCATGTCGACTTCGGACGTGATGTCGAAAGATGGCATGGACGCCTCCCGATCAACCGAAGTAACAGACGTAGTGGTAAGGCTCGCCGCTTACTTCAATGTCAAAGCTGGAGTTACCCGGCACATTGAAGCTCTCGCCAGCAGCAGACACCTTCCACTCGCTCTCACCCTTGAGGCGATAGCGGCAGGCGCCCGCCACCGTTTCCATCACTTCCGGCTCACCAGTGTTGAAGGTCAGGCTGGCGGGCAGAATCACGCCTACGGTCTTCTTGCTGCCATCCGCAAAAATGACGGTGTGGCTCACGCACTTGCCATCGAAATATACATTGGCCTTCTTGACGACGGAGACGCCATCGAACTGAACAGACTGGGTCATAGCTCTACCTTCACAAATTTATTCAATGCCTAACAGCTTCTGGATGATGCCTTTGGCCATGAAGCCGATGAAACCAACGCCAAGCCCCACGAACATCCAGATCGCACCGTATTTCCCCGCCTTTGACTCCCAGGCAAGCTGGCCAATGATAAAGACCATATAGGCAATCAGGCCGCCAACGCACAGCTTGAGCGAGATGTCCTCGAACTCGGCGATGGTAAGACCGAATATTAGTGGGGCATTAGGGTCCATTTTTGCTCAGTCAGCCCCGCTTTGCCTTGGCATTGGCAGCAATCCGCATACGGAGCGCATTGAGGCGAATGAAGCCGTGGGCATCCTTCTGGTTGTACGCGCCCTGATCATCCTCGAAGGTCGCAATCGTCGGATCGAACAGGGAGTCGGTCTTGGAGTCTCGCGCAACCACGATCACATTGCCCTTGTAGAGCTTGATGCGGACCCAGCCGTTAACGGTCTGCTGAGTGTGGTCGATCAGGGCCTGCATGGCCTGACGCTCCGGGCTCCACCAATAGCCGGTGTAGATCAGGCTGGCGTAGCGGGCCAGCAGATCGTCCTTGAGGTGAGCCACTTCACGGTCGAGGGTGATGGACTCGATGGCGCGGTGGGCACGCAGCAGGATGGTTCCGCCCGGGGTCTCGTAGCAACCACGCGACTTCATGCCCACGTAGCGGTTTTCGACCAGATCCAGACGACCAATGCCATGCTTGCCGCCCAGCTCATTAAGCTTGGCGAGCAGCTCGTGAGCCTTCATTCGGGAGCCATTGATCGCAACCAAATCGCCCTTCTCGAACTCGAGATCCACGTACTCGGCAGCGTCGGGAGCCTCCTCCGGCGACACGGTCCAGCGCCACATGGATTCCTCGGCCTCAGCGGCCGGGTTCTCGAGGTGGCGGCCTTCGAAGGAGATGTGCAGCAGGTTGGCGTCCATCGAATACGGAGAGCCGCCCTGCTTGTGCTTCATCTCGATGGGGATGCCGTTCTTTTCGGCATAGGCCAGCAGCTTCTCGCGGGACAGCAGGTCCCACTCGCGCCACGGCGCAATGACCTTCACGTTCGGCATCAGCGCGTAGTAGCCCAACTCGAAGCGAACCTGATCGTTGCCCTTGCCGGTCGCGCCGTGGGACACCGCATCGGCGCCGGTCTGACGGGCGATCTCGATCTGGCGCTTGGCGATGAGCGGACGCGCGATGGAGGTACCGAGCAGGTATTCACCTTCGTAGATGGCATTGCAGCGGAACATCGGGAACACGAAGTCACGCACGAACTCTTCGCGCAGATCGTCAATGAAGATGTTCTCGGGCTTGATGCCAAATTGCAGCGCCTTGGCTCGCGCCGGCTCGAGCTCCTCTCCCTGACCGAGGTCGGCCGTGAAGGTGACCACTTCGCACTGGTAGGTGTCCTGCAGCCACTTGAGGATTACCGATGTATCCAGCCCGCCCGAGTAGGCAAGCACAACCTTCTTTACGTCGCTCATGTCCCGCTTTCCGAATATGAGTAAATGAGTCCTAACCGCTTCCAACCGCGCTAGGCGCAGTCACCCTCGATCTTTCCGATCAGGAGATATTCCATTAATGCTTTCTGCACATGCAGACGATTTTCCGCTTCATCCCAGACCACGGACTGAGGGCCATCGATGACTTCGGCAGACACTTCCTCACCCCGATGGGCCGGCAGGCAATGCATGAACAAAGCGCCTGGATTGGCGACCTTCATCATGTCCTCATCGACCTGCCAGTCAGCAAAGTCGCGCATCCGCTCTTCGTTCTCAGCCTCGAAGCCCATGCTGGTCCATACGTCGGTGGTCACAAGGTCAGCCCCACGGCAGGCTTCCATTGGGTCATCGAAATGAGCGAAGTGATCCGTGCCGTAGAGCCCGGCCCGCTCAGGTTCAACTTCATACCCCGGGGGCGTAGACACATGGACATGGAATCCCAGCACCTCGGCAGCCTGCAGCCAGGTATTGCAGACGTTGTTCGAATCCCCGACCCACGCCACGGTCTTCCCCTTGATCGAGCCACGATGCTCGATGAAGGTGTAGATGTCGGCAAGAATCTGGCAGGGATGATATTCGTTGGTCAGCCCGTTGATCACGGGCACGCGGGAATACTCCGCGAAACGCTCGATGATCGACTGCTCGAAGGTGCGGATCATGACGATATCGCTCATCCGCGAAATCACCTGCGCCGCATCCTCGACCGGCTCACCGCGACCGAGCTGAGAGTCCCGCGTATTCAGATAGATAGCGGAACCACCGAGCTGCTGCATCCCGGCTTCGAAAGACAGCCGCGTGCGCGTACTGGCCTTCTCGAAAATCATCACCAGCGTACGATCGAACAGCGGATGATGCGGCTCGTAACGCTTGAAACGCTCCTTTATCCAGCGGGTGCGGGAAAAAAGATAATCGTATTCGTCACGAGAAAAATCGTTGAACTGTAAGTAATGTCTCGGTGCGTTCATGGCACTCGTTCTTGGTTATTGTGCTGCTAGAAATCCCTTGATCAGCGGTGCCAGCCCTTCCACCAACGCAGCTGCTTCCCGTTCGCTGAAGTTCAGCGACGGCAACAAGCGTACAACCTTGTCCGCAGTCACATTGATCAGATAGCCCGCTTCAAGAGCCTGCCCTACCAAAACACCACAGGGCCGATCGAGCTCGACGCCGATCATGAGACCCGCCCCCCGGATGTCGAGCACACCAGGAACGCCGTCAAGGGCCTTGGCCAGACCATCGCGGATGCTTTGACCGATTCGCTCCGCATTGGCGAGAAGGCCTTCCTCGTCGAGGACCTCCAGGGTAGTCAGTGCAGCCGCGCAGGCCAGAGGATTGCCACCGAAGGTGGACCCGTGATTACCGGGTTGGAAAACCCCTGCGGCGCGTCCAGCGGCCAAGCATGCACCGATCGGAACCCCGGAACCCAGCCCCTTGGCGAGGGACATCACATCCGGCTTCACCTCGGCGTGCTGATGACCAAACCACTTGCCGGTACGTCCAACACCGCACTGCACCTCATCGAACATCAGCAGCAATTCCCGGTCATCGCACAGCTTGCGCAAGGCGCCGAGATAGGCCTGCTGGGCGATGTGAATGCCGCCTTCGCCCTGAACCGGCTCAAGCAGGATGCCGACCACATCTGCACGACCATCCAGCACACGCTCAACAGCGGCAAGGTCGTCAAACGGGACCCGGAGGAACCCGTCCACCAGCGGCCCGAAGCCAAGCTGCACCTTCTTGTTGCCTGTTGCCGACAAGGTAGCGAGAGTCCGCCCGTGGAAGGATTGCTCCATCACAACGATGACCGGCTCGGTAATGCCGCGCTTGTGTCCGTACAGGCGCGCCAGCTTGATGGCCGCCTCGTTTGCCTCGCATCCTGAATTACAGAAGAACACTTCATCCATGCCCGACCGCTCGGCAAGCTTGTCGGACAAGGCTTCCTGCAACGGAATCTGGTACAGATTCGACGTATGAATGACGCGTGAAGCCTGCTCCGAGATTGCACGCACCAAGCGGGGATGATTGTGACCGAGCGTCGATACGGCAATTCCGGACAGGGCATCGAGATAACGCTTGCCGGAAACGTCAAACAGCCAGGAACCCTCCCCATGGCTGAATGCCACCGGAAGCCGTCCGTAAGTGTTCATCAGGTGAGACATGAAGCAACCTTGTTCCGATTTTCGCCAACCGCCGACATAGCGCGCCACGCCAGCACCAGAAAGGCGAAACGGCGACTCGCGCCGCCGTTGAATTTAGAAAACCGCTACCGGATTCTACTGGACAACAATCCGACTGTACAGCGCATGCTCCGCAGCCCCATCACCTGGCCGCAGGCTGACGCATCGGGCCTATATATGACTTAGCAATAACCACATTGTCGATGTAGAGATCCATGTCTCGCGGCGGCGGTGTCATACCTCCATGATAGATATCGAACCATACAGTTTCGATCTTGAGTTCCGGGACGTTACGCAGCCTCAAATCCTTTTTCTCGAATGCAAGACGGCCGTCAATCCAAGCCCGCATGACTCCATCTTTCTGACCCGGTGTATTCAGCTTCACATACTGTTCCACACAGTACCAGCGATTACGCTGCAGGGCCGCCAGACGACCGAACCCCCACTTAAGACCATCCCCAGACGGTTCCGCCATATCCGCATGATACGCATACGTTCCAATGGGTGTGGCACCAACCAACGGATTATCACGCCCCGCCATTACCGAAAACGAGCCCCGAAGCGACCAGCCATTGTCACCGTTGCTCTTCCTCATACCCCAGCCGGCCTTCCCATAAGTGCCTGCAAAACCAGGCAACTTTCCACCATCGACATCGGGAGACCAATTACTGCCAAAGCGCAGGTAATAACGGAAATACGCCTCCTCCGGCTCCCGCCCCTGCTTGCCATTGAATGCATAACGGATATCCGCACCGAGATTCACTCCTTTTTTGAAGCGAATCTTCAGGGCATGCCCCTTGAGCGGCGCAAATCCGCCTTCAAGGTCTTCCGTTACACGGGACATCGCCATGCGCAGATCAACAAATGACCACTCACTCGCCCACGCGACACTTTCAAAGCCAGTCTGAAAATAGACATCCGGGTCTTTGCCCAAGGACTCTTCATCGACATACTTGGCCGCAAGGCCAGGCCGCGCGGTCGCATCAGGGCTAACCGGCGGACTCACCGCAAACACCCCCAGGGTGACCTCGCCCCCGTACTGCCTGCCCAGCGTCAAGCTCAGCGTCATGCGACGAACACTTTTCTCCCGCACCGTTTGCGGCAGAGCGAAGCCGAAAACACCACGGGCACCACCACCGAGCTTGACGCGCATCTCCCGCCCCAAGCCCTTTACGGTACTGCAATCCACGTATGCATCCGCAGTTGGGAAGGCGATATCTCCACTCCCGTCGGCGAATTCGATGGTCAGGATCGGACGGGAGGCCATTTCCGGACTTTCCCTGCTGACGACATCCAGGATGCCGCCGCCCTTTATTGCCGAAACCATCATGCCTTTTGAAAGATCAGCCCTGCCAGTCATCCAGTCCTTGAACAGTGCCGTCAAATCCAGCTGGATCGTTCGCCCCTGATAATTGGCAGGCACAACCGTTGTGGAATACGGCCGGGAGCCAAATGCTTGATGCGCCGCATCCTGCCAGTCGCCGCCCCGGCGAGCCCATTCGCCACCGGCACCCGCATTGAACGCCTGGCACGTCACGCCATCTGAACTATCGGACAATGAATCAGCTGCCCGAGCATTACCAACTGCGGACAAAGACAATAGCGCAGCGAGAAGAACGCCGCCAAGCCGGACGTGAATCACTGTCACTCCTCTTGAGGCTGGCCAGCCTTGGGATCGCCAGTCTTTTCGGCTGCCTTTTCCTCTTCGCTCCCAACCATCGGGGATTCGGCCGCCTTCGGCGGCACCGGACGCCATTTGCCTACCTTTTCGAGCTTCTGCCGAAGGCCAGGCAGCGGGTACCCCAACCCATAGGCAATATGGGCCGCCGTCAATGCATCATCGTACCGGCCCAGCGTGATCCAGCCGAGTCCGAGGTTATACTGAAAATTCGCATTGCCTTGGGGAGCACTCTCCCGGGCCCTCTCCAGGCGTGCGGCCGCGCCTTTCATATCGGCAAGATCGGCCAACCACATGCCGTACAACAGTTCAACAACCCCATCATCCGGCGCAATCTGCAGCCCCGCCTCGAAATAGCACTCGACCGTCGCACTGGTTCCTCGCGGACGATTCGTCTTTTCCTTCTTCGCAAGTCTCACCAGCGTGGCCAGCGCTCGATGATGGTTGGGAAAATATCGCAACGTATAAGCAAGGTCACCGCCGAACAAGACCGTGCTGTTTCCCTTGGTGAGACTCTCGACCCCTGGTCCGAAATGATATGCCTCCACCACCCTGATGACATTTTGAGGTGCGACGCGATAATCGTAAACGGCATGGGTTTGCGGCCCTTCGGGCGGGCAAGGCACAGCGCCCGCGGCAGATGCCACGCCCCCCCCGACTACGAGCATCACCGCACAAGCAGCCTTCACGACATTAACTCGCCAATACGACATCAATTCCGCCTGAGATTTGCGCATGAATACCTCGAACAATCGATTGCGTGCGTGCCAAGTCACTAAGCCAATGCAGGAATGGCCAACTGGGGCGCGTTGACCCTCAAGAAATTCTGAGCCAAACGCAGGCAGAATCTGCCGGGCTCTCGCTCCCAAGGTGTAAATCTCGGCAATTCATAAATACCGGTTTCACGCCCCACGGACCCCCATGAGGTTGTAAAGGCCGCTTCATAGCCGGCCCGCTCTATCATGCGCACGTTCTGCGCAGTATAGTCCGCGCCCGGCTTACCATTTGGGTAAGCAAAAAAACGGGGCGCTTCACCGAGCAGATCCGTGAGTTGCTGGCGGTTTCCAACAACTTCGTCCATTGCCTGATCTTCATCGAGAACGGCCAGAATGGGGTGATGGGTCGTATGACCGCCAATCGCCATCCCACCGCCAAACAGGCCGCACAACTGTCCGGTCGTCAACATCAGATCTGCGGGCAGCGCGGCGCCTGCCTCTTCCAGCAGCCTCTCAAGTGCTTCACGACGCCCATCCAGCGACAGGTACTTGATGCGTTGCAGCAAGGCCTGAATCAAGGTGCGCCGCTGGGCTACCGTGGAAAGCGCATATCGCCCCAGCCCCATCCACTCTAGATCCAGCTCGTTCAGCTCCGTCCGGCGCACCGTCTCGATAACGGCATCATTGAACATCACTCCGCCATCGAGATAGCCGGAGGCAATGAAAAAAAGTGCTCGCACCCCGTGCTTGCGCAAGATGGGATAGGCGATGGTGAAGTTATCCGCATAGCCATCATCGAACGTAATGACGAGCGTACGAGGCGGCAACTTACCAGCCTGCCACGCCTCAATGGCATCTTCCGCAGAAAGGATATTGAAATGCCTTACGAGCACGCCGATCAATTCGTCAAACTGGGCTGCGCATATCTCGCCAGGCTGCAACGGATCAGGTTCGGGTACGACGCGGTGAAATATCAGGGTCCCAAAGCGCGACGATCTTCCCCCGAACAGAGACGCAAGACCGCCTAACATCAATGGGAAATCACGGGTAATCACGCGACACGGCCTCAATAAAGAAAACAAGTTGCGAACGAATCAATAAGACCTGCATTCAATCGTGCTGAATACCTAACCTACGGCTTTACGTGGCTGACAACATAGCGCGTCTTGCCCGATTTCTCGGGGGGAATTTCAGACACGGAACTGATGTCGACCTGTACCGACGCCCCCAAACGAGCGGCGAAATCACTCCGGATGCGCTGACATTCATGCTCTCCAAAACGCTCGTCAGCTACGACGAGAACTTCGGTGCGTTCGATGCTGTGCTGAACGATCTTGAACCGCTGCACCCCAGGCAAATCCCTGACGGTATAGATCAGGGCCAGCGCGTGGATGACGGTACCGTCTGCACCGGTAATGAAGTCGGTGGTCCGCCCCTGCACTTCGGCGAGAACCGGCAGCTTGATTCCGCAGGAGCACGGCTTGTTGGCAAGCACCCCCACGTCGCCGGTCCTGTAGCGTACAAAAGGAAAATCCCGCGTCGCCATGTGCGTCACCACGATCTCACCGGGCGCGCCCGGCGGCACCGGCGAGCCATCGGGCGCGATGGTTTCGACGACGATATCCTCCGCCGAAATGTGCAGGCTGCCATGGGGACATTGATGCGCGATGAAGCCGGCGTCCCGTGCACCATAGCCGTTCGCCACCGGGCAGCCGAAAATCTCGCTGATTGACTGTTTCTGATGGTCGTACAGCATCTCCGACGTAACGAATGCCACCTTGATCCCGAGATCGTTCACGGGGATCTGCCACAGACGCGCCCGCTCGGCGAGGTGCGCCAGCGCCGAAGGATAGCCGAACAACATCTTCGGCCGGACCTCACGGATCTGCGCAAGCATTGCCCGCACCTTGTCGTCAGACATCTCGAAAGCTGGCAACAACCATGACCGGAGCAGTCGGTCACGCAAAGCCTTCACCCGATCCTGGGCACCCAGTTCAATGGGCGACCCCCATAACACGATCTCCGGATCACCGATATCCACGCCCCACCAACGGGTGGCGCGCCACTTGGCCGCCACGTCATGGCTCTTGCGCGCCTTGCCAATGTAAAAGATCAGCGGCTCGCCACTCGATCCTCCCGTGTTGTAGCGCGTCACCGGCCCAGAATCATCGGCCCGCAATTTGTCCACGTTCTCACGGATAAGTGGCTTGGTTAGAAATGGCAAGCGCTGCAGATCTTCCAGCCCTCGATACGCGGCCGGATCAAACCCCTGCTCGCGAAACAGATCCCGATAATAGGGAACGTGGGTTCCGATATCCATCAGGAAGCGCTTCAGTCGCTCGTTGCGTAGCGCCAGTATCTGCTCCAGCGGCAGATACTGGGTCCTCTCGAGGTCCTTACGGCGTGCAACCGAATCGTGGGACTTCAAGTGCTCATGCAACGGAAAGATCGCGCCCGAAGCAACACTGGTATAGATAGAACCCATATTCTGACTAACCCTTTCTTGCGGACCGAGCGCCAGCACTCAAGGCACGAAAGCGCTCGACCAGAATGCGCACACGCGCCTCCCATGCGTTTTCCCGCGCATGGGCCATGATGTGCTGGCGATCCCAATCCCGCACCAGCGCGGCAGCCGTTGCATCACGCAAGGCTACCCGATCTCCGAAGGGAACCACGGTTCCCAGATCAGAGGAAGACACGACCTCGGCGTTGCCTCCGACAGCCGTTGTCACGACGGGCAACCCGCAACCCATGGCTTCAAGAAACACATTGGCCCACCCCTCATTGCGCGTGGACAGGACGAAAACATCGGCGCTGCTCAGGGGAAGCGCCAACTGCTCCGGCGGAAGAGGCCCGGTGAAGATCACGTGCCCGGAAAGCCCAAGGTCGCGAACCTGCCCACGCAAAGCGTCGGACATGTCCCCTTCCGGACTACCTCCCCCAACGATGACATAGCGAAGCTGCGGGAACTGCCCGATCAGCTCGGGCAAAATCTCGAGAACCCGGTGAAATCCCTTGCGCTCGACGAGCCCGCCCACGGAAATCAGCACCGATGCATCCGCCGGGATACCCATGCGCCGCCGCGCCTCATCGCGGGGGATCGCGGTGAACTTGCCGATGTCCACACCATTCCCGACCACCTCGATATGATCGGCCGCGGCCCCTGCCCTTACCAGCAGTTGGCGGAGGGAGTCCGACACGCTGATCACCTGGTCCGCTTCCCGGACTGCGGACACGACTTGAGGCGCCAGGGCAGGATCCTTCAGCTGGCGTGTCTCGGTACCGCGTAACGTAATCGACGTCGGCCAGCCGAGCCACCTTCCAAGCAGAACTCCAGCCCGGCCATTCGGGTAGGCAAAATGGGCGTCGAGAATGCCTTCCCCGTAGCGCCGCCGGAGCTTCAAAAACAAAGGCAGGGTGCACAAAGCCATCGACAGACCGTCCAGGCGCCGCAGCACGCCAGGCAGCGAGAAAAATCGCGGAAAAAACACCTCCACGCCATCCTGCTCCTCAAAGCGCCCCGTGTCAGGTCGATAACCCGGACGGAACCAGCGGATCAGCGACTGCAACGGAAACCAGGGCTGCGGGGAGATCACGACAAGCCGAAAAGCGGGCCGCAGACGAAACACGCGCTCCCGTACAAACAGCCCAGCCGTCGGCTGAATGCGGCTGGGAAAGAGGGAGGACAACACGTAGATCGTCCTGCTCCCCTGCTCCTCCAGTGCAACGGGGAGTTCGGTATCGTTTCCGATCGTCACTTGCGCCTCACCCGGCATGCACCGCTTTCCTGCGTTGACGCGCCGCCCACCTCCAGCTCACCGCGGCGCCGGCCGCACACACCCCGGCCACCAGCAGAGTGACGAGGCGCAAGCGGATATTCTCCAGCTGCTGGCGCTGAACCTCATTGTCGCGGCTCTCCAGAATCCGGATATGGGGATACAAGCCTGCCCCGAGCGCCACTAGCTGCTCTGCGCTCCGGCCGGCTTTCGAGGCCAACCGGACCAGACTTGAGCGATCATTCTCGAAGACATTGTTCCCCCACCACAAATACCACTCAGGCAAGCCTCGGCGGTAGTAGTCGATAGCCTTCTCGGGATAGCGGTAACCCGGCGGAGACGCCGGTGCAACAGGAATCATCCGCGGGGCTCCGCCCGATAACAGGACGTCACGAACCTCGAGCGCCGACAACGGACGTCCGGCTGCATCCACGAAATAGAAGTTGTTGAACACGTCGAGCATGATCCAACGGCCGCTGCGCCGGTCCCAGATCTCATTGAAGACGTGGCCATGTCCGCCGAAGCCGTCGAACGAAAAGGCCCAGGAACGGGAAAACACCCCGGACGCCTGGGCAAGCGCAGTGAATACATCCGAAAAATCGGCGCAGTAGCCTTCCGCGTTGTCCGTAATGCGCCGATAGGTCTCCGAAAGACTCGACTGGATAGGATTACCCGGAGCGCGGCCCGGCTGACGCAGAACCTGGCCAATTCGCAAGGCCGTGCCCCAGTCATCCCCCTCGATGCGTAGATTGAAACGCTGGGCCAGATCGGCAAACTTCGGATCCGTGCTGGCAGGTGCTCCGGCACGAAAATCGGGCGGCAGCGCCGCGGGTGTCCAGACCGCGTTAGCAGGCTCCATATCGAGCAACAAGGCATTACGCAGACGGACCAACTCGGACGAAGCCGTAAGATGGGGCACCAGGCTCGCCGAACAGAGCACGACGACAACCAGACAGCTCCAGAAGAGCAGCCGGGCTCCCCGCTCGAGGGGGCCGCGGGGCACCTGACACCTCACCAGCACAGGCCCTGGACACGTCCCTGGATTGACGCCTTGGACTTGATGCCGACCAGATCCAGCACATACTGGTCGTCCCTCACATGCGTCGCCAGGGCGTCCTGGATAGACGGCGTGGACAGCCCCAGCACCAGCACCTCTGAGGTCTTGATGACTTCCTCGACATCGGCATTGAGCAGCTCGCCGATATGCGGCACATGGCGCTCGATGAAGCTTTTGTTGGCGCCCAGCAGACGGGACAGGTGCACTTCCGGATCATAGACGGACAAATGCACGCCCTTGCCGATCAACTGCTCCGCAAGCGTCACCAGTGGGCTTTCACGCAGATCGTCGGTGCCTGTCTTGAACGACAGACCGATGAAACCGACCTTCCGCTTGCCGGTCGCCAGAATCCGCTCAATCGCCAGATCAACGTGGTTGCGGTTGGACGGCATGATGCCGGCCAGCATCGGGATTTCCACGTCGTGCTTCTTGGCGAGATAGGTCGTAGCCCGCAGGTCCTTGGGCAGGCAGGAGCCGCCAAAGGCGAAGCCGGGCATCAGATAGGCACGGGAGATATTGAGCTGCGTGTCCTGGCAGACCAGGTCCATCACCTCGAAAGGATTGACGCCGAGCGCCTCGCACAGGCGTGCAGTCTCGTTGGCGAAGGTGATCTTGAGGGCATGGAAGTTGTTGCAGCAGTACTTCATCATCTCCGCCGAGCGGACGGAGGTTTGGAGGAACTTGCATGGCAAGTGGCCAAACAGTTCTTTCAGACGCTCGATCGGATACGAATGGTTCGCACCGACCACCGTGAACGGGGGCTTGTCGTAGTCACGGATCGACGAGCCCTCACGGAGAAACTCCGGCTGGAAGCACAGGTGAAAGCCTTCGCCGTCCTTCTTGCCAGAACCCGCTTCGATGATGGGACGCAGCACGTCCTCAACGGTACCGGGCACCAAAGTCGAACGAAACACCACCACGTGGGGCGTAGTCTTGCCGCGGATCGCCTGCCCCATGCTGTCGGCTAGGCGCAAGACGGCACCCTGGTCCTGGCTGCCGTTGGCGGCGGACGGCGTCCCGACACAGACGAGGGAGATATCGCTGTTCAGCACCGCGTGCACCGCATCGGTCGTGACCGACACGCGCCCGCTGGCCACCACGCTCTGCATCAGATCAACCATGCCCTCCTCGACCACCGGCGTCTTGCCGTCACGGATAAGGTCGAGCTTGGTCTGATCGATATCCACGCCGATCACTTCATGACCATCGCGCGCGAGGCAGGCCAGCGACACCGCGCCAACGTAGCCCAGGCCAAAAATACTGATCTTCATTTGCGTTTTCCCTTGTTTTCCTGAAACTGTTTGACGCACCGCCCGATGATGCCATCGAGCCGTTCCATTGAGCGCGGCCAGGCGTGGTGGCTCAGCATGCGGGCACGCCCCGCGTCAGCGAGACGGCTTCGCTCGGCGGGATCGGAACAGATCCTCCTGATGGCTGCAGCATAAGCGTCTGGCGTGTCGGCCACGAGGAAATGCTTCTCGGCTTCTGCATCGACGCCACCGGCGGCAATGCTGCTGGTCACGACCGGAACCCCCATGGCCATCGCCTCGAGGATCTTGTTCTGCGTACCCCGCGCGATGTTCAGCGGAGCAACCATCAAGGCGGAACCACGCACGTACGGCCTAACATCGGGCACCGAACCCGTCACCGTAACCCCTTCCAACTCACCGAGCTTGCGAACCGCCGGAGACGGATCCGCGCCTACGATGAGCAGCTTCATTTGCGGCCGCACCTTCCTGAGCAAGGGCCACACCTGCTCGCAGAAGCGGAACATGCACTCCTGGTTCGGGTAGTAATCCATCCGACCGATGAAACTGATCGTGTCCGGGTCGTAGGGCGTTCCGTCCGGACTGAAGAAGGATGCGTCCACCCCATTGGGAAACCAGTCGGTCGTCAGCCCGGTGTTGTAGGAATTCAAGGTTTCCCATTCGGCGCGGGTGGTCGCAGTGCCCATATCGAACTTTCCCGCCAGGCGCTTTTCAGCCGCCAGCATCTTCAAGCCCTCCAGACGATAGCCCAGGGACAGCGGGAAAGACTTGTAATTGGCATACTCCAGCCACTTCTGCGAGTCCATGTCACCGTAATCGATAATCTTCGGCACGTCGGTGACGTGCTCCACATACTGGGCGACGGACGAACAATGGACAAAGATGAGATCCCACTGCTGGGTGGCCAGCAGACGATCGATCTTGCGCTTCAAATCCGGCGAGTAAAAGAAGCCCATCGACGATGGAGTGATGAGCGGCAATCGCGCCACCATGCGCACTGCCTGCACCGGATTGCTCACCAAACCAACTTCGAAGGCCTGGCAATGGGGAGCGATACCCCTGCCCTCCTCGGCCTCTGCCGTGGAGCGGGCCAGGGAGCACACGGTGACCTTATGCCCCTTCTCCGTCAGATGGCGGATCATGTTGAAGGGACGGATCTTGCCCCCCCGCTTCGGCGGATAGGGGAAACGGTGACAAACGTAGAGGATGTTCATTGGGTGTAACTCTTGAGCTCGGCCGCCACATCGCCGGGCTCGCGCCGGTCGAGATAGATCCGGCTCCAGATCTCCAGGTTCATCAGGGACAGCAGACCGTCCGTGCCATCGGCCCGGTTGGCCTCGTGATCGGCCATCAGCGCGGCGATTGCATCATGGCGGAACAGGCCGCGCCGGGCGACAGACTCCCGGGACAAAAGCTGCCGCAGCACAGGAGCCAGATCGCGCTTCAGCCAAGCCCCCATCGGCGTTCCGAAGCCCCGCTTCTTGCGATCCAGGATATCCGCCGGCAACAGGTCGGCAAGACTTTCCTTCATCAAATGCTTGAGACGCCCGCCCTTGACCTTGAGCGAAGCCGGAATCGACGCTGCAAGCTCAACCAGTTCGTGGTCCAGCAGCGGAACCCGGCACTCCAGGGACACGGCCATGCTCATCTTGTCGGTCAACAGCAGCAGATCGTCGGGCAGCTGCGTTTCCGCGTCCACTGCAAACATGCGGTTCAGATCATCATTGGATCCAGCAAGGGCAAAGGCGTCACCCAAGGGGTCTGGCGCACCGGCTCCCGGCTCCAGCAACATCCCCGACACCACGCCCTGGGCCAGCACCTGGAGGTAGCTCCGGTAGCGGTCATCGGCATGCATGTCAGCGGAAGCGATGAAGCCCTTGGCCAGGCGCAGCGTGTTGAGAAGACCGGAGTGCCGGTCGCTGGGCAGGCGGTTGGCGACAGTCCTCGCCACCGAACGCACAAAGCCTGGCAGACGATGGAAGCGCTCGGCGTAATACCCGCCGAGATAACGGCGATAGCCGCCGAACAGCTCATCCCCGCCAACCCCGGACAGGATCACCTTGACGTCGCGACGGGCGAACTCCGACACCAGATAGGTCGTGATGAACGCCGTGTCCGCCACTGGCTCATCCATGTGCCAGAGCAACTTGGGCAGCAGGGATACCACATCGGGCTTGACCACGATCTCATGATGCTCGGTGCCGAACAGCTTGGACACCTGCCGCGCATACGGTAGCTCGTTGTACAGGCTCTCCGCCACACCACCTTCGAAACCGATGGCGTAGGTGCGGATCGGCTGCTCTGAGTGGCGGGCCATGAAACCCACCACAGCGCTCGAGTCCACGCCCCCGGAAAGGAAAGCCCCGATCGGTACATCGCTGACCATCTGCATTCGCACCGACTCTTCGAGCCGTGCCTTCACGCGGGCGATCCACTCGGCCTCAGAAACACTTCGTTCAATCACGCTCGGCAGACGCCAGTAACGCCATTCCCTGACCTGATTGTTCTCGATGGCCAGCAGGGTTGCCGGCGGCAGCTTGCGGATGCCCTTGAACATCGAGCCTGGAGCAGCCGCGTAACCCAGGTGCAGGTAGCTGGCCAGTTGGGTGCGGTCCAGTTCGGCGCTCACGCCGGGCAGCGCCAGCAGCGCCTTGGCCTCGGTGGCGAAGGCCAAGCGCTGCCCGTCCTGCAGCACGTAAAGCGGCTTGACCCCGATGCGGTCGCGTCCAATCAGCAGACGCTTGCGACGACCATCCCACAGCGCAAAGTCGAACATGCCGTTGAGCCGATGCACGAACTCATCGCCGAAGGCATCGTAGGCATGCAGGACGACCTCGCTGTCCGAGCCCGTCTTGAAGCGAAAACCCAAGCCCTGCAACTCTTCGCGCAACTCGCGGAAATTGTAGATTTCGCCATTGCAGACCAACCACAGGCTTTCGTCGGCATTGGAAATGGGCTGGTGCCCGCCGGCCAGGTCGATAATGGACAGGCGGCGCATCGCAATGCCGCAGGGGCCATCGATATGCTGCCCTTCGTCGTCCGGACCGCGATGAACCGTCTGATTCCCCATCGCGGAAAGCATCGCGGGCTCGACCCGCTGCCCGTCAAATCGGTAAAGCCCGTGAATGCCGCACACCTTGCAACCTCAGAAATTCAGGACGCGCCCATGGCTCGCCAGGGCACGTCGATAGACTTCACGATAACGGGCCACGCTGTTCTCCCAGGTCCGCTCCACTTCGACAAACTGCCGTGCTTGCGCCTTCACCTTCGGCCAGGCACCCCGCTGCGCCAATACGTCATTGATGGCCGACGCCAATGCATCGGCGTCGCCGGCACGGAAAAGGAAACCCGTCTCGCCATGACGGATCAGCTCCTTGTGCCCGCCCACGTCCGACGCCACGAACATGCGCCCCTGCGCCATGGCCTCCAGCGGCTTGAGCGGGGTAACGAGCTCGGTCAGGCGAATGGGCAGGCGCGGGTAGGCCAGCACATCGATGAGCTCGTAGTAACGCTGCACCTGCGAATGGGGCACCCGCCCGGTAAAGATCACCCGCTCCGAGAGGCCCAGGCGCTCGACCTGGGCCTTGAGGTTGGCCTCTTGCGGACCACCGCCGACCAACAGGACACGTAAATCGGGATAAGCCGGGATCAGCTTGCAGGTTGCCTCGATGAGCAGGTCAAGACCTTCATAGCCGTAAAACGAGCCCGCAAAGCCAAGCACGGTCTTGCCGTCCAGCCCAAGGGAGGCGCGCAGCGCCGGATCCGGCTCGGCACCGAACTGGAAAGTAGCCACATCGACCGCATTCGGAATCACGGTGATTCGATCATCCGCCACGCCACGCACGCGGATATCGCCACGCAAGCCTTCACAGATCGTCGTCACCTGATCAGCGCGCCGCAAGGCGAAACTCTCCAGCCCCCGCGAGACGCGGTAACGCAGGCTGCCCTCGGTGGTGGTTCCGTGGTCCACCGCCGCATCCTCCCACGACGCACGCATCTCATACACCACCGGGATCTTGCGCTTGCGCCCGACCCACAAGGCCGGCAAGGCGTTCAGAACAGGGGAATGGGGATGGAGGATGTCCGGCTTGAGTTCATCCACCAGTTCATCCAGCCGCGCTGCGCTCAGGCGCATCTGGGCCACCAGGCCTTCCTCGCCGGAATTGGCGGTCCGGTAAAAGGCCCATCCATCAGCCTCCTCGAGCCCTCCCGTACTTGCGCCCTGCTTGGGCGTAGTTACGTGGAAGGTTTCCCAACCGAGCTTACGCTGCTCACGGAGAATGGAAACGGTGCGAAAGGCATAACCACTGTGCAGGGGCAGCGAGTGATCCAGAACGTGCAGGATGCGCAGACTCATGCGGCCCCCAGGATCGGGGTCGGCTCGACGCCCAGCTTGCTGTTGCGCAGGAAGGCCTCGAACATCAGCAGCGTCCACAGCGGCGAGCTGTAGTCACGCGCTCCGCTCTGGTGGGCGTCCACCAAGTGCTGGAGATACTTGCGATTGAACAGCCCGGTGGACGCGAGCGTATCTCCGAGCATCGCGCTACGCACCCGCTCCTTGAGCGGACCGCGGAACCAGCGCGCCAGCGGAACCGAAAAGCCCATCTTCGGGCGATACAGCACATCGTGGGGCAACATCGGCTCCATCGCCTTCTTGAACAGAAACTTGCCTTCCTGCCCCTTGATCTTCAGGTGGGTCGGCAAACTGGCCAGCCACTCCACCAGCGGGTGATCCATCAGGGGCTCGCGCACCTCCAGGGAGTGCGCCATGCTGGCCCGGTCGACCTTGGTGTTGATGTCGCCGACCAGATAGGTCTTGATGTCGAGGTATTGCACCAGGGCCAGCGCGTCGTCGGTACCTGCGTTCTCCGCGTGACGCCGGAAGACCTCGACCGCGTTGTAACCGGCGAGCTGGTTACGGAATGTCTGGGAGAACAGCTGGCGACGCATGTCATCGCGCAGGATGGACACCGAATGGAAGTAGGCCTGCACGGAATCCCGCGCCAGCGACTGGAAGGTGGTCTTCGCCCGAAACACCCGCGGCGCCCAATCCGCCTTGGGATACAAGCGGCCAAGCAGCCCGAACACCGGCTTGCGAACCGAATACGGCAGGCCGCTGCGCATCCGCTCCTCCATCATGTGGAAGCGGTAGCGCCGGTAGCCACCCATGTTCTCGTCGCCACCATCGCCGGACAGGGCGACCGTCACGTGCTTGCGGGCCAGCTGGCAGACCCGGTAGGTCGGAATGGCGGAACTGTCGGCGTAGGGCTCGTCGTAAAGCGCCGCCAGCGTATCGATCAGGTCGAAATCATCGGACTGGACGGTCTCGACACGGTGATTGGTGTGGTAACGGTCCGCCACCATCTGCGCGAACGCCGACTCGTTGAAGGCCGGATCGTCGAACCCGATCGAGCAGGTGTTCACCGGCTCGCCGGAAATCCCCGCCATCGTGGCCACCACCGCGCTCGAATCGACACCGCCCGAGAGGAAGGCACCGAGCGGCACTTCGGCGATCATGCGCAGACGCACCGACTCCCGCAGGCGCTCGGTCAGTTCGGCCGTCGCATCCTGCAGGCTGAGGCGGTTATCGAGCGTAAAGCGCACATCCCAGTAAGGCTTCGGGGCGGGAATCGGTTGTCCGTGACGAACAGCCAGGGAAAAGCCAGGGTCGAGCTTGCGGGCCCCCTTGAAGATGGTGCGCGGCTCGGCAACGTAGCCCAGCGCAAAATATTCCTCGACTGCCAGCGGATCAATGGTCTTGTCGAGCCCCGGGTGCTGCATCAGCACCTTCAGCTCCGATCCAAACGCCAGGGCCCCGTCGGGCAGCACCGCGTAATACATGGGCTTGACACCCATCCGGTCACGCGCCATGAAAAAGGTCTGCCGGTTGCGATCCCACAGCGCGAACGCAAACATGCCGCGGAATCGCTTGACGCAGTCTTCGCCCCAGGACTCCCAGGCGTGGACAATGACCTCGGTATCGCTACGGGTATGGAAACGGTGCCCCAGGGCAGTCAGCTCGGGGATCAGTTCCTGGTAGTTGTAGATCTCGCCATTGAAGACGACCACCACCGACCCATCCTCATTGAACAGCGGCTGCTGGCCGGTCGAGATATCGATGATGGACAAACGGCGGTGCGCAAAGGCGATGCCCGGCTCGAAGTGATAGCCCCCTTCGTCCGGCCCCCGATGCTGCTGGATGTCGTTCATGCGCTGGATGAGCTCCCGCGCAAACGTCTGCTTGCCCCTCGTATCAAAGAGTCCGGCGATACCGCACATAGTTCTCTACCTGTTATCCATCGACCTGCCATACAACTGCAGCCCGATGCCTATTGAATGATTCCGGCGGGGCGGCATTCTACCCCGAGTCAGCGGGATCCCAGCGGGAACGCGGCATGCATTTTTCATTCCGACCAACAATGCATATGGACGCATCATTGCGGCTGGGCACCCCCGATCAAGGCCTGAAGCAGCACCTTGCCATTCGTATGCTCAAAAGCATCCAGAGACTCAGCGGCGCGCAGCTCATCGGCGCCGCTTGCCCAGATGGCCACGTAAGCCGAAGTATCCGGGCGTCCCATCAGCTTCGTCACGGCCAGCAAGGCCTTGGCGAGATAATCGTTGGTCACCAGACGGCCATCGATCCAGTAGCCCGACAGGACGACGACCTGACTGCCGTGTCCGGCCAGTACCGAGCGCCGCCAGTACCCGCTTCCGGAGTCTGGCCCCCGCCCGTCCGCAAGCCAGTTCCAGTCGCTGTCAGAAGGCAGGACCAGCTGGTTGGCACTCTGCACGAGCTCATGGCCGTTTCGCTGCTGGGCATAAACCGCCACATATGCGGACACCTGGTGATGACCGTCCGAAAAATGGCGCAGCAAATCCTGCCTGAACCCAGTAAATGAGGGTTTGAATGAACTCGACGGCGACGGAGACTCCGACCATCCGGCGTCGACCCGCAATACCGGGACCGCGGGCGCCAGCTGCGCATGCACAGCCTCATGGCGCTCCAGCATACCGAGCACAACCGGCCAGATTGCGACGACGATTGCGATCGGCGCAATACCCGCGAGCAGCGTGGACAGCGCCACGGTATCCACCTCGGTCAGTTGCACATCCGATGAAGCCGCCGCGGGATTGACATCCTCCCGCCAGCGCCCCCCGATCCAGAACATCAGCATGATGACGACACCGAAGAACAGCCAGCCGTAGATCAGATGGTCAACCCCGGTAGCGAGCTTGTTGTTGCTCAGATAGCCCAGCATCACGATCATGTAGGCACGCAGCCAGTTGGCCAGGATCGGAACGACAAGCGCACACACCACAAACAGCAGACGCCGCCGCAGCGTCCGGTAGTTGAGGTACGCATAAAGTGCCCCGACCATGAACGAGGCGATGAGGTAACGCACACCACTACACGCCTCGACGACCGACCACCGCCCGTTCGGCACGATGAAATGCAGCCCCTCCTGATATACCGGCACGCCTGACATCCGCACCGCGGCAACGGTGAACATCGCCGTGTATTTCATCATGACCGGCAGCAGGAACTCGCCGATGGGCACCCCGAAAAACAGGAACAGGATCGGAAAGGCCATCACCCTGGACAGGCGCGGCCCCAGCACCCCGACCAGGCTGAAGACAAGAAGCAGAGCCAGCGCCACGTGCGTTGCCGAAGCAACACTGGCAAGCTCGCCCAGCAACCACAACAGCCCCGCCAGCAGAAGGGGCACGGACATGATCCAGCGGGGCCGCACTACCTCTCCGCTCAACCTGTCGCGACTCCGCCACACCAGCCAAGCGAAGATCGGCAACACGAGCAAGCCGTGGGCAAACGTGTCGGAACGCCACCAGATCTCGAATACCGCCGCGGCCGTTCCGTGATACCACGCCAGGACCCATGCGAACACGGCCCCCAGGACGATGAGGGTGTAGCGAACCGAGGTATTCACCAGGCCTCTCCTGACTGCCTCAACCGGACCGGACGTTTCTTGGAGATCGATCATGCCTACCCTAGATTACGCACCAACACAGGCCCAAGCCAATTGGCCACGCCGATCGGAAGCCGCTTCCAGAGCGCGATGAAGGCACGGTATTTGGGGTTCATGGGATTGTTCTGCGGAATCGAGTCCCGCTTGAAAAGACGATATTCGTAGGACAGCAGAACCGGCTCAAAGCCCCAGTTCTTCTTGAAGTGATAGGGACCGGTGCCGACCTTGCTGCGTCCGTAATCGAAAATCCGGCATCCGCGGGCAACCGCATGGCGCATCAGTTCCCAGTATTTGAAATCGTTGGCCGCCAGATCACGGGCCGCCACATCGTCCCCTGCGTAGTAAGGCAGGATTTCATCGCGGAAATAAAAGCTCAATACCGACGACAGCGGCTTTCCCTCTGCGGAACTCACCGTCAGGATGTCGCAATCGCTACCGAAAACCTGCAGCAAGGCTTCGAAGAACTTCTTGGGCAGTGCCGGCGTGCCGTGCCGCAACACATTGTCGGAATACAGCGCAAAAAAACGGTCGGCCGAACTGTCGATGTCGCCGAGCAAGCCGTTCTTGATGCCCTTGCGCACCATTGCCCGCTGCTTGCGCGGTATGGCCTGCATATTGGCCTCATCATCGGCCTGGATCTCCTTGCGGAAAGTCACGTACAGATCCTGCCGCGGCCATTCCGCATGACGCTCGGTGAGGTTGCGGTACTCAAGATGCTGCACCCCGGCGCGTTGGGCCAGGGTTTCGGCGGCGGCCTCCAAGGCTGCCGCCGCCTCGGCATCGCTGCCCGCAATACCGCCGTATACGGCAAACGGCAATGAGGTCAGCGCATGGCCGAACAATGCACTTTTGACTTCGACCAACGGGAGAACGGCAACAATCCGTCCGCCACGCTCAGCCAGCAGATAATGGGTGCGATGACGGAAGACCTGCTGCATGAGGTCCCGCCATTCGATCCGATGGAAAAAAGTTGCATCAGGACAGGCAAAAACAAACTCGTTCCAGCACGCAGCGTCACCGTCTGCATAAGGACGCACGATCACATCAGACATGGGAAAACCTTAAGCTGCCGGCCGGCTAGCCGGGAGAAATACCTCGTCCATCCGCCCCCAGGCGAAATCCTGCAAAAGACGCTGCAGGCGGGCCTCGGTACGCGACAGATTGACGTAATGACGGAAGCGCGTCTTGGCGCTCGCCTGCTGCACCACCGGTTGCTCCGGATCGATCTCCCAGGGGTGGAAATAAAAGATCGCCGGCTTTCCATCCTCCTCATTCACCTTCCGGATGCCCCAGGCAGAAACCGGGTAGGGCAAGAGCCGGAAATAGCCTCCGCCGCCCACCGGCCAGTTACGGCCGAGACGACGAACCGTGCTGATGGGAATCTCCACCAGCCCGTCCCCGACCACATACGGGAAACGGGGTGCATCCGGCACGCCATAGTGGTCGTGCTTGACCGGATATACGCTCGAACTGTAACGGTACCCGGCCTCCTCGATACACCCGTGGGCCCAGGGGTTTGAAGCTCCGACGGAAAAGCTCGGCGCCCGGTACCCCTTCACCTCGCAACTGGCGATATCCTCCAGCACGACCTTGGCCAGCGTGATGTCGGCGAGAAATGCCTCCGGCGTTTGCGCGCTGGCCCGTTCGTGGCCATATCCGTGGCTGGCTAGTTCATGTCCCTCCTCAGCGATCAGCCGGATCAGCGCCGGATAGCGTTCCGCGACCCACCCCAAGGTAAAGAAGGTGGCCTTCGCCCCTTGTTCACGGAGCATTTCGAGGATCCGCTGGACATTACGCTCCACGCGGCACGGCGTGTTTTCCCAGGCGTCCTTGGGGAAATGGGAAGCCAGTGCAGAGACCTGGAAATAGTCCTCCACATCGATGGTCAACGCATTCCGGACACGGGGCTCACCAGCAACACTCATTTTGAACCCACGTCATTTTCCGGCCTGGAGGCCTGTTGCGCCGTCCCGATCAACTGGGTCAACGCGTTCAGAGTTGTTGACAAGGTCCGCTCCAGCAGGGCGAGCCGCTCCTCGATACGCGCCGCATCGTAGCCCGGTCCGATCTCGGCCAAGGCACGCGCAGCCTGGGGATTGGCCAGGATGCGTTGCAGATCGACTCCTGTCGGCGTTTGCCCGACGGCTCTGGCAAGGTCTGCCCCCACGCCACTGTCGGGCACCACCTGCTCTTCGCGCATCTCGGCCGCCGTCTGCTCGACGGTCTCGCTTGAAATGCGCCTTTGCTCACCCAGGAAGGCCGCCAGCATGATCCGGTCGCACAGGGCATTGATGCGACGCGGAATCCCCTGGCTGTTCTGGAAGATGCCCTTCATTGCCTCGGGCTCGAAGGCGGGATTCCCGCTCCACCCGACACAAGTCAGCCGATGCTCCACATAGGCTTGGGTCTCCTGAACGTCAAGGGGACCAAGGTGATAGGACGCGATAACGCGCTGGCGAAGCTGAACCATCTCCGGACTCTGCATGATCGTCCGGAACTCTGGTTGGCCGACCAGGAAACTCTGCAGCAAGGCGTGATCTTCCAGTTGGAAGTTGGACAGCATGCGCAACTCTTCAACTGCACGCTGGGTCAGGTTCTGCGCCTCGTCCACGATCAGCAGCGCACGCTTGCCCTGAGCTGTCATGGAAACCAGAAAGGCCTCGATCGCCAGCAGGAGGTCACTCTTTGACAGGTTCCTGCTGGGAATGCCGAACGAGGCTGCGACGAGGCGCAGGATGTCGTCTGCGTCAATCTGGGTGCTGACCAGGTTCGCAGCAACGATCTTGCCCGGATCGAGTTTCTCCAGAAGGCTGCGCACCAGCAAGGTCTTGCCCGCACCGACTTCGCCTGTGATGACGATGAACCCTTCATTCTGATGGAGTCCGTACTCCAGGTACGCCATCGCCCGACGGTGACCGCGGCTGCCGTAAAAGAAACTGGGATCCGGATTGAGTTGAAAGGGCTTCCCTTTCAAACCGAAATGGGCTTCGTACATATAGGAGAATCAGAATGTGATGGCAACCGTTGCGATGGCTGCGTTCTCGCTGTAATTGGTGGCTCCGTCCCCTTTGAGGCTCCGGAAGCTCAACATGCCATTGGCCCGTTGCGAGAACTTGCTGACGATCCCCGCGTTCACCCGGCGCATGCGGCTGGTCTGGGCAAGGGTGGCATCACCGGTATCACGATGACTGTTGGAGAGCGTCAACCCGATATTCGTCGACAGCCGCGGGTTGATCGAGTGACTCAGCGTCACCGAACCACTCACTTCCCTGATCCGGTTTGAGTTCTGGAAGTCACCGCCGAAAACCGAGAACGACTGTTCTGTCTGGCGGTCCCGCTCCGAGTGAAAGGCCGAAAACACCAGGGTATTGCGCGCACCCAGCAAGCTCAGGCCCACGCGCAAGCGCTTGTCCAGAAACAGCCCGTTGGACAGGACTGACTGGCTGACCCCAATATTATCGGGCAGGCCACGATCGGCAATGAACTGGCGCACAAAGGCGTCACGCTCGACGGCATCGGGGTGGCTGTTCTTGGCCAAGGACATCAGGAGTTCGTAGGTATCCACCTCTGAAATCGCAGCCAGGGCCTGGCTGGTGGACATGACGTCCCTCGAGTACCGCAAATTGACTGCATACAAGGGGCTGCGGTGGTCAGCCGAAATCAGGACCCCAGGGCCGAAGTAACGATCTTCCCAGAGCGCACTGACCTTCGTTGCCTGACTCAGGGTCCAGTCGGCGCCCAAGCCGTAAATGCTCGACTGCTGGGTATCGACGGTACGGATGTTATTGCTCTCGACCCCACCGATCAAACGCAGCTGCAACGAGGCTCCAGGCCGCGCCAAGCCCGTCAGGCGGACGCTCTGCTGCTTCAGATCGCGCCGGCCGGACGTGCTCATGACGCTATCGGAACCCACCACGCTCCAGCCGAGATTGCCGAACGCAGCAGGATCGCCAACGTTGAACGACACGACATTACGCGTCGACTGCTTGAACGCGCCCGTGGAAGAATCCGTCTCGCTGAACAGGTAACGCAACTCCGCATTGCCGTTCACGCCAAAGCGCTGGACCCAGTACGGGGCCACCATGAAATTGCGGACCTCACTAAGATTGCCCGTCCCCGTGACGGAGTCTCCAGGTCGGGGGCCGAAGGCCGAAATGGTCTCCCTACTCACCGACGCGTTCAGGTCGATGAAGCCATGCTGCTTCCACGCTTCGACCCGCCCCGCGCCACGCATCGTGAGGAAACCACGGTTGCGGCTCTGATCCTCACCATAGAAAGTGCCATTGAACATGGCCTGCAGGCTTCCCTGCACGGCACCGCTCCTGGACGCGACACTGAGACTTGGACTGATCTGTGTGATGTAGTCCGAACGCGCCTCGGAACTCTTGGCCAACAAGACATTGTCCGTAACGGTCTCGGTCACCCGTAGGGACGGAACAATCGTCAGGCCACGCGCAGCCCCAGGCTGCGCCCCGCCGGCCGCCGCACCAGCCTGTGCCCCGCCGCCACTGCCGGATGCCGCAGGATCAGACAGGGAGGGCAGCTGTTGCGCAGAAGCAATACCGCTGATGGAAAGAGCGAGTGTCGTCAGGCAGCAGGGAAACAGGAGCAGCGTGTGCGTGGATTGACGGCGAACTCTCACGTGTTCTCCTTCGATCCATGCCCATAGCCGTAACCATAGCCATAACCGTACCCATAACCATAGCCATAGGAATCACTGCTAGCATGCTGGGTCTTGTTCAGCAGCATCAGACGCACCGGGCAGGAGTCGATCGTCGCCAAGGCCTGCTTGACAGCCGCACGGGTGGTCTTGTTGGCTTCGACGACCATCACGATCTGACCCATGTGCGTCGCCAGAACCCGGGACTCCGTGGTGACGAGCAGGGGCGGTGAATCGAACACAATGATCCGGTCCGAGTAGCGCTCGGCCAATTCCGCAAGCAGATTGTTCATCGCATCACTGGCCAGCAATTCGGTAGCCCGGGGATGGGGCGTGCCCGCCGGCAGGAGACTCAACTTCTCGATGTTGGTCCTGAGCAGGACGTCACCCAGTTCGACGTCCTTCGACGTCATGACATCCATCAGGCCCTTGCGCGGCGGCAGGCCCAGCACATTCAGCACGGACGGCCGAGAAACGTCGGCGTCGATCAGCAGGACCGTGTGATCGAGCTCCATCGCCATGCTGATTGCCAGGTTGATCGAACTGAAGCTCTTTCCTTCGCCGGGAAGAGAACTCGTCACCATGATCAGATTGGCATTCTTGACCTCGGCCGCGCTCTTGCCTTGCACGTTGCGCAGGAGCGGACGCTTGATGATCCGGTATTCGTCACCGATCAGGGAGCGCGGCGCATTCGGGGTCACGATGCCCAAAGAGTTCAGGCGGTCCAGATCGATCTCGACGTAACGGTCGCTATTGGCGGGTGTGCTCATGGGAGCCGGTGACGGACTCGCCGGCTTCTGCGTTTCAACTGACGGGGCCGCCGCGACCGCCGGCGGCGGCACATCAGCAGCTGCTGCCTGTGCCGTCACGGCATCCTGCACTTCGGTCTGGGGCTCTGCGGCGGCACCGGCTTTCTGGAGTTGTTCAAGCCGCTCGACGGCTTTCTCGATGATGCTCATGTTCTACCCTCAAGCCATCCTGACCAACATTAACGAGACCGTCATCGCCGCAAAGAGGCCGACAAGCGTGGCCACGCCGATCAGAAAGGCGATTTTTCCGCGACGCTGCTTGTGCAGCCAATCGGCGTCAGCCAGCCGGCTCACCGAACCAAGGACGGCCAGGCCGGTTGTATCCCTCAAGGCGTGCGTATCCGCAAAGGTCGGACGAATCTGGCTCATCAGGAAGGCCACCGCCGCACCAAGCAGGAGGGCAACGATGCCGCCCGCCGGCATCAGCAGCAAACGGTTCGGCGCCGTCGGCTTGCTGGGCACGGTCGGAGGATCGATCAGCCGGAAATCCGCCACACCGGACGTTGCCCCCATTTCGACCGCCATGGAGGCCGACTCACGACGGGCCACCAGCGCGTCGTAATTACGCTTGTTGATGTCGTAGTCGCGATTCAGTTGGGTCAGCTCCGTTTCGATCTGGGGCAGCATGCGCGACGATGATGCCAGGATCTTGACCCGGTTCTCATATTCCTCGACCCGCGCCTTCAGGGAAGCCACGTTCGCCTCTGACTCGGCCAGGGACATCTTCAGCTGCTGATAGACCGGGTTCGAATTGACGGACGTCGCGGCAGCAGTGGCGCCGCCAGCCGCAGCAGCTTTCCGCCGGGCCTGAACCTCCTTGGCCTTCTGGGCCTCCAGGGTCTCGATCATCTTCCGCGCGCCGACCACATCGGGGTGCTGATCGGTGTACTTCTGCAGCAGCGTATCAAGGCTCTTCTTGAGCGTATCGATACGTCCATCCAGCTCGGGAACCGACACGGTAGCCAGCGCCGCACCTGACGGATTTTCAGGCAGCAGGACCGGATCTTCCCCTGTGATCTGACGCTTCAGGGCGTCCCTGGAATTCTCCGCCTCCCTCAGGGCCAGGCGCGCCTGATTCAGCTGCTCGTTGGCCTCGTTCATCTTTGCGAAGTAGTCGCGCCCCCCGCCGATCGTGTTCATGTTGCGCAGCTTGTATTCCTTCAGGCGGTTCTCCGCCTCCTCGAGCTTCTGCTCATAGCTCTTGATCTGCTCATCGATGAACTTGCGGGCGGAGTCGGAGTCCTTGCGCTTGTCGCCAAGCCCCGACTCCACAAACATGGAAACCAGCGACTGCACCACGCGCTTGGCGCGCTCGGCATCGGTATCCGTATAGACCAGGGTGTAAAGGTTGTCGCGTCCCGCCACACGAATTTCCAGGGCCTTGGTGACCTTGGTAATCAGGACTTCCCGGTCCTCCTTGCTTTTCACGGCAAGATCGAGGTCGGCCATGCGGATCAGCTTCTCCACGTTTGGACGACTGATGAGCGTACGGCTCAGGATGCTGATCTGCTGATCGACGTTCGGCTGCACCGCCAGACCCGACATCAGCGGCTTGAGAATCGACTGCGTATCTACATACACCCGCGCCGACGACTCATAGCGGTCAGGCAACAAATACACCGTGGCGGCCGCAATCGGCCCAACGATCCACGCGACGGCCAGCCCCCACCAACGGTAGAGCCACATGCTACGCAGGACGATCGACAGCTGTCGAAGAATGTCTTCCATCAGGAAATTCCGAAAACTGACCTCCCGGGCCATCCCGGGAGGTCACATCAAGAAACGGATCAGAACCAGCTCTGGGGAATGATCAGCACATCACCCGGCTTCATTTCCACGTTGGCGGACACATCGCCACGCCTTACGAGGTCCTTGATTCGAACCGTGTATTGCTTGTTGCCTTCAGCGGTACGCAGCAGGGTCGCATGATTGCCGTCAGCAAAATCGGTGATGCCACCAACGGCAATCATCACGTCGAGCAGGGACATCTGCTGCCGATAGGGTAGCGTCTGCGGCCTGGCCGCCTCACCGAGTACTCGGATCTGTTCGGAGAAAGGACCCACGAAGCCGGTAACGATGACCGTGACGACCGGATCGCGGATGTACTTGGCCAGCGCCTTCTCGATTTCCCGCGCCAGCGCCGTCGAATCCCGGCCGGCAGCCGGAAGGTCCTCGACCAGCGGGGTCGTGATCTTGCCATCAGGACGCACGGGTACCGACATGGACAACTCGGGGTTGCGCCACACGACGATATTGACCGAATCACCGGGGCCGATCAGATAGTTGTAATCGCTATTCGTGACGGTTGCCGGAGCGGGCGGATAGGTTGTAGCGCAGCCCACCAGACCTGCGGCGACACATGCCAGCACACCCATCGTGAAAACACGTTTCATAAGGTACTTCCCCTCAATTCGGCCAACCCTCAGCCATCCAATGATAACGAGCCGATATTACGGCAGCCCACAAGGCCAACCCGGAGAAAAACATCACGCCATGGGAGAAAGGCCGCATGCCCGTGCCATTTTCCCCGTGGGCGATGCGTAGCTGCTCAAGCGCATGCCGATTGCACGACTGCTGCTCCTGCCGCCTCAAAAATACCACCGCGCCTCCGTATAGACGCGATCCTGCTGGTCATATCGACCAAACAGCCCTTCGGGCTTGCCTCCGAAGATGTCGGCGCCAAAGGTCATTTTCCAGCTCTTCGAGGCAGACCAGATCACCTTGGGTCGGAACATGTAGTCCGTGCGACTGAACATCGACACCAGCAAGGCCTCGGCCTCCCAGGCCTTGGTGATCTTGGTGTTCAGGAGAATGCTCCCGCCAGCCTCGGTACGCTCCAGGCCAGTGAAAGGGTCGTGATCCAGCATGCGACGGGCAAAATACTGGAGATTCACCCGGCCATCCTTGAACGCGGGGATATCGACCCCCACGACGTAATCCACGGTGTTCTGCGCCACCAGCCCAAACTGCGCGGTCGGGTTGTAACTGGTGAACTTGCGGCCGCGGCTATGTACGACCTCACTCTTCAGCACGAAGTCGCCAAAATCCTTGGCCAGGGTTCCGCCCACCTGGCTGATTCGCTCATGGCGCGGCTCAAACTCGTTGGCACCCACCATGTAGAAGGTCTGAGCCACGTCCTCGCTGCGATAGTAGAAGCCCGACAGATCCCACCCCCCGACCAGACGGGACAATCGCCCGCCCCAGTTGGTGTTACCAAGCGAGGAGTCCGGCTTGACCTCCCCCCGCACATTGGCACCCTTCGGCAAGGGATAGAACTCGGCGCCGGGCTTGCCGATCTTGTCGTAACTCGGCACCGGAATCCATACGAGTTCGGCGTGCGTATCGCCGAAATAATATTCAGCCCGGGCTGCCCACTGGGGAATCCGGAGTTGTTCGAAGTCAGGCAGATAGAAAGTGCGCAGGTCCCGCGCAGACACCACATCGGCGAAAAACAGTCCGACCATTTCCCCCCAGACGATGTGCTGGCGGCCAATGCGGAAATCCACGTCCCCAGCGGAAAAGTCGACGAAGGTTTCCCTGAAACTGAACTCGTACTGCTGGTCCCGCCTGACCTGATCCGGATAGATGCCGGAATCGATCCCGAAGACAGCATCGGCGTCGGCCCGCCCGGAGATCTTCCACTTGAAGCCCGCTCCGCCCCCTTGGGCCGCCAATTCGGCACGTCCACGCGCCATCGACCAGTGCTCAGGCCTGGCGTAAGTCCGGGCCAGATCGAACTGCAGGTGGCCGCTCGTCTGGACAGACTGTGACCCCTCGAGATCATCGTCCAGACCGAGATCCGCATCGGCGGCAAGCGCATGCCCACCTGCCAGCAGGCACGTCAAAGCCAACCCGAGGTTGCCGGGTTTCAACGTGAATCTCATCACCTTCCCCTCTTTTCTATTGTCTAAATGGATCAAATATCGGGGTCGTCACCCGGCGTCCGACGATCCTGCACGAAGATCCACGCCCCGTCCCGCTTCAGGCCGAGAGCCGTGATCTTCCCGTCTTCCATGCGCACCAGGCGATCCGCACGGTTCATCACCCGCTTGTCGTGGGTGGAGAAGACGAAGGTCGTGCCCGAGTTCTGATTGATATCGCGCATCAGGTTGAGGATGCTCTCCCCGGTTCGCCGGTCGAGGTTGGCCGTGGGCTCGTCCGCCAGCACGACCCGTGAGTTCGTCACCAGCGCCCGGGCGATCGCCACGCGCTGGCGCTGGCCACCAGAGAGCTGGTTCGGGCGATGGCGGGCGTACTTGCCCAGGCCCACCATCGACATGTAGTGAGCGACCCGGTCCTGCCGCTCTTCCTTTGAAATTTCCGGCATCTGCAGCAGGGGGTACTCGACGTTCTCTTCGGCAGACAGCACCGGCAACAAATTAAAGGTCTGGAAAATAAAGCCGATGGTCCTAGCCCTGACCCCGGCCAGTTCGTCCGGAGTCTGGCCGGAGACATCCTTGCCCTCGATTTCCACCGTACCCTTGCTTGGCGTATCGATGCATCCCATGATATTGAGAAGCGTCGACTTTCCGCTCCCTGAAGGACCGGCAATCGCCATGAACACACCAGGCTCAACCGTCAAGGACACCCCCTCAAGAGCTGTCACTTCCTGCTCACCGAGCTGATAAACCTTGCTTACGTTGTCAATACGAATAATTGGCATCGGTGCGCGAGTCTATGTTGTTTGCTTTTCAAGGATAACATTATGAGCCTTAAATTTTCCCTTCCTCACATTCTGGCGCGCTGTGCAGCGCTCGCCCTTGCAGGCACAGCCCTCTGCGGCAGCGGAATATCCCATGCCGATGACGCGGAACTCGCCCGCAGCGTCGTCGCCAAGGCCGACGAAGTGCGCTTCCCCCGCGACGGCTTCCAGGTGGTCATCGACATCAACTCGAGCACGCCCGGCGAGCAGGCAGAAGAGCGAAAGTACCGGATCCTCTCGAAAGGCAACGAGAACACCATCGTCCAGACACTGGAGCCGGCCAGCGACAAGGGCCAGGCCATGCTGATGCGCGGCCGCGACCTGTGGGTCTTCATGCCCAACGTCTCACAGCCTGTGCGGCTCTCCCTCGCCCAACGCCTGACCGGCCAGGTTGCCAACGGAGACTTGGCGCGCGCCAACTTCGCCGGCGACTACGAACCAAAGATCCTGCGCACGGAAACGATCGATGGGGAAAAGATGTACGTGCTTGAACTCGCCGCCGTCGACCGGGGAGTCACGTATGCAAAGGTGCTGTACTGGGTACGCCAGTCGAACAACTGGCCCCACCGGGCGGAGTTCTACTCCCTGTCCGACCGCCTGCTGAAAGTCTGCAAGTACGAAAAATATCAGAGCCTTGGCGGCCGCGTACGCCCCACCCAACTGATCATGGAAGATGCACTCAAGAAGGGCGAGGCCTCGGTACTGCGCTACTCCCAGATGACGCCCAAGGACTTGCCAGACCGGGTCTTCACCAAACAGTACATGGACAAGCTCAACCGGGTGGACTGAAGTCAGGCGAGGTTCCCGGGCAATCCTGACGGATCGCCCGACAGGCTATCGAGCACCGCACCCACGACCGCCTCCAGCTTTTCCAGGGAAGGCGGTAGCGGTGCATCGAGATCCAGGCGCCGAAAGACGCCACCAACGCGGACATCGACACCCTCCCAGTCGATGCCGAGCAGTTCGACGCCAACCGGCGCGCGCGAGACCAGGCGCCTCAACAGCACCCGCTCATCCGCCCCGCCAAGACCACGCGGAAAGGCCTCGGCCTCGCTCCAGCCCATCTTCCCGAAACCGGCAATGAAACGGACCTTGAGGGGATCCAGACGGTAAAACCGGAAATCCCCAAACGCCAGAAAATCCTCGGACTCAGGGCTGTAACGCAGGAAACGCTCACGCTCCGCCCCATCCAGCTCCACTGCAGTCATCCGTCCGAGCAAAGTCATGCGCGCTTGCTGCTGCGGTCCGCCGACCCCATCGGCGACGAGCAGGCTAACCCGCGGATCAGCCTTCACGTTGCGCGTATGCTCGGCCAGATCGCTCAGCAGGAACAGCGGCCGGCACTCGTCATCCAGCACATAAGGCAACAGGGTTACGTAGGGAAACCCCGGCTCGGTGACCGAATGGGAACCGAGAGCCCCGCTGCTGCACTGACGTAGCAGACGGCGGGCCTCCCGGTAGCCGATCTTCATGCTCAAGCCGCGCTGCGCTGGCGACGAGCCTCGAACAGGCAGAGGCCGCTGGCCACAGACACATTCAGGCTTTCGACGGTCCCGTACATCGGGATGCGCACGAGTTCGTCGCAGGTTTCGCGGGTCAGTCGTCGCAAACCATCCCCTTCGGCACCAAGAACCCAGGCAGTCGGCCCCTTCTGGTCTACGGTATAGATGGACTTCTCAGCCTCCCCGGCAGCCCCCAGCACCCACACGCCCGCCTCCTGCATTTCCCGCAGGGCCCGAGCCAGATTGGTGACCGTAATGTAGGGCACCGTGTCAGCAGCCCCGCTGGCCACCTTCACCGCGGTGGCATTGAGGCCGACCGCCTTGTCCTTGGGCGCAATGACTGCGTGCGCACCCGCTGCATCGGCAACCCGTAGGCAGGCCCCGAGATTATGGGGATCCTGGATGCCGTCGAGCACCAGCAGCAAGGCGGGTTCGGTCAGGCCATCGAGAACATCGGGCAGCTTGAGCTCCTTCCGACGGGAGTCGACACGGGCCACGACGCCCTGATGCCGGCGGGTTCCGACCATTTTGTCGAGACGCTCGCCTTCGGACGGAATGACCCGCGCCCCCAGTTGCTCGGCATGACGCAACAGATCCCGAGCCCGGGCGTCGTTGCGCTGCGCATCGGTATAGATTTCAAAGATACCTTCCGGGTCATGGCGGAGCTTGGCAAGCACCGCATGGAAACCATAAATGAGGCGGGAATTGGACTGATCAGACACGAGCTTTCACTTTCTTCTTTGCTCCGCCAGCTGCGCTCTTGCGCGGCTTGGCGGCCTTGGTCTTCTTGGAGGGTTTGCCTGCCTTCGACTTGCCGGGCTTGGACGGCGCCGCTTCCTTGGCACTGCCTCCGGTTTTTTTCTTCGCACCGACACCGGGCGTCGCTGCGACAGCCACCGGCACCTCACTCTTCACGACGCGCCGACGAGGCTTGGCCGACGCAGGGGAAGTCTCGGCGGCGGGCACGGCAGCAGTCACGGCCGCCCGTTCACGTTCGGTCTTGCCAACCCGCTCGGTCGGCCGCTGCGGCCCCTGGATCAGACGGAAGTCGATCTTGCTCGCTTCCATATTGACCCGTACCAGCTGGATGCGCACCCGGTCGGACAAGCGATAGCGCTCGCCGGTCCGCTCGCCGACCAGCGCGTGATGCGCCTCGTCGAAGTGGAAGTAGTCGCTACCCAGGTCGGAGATGTGCACGAGGCCTTCGACAAAGACGTCGTCGAGGGCGACAAAGAGGCCGAAAGGTACCACCGCCGAGACGCTGCCGTCGAACTCCTCGCCGATGCGGTCCTGCATGTAATAGCACTTGAGCCAGTTCTCCACGTCACGGTCGGCTTCATCCGCGCGCCTTTCGGTCATGGAACAGTGCAGACCGATCTCGTCCCAGACGCCCCCCTCCTGGGCCGGCGTATATTGCTCACCCGCCAGCACCGCCTTGATCGCCCGGTGGACGAGCAGATCCGGATAGCGGCGGATCGGCGATGTGAAATGGGTGTAGGCCTCGTAGGCGAGCCCGAAGTGCCCTACGTTGTCCGGGCTATAAACCGCCTGACGCAGGGAACGCAGCATCACCGTCTGCAGCAGCTGCAGGTCCGGGCGATCCTGAATCTTTTCGAGCAACTTCGCGTAATCAGAGGCATGAGGCTCCTCGCCCCCGCCCAGTTGCAGACCGAACTCACCCAGGAAGTCCCGCAGCTTGGCCAGCTTCTCCGGCGTCGGTCCCTCATGCACCCGGTACAGGGCCGGATGCTCATGGGAGCTCAGGAATTCCGATGCACACACATTGGCCGCCAGCATGCACTCCTCGATCAGGCGGTGCGCGTCATTACGACTCTCCGGCACGATCTTCTCGATCTTGCCGTTGTCGTCGAAGATCATCCGGGTTTCCTGGGTCTCGAAGTCGATCGCCCCCCGCTTGGCCCGTGCCTTCAGCAGCACGCGGAACAGCTTGTCCAGGTTCTGCAGATGGGGCAGCAGTTCGCCGACACTGTCGATCGCAGCCGGCTCCTGCTCGTAAAGCGCAGCCGCCACCTGGTTGTAGGTCAAGCGCGCCTTCGAGAACATCACCGCAGGGTAAAAGCGGTACTGCTTGATCGCCCCGGTCTGGGAGATCGCCATGTCGCACACCATGCACAGGCGCTCCACCTGCGGATTGAGCGAACAGAGTCCGTTGGACAGTTTCTCCGGCAGCATCGGGATCACCCGCCGCGGGAAGTAAACCGAATTGCCACGCTCGTAGCCTTCTCCATCCAGCGCCGAACCGACAGTCACATAATGGGACACGTCGGCGATCGCCACCACGAGGCGGAAGCCACGCCCCTGTTTCTCACAGTAGACGGCATCGTCGAAGTCCCGCGCCGTCTCGCCGTCGATGGTCACCAGGGGCAAGGCCGTGAGGTCTTCCCTGCCCTTCCAGTCCATCTTGCGCACCTTGTCGGGCAGGCGCCGGGCCTGCTCCTTGGCGGCTTTGGAGAACTCGAAGGGCAGCTCATGCTTGCGCAGGGCGATCTCGATCTCCATGCCGGGATCCGCGTAGTTGCCAAGCACCTCGACCACCTGGCCGATCGGCTGCGCATAGCGGGTGGGCTGCTCGATCAGTTCGACCACCACCACCTGCCCGGCCGTCACCTTCTTCTTGCCCCCCGGAGCCAGCAGGACTTCCTGTGCGATGCGCCGGTTCTCCGGCACCACGCGGGCCACACCATGCTCGACCAGCACGCGGCCGACGATGCGCGTATTTGCACGCTCCAGCACCTCGACGATCTTGCCTTCCGGCCGCCCACGCCGATCGGTACCGGCCAGACGGACCATCACCCTGTCGCCGTGGAGAACCTCTCGCATCTCGTTGGGGCTCAGGAAGACATCCGGCCCCTCCTCGTCCGTCACGACGAAGCCGTAACCATCCGGATGCCCCTGCACGGTGCCGCGGATCAGGTCAGCCTTGGACGGCAGCAGATAGTCGCCACGCCGGTTGCGCATGGCCTGGCCATCCCGCTCCATTGCAAACATGCGACGCTCGAAGAACTCGAGCTCGACCGGCAGGATGTCCAGCGCGGTGGCCAGATCGGCAAACGCCAGCGGAACGCCGTGCTCGGCGAGCGTCTGCATGATGAATTCCCGGCTCGGCAGCGGGAAGTCGTACTTCTGGCACTCGCGCTCGAAGAAGGGATCGCTGCGGCGCAGCTTGCTCAGTTTTTTTGTGTTTTTTGATTTAGATATTGACACGGATAATTTCTACTCTATAATTCTCGGCTCGTTGCCCAGATGGCGAAATTGGTAGACGCGCTAGTTTCAGGTACTAGTGCCGCGAGGCGTGGAGGTTCGAGTCCTCTTCTGGGCACCAGAATTACAAAAGCCAGTCCATTCGACTGGCTTTTTGTTTGTTTGTTCAAAGCGCAATGCATTGGAACAGGCTGAAAGCGGGCTCGTCTCGTTTCTCACTGCAGGAAAGTTCTCTTGAATGGCTTGCATCGGGATCAACTTGTTCTATAATAGCGCTTTCGTTGCCCAGATGGCGAAATTGGTAGACGCGCTAGTTTCAGGTACTAGTGCCGCGAGGCGTGGAGGTTCGAGTCCTCTTCTGGGCACCAAGATTAATAAAGCCGGTCAATTGGCCGGCTTTTAATTTGCAAGCTAGTCAAAGTATTTATTTGATATAGCTCACGCAAAAAAGTTCAAAAAGAACTTGCGTTAAAAAAAAGATCGCCTATAATGGCAATCTTCGCTGCCCAGATGGCGAAATTGGTAGACGCGCTAGTTTCAGGTACTAGTGCCGCGAGGCGTGGAGGTTCGAGTCCTCTTCTGGGCACCAAAATTCAAAGAGCCGGTCATTCGACCGGCTCTTTTTGTTTTCAAGTCCGCAATCACAGCTCTTCCATCCATCGGCAAAGCAGCGCACACTGATGCAGCCGATTGCCGCATACGCGCCGCACGGGAGAGCAATGATGAACAGGACTTCTGCCGAGCGCCAGGAGGGTATCTGGCGTCTCCTGTATCGCTACCTCTGGCCCTTCCCCTACTTCCGGGACGTAAGTCGCGGCACCCTGCTCGAACGACAACAAAACTATCGCTACAACCGGCGCATGGGCATTCACCACCTGCCTGGATTCGTCGCCAAATGGGTGTTTCTAACGCTGTTCTTCTTCGTCCTCGGCATCCTCTGCGAACAGTTGCTCGAAGTCGTATTGCCAGCAGCCTGCTGTTATGTAACCGGGACCTGGACCCTCACCATCGTCATTCAACTCCTGGTTGCCTGGTTATGGTTGTGGCGCTTTCCCGAGCTAAGCCGATAACGCCCACGCCAGTGGCACCTCAAACTTCGATCACGTCACGGTGATACCCCTTTCTGAGTTGTGGAAATGCCCCATCAAGGTTAGTCTCTGCCGCCGCTGACGAGCCGTCTATCGCTCCCGGCAATGGATGCAGCGCGTAAACGCCTGCGCGACCGACCGTTATTGATATCCGCCCGGCTCCCTTGCCGGACGCTGAGGGAGCATGGCCAACATTCCGCGTGGCAAGGAAGCTGTACGGTGGCTCGCCAGCCAGCATGCGCCCACTACATATTTGCTGCTCCTCGTTGCCGGAATCGGTGGAGTTCTTCTCTCGTTCCTGCTCGGCTACCTGGACGCCGAGCGGCAGGCGAGCGACGCCCGCAGCAAAGCGACGACCGAGCTGGCCCGCGTCAGCGCGATGCTCGAAGGACAGGTCCGCAGCACGTTCGGAGCAGCCGAAGGTATTGCGCAAATCCTGAGCATCGACGGCGATATTCAGGCGACCCATTTTTCCGGCATGGCCCAAATGGCCATCGCGGCCTCTCCACATATCCGCAATGTCGCCCTGCTTCCCGACGATGTGATCCGGAAGATCTACCCGTTCGAGGGGAACGACGCAGCCCTGGGAGCGAACCTCGCTCAGATCCCGGAACAGTACGCCACGATCCTCCGCGCCCGGGAAAGCGGCCACGCGCTGCTGGCCGGCCCGGTGAAGCTCGTTCAGGGCGGCTACGGACTGATCTACCGTCACCCCATCTTCACCACGTCAGCCGACGAGCGACACTACTGGGGGACGATGTCCATCGTTGCAAATCTGGATGGCCTCATACGCGCCAGCGGAATCACCAACGAAAGCACCCTGCGCTTGAGCCTCCGCGGCAGGGACGGACTCGGCAGCGCCGGTGAAATCATCTGGGGCGACGACACCGTCCTAGACGACAATCCGGTCAATCTTGCCGTCACCGTCCCGGGAGGCGTCTGGCAACTTTCCGCGGTCCCTCTCGACGGCTGGCCCAGCCAGTCTCCGCTCCGCTCCCAGCTGTTCCTGATCTCGATTGCCAACACGGTCCTGGTGCTGTTCTTCATTGCCCAGTTGATGCGTCGCAATCGCCTGATCCGGCAGAGAAACGAGAGTCTCTCCAGGGAAATCACCGAACACAAGGCCACCGAGGAAGCACTTGGTCTGCAGCAGGCACTGCTGCAGACCATCGTCGACCATGCCCCATCCCTGATCTACCTGTTCGACAAGGACGGGCGTCTGCAGTGGTCCAACCGCTGTTTCGAGGCGGCCGTCGGATCCCGGTTGAACACCATGCAGGGGATGCCGCGGGAGCACTTCCAGCCAATGGAACTCGCACAGCAGCAACGCCACAACGATCTGGCAGTCTTGGCAAACGGAAGCGCCATGCGCTTCGAAGAACAACTGGACGACCACGGCCAGGAGCGCACTTATCTGACGACCAAGTGCCCGCTCCCCGGCCCCGACGGGCAGCCGCACGCCATCCTCGGCATCTCCACCGACATCACGGAGATCAAGCAGACCACCGAGCAACTACGGCTGGCAGGCGTCGTCATGGCCAACACTGCCGATGCCGTGATGATCACCGATGCCCACAGCACGATCCTGTCGGTCAACCGCGCCTTCACCGACATCACCGGCTACAGCGCCGACGAAGCGATCGGCCAGAGCCCCCGCCTGCTGCGCTCGGACCGCCAGCCTCCTGAATTCTATCGGGCCATGTGGGAGACCCTCCGCAGCACCGGCGTCTGGCGCGGCGAAATCTGGAACCGCCGCAAGAGTGGCGCCCTGTACCCGGAATGGCTCACGATCAATGCCGTCAATGACGACAAGGGCAACCATGTGAACTACGTGGCGGTTTTTTCGGACATCTCGGCGATCAAGCACTCCCAGGCTGAACTCGAACGCTTGGCGCACTATGACCCGCTGACCGACCTGCCCAACCGGACCCTGTTCCACCACCAGCTACAGCATGACCTCGATCGCGCGCTCCGCTACAACCGGCAGCTTGCAGTACTGATCCTCGACCTGGACGGATTCAAGACCGTCAACGACAGCCTGGGTCACCCGGTCGGCGACCGTCTGCTCCAACAGGCTGCGGAACGCTTCAAGCACTGTCTGCGGGTCGAAGACACCGTTTCCCGCCTCGGTGGCGACGAGTTCGCCGTGATCCTCAGCGATCTCGGACAAGACACCGATGCGATCGCCGTAGTCAAGAAGATCCTCCAGGCCCTGCAGGAACCCTTCGACCTGGATGGCAATGCCGCGCTGGTCACCGCCAGCATCGGCATCGCCATCGCGCCCACCGACGGCAGTACATCGGAAGAACTGGTCCGCAATGCCGACACCGCCATGTACGGTGCCAAGGAAGGCGGGCGCAACAGTTACCGCTTTTATCAAGCCGAGATGACACGCAGGGCTCAGGACCGGCTGACCCGCGAACGAGCGCTTCGGCGCGCCCTGGAGGAAAGGGAATTCGAGCTCTGGTATCAACCCAAGCTGGACCTCAGCAGCGGCCGGGTCAGTGGTGCCGAAGCGCTCCTGCGCTGGAGGGACCCCCAGCGCGGGATGATCTCCCCAGCCGAGTTCATTCCACTGGCGGAGCGGACCGCGCTGATCATCCCGATTGGCGAACTGGTGCTCGACACCGTCTGCGCGCAGATCAGCCAGTGGCGCGGCAACGGACTTGAAACCGGACGCATCGCCATCAACGTCGCCGCCCTGCAGATCGAACGCAGCGACTATGTAAATACGCTGGCCTGTGCTCTGGCACACCACGGGCTCCCTCCGGAGGTGCTGGAGGTGGAGGTCACCGAAAGCCTGATCATGGAAAATCCGGAACATGCCCGCCAGGTGATCCACGCAATCCAGGATCTCGGCGTCACGACCGCGGTCGATGATTTCGGCACCGGCTACTCCTCCCTCGCCTACCTGAAGGTTTTGCCGATCAACAACCTGAAGGTGGACCGGGCCTTCGTTTCCGATCTGCCCCACGACGAGAACGATGTTGCCATCACCCGGGCCATCGTCGGCCTGGGCCAGACCCTCGGTTTCGAGATCACCGCCGAAGGCATCGAAACCTTGGAGCAGCTCGAATTCCTGCGCAGCATCGGCTGCAATCATGGCCAGGGATATCTGTTCGGCAAACCCATGCCGGTCGCCGAATTCGAGGACTGGATCATCCGCGGCCAGCACGGCGAAGGCATCTAGGCAGCAGCCAGCTCGAGGGCGCCGTGCGCCGACAGCCACGCAGGAAAGCGCGCGGCCTCGATGGGCCTGGAAAACAGGTAGCCCTGCCCTTCATGGCAGTGCATTTGTCTCAGTACCGCCACCTCAGCGGGCTTTTCAATTCCTTCGGCAACGATCTCCAGAGACAGGCTGTTGGCAAGCGCCACGATGGCCCGAGCGATCGATTCATTCACCGGCGTGCTGTCGATATCGCGGACGAAGGACTGGTCGATCTTCAGGCGATCGATAGGAAAGCGCCGCAGATAGCTGAGGCTGGAAAAACCGGTGCCGAAATCGTCTATGGCCAGCCGAATACCGAGCGCCTTGATTTCGTTGAGGGTACGCAGCACCTCCTCCACATCCTTCATCAACACCGTCTCAGTCAATTCAAGCTCGAGCAGCGCGGGCTCGACGGCGAACTCCGCGAGCTGGGCCATCAGGAAGCCGACAAAGCCCTTCTGACGAAGTTGCAGCGCCGAAATATTGACGGCCACGGGCAGCGGTGCCATCCCCTGCCCCTGCCACGCACACAGTTGCGCGAGCGCCTGGCGCAGGACCCACTCGCCCAACTGGATGATGAGGCCGCTCTCCTCTGCTACCGGAATGAACTGCATGGGCGGAATCAAGCCACGCCGCGGGTGATGCCAACGCAACAGCGCCTCCACCCCGCGCACCCTGCAGTCGGTCAGACCGACCTGAGGCTGGAAGAACAACACCAGCTCATCCCGCTCGATCGCCCCGCGCAGCTCGCTTTCTAGGGACATGCTGGCAGGATTGTAGGTATGCATCTCCGGGGTGTAGGAACAGAAGCCGTTGCGGCCGGCCGATTTGGCCTCGTACATCGCCGCATCGGCCTTGCTCAGCAGATTGTGGATCTGATCATCGTCGCGCGGGTAGATCGCGCTGCCGATGCTGACGGTGGCCACCAGGGAGTGACCGAGCATTGCTATCGGTTCCTGCATCGAGGCCACGATCCGGTCCGCCACCAGTTCGGCCTGCTCCGGGGTGGACAGATTCTCCATCAACACAACGAACTCGTCCCCGGCCAGCCGGGCCACGGTATCCACCTGCCGTGCGGACGCCTTCAGGCGCGACACAATACGGCGCAACACCTCGTCGCCAGCGCTATGGCCGAGGGAATCATTAATCTGCTTGAAGCGATCCACATCGATGAACAGCAAGGCCACCAGGCTGCCCTTTCGGTCGGCCTCCAGACAGGCCTGCTCAAGGCGGTCGGCCAGCAGCGCACGATTGGGAATGCCGGTCAGCGCATCGTAGTGGGCCAGGTAATAGAGCTCGGCCTGCTTGCGCTGCGTGATCGTGTTGAGCAGATCGTGGCCGTTGGCCACCCCCACGTAGCGCCCCTGCCGGCTAACCAAGAAGCCTGTCACCATGTGCTGCATGCCGGCATCGATGATCATCCGTGCCGCGTCTTCCACCGTGCTGCCTTCATCCACCACCAGCGGTGGCGAGCTGTCGTACTGCTCGTAGGCGAGCAAATCGACGATGCTTCGGCGGCCGAACAGCTCCCGGATGTATGGACGCCCGAAGAACTCGACGAAGGACTTGCGATCCAGCAGCGCCAGCGGACGCCCCTGCTCATCCACGACAGGCAGCGCGTACAGGCCGGCATCCACGAAAAAGCGGTCGAGCGCGCATTGGCAGGAGGCGCTCACCGCCAGGGCCTCCGTGGCACGCGACAGCTGACGCACGGTCGTCGGCTGTTGCAGCTGGCCATTGAAGACATACGCCGCGCGGCGTGGCAGGAAGGTGGAAGTCGAAGGCGTAGGGCTCATGAATTGCGAAGCCGCCCCTGGAGACCCATCTGGCCACCCCGGACCGGCCCACCGGAAACACGGAAAACCGGGATACTGCGCATCAAGTATTACAGAACGACGACAGCCCCCCCCGTCGGCAGCCGCTCCCCGGCCCGAAAACCCATGCCATTCAATTGAAAGGGCTTTTCCCGGCCAGTACCCTTGATGCAAGACGAATGACAGTAGAAACGCAAAGGCCGCTCCCGGCGGGGGAACGGCCGGCCTTGCAAAGCAAAACGGGTAAGGTCAGCGCTGGGGACTCAGAACTGCGCCTCCTCCAGCGCAAGCGCTCCTGCCGCACCATTCACCACCGCATAGGCAAGCCCAGGCGCCTGGGACAGCACATGATCGGCGTAGAAACGCGCCGTGGTGATCTTGGCCTGGTAGAACGCGGCGTCACCGGCACCCTCCGCCAGCCGACGGGCCGAAACCAGCGCACCACGCGCCAGTTGCCAGCCGCCAGCCACGATGCCGAGCAGTTTGAGGAAGGGAACCGAGCCCACAGAGGCGGCCTTGATGTCCTTGCCGAACGTGGCGACGATGTAATCCACCGCCTCCTCCACCGCCCCGATGCCGGCAGCGAGGGATTTACGGATTGCCGCGAATTCGTCACCGGGGGCCTCGGCCAGTTGGGCCTCGACCTTGCGCATCTCGGCCACCACCCCCTTGGCGGTCAAGCCGCTCTCGCGGGCGATCTTGCGACCGATCAGATCGTTCGCCTGGATCGCCGTCGTGCCTTCGTAGATCGCCGTGATGCGGGCATCACGGAAATGCTGGGCTGCCCCGGTTTCCTCGATGAAGCCCATGCCACCATGCACCTGCACACCGGTCGAGGTGATCTCGATGGCGCTCTCGGTGAGCCAGCCCTTCACCACCGGAATCATCAGATCGACGAAAGCCTGGTTCTGGGCCCGTACCGCCGCGTCGGCGTGATAATGGGCGTGGTCGGTCGCAGCACCGACCACATAGGCCAGCGCACGCTGGGCCTCAATCTGCGACTTCATGCTGAGCAGCATGCGGCGCACATCGGCGTGATGGATGATGCTGACTTTCGGGCCGCCGCGCACGCCGGCTTCGGTGCCCTGGACGCGGTCCTTGGCATAGGCCAGGGCTTGCTGGTAGGCCCGCTCGGACAGCGCCAGACCTTCCATGCCGACGGCGAAGCGGGCTTCGTTCATCATGATGAACATGTACTCCAGACCCCGGTTGGCCTCACCGACCAGCGTACCGATGGCGCCGCCCTTGTCACCGAAGGCCAGCACCGCCGTCGGGCTGGCATGAATGCCGAGCTTGTGCTCGATGGACACGCAATGTACGTCGTTGCGCTCACCCGGCGTACCGTCGGCCTTCAGCAGGAACTTCGGCACGACGAACAGCGAAATGCCCTTCACCCCTTCCGGCGCGTCCGGCAAGCGGGCCAGCACCAGGTGGATGATGTTATCGGTCATGTCGTGCTCACCGTAGGTGATGAAGATCTTCTGACCGAAAATCTTGTAGGTGCCATCCCCCTGAGGCACCGCGCGAGTACGCACCGCCGCCAGGTCGGAGCCGGCCTGGGGTTCGGTAAGGTTCATGGTCCCGGTCCATTCGCCGCTCACCATCTTGGGCAGATAGGCCGCCTTCTGCTCGTCGCTGCCACACAGCTTGATGGCCTCGATGGCGCCAGTGGTCAGCATCGGGCACAGGGAGAAGGCCATGTTGGCCGATTTCCACATTTCCATCACCGCGGTGGAGACCAGCTTCGGCAAGCCCTGGCCACCGAACTCCGGTTCGCAGGCCAGCGCCGTCCACCCCGCCTCGGCGAACTGCGTGTAGGCCTCCTTCCAACCGGTCGCCGTGCTCACTTCGCCGTTGTCCCAACGGGCACCTTCCTGGTCACCGCTCCAGTTGAGCGGCGCCAGAACGCCACTGGCAAACTTGTTGGCTTCCTCGAGGATCGCATCCACCACATCGGCGCTCGCCTCCTCGCAGCCCGGCAGGGCCGACACGGCGTCGAGGCCGGCCAGTTCCTTCATGACGAACTGCATGTCACGGATCGGTGCGTTGTAGCTGCTCATCGTTCTTTTCTCCACACGGTGTTGTTATTTGGTTTTTGATGGCCATTAGGCCTGGGCACTGCTATTTGTTCATCAGGTAATGTCTGTCATCGAAGCTGGCCACCCATTCCGGGCGATAGACCACCATCAGGGTCAGGGCCATGCCCGACAGCCAGGCCTCGGCGAAGCCCAGCAGCAGGAAGAACGGCAAATATTCGGACAGGAGCTTGTCAGCCGGATAGGCACCCGCTGAGAACAGCATCAGGGATGCGATCAAGCCCTGGATCAGGACGATCACCATCGCACCGATGAAAGCATTGATGAAGATGTAGACGAAGAAATGCTTGGGCAGCCAGCGTTCCACGAGGCGGAAATACAGGGCGCCCAGCGCCACCGGCACGATGCCCATGGCGAGGAAATTGATTGGGATGGCGGTCCACTCGATGCTGCCGTTCAGCGTTACGCCGATCAGCGCAAGAGCCAGTACCACGAGCGCAAGTTGCGGCCCGAAGATCAATGTGGCGGCCATCGCCCCGAGGATGTGAAGGTTGAGACCGGGATACACGCCGGCGTTCAGGCTCCACAGCAGGGTCAGTATGACGGCGGCGCCCGCCAGGGCATTCAGTTGATGCCCATCGTGCAGGCGCCGCCACGGAGCTGTCTTGATCACCCACGCTCCGGCTCCCAGTCCACAAAGACAGGCAAAGATGTGCCAGCCTGCGGAGAAGAGGTCGGGCGCGAAGTTCATTCAGCCAGCCCCGGATCCGGTCGTCCTCAGACGGCGGAGGTCAGTTGCGGCACGGCCTCGAAGAGGTCGGCGACGAGGCCGTAGTCGGCCACCTGGAAGATCGGCGCTTCCGGATCCTTGTTGATCGCGACGATCACCTTGGAGTCCTTCATGCCGGCCAGGTGCTGGATGGCGCCGGAGATGCCGACCGCCAGGTAGAGCTGCGGGGCGACGATCTTGCCGGTCTGGCCGACCTGGTAGTCGTTGGGCACGAAGCCGGCATCGACAGCGGCACGGGATGCGCCGAGGGCGGCACCGAGCTTGTCGGCCAGCGGCTCGAGCAGCTTGTGGTAGTTCTCGCCGCTGCCCACGCCACGACCACCGGAAACGATGATCTTGGCGGCGCCCAGTTCGGGGCGGGCAGACTTGGTCAACTCACGGCCGACCAGCTTGGACAGGCCCAGATCAGCAACCGCGGTCACATTCTCAACAGCAGCCGAACCACCCGCAGCCGCCGCCTCGAAGGCAGTGGTACGCACGGTGATGACCTTCACCGGATCGGCGGACTTCACGGTAGCCAGTGCATTGCCGGCGTAGATCGGACGCACGAAGGTATCGGCGGACTCGATGGCGACGATCTCGGAAATCTGAGCCACGTCGAGCAACGCGGCGACGCGCGGCAGCACGTTCTTGCCAAAGGTGGTAGCGGGGGCCAGCACGTGGGTGATGGCGCCGGCAGACGCCTGGACCACGGCGAGAACCTGAGCAGCCAGGTTCTCGGCGGCCTGATCGGCAAAAACGGCGGAATCCGCCACCAGCACCTTGGCGACGCCAGCCACCTTGGCAGCAGCCTCGACCGCGGCGGACGCAGCGGAACCAGCCACCAGCACGGCGACATCGCCGCCGAGCTTGGCAGCAGCGGAAATGGTGTTGAGGGTTGCGCCCTTCAAGGACGCATTATCGTGCTCGGCAACAACCAGAATCGTCATTACAGCACCTTCGCTTCGTTCTTGAGTTTTTCGACCAACTGAGCCACGTCAGCCACGATCACGCCGGCGCTGCGCTTGGCCGGCTCGACGACCTTCAGCGTCGCCAGGCGGGGAGCCACGTCAACGCCCAGATCGGCCGGCTTGACGGTTTCCAGCGGCTTCTTCTTGGCCTTCATGATGTTCGGCAG
>JAFEDK010000008.1:307459-530888 GCA_018241665.1 Pseudomonadota bacterium
GGCCACGGCCAGCGGCTGCAGCTCAACATCGGTCTCGACGAGGATGCCGCGGTCGGCACCAATCGCCATCGCGGTGCGCAGGGTTTCCTGGCAGGCGCCGACGCCGCAGGAGACAGCCACCACCTCGGTCGCCACACCGGCTTCCTTCAGGCGCACTGCTTCTTCGACCGCGATTTCGTCGAACGGGTTCATGGACATCTTGACGTTGGCGATATCCACGCCGGATCCGTCACTCTTCACGCGTACTTTGACGTTGTAATCGACGACGCGTTTAACGGGAACCAGAATCTTCAATGCTGCGCTCCTTCCATTTGTAGAGGTTCTCCACCATATTCTGGATCTGCCGCAGGCATCGATGATTCGACCTCCCGTCGGCAGACCTGTTCTCCGACCGCCGCTTCCGCCGGCAATCTAGTGCCGACACGGAGACGGACCAGCAAAGCCGCGAGCTTCTCACAGGCATCTTGCTTTGTCACTTTCCGTACGGTAGCGTATGGGAACCGCACCCGTCAATACTACACCGTATGGAAAAACCACCCCGCCTCCAACTCGACCGCGACGCCTGGATTCAGGCCGCCCTGGACACGCTTGCCGACGAAGGCGTCACCGGTGTGCGCGTCGAAGTGCTGGCCAAGCGCCTGCATGTGACCAAAGGCAGCTTCTACTGGCACTTCAAGGATCGCCAGGACCTGCTCTCCGGCGTGCTCGAGACCTGGAAGGACGGACGCATCCGCGACATCGTCAAGCAGACCAGGCCGACCGGCGACGAGGAGGCGCAGATCTTTCACGTCATCGACGTGTACAGCGCCAGCCGCAACCGCAAGGGCATCCTCATCGAACTCGCGATGCGTGAATGGGCTCGCCGGGATCCGGCCGCCGCGCTGATCGTCGAGGAAGTGGACGCCTGGCGTCTGCGCTGCGCCCGCGAACTGTTCCTCGCCGCCGGCATGCCGATGCACGAGGCGTCAACCCGCAGCATGCTGCTCTACGCCTACGTCTTCGGCATCTCGATGATGAACTGCGAGAAATTCGACGGTGACATCGCCCGCATGAAGGACGACATCCGCCAACTCATCGCCCGCAACCGCCCTACAGCGCCTGCCCAACAGGCCTGAAAGCCGGCAAGTCCGCCAGGCCGGGAATCGCGTCAACCGCATTATCCCCCGTTGCAGCGATCACGGCATCCACGTCGATGCCGCGCAGTACCGCCAGCTCCCGTGCAAAGCGCGCCAGGTTGGCAGGATCGTTACGCTCGCCAGCACACCAGGCGGGAGGAATGTCCGGCGCATCGGTCTCCAGCACGATGGACGACAGCGGCAGACTTGCCGCCAGCTCTCGGATGCGCCGCGACCCCGTGTAAGTCATCGCGCCCCCGAAGCCGAGCTTGAAACCCAGCTTGATGAAGGCCTCGGCCTGCTGTCGGCTGCCGTTGAAGGCATGGGCGATGCCGCCTCGCACACCCACCTGACGCAGGCATTTGAGAATCTGGTCCTGCGCTCGCCGGATGTGCAGTACCACCGGCAGGTCGAATTCACGCGCCAGCTTGAGCTGGGCAACAAAGAATGCCGTCTGGCGCGGCAGGTCGCCATCCGGGATGAAACCGTCCAGACCGATCTCTCCAACCGCCACTGCCCCGCCCCGTGACAGGCCGTCGCGCAGCATCTCCAGGTCAGTGTCCCGCGCCGCAGCCACGTACATGGGGTGAATCCCCAGTGCGTAGCGGCATTCCGGTAGGTGTGCCGCCAGATTGGCAACCTTCGAGAAATTGGCTGCCTCGACTGCCGGAACCAGCAGACCGCCCACCCCTGCCGCCCGGGCCGCATCGAAAACGGCATCACGATCGGCGTCGAACTCCGCCGCGTCCAGGTGGCAATGGGTGTCGATCAGCACGGTCTGGTCTGCGCTTACCTGCCGGCCCACACCGGCTTGCGTTTGGCCATGAAGGCGTCGATGCCTTCGGCGGCGTCCTCGCACATCATGTTGCAGGCCATCACCTCGGCCGCCTGCTGGTACGCCGCATCCAGCCCCATCTCGAGCTGCGAGTAGAACATCTGCTTGCCCATCGAAATGGCCACCGGCGACTTGGCACAGATCGATGCGGTGAGCTTGGCGACCTCTTCGTCGAGTTCCTCGATGGGCACGACGCGATTGACCAGCCCGCGTCGCTTCGCCTCGGCGGCATCGATGAAGTCGCCGGTCACCAGCATCTCGAAGGCTTCCTTGCGCCCCATGTTGCGGGACAGGCCAACGCTCGGCGTCGCACAGAACAGCCCGACATTGATACCGGACACCGCGAAGCGCGCCACGTCGGACGCCACCGCCAGATCACACATGGACACCAGCTGGCAGCCCGCCGCGGTGGCGATGCCATGCACGCGGGCGATCACCGGCTGCGGCATGTTCACGATCTGCATCATGACCTTGCCACACAGGCGGAACAGGGCCTGCTGGAAGGACTTGGTGTAGTTGCCGCGCATCTCCTTCAAATCGTGACCGGCGCAGAAGGCCTTGCCCGCGCCCGCCAGCACCACGACCCGTACCGCGGGATCCGCGGCAATGCCGGTCAGCGCCGTCAGCAACGCCTCGAGCATGGGCTGCGACAGGGCATTGAACTGGCCCGGGCGATTCAGCGTCAGCGTCGTCACGCCATCGGCGTCCTCACGCAGCAGCAAAGGTTCGGTCAGGGTATCGGCAACAGCATTCATGGGTTCTCCTCCTTACTTGCTTGTATTCCGGCACGTTTCTGCCGGTCTGAAAATATCAGGCTGAACAGCGGGCGCGCACGCCGCCGCCGGGCCGGGCCGCTCCTTCCTTGTCGAGCGCTTCGAGCCAGTCCAGCAACTCGCGGTTTAGTTGCAGCACACCTTCGCGCAGAGCCATCACGCCACCGACGGCATCCGGCGTCGGCGCCGGGCGTGTCACAGCGAAACCCCGCGTCGCGATGAGCTGATCCGTGCGCGGCGCCAGCAAGGCGGCACGGGCCTCGACGATGCCACGGCTGCGCCCTGCCTCGTCGAAGATCTGCACGAACTCGTCCAGATCGACCCGCAGCCGGCAACCGCTCGACGACACGGCGGTTTCACTGGTCTTCATCGAGCGCTTGACCGCCAGTTCGACGAGCTGCCCCGGCTGGCCCACCCAGCGGCTCTCGAGATAGAACTGGCGCCGGGTCGGTTGCGCGTACGCAAGACGGTACTGCATGGCGGTCGACGCCAGCCACGGCGCCGGCACCACCTCGGCACTGCGGATCGGAAAGCCAAGGGGGCGCAAGGTTGCCGAATCGAGCGGCCCGAAATCGTGAACGGAGTAATTCGGGGCGGCCTTGGGCAGGCTGCCACAGGCCGCCAGCGCAAGCGCCAGGAGAACGGGCATCAGGGGCCGGAGCTGGCAATACTTAGGCATCGATTCTGGCAACCGAGGGCGCATTCTTGGTCATCCCCAACTTAACGGGTCGCGGGCCGCTGATTAAAACCGCCCTCGCCCGGCCCGGGCGCCGGCTTGCCGCGCCCCAGCAGCAGGAGTTGCGGCGAATTGTCGAGTTCGTCGAGCAGGTCGGACAACTGCCGGGAGGTGGTGGTGAGTTCCTGCAGCAGCACGTTTAGGCGCGGCAGCGTGCTGGTTGCAAACCCCTCGCCCGCAGCGCCGACAACGCTGTCTACCCGCTCGGCCACGGTCTGGAGTCTCACCAGCAGCGCGCGGCCGTCGCTGGCCATCGGCGCGGCGTCGGCGCTCAGGCGCTCGAGATTGGCCAGGGACCGGTCGATGCGCGCCAGGTTTTCCTTGCTGAAGACCTGACGCACTGCAGCGAGGGCCTTGGGAGCCTCCTGCAGGCTGCGGTCGAGTCCCCTGCTCGACGACTCCAGATTGGCCAGGGTCTTCTCGATATGGGCCAGATTGTCCTGTCGGGTCAGCACTGCCAGGCGATCGACGATTTCCTGCACGCGCCTGAGCGTCTGTACCGAAGCATCGGCCACCTCCTCCATCAGGCTCGGCGTCAGGCGAATGCGCGGTGGACCTCCGCCCTCCCCCGGCAAGGGTTCGGGCTTGTCGCCGGCATCGTCGAGGGCGATGTAGGCGAGCCCGGTCACGCCCTGGTTGGCCATGCGGGCCCGCGTGCCACGGGTGATGGGCAGATCGTTACGGATCCGCACGGTGACCAGCAGGTCCTTGGGATTGGCCGGATCAAGGGCAATGGCCGCCACCTTGCCGGCGACGATACCGCGGTAACGCACTGTGGCCTGGGGATTCAGGCCATTGACACTGCCGGATGTCACCAGCACGACGTCACGGGTGCTCTCCCGCTTGTCGGAGAACCACCACAGGGAAAGGACGATCGCCCCGCTCAGCAGGATCACGAAGAGACCGGCGGCGATGGCGTGGGCGCGGCTCTCCATCAGCCTATCCCCCGTCCACGCGCCAGTGCGGCCTGGGCACGATCGCTATGGAAAAAACGCTCTATGAAGGGATCCTGCACCTGGATTATCTCGTCAAGCGGGCCGAAGGCCAGTATACGCCCCTCCGCCAGCACCGCCACGCGGCTCGCCAATGCCGCCAGCGTATCCAGGTCGTGGGTCACCAGCACGACGGTGAGCCCCAGCGCCCGATGCAAGGCACGGATGAGCCGCACGAAACCGCTGCTGCGGTCCGGGTCAAGACCCGCCGTCGGCTCGTCGAGCAGCAACAGTTCGGGCTCGAGGGCCAGCGCCCGGGCCAGCGCCACCCGCTTGACCATGCCGCCGGACAGCTCAGCCGGCATGCGCAGCGCCACGTCGGCGTCGAGCTCGACCATTGCAAGCTTGAGCCGCACCAGATCCCGCAACATCGCCTCGTCGGTGATGCCAATCTCCCGCAGCGGAAATGCCACGTTGGCGAACACGCTCAGCGCGGAGAACAGCGCCCCGTGCTGGAACAGCATGCCAAAGCGGCGGCGGCGCTCCAGTTGCTCGGCCCGTGAGCCCGCGAACAGCGGCTCACCGAACAGGCTCACGTCGCCGGCAGTCGGCCGCAGCAGGCCGACCATCTGGCGCAGCAGGGTGGTCTTGCCGCTACCGGAACCACCGACGAGGGCCACCACCTCGCCCACCGGGACCGCGAGGTCGATGCCGCGATGGACCCAGGTCTGCCCGAAGCGGGTCTCCAGCCCGCGAACCTCGACCGGACAGTCGTTCATCGCGGCAAACCGATGGAACGGGTCGCGATGGCGAACACTGCATCCACCAGGATGACCACGGTGATCGACGTAACCACCGAGGCCGTCGTGTTGGCCGACAGACTCTCGGTATTCGGCTTCACGCGCAGCCCGAAATAGCAGGCGACCAGCGCGATCAGCAAGCCGAACACCGCGCCCTTGCCCAGGCCGATGATCAGGTTGGCCACCGGCACCGCGCGCGGCAGGGCGTTCACGAAATAGTCGAAGCTGAGGTCGAGCTGGAGGTTGGCCGACACCATGCCGCCAAACAAGGCCACCGCCGAGCCCCACAGGGTCAGCGGCGCCATCGCCAGCGTCAGCGCCACCACCTTGGGCAGCACCAGCCGTACATAAGGTGAGATGCCCATCGCCGCCAGCGCATCGATCTCCTCGGTGACGCGCATCACCCCGATCTGGGCTGTCATCGCGGAGCCCGAACGCCCCGCCACCAGCACCGCCACCAGCACCGGACCGAGCTCGCGGATGATGCCTAGCCCGAGGATGTTGACGATGAACACATCCGCGCCGAAGGCCCGCAACTGCAGTGCAGACAGATAGGACAGCACGACCCCGATCAGGAAGCCCACGAGCGCCGTGACTGGCATCGCCCGAACACCGACCTTGTAGAAGTTGGCGGAGGTTTCCAGCATGGGCCAATGGCCACGGGTGCGCAGCAGATGCGCGAAATCGATGGCGAGCTGGCCGATCAAAGCCACGAAACCGACCACGTTGCGGAGCATCTTGAAGAAGATGCGGCCAACGCCCTCGGTGCCATCAAGGAAACGATAGCCCGGCTCGACCGGCAACTCACCATCCCCGAGCTCGGCAAGACGCGCAAAGACGGGATCCAGCCCTTCGGGCAGCACGAGGCCGGCCGGACGCCGGCGCTCCCACTTCCGCCATAGCAACAGCGCGCCGAAACTGTCGAGACGCGACACCCCGCCCAGATCCCAGCTGCAGTCCACCGCGACCTGATCGAGTTGCTGACGGAAGCGCCCCAGCTCCGGCTGCAGCAAGCGCAAGGTCCAGTCCCCGGTCAGGATGACCCGTGGTAATCCGCCTCCATCGTCAAGGCGGATCTCCGGGCACGGCCGGGACTCCGGACGCATCGGCCGACGCCTAAGCGCCCGCCGGACTGCGTGATGCGGCCCGCTCCACCCGCACCTTCAGCGGCAGGCCGATGGTCTGCCACTGGCGCTCCTCCTCGTCCAGTGCGGCGGCAGTCAGCGGCAGGTTGCGCAGCCATTCCGCGTCGGCCACGACCACATGGCTCCGGCCGTCACGCTTGAGCCGCAGCGGCGGCAGACCGCGACCGTCACGGGCGCGATGAACGACGGCCGCCAGCCGCAGGCACAGGATCAGGCGCCACTCGGGGCTGTCCGGATCCAGCGCGCCGATCCGCGACAGCTTGCCGCGGTGGGCCAGCACCATGCGCGCCAGGCGGCCCTGGTCCATGCGCGAAAAGCCCGGCATGTCGGCATTACCGAGAATGTAGGCGCTGTGCTTGTGATAACTCGAATGGGCCACCGACACCCCGATCTCGTGCAGCCGCGCTGCCCACTCCAGGAAACGCCGATCCACGTTTTCCTCGTCGCAGGAGGCCGGATCCAACTGGGCCAGGAAGGCCAGCGCAGTCTCGGTCACCTGCCGCGCATGGAGCATGTCTACCCCGTAGCGCTCCATGAAGGCCGACACGGTGGCATCGCGCAAGTCATGGTGATGGTAGCGGCCGAGCAGATCGTAGAGCACACCGAGACGCAGCGCGCCTTCCGAGAAGGTCATCCGCTCGAGGCCGAACTCCTGGAAGATCGCCCACATGATCGCCAGGCCACCGGGCAGTACCGGCAGGCGATCGGGACGCAGCCCTTCCAGCTGCAGGTTGTCCAAGTGGCCGGCTTTCAGCATCAAGGTCCGCAGGCGCTCCAGGCCACCCCGGGTGATGCCGCCATCGGACAGCCCGTTCAGCTCCAGGATGTCCACCAAGGCCTTGGCCGAGCCGCTGGAACCGACCGCCTCTTCCCAGCCTACTTCCCGGTACGCATGGGTGATGGTCTGGATCTCCTTCTGCGCCGCCAGTTCGGCCTCGCGCATGCCGCGCTTGTCGATGCGGCCTTCAGGGAAATAGCGCAGGGAATAGCTCACGCAGCCCATGTACAGGGATTCGAGCTTGATCGGCTGGAAGCTCTTGCCGATCACGAACTCCGTCGAGCCGCCGCCGATATCCACCACCAGCTGCTGTTTGTGCGGATTGGGCAGCGTGTGCGCCACGCCCACGTAGATCAGACGCGCTTCCTCCCGGCCGGCGATGACCTCGATCGGAAACCCCAGCGCGGCCTCGGCCTGCACCAGGAAATGCGGCGCGTTCTTGGCCACCCGCAGCGTGTTGGTCGCCACGGCCCGTACGGCCTCCGGCGGATAGTCGCGGATGCGCTCGTTGAAGCAGCGCAGCGCGCTGATACCGCGGAACTGGGACGCAGCGTCGAGCATCCGGTCGGGAGAGAGCCCGGCCGCAAGGCGGACGGCCTCCTTGATGCCATCGAGGGGGTAGATCTGGTCGTTGACGATCCGCCCGACCTGCAGGCGAAAACTGTTGGAACCCAGATCGATGGCGGCAATCAATTCACGATTCATGAAACATGCACAAATGGCACCGAACGGCGCAGAGGCTGGAAATTCTAGCACCGCACCGCACGGCGCCCGCATCAATCCCGCGCCGGCGGCCATCGTCATCTATATGCAACAAAAATGTCACATACTCCGGGCCTAATCAGAAGATCAAGAGGAGAGCCCATGCACCGTACCAACAACATCCGTCATTTCGACTCGGATCACTTCATCAACCGCGAACTCTCCCTGCTCCAGTTCCAGCGCCGCGTACTCGCCCAAGCCGCCGACCCGAACGTGCCGCTGCTCGAACGCCTGCGCTTTCTGTGCATCGTATCCAGCAACCTTGACGAGTTCTTCGAGGTGCGGGTCGCCGGCGTGAAGGAGCAACTGCGCCTCGGCAGCCATGCTGTGACCACCGACGGGCTGACCCCGTCCGCGCTGCACAGCCTGATCAGCGCCAAGGTCCACAGCATCATCGCCGAGCAGTACGCACTGCTCAACGACACCATCCTGCCGGCCCTCGCCACCGAGGGCATCGTCTTCCTGCGCCGCAGCGTGTGGACCGACGCCCAGCACCTGTGGGCACGGGACTACTTCATGCGCGAAGTGATGCCGGTTCTGACGCCCATCGGCCTGGACCCGGCCCACCCTTTCCCGCGGGTGCTCAACAAAAGCCTCAACTTCGCCGTCGAACTGGAAGGCCGCGACGCCTTCGGCCGCAGTTCCGGCTCCGCCATCGTGCAGGCGCCCCGCGCCCTGCCCCGCGTGATCCGCCTGCCGAAGGAGCTGACCGGTGTCGACTATGGCTTCGTCTTCCTGTCGTCCCTGCTGCACGCCCACGTCGGCGAGCTCTTCGAGGGCATGAACGTGCTCGGCTGCTACCAGTTCCGGGTCACCCGCAACTCCGACATGTTCGTGGACGAGGAAGAGGTCAAGGACCTGCGCGCCAGCCTCAAGGGCGAACTGCAGCAGCGCCACTTCGGCGACGCGGTACGCCTGGAGATCGCCGACAACTGCTCGGAAGCCATGGCCAACTTCCTGATGAGGCAGTTCGCCCTCGGCCCCGCCGACGTCTATCGGGTTCCCGGCATGGTCAACCCCGTGCGCCTCAACCAGGTGCCCGACTGGGTCGAGCGCCCGGACCTCAAGTACCGCCCCTTCCTGCCAGCGCGGCCGAAGGGCCTCGACAAGCAGGAGAACATCTTCGCGTCGATGCGCCGCCAGGACATCCTGCTGCACCACCCGTTCCAGAGCTTCGAGCCGGTCATCGAGCTGCTGAAGGCCGCGGCCGACGACCCCGACGTGGTCGCGGTGAAGATGACCGTTTATCGCACCGGCACCGACTCCGTGCTGATGGAGCACCTCGTCCGCGCCGCCCAGAAAGGCAAGGAAGTCACCGTGGTGCTGGAGCTGATGGCCCGCTTCGACGAAGAGGCCAACATCAGCTGGGCGGCCCGCCTCGAAGAGGTCGGTGCCCACGTGGTGTACGGCGTGTTCGGCTACAAGACCCACGCCAAGCTTCTGCTGCTGGTTCGCCGTGAAGACGGCAAGCTGAAGCGCTATGCCCACCTCGGCACCGGCAACTACCATCCGCGCACGACCCGCTTCTACACCGACTTCGGCCTGCTCACCGCCAATGATGAGATCGGCGCCGATGTCGCCGAAGTCTTCAAGCAGCTCACCGGGCTCGGCCAGGCCGGCAAGCTCAAGCACCTGTGGCAAGCCCCCTTCACACTGCAACCCAACGTGGTGGCGGCCATCCGTGAAGAAGCGGAAATCGCACGGGCGGGCCGCAAGGGCCGCATCGTCGTCAAGGTCAATGCGCTGCTCGAACCGGAAACCATCGAGGCGCTGTATGAAGCCTCCTGCGCCGGCGTCGAGATCGACATCATCGCCCGCAGTGTGTGCGCCCTGAAGCCCGGCGTGCCCGGCCTGTCCGAGAACATCCGGGTACGCTCCATCGTCGGCCGCTTCCTGGAACACCACCGGATCTTCTATTTCCGTGCCGACGGCGCCGACAAGCTCTACATGTCGAGCGCGGACTGGATGGAACGCAACTTCTTCAAGCGCATCGAAGTTGCCTTCCCGATCCTCGACCCGAAGGTCAAGCGGCGGGTCATCAAGGAAGGCCTGCGGCCCTACCTGGGCGACAACTGCCAGGCATGGGAAATGGATAGCGATAATGTCTATCGGAAGAAGAATCCCCGCACAACCCGGCGCGCCGCGCAGGAAATCCTGCTCAAAGAGCTGGCTGGCGTTTCAATCGTCTGACCGACCCTCAGCCTCCCGTAGACGTCAACCGTCGTCGGGGGCGAGCGGGACTGCCGGGCTGTTGTAGAATGCGGGCCTGCTCCCTTCACCGATGGCCCACTTCATGTTTCTCCCCCGTCGCCGACAGTTCATCACCGCAATCCTCAGTGCTGCCGTTCTCTCCGCCTGCGGCGGTGGTGGCAGCTCCGCTCCGGCCCCGACGATCAAGTCGGTCACTGCCGGTGACACACAAATCGTCATCGACTGGGTCCAGGAGCCCGGCGTCGAATACTGGCTGTGGTTCAAGGCGGCCGATACCGTCAGCGCGGGCGAGAAGACCGCCAGCTACCGGCTCGCCATCACAGCCCCCTACATCCTGACCGGACTGACCAACGACACCAAGTACGCCATCACGATCAATGGCCGTACCAACGGCGGCCCCGGCGGCCCCGGCTCGGTGGTTCAAACCGCCACGCCGCGGGCGGCGGGCTCGGTCTGGCTGGCCGGCGGAGCACTCGGCAGCAGCAACGCGATCCGCAGCGTGGCCTACGGCCTGAGCTCCAGCAGCGCCACGACCTACTCCTACGTCGCCGTCGGCGACGACGGCGTGATCTACAGCAGCCCGGCCTATGTGTCGGCCACCGCCCTGAGCTGGACCCAGGTGCGCGCAGCCAGCGGCACGGCCCTGAACGCCGCCCTGTACGCGCTGGCCAAGTACGTCGCGGTCGGCGACGGTGGCAGCGTGCTGACCAGCACCGACACCACGACCTGGGCGGCCGCCACCTCGGGCACCACCGCCAAGCTCAACGCGCTGGCCACCAATTCCTCGATCGTCGTCGCGGTGGGCGCCAACGGCACCATCCTGCACTCCTCCGACGGCACGACCTGGACCGCCGCCACCCTGGTACCGACCACCAACGATCTGTATGGCGTGACCTATTCCGCCCTGGGCCTGTGGGTCGCGGTTGGTGCCAACGGCACCCTGCTGACCAGCTCGGACGGCGCCACGTGGACCGCCGGCAACTCGGGCACCACGGCCACGCTGAAGGCCGCCGCCAGCATGTCGACGGTCACCACATCCGGCAGCACGACCTACAGCATCGTCGCGGTCGGCGCTGGCGGCGTGATCCTCAGCAGCACCACCGGCACCGCGTGGAGCGTCCAGACCCAGGGCAGCGCCGACCTCAACGCCGCCGCGTCCTCGTCCCGCTTCGTCGCCCTTGGCGACAACGGCGCGGTCTATTCGAGCACCGACGGCACGACCTGGACGGCCGCCTCCAGCCCCAACAGCAACACGATGTATGGCGTGATCCACGCCGACAACATCTTCACCGCCGTCGGTGCGGCCGGAACCAGCATCTACTCGTACTGAGTCATGCGAGGGGGCCGCGCCTGCGACAGGCGGCGGCTCCGGCCAAGCAAGTGGAGCCGTCACTCGATGACCGCTCCACTTTGCGCTTCTGAAGCCACCTCAGAGAGAAACCACAACAATCATGTCGTCCAGCGCCTCCAACGCCAGCCTGTTGTCCCGTTCCCTGTCCGCCGTCTGGCACCCCTGCACCCAGATGAAGCACCACGAACAGCTGCCGCTGATCCCCATCAAGCGCGGCGAGGGCGCCTGGCTGTACGACATGGACGGCAAACGCTACCTGGATGGCATCAGCTCCTGGTGGGTCAATCTGTTCGGCCATGCCAACCCGCGCATCGGCGCCGCCCTCAAGGACCAGCTCGACACCCTCGAGCACGTGCTGCTGGCCGGCTTCACCCACGAACCGGTGGTCGAGCTGTCCGAGCGTCTGGCCGCCCTCACCGGCCACCGACTCGGGCACGCCTTCTATGCGTCGGATGGCGCCTCGGCCACCGAGATCGCCCTAAAGATGAGCGTCCATTACTGGCGCAACACTGGCCGCCCCGGCAAGAACCGCTTCGTCAGCCTGGCCGGCAGCTACCACGGTGAAACCGTCGGCGCGCTGGCCGTCACCGACGTGGCGATCTTCCGCGACGCCTACGCTCCACTGGTGCGCGGCGGCACCTGTGTGCCGACGCCGGACGCGCGCCTGGCCGACGCCGGCGAAACGCCTGCCGACGTGGCCCGCCGCGCCGCCGCCGCACTGGAAGCCCACCTGGCCGCCCACGCTGACGAGACCGCCGCGCTGATCGTCGAGCCGCTGGTCCAGGGCGCCTCCGGCATGGTGATGTACGACCCGGAATACCTGCGTCTGGCCCGCGCCCTGTGCGACCGCAATCAGGTGCATCTGGTGGCCGACGAGATCGCCGTCGGCTGTGGCCGCAGCGGCAGCTTCTTCGCCTGTGAGCAGGCCGGCATCTGGCCGGATTTCCTGCTGCTGTCGAAGGGCATTTCCGGCGGCTACCTGCCGCTGTCCATCGTCCTGACCACCGACACGGTCTTCGACGCCTTCTACGACGACGACACCGCCCGCGGCTTCCTGCACTCCCACTCCTACACCGGCAACCCGCTGGCTTGCCGGGCGGCGCTGGCGACCCTCGACATCTTCGCGCAGGACGACGTGATCGCCGCCAACCGCATCAAGGCCCAAAGCCTCGGCGAAGCCTTCCGCAATACGGTTGGCGACCACCCGGCTGTCCACCATCTGCGCCAGCAAGGCATGATCCTGGCATTCGACGTGGCCGACGCTCCGGCAGGCTTCTCCCGCCGCTTCTTCGCCGAAGCCCTGCAGCGGGAACTTCTGCTGCGCCCGATCGGCAATACGGTTTACACCATGCCCCCCTACATCCTCGGCGACGACGAGATCGACCTCCTCGCCAGCCGCTGCGCTGCCGCCCTGGAGGCCAGCCTTGCCTGAGTATCCCGATCCGCTCGAAGAACTGGACGTCGGCCTCGCCGAGCTCGACGCCGCCGGCCTGCGCCGCCGCCGGCGCATCGTCACCACCCCGTGCCGGCCGGACACCCGCCTCGCCGACCGGGAGGACGCGGTCACTGCCTTCTGCTCCAACGACTACCTGGGCCTGGCCGCCGAGCCTGCGCTGGCCGCCGCCGCCCACCAGGGCATCGACCGCTGGGGTGTAGGCTCCGGCGCATCCCACCTGGTCAGCGGCCACTATGCCTCCCATGAGGCGCTGGAAACCCGCCTCGCCGCCTTCGTCGGCATGGACGACGCGCTGTATTTCTCCACCGGCTACATGGCTAACATCGGCGTCATGCCGGCGCTGGTCGGCCGCGGCGACGCGATCTTCGCCGACAAGGTGAACCACGCTTCGCTGGTGGATGGCGCGCTGCTTTCCCGGGCCGAGCTGATCCGCTATCCCCACTGCGATGTCCAGGCCCTGGCGGCCCGCCTGCAGGCCTCCACCGCAGCACGCAAGCTGATCGTCACCGACGGCGTGTTCAGCATGGACGGCGACATCGCGCCACTGCGCGAATTGCTCGCACTGGCGGAGGCGCACAAGGCCTGGCTGCTGGTGGACGACGCCCACGGCTTCGGCGTGCTGGGCCCCCAGGGCCGCGGCTGCCTCGCGCACTTCGACCTGAGTTCGCCGCGCCTGATCTACATGGGCACCCTCGGCAAAGCAGCCGGCGTGTCCGGCGCCTTCGTCGCCGGGCAACGGAACGTCATCGACTGGCTGCTCAACAAGGCCCGCAGCTACATCTTCACCACTGGCGCCCCGCCGCTGCTCGCCGACGCGCTGCTGACCGCCGTCGACCTGATCGAACACGGCGACGCCCGCCGCGCCCACCTGCAGGCCCTGATCGCCCGCTTCAAGGCCGGGCTGGTGCTGAAGCGCTGGCAACTGCTGCCGTCCGACACCCCGATCCAGCCCGTCATCATCGGCGACAACCACGAGACGCTGGCCGTTTCCCGCGCCCTCGATGCGGAAGGCCTGTGGGTCCCGGCGATCCGCCCGCCAACGGTGCCGAAGGGCGCCGCGAGGCTGCGTATCGTACTGTCGGCCGCCCACAGCGAGGCGCAGGTGGATCGCCTGGTTGCCACCCTCTTGCGTCTGGAAGGAGCGCTGGCATGAGCCGCGATCTCGTCCTGCTGCACGGCTGGGGGCTCTCCTCGACTGTCTGGAAGCCACTGGCCGCAACGCTCTCCGGCACCTTCACGCTGCATACCCCCGATCTGCCGGGGCACGGCAGCGCGGCCCCGGTCGGGCCGAGCCTGAACGAATGGGCAGACGCCCTTCTTCCACGCATACCGGAAGGCGCCGTGCTCGTTGGCTGGTCCCTCGGCGCCCAGCTTGCGCTGCATCTCGCGCAGCAGGCCCCGGAGCGCGTGACGAAGCTGGTGTTGATCGGCGCTTCGCCACGCTTCGTCCAGGCCGACGACTGGCCCGCTGCGCTGCCGGGCGCGACGCTGACGGCCTTCCGCCAGGACTTTGACTCAACCCCCGACGCCACCCAGCGCCGTTTCGTGGCGCTGCAGAGCTTCGGCGACAACGCTCGCAAGGCGGTTGCAGCGACTCTGGCTGACAGCCTCACGAGCGCCGACGAGGTCCACAAGGGCGCTCTCGCCGACGGCCTGGGCCTGCTGGCCGAAATCGACCTTCGCGCACTCGTACCGGGAATCTGCCAGCCCGTACGCCTGCTCCACGGCAGCGAGGACAAGCTGATGCCGGTAGCCGCCGCGGAATGGCTGGCCGATACACTGCCCGATGCGCGCCTGACGGTGTTCGGGCAGTGCGGCCACGCGCCCTTCCTGTCGCGCGCCGAGGAATGCGCGACGCTGATCGAGGGCTTCGCCCTTGACTGACGCCCCCGCCCCAAAAGGCGCGGTCCGCGCCGCCTTCGACAAGGCCGCCGACGCCTATGACGCGGTTGCCGCCGTCCAGCGCAGCGCCTGCGACCGACTGTTCGCGCTGGCCGCCACGCAGGCTTTGCAGCCCGGCCGCATCGTCGATGCGGGCTGCGGCACCGGCTATGCGCTTTCCGGCCTCAAGCAGCGTTTCCCGGCGGCCCAGCTGATTGCGCTGGATTTCGCCACCTCGATGTTGCGGCGCCATCCCGCCGGCCTGGCTGATCCGCTGTGTGCGGACATGGAGCGCCTGCCGCTGGCCAACGCCAGCGTGGACGTCCTGTGGTCCAGCTACGCGCTGCAGTGGTGCCATCCACGCAAGGTCTTCCCGGAGCTGGCTCGCAGCCTTCGCCCCGGCGGCCAGCTGTGGATCGCCACCCTAGGCCCCGGCACCCTTGGCGAACTGCGCGACGCCTTCCGCCACGTGGATCAGCACGAGCACGTGCTGCGCTTCCAGCCACCTGAAGTCATCGACGACGCGGTCGAGGACGCGGGCCTGCGGATCGTCGACAGCGAGCGCGACACCCTCTACGCCTGGGCCCCTGACTTGCGCCGCCTGCTGCGCGACATCAAGACCCTCGGCGCCCACCAGACCGGCGCACCACGCCGCCAGGCGCCCCTTGGCAAAGCCGCCTGGGGCCGCCTCAGCGCCGCCTACGAGGCCTACCGGACCCCCGCCGGCCTGCCGGCGTCCTACGATACCTACTGGTTGATAGCAGAAAAGAAATGAGCGCCTATTTCATTGCCGGCACCGATACCGAAATCGGCAAGACCTTCTCCACCTGCGCCCTGCTCCACGCCGCCCGAGCCCGCGGCCTGCGTGCCGTCGGCATGAAGCCGATCGCCGCCGGTGCGGAGATGGTCGATGGTGAATTCCTCAACGAAGATGCGGCCCGCCTGCGTGCCGCCGGCAGTTTCGATCCGGGGCTGGCGCTGCTCAACCCCTACTGTCTGGCCAGCCCGATTGCACCGCACATCGCAGCGGCCGAGGAAGGCGTGAGCATCGACCCGGCCAAAATCGACACGGCTTTCCAGGCACTCCGTGCCCAGGCCGAGCTGGTGCTGGTGGAAGGCGTCGGCGGTTTTCGCGTGCCGCTGGGCGATGACTTCGACACCGCCGACTGGGCCCAGCACCTGGGCCTGCCAGTGATCTTGGTGGTGGGCATGAAACTCGGCTGCATCAGCCACGCCCTGCTCACCGCGGAGGCCATCCAGGCGCGCGGCCTGCGGCTGGCCGGCTGGATCGCCAACCAGGTGGATCCCGCCATGCTGCGTTTCGAACAGAACCTGGAAGCCCTGAGCTGTCGTCTGCCGGCCCCGCTGCTGGGCGTGCTGCCCTTCCGCGCCGACCACGACGCAGCGGCCGCAGCCAGCGCCGCCGGTCTCAAGCTACCCGACTGAGTACCTGGTTGAACGCCGCTGGCGCAACTGCTCGAACAGGCACACGCCGGCCGCCACCCCCACGTTGAGGGACTCCATGCCCCCCGGCATCGGGATCAGCACACGGCGGGTGGCCAGCGCAGCAACTTCGGCGGACAGCCCCTGCCCCTCCGAGCCGAACAACCAGGCCACCGGACCGCGCAGGTCCAGGTCGTAGAGCTCGGTGGCATCGCGCAGATCCGCCGCCAAAACGGCGCCGGAAAAGGCTTTCAAGGCCGCAGCCGCATCCACACCTTCACGGATCCGCAATCCGAAGTGCGCCCCCATCGCCGCACGCAGTACGCGGGGCGACCAGGCCTGGGCGCAGCCGGGGGTGAGGAGCACGTCCTTCACCTCAACCGCCGCCGCGGTGCGCAGGATCGTGCCGAGATTGCCGGGGTCCTGAACTCCGTCGAGCAGCACGCAGCTATCGACGATCGGGCGCCCTTCGTCCGCAGCCGGAACAGCGACAACCGCGATCACGCCGCTAGGCGTATCCACCGGGCTGATATGCGCGAAAAGGCGATCCGGCACCTCGATCTGCCGCTCGGACGGGCAGCGCGCCAGCAGCGCTTCGATCTCCGCCTGCCGACGCCCGCTCTCGCTGACGACGACCTGCAGCACATCGACGCCCCGCTCCAGCGCAACACCGAGCAGGTGTACACCGTCGAGCAACGTGCATCCCTCCTTACGCCGATCCCGCGCCGACGTCGCCAGCGCGTGCAGGTGCTTGATGGTCGGGTTGTCCCGCGAGCTGATCTGCTTCACAGCTCAGAAGGCCAGGCCAAGCGTGGCGAGTACGACGGTCAACGCACCCAGCACGAGGTTGATTGTGACCCGCTGACGGATCACGTTGAGCGCCTGTGCGCCCTGGGCCCAGCTCTCCGCAGCCACTGCGGCCTTCAGGGCCTGCCAGGGGCCGAACCAGATGCTCGCGAAGATCACCATCATCACCAGCCCGACACCGGCCATCATGTGCCAGGAACGCGGCGCCTGGGCAAAGCCGACCTCGATCAGCATCGCGAAACCGGACAGACCGATGGCTGCCACCGCAGCCCAGACGATCGGGAAGAAGCGTCCGAACACGCCATGCCACAACGTCAGGCGTTGGGCCGGTGGCAACTGCAGCGCCGACGGGCGCAGGCAGAAATGGGCGAAGGCCATGCCTCCGACCCAGACGATCACGCCGGCCAAATGCACGAGCAACAGGAAGTGATGGTGTTTCATCGCAGGTCATCCTCGGTCCACAGGGGTGGATTGGAGATCACGTCACGCACCGGCGCAAAGCTCTGGCGATAAATCTCGCAGGCGCCGTGGGCACGCAGCGCCGCCAGATGGGCGGCGGTGGGGTAGCCCTTATGGCCGGCCAGGCCGTATTGGGGATAGCGCTTGTCGAGCTCCACCAGGAGTTCGTCCCGCACGGTCTTGGCGAGGATGGACGCAGCGGAAATTTCGGCCACCAGCGCATCGCCCTTGACGATGGCTTCGCAGGGCAGATCCAGCTGCGGGCAGCGGTTGCCATCGACCAGCACCTTGTCCGGCCGCTGCGACAAACCCGCCACGGCGCGCTGCATCGCCAGCATGCTGGCATGCAGAATGTTGATCCGGTCGATCTCGGCGACGCTGGCTTCCGCCACGCACCAGGCCAGCGCCTTCTCACGGATCTCCACGGCCAGGCGCTGGCGGCGCTTCTCGCTGAGCTTCTTGGAGTCGGCCAGCCCCTCGATGGGCTTCGCCGGATCGAGGATCACCGCAGCCGCCACCACCGGCCCACACAAGGGGCCCCGCCCGGCCTCGTCGACGCCACACAAGAGCATCTTCAACGTCCTTTCAGGTAGGGCAGGATGGCCGCCGCGGCCTTGTCCGCCGTGTCCTGGCGCAACTGCAGGTGCATGTCCGTAAAGGTCCGCTCGAGCTCGGCCACCCGCGCCTTGTCCGACAACCAGCCGTCGAGGGCGTCGGCGAGCGCCTGGGGCGTGGCGGCGTCCTGCAGCACTTCCGGCACCACGTCGCGCCCGGCCAGCACATTGGGCAACCCGACCCACGGCAGATAGGCCATCCGCTTCATCAGGCGGAAGGACCATTTGCCGATCTTGTAGGTGATCACCATCGGCCGCTTGAGCAATGCCGCCTCCAGGGTTGCCGTGCCACTGGCCACCAGCACCACGTCCGCGGCGATCATTGCCTCGACCGAGTGGCCGAACAGGATGCGGATCGGCAGATCCATGTGGGCATGGCGTCGCAGGGCGTCCTCGAACAGCAAGCGCGTCTCGCGGGTTGCCAGTGGCACCAGGAAGCGGGCATCCGGGTGGCGACTGTGTAGCAGCGCCGCGGTGGCGATATAGGTATCCGCCAGGTTGCGCACTTCCGACTGGCGGCTGCCCGGCAGAAATGCAAAGACCGGCCCGCCGGGCGAGATCTGCAGCATTTCCCGCGTGCCCTCGCGATCGGGCGCCAGCGGAAAAACGTCGGCCAGCGGGTGGCCCACGTAAGTCACCGGCACGCCGGCCGTCCGGTAGATCTCGGGTTCGAACGGGAACAGGCACAGCATGTGGCTGACCGCCCGCGCGATGCCCTTCAGTCGCCCACGCCGCCAGGCCCAGATGGACGGGCTGACGAAATGGATGGCCGGGATTCCCTTGTCCTTCAGGCGCTGCTCGAGCCACAGGCTGAAGTCGGGCGCATCCACACCGATGAAGGCCGCCGGCGGATTCTTCACCAGCATGTCCCTCAGCTGGCGGCGGATGCCCGACAGTTCCCGGTAATTCTTGAGGGCGTCCACATAGCCGTGGACCGACAGCTTCTCGGCGGGCCACAAGGCCTGAAAACCCACCGCCTGCATTTTTGGACCGCCGATGCCGAAGAACTCGGCATCGGGAAGATGGCGCTTGAGCGCCTTGATCAGGTGACTGGCCAGCAGGTCGCTGGAGGCCTCACCCGCCACCATGGCAATCCGCACTGCCATGGATCAGCGAACGATGCCACGCCCGGACTCGGCGATGAAGTCGGAAAACTCCTGCAGTTCAGGGGCTTGTGCCGCTGCCTCGGCGATCTGCCGACGCGCTTCGTCAAGGGTCAGGCCGTTGCGATAGAGGGTCTTGTAGGCCCGCTTGATCGCCATGATGCCTTCGCTCGAGTAGCCCCGGCGCTTGAGGCCCTCACTGTTGATGCCGTGCGGTGCAGCCGGATTGCCGGAGACCGTCACGAAAGGCGGCAGGTCTTGCAGCAACACGGTACCGACGCCGCAGAAGCTGTGGGCGCCGACGCGCACGAACTGATGCACCCCGGTGAAGCCTCCGAGAATCGCCCAGTCACCGACCGTCACGTGACCAGCCAGCGTCGCGTTGTTGGCAAAGATCGTGTTGTTACCGACCATGCAGTCGTGGGCCACGTGCACGTAGGCCATGATCCAGTTGTCGTTGCCGACGCGGGTCAGGCCGCCGTCCTGCACGGTGCCGGTACTGAAGCTGCAGAACTCGCGAATCGTGTTGCGATCGCCGATCTCCAGCCGGGTCGGCTCGTTGGCGTACTTCTTGTCCTGCGGCTCGGAGCCGATCGAACAGAACTGGAAGATCCGGTTGTCGCGACCGATGCGGGTGTGCCCCTCGATCACCACATGGGGGCCGATGCTGGTCCCCTCGCCGATCTCGACGTGCTCACCGATGATCGAATACGGCCCGACCTGCACACCTTCGGCGAGGCGCGCGCCCGGATGAACGATGGCTGTCGGATGGATCGTCATCGCTTGATCGCGCACATGAATTCGGCTTCGGTGGCCAGCTCGCCGGCCACCTTGGCAGTACCCTTGAACTTCCAGATGTTGCGCATCACGCGCACGATCTCGGCTTCCAGCACCAGCTGGTCGCCCGGCACCACCGGACGCTTGAAGCGCACATTGTCCACCGATGCGAAATACACCATCGCATTCTCATCCGGCACCGTACCATCGGTCTTGAAAGCCAGCACCGCGGCGGCCTGGGCCAGCGCCTCGATGATCAGCACGCCCGGCATCACCGGGCTGTGCGGAAAATGCCCCGGAAAGAAAGGCTCGTTGACGGTCACGTTCTTCAGGCCGACAACACGCTTGCCCACTTCCAGCTCAGTGATGCGATCCACCAGCAGGAAGGGATAGCGGTGCGGGATGTAACGCTTGATTTCGTTGATGTCGATGATTTCGCTCATGATTTCTTTTCCATTTCGGCGAGCTTCTTTTCCAACTCGCGCACCCGCTCCGCCATCGCATCGAGGCGACGCAGGTGGGCAAAATTCCGAACCCAGTCCGCATGCGGCTGCAGCGGGATCATGGCCGTGTAGACGCCGGCCTTGTCGAGGGTCTTGGTTACGTTGGTGTCGGCGGAGATAACAACATCGTCAGCTACTTCCAGGTGTCCGGAGAAACCCGCCTTGCCACCGACCATCACCCGCTTGCCGACTCGCGTACTGCCCGCCAGGCCTGCCATTGCGGCCATGATGGTGTCGTCCCCCACATGGCAGTTATGGGCCACGTGGATAAGGTTGTCCAGCTTCACACCATTGCCAACGACTGTATCGTCCAGCGCGCCACGATCGATCGTGGTGTTCGCACCAATCTCCACGTCGTCACCCAGCACAACCCGGCCGATCTGCGGGATCTTGACCCAGTGCTTGTCGGCATCCCGCGCAAAGCCAAGGCCGTCGGCACCGATCACCGCACCGGAATGCAGGATGGCCCGCGCTCCGATCACGCAGTTGTCGTAGATCTTGACGCCGGGATGCAGCAGGGAGCCCGCACCGATGTGCACGCCATCGGCAAGCAAGCAACCTGCGCCGATCACACAGTCTTCACCGATCACGCAGTTCTCGCCGATCACCGCATTGGGACCGACCGATACCGAGGGCGGGAGTACAGACGCAACGACCGCGCTGGCATGTACGCCAGCTGAAGCTTGCTTGGGCGGATTGAACAGTTGCGCGACGCGCGCAAAGTACAGATACGGGTCGGCCGTCAGAATACGCGGTCGTTCTGTAAGCCCAGCCGACTTCGGAGAAAGGATGAAGGCGGATGCGTTGCTTACTGCCAGCGACGCACCCAGCTTGGGGTTGGACAGGAAGGCCAATTCGCCTTCCTGAGCCGCTTCGATCGAGGCGATCTGACGAACGACGACGGCCGGATCGCCGACGAGTTCGCCACCGAGCCGGCCGACCAGCTCGCCAAGGGAGAATTCCATTGGCGGCCTGCTTACTTGGCTTCGCTCAGCGCCTTGATCACCTTGTCGGTGATGTCGATGCGCGGGCTGGCGTACACCGCCTCCTGGAAGATGATGTCGTACTTTTCGGCTTCCGCGATCTGCTTGATCGTCTTGTTCGCCCGATCCAGCACGCCGGCCAGTTCCTCGTTACGGCGCTGGTTCAGGTCTTCGCGGAACTCGCGCTGCTTGCGCTGGAAATCCCGGTTGAGCTCGTTGAATTCGCGTTCCTTGTTGCGACGATCGCCTTCAGCCATCGTCACGCCGTTCTTCTCGAGGCCTTCCTGCATGCCCTGGAGCTGCTTGGCCATGCGCTGCAGATCCTGATCACGCTTTTCGAATTCCTTTTCCAGCTTCTGCTGCGCCTTCTTGGCCGGCGTCGCTTCCTTCATGACGCGATCGGAATTGACGAAACCGACCCTCACCTCGGCCGCAGCCGTCTGCGCGAAAGCAGCGAGCAAGACTGCCGCCAGTGCGGACAAACCAATACCTTTCACTCAAACCTCCATGTGCTTGCCACGCGGCGACAATCAGAACACCGTACCCAGCTGGAACTGGAATTTCTGCGTCTTGTCGCCTTCTTTTTTCTTTAGCGCGTTACCCAGGCTGAACTTCAGCGGCCCCACCGGGGAGCTCCAGGAGAACGCCAGACCCGCACTGTAACGCAAATCCGAAGCCTGCACCTTTTCGTCGGCACCCCAGACGTTACCCACGTCGGCGAACAAGGACAGGCGCATCGACTTGTCCTTGCCGGAGCCCGGCATCGGGAAGTAATACTCGGCATTGCCGATCACGCGACGATTGCCACCCAGCGCACGGACGTAACCGGACGAGTCGGTATAGTGCGGACCCAGCGTGCTCTGCTGATAACCGCGCACCGATCCGATGCCACCGGCGTAGAAGTTCTTGTAGAACGGCAATTCCTTGCCATCGTAACCGTGGGCGTAGCCGACATCGCCGTTGAGCATCAAGGCGTACCCGCCACCAAACGGAATCCAGTACTGATGCTGGTAGTTGGCGCGGATGTAACGCATGTCGAAGACCGGCGTCGCGATTTCCACCGAGGCACGTTGATATACGCCGGAGGTCGGATACACGAAGCTGTCACGCCGGTCGCGGGACCAACCGATCGTTGCCAGCAGGCTCTTCGCCGTATCACCAAAAGTGTTCACGAAGCCCACGTAGGGCGACGGGCTGGAGTCGTAGACCTTGATCGAGGTCTGATCGACGGCCAGACCGAAGTTGATCCGGTCATCCTCGGCGATAGGGTAACCGAAGCGGATACCGGCACCGATGGACGAGCTCTTGTAGGTTGCCACCGACAGGGAAGTCGGATCCACGTTGCGCTGATAGAGATCCCAGCCGATGCTGACACCGTCGATCGTCCAGTAGGGGTTGGTGAAGGACAGCGCGATAGTCTTGTTGATGCGGCCGGTATTCACCTGCAGCGTCATCGCGTTACCCGTACCAAACAGGTTCTGCTGGGAGATGGAGGCGGACAGGATGACCTTTTCCGAACTGGAGAAACCAGCACCGAGCATCAGGTTGCCGGTCGCCCGCTCCTTGACGGTGAAGTTCGCGTCCACCTGGTCGGTCGAGCCCGGTACAGCCGGCGTCTCGATGGTCACTTCATCGAAATAACCGAGACGGTCCAGGCGCACCTTGGAGCGGTTCAGTGCTTCTCCGTCGTACCAAGCACCTTCCATCTGGCGCATCTCACGGCGGATCACCTCGTCGCGGGTCCGGGCATTGCCTGCAAAATTGATCTTGCGCACATAGACGCGCCGCCCCGGATCGACGAAAACAGTGAAGGCGACCGTACGCTTGGCCTTATCCACCTCGGGCGCCGCATTCACGTTGGCAAAGGCATAGCCGGCATTGCCGAGCCGGTCGGTGATCGCCTTGGTCGTCGCCGTTACATTGTCCCGCACAAAGGTGTCACCCGCCTTGAGCTTGACGAGCTTCTGCAGCTCCTCCTCCGGCACCACCATGTTCCCGGCCAGCTTGACGTCGGAAACGGTGTATTTCTCACCTTCGGTGATACTCAGGGTGATGTAGATGTCCTTCTTGTCCGGCGTGATCGACACCTGGGTCGAATCGACGGTGAAGTCCAGGTAGCCGCGGTTCAGGTAGTAGGAACGCAGGGTCTCGATGTCGGCGGACAGCTTCTGCTTGGAGTACTGGTCGCTCTTCGAATACCAGGTCATCCAGCCCGGCGTCGTAAGGGAGAACAGCTCCAGCAGCTCCTTCTCCTTGAACACCTGGTTGCCGATGACGCTGATCTGGCGGATCTTGGCGGCATCGCCTTCGACCACGTTGAAATTCACGCCGACGCGGTTACGTTCAAGCGGCGTAACAGTGGTCGTGATCTGTACGCCGTACAAACCCTTGGAGAGGTATTGACGCTTGAGTTCCTGCTCCGCGCGCTCAAGCACCGCACGGTCAAAAATGCGCGATTCGGCAAGGCCGACTTCCTTGAGGCCCTTCTTCAGCGCGTCCTTGTCGAACTCCTTGATGCCGACGAAATCGACCTGAGCGATGGCCGGACGTTCGTCGAGTACGACGACGATCACATCCTTGTCGACCTCGATACGGACATCCTTGAAGAAGCCCGTGGCGAACAGCGCCTTGATGGCCTGAGAGGCCTTTTCGTCGGAGAAGCGCTCGCCAACCTTGACGGGCAGGTAACTGAACACAGTTCCCGCCTCGGTCCGCTGGATCCCTTCAACACGAATATCTTTGACAACGAATGGCTCGAAGGCCAAGGCGGGCGATGCCACGAAAAGTGCGGCGATCAGCCCGGGAAGAAGCTTGGAATTCATCCGATTTCAGCTAGCAACAAGGCGGTTGATGTCGTTGTAGAAGGCAAAAGCCATTAGCGCCGCCAGCAGAGCCATTCCAATCTGCTGACCGATTTCCATAACCCGCTCGGAAACCGGGCCGCCCTTGATGATCTCGATCACATAATACAACAAGTGCCCACCATCGAGCACCGGGACGGGCAGCAGGTTCAGGACCCCGAGGCTGATACTGATCAGGGCCAGGAACTTGACATACTGGGCCCAACCCATCTTCGCCGACTGCCCCGCAAAATCGGCAATCGTCACCGGTCCGCTAAGGTTTTTGACGGAAACTTCGCCGACGATCATGCGCCCCAGCACCGACAGGCTCAACGCTGCCGTATCCCAGGTCTGCTCCACGCCCTTGACCAGCGCATCGACAAAATCGTACTGGACGGTGGTGAACATCAGATCCCGGCGGATATCCGCATCAGCCACCGCGACACCAATCCTTCCGATCGTCCGGCCCTTCTCCTCGACAGGCGTCGGCACCACCCGGAACACCAGCGAAACATCGTTCCGCAGCACCTCGACCTCGAGTTCCAGGCCGGGCGCATCCCGCACGGTCTCGACGAGATCCGCCCACCCCGCGATCTGCTTTTCCCCGATGCGCAGCACCCGGTCACCGCCTTTCAGGCCAGCCCGCTCGGCGGCGCCACCACTACTCAACGCTCCCAGCACCGCCGGCACATTAGGGCGATAAAGACGGAGACCGAGTTGGGCACTGATGTCCTGCTCCCCCTGATCGACATGGACGCCTGCCAGATCAAGGGAACGGAATGCGATCTCATCCCTGGGATTGATTGTCTCCACCGTGACGGCGCGCCGCTCGAAGGCGTGTTGCAGCAACTGCCAGCGAAACTCCTGCCAGGTCGCCACAGGATGCCCGTCCACCGAGCGCACCAGCTCGCCATCGGTGAAACCGGAACGCTCCGCGGCACTGGCGGCAACGGGCACACCGAGCCGCGCCCGCAACTCCTCGACGCCACCGGAATACAGCCCCCAGTACAAGGCAATCGCCAGCACGAAGTTAGCCAACGGGCCAGCCGCGACGATAGCGATACGGCGCCAAACCGTCTGCCGGTTGAAGGCCCGGTGAATTTCCTCCTCGGGGACAGGCGCCTCGCGCTCGTCCAGCATCTTCACATAGCCACCGAGCGGAAAAGCCGACAACGCCCACTCGGTACCGTCCCCTCCGCTGCGCCAGACCAGCAGCGGCTTGCCGAATCCAAGGGAGAAACGCAGCACCTTGACACCACACAGGCGGGCAACGATGTAGTGCCCGAACTCATGCACTACGATCAGGATGCCCAGCGCCAGTGCGAAGGGAATGAGGTAATCCAGCAGACTCATGGCTGATCAGCGCGACGCTCGCTCAACAAGACCTGCGGCGCATTCCCGGGCACGACGGTCCGCATCCAGAACGACGTCCAGGGAGTCTGCCTCCCTGGGCTCAACTGCGTCGAGGGTCGCCGAAATGATGTCGGAAATACGATCGAAGCCCAGCCGGCCATCCAAGAAACTCGCGACCGCGACCTCATTGGCGGCATTCAACACGGCCGGGGCGATACCTCCTTCGCGGAGAACCCGGTAGGCATGCCCCAGGCAGGGGAAACGCCCGAAATCCGGCCTCTGGAAATCCAGGCGTCCGATCTCGAACAGATCCAGCGGCTTGACGCCCGAATCGATCCGCTCAGGATAGGCCATCGCATGGGCAATCGGCGTACGCATGTCCGGATTGCCCAGCTGGGCCAGCACCGAGCCATCTGCATAGGCGACCAGCGAGTGGATCACGCTCTGGGGGTGGATCACGACCTCGATCCGTTCAGCCGACGCGCCAAACAGCCAGTAGGCTTCGATGACCTCCAGGCCCTTGTTCATCATCGTCGCGGAATCGACCGAGATTTTCCGCCCCATGACCCAGTTCGGATGGGCACAAGCCATCTCCGGGGTTACCGCAGCCAGCTCGTCGATGGGTTTGTTCAGGAAGGGGCCACCGGAAGCCGTAAGCAGGATACGGGTCACGCCACTGCCATCCAGGCCGCGCTCGAACCCTGCCGGCAAGCCCTGAAAGATCGCGTTGTGCTCACTGTCGATGGGCAGCAGGCTTGCGCCCCCCGCAACAACCTCCTGCATGAAGAGCGCCCCGGACATTACCAGGGCCTCCTTGTTGGCCAGCAGGATTCGCTTCCCGCTGCGCGCAGCGGCAAGCGCAGGCGGCAGGCCGGCCGCACCGACAATGGCCGCCATGACCATATCGACCTCGGGCGCGGACGCAACGTCCACAAGCGCCTGGCCGCCCGACAGGACTTCGGTGCAGCACCCTGCCCGCTCCAGCATGGCCTGCAGCCGCGCCGCATCGTCGGCGCTCGCCACTACCGCATAGGCCGGACGGTGCTCGAGGCACTGGGCGAACAGCTTGTCCACCTGCCGATGGGCCGTCAGCGCAAAGACCGCATAACGATCGGCATGCCGTGCGACCACATCCAGCGTGCTGACGCCAATGGAGCCCGTCGCCCCCAACACCGTAATGAGCTTTTTCCCTTGAATCATGATTATCGTGCCATCCACAGGGCAATCAGCGCCACGACCGGCAGCGTGGACGTCAGGCTGTCGATCCGATCGAGAACACCGCCGTGCCCAGGCAGCAAGGTCCCACTGTCCTTCACACCAGCCTGGCGCTTGACGAGGGATTCGAACAGGTCACCGATGATGCTGAGCCCGGTAAAGCCCAGCAGCAGCAAGGCCACGGGCAACAGAGCCAACCCCTTGAACGATCCCCAATAGGAAATGCAGGAGAGTCCGTATAGCGTGACGGCAAGCATCGCACCACAAGCCCCCTCCCAGCTCTTTCCTGGGCTGATCGACGGTGCCAGCTTGCGACGGCCAAAAGCCCGCCCCACGAAATACGCTGCGATATCCGCGAGCCACACCGCCCCCATGACGCCAAGGAGTAGCCACGGACTCAGCAAACGGAGATGCGCAATGGCCAGACTGGGGGGCAGAAGAAGCACCGAGCCGATCAACGGCGCCGCCGCACTCTCGGACAAGCGCCATTTGGCCCGCAGCCAGAACGGCACGCACAGCAACCAGAAGATGGCGCTGACGGCATAGACCGGCTCCAAAGCGAACGGAGCGACCATGGCATCCTTGTGGAGCCCGGCCACAAGCCCCATTGCGAGGCACAGCCCGCCCAGCAGCAGCGCGTACAAACGCCGCATCGCAGGCGAAAACCCGAGCATCGAAGCCCACTCGGTCGCCGCGAGCGCACAGATCAGGGAGGAAAAAACAAGCCAGCCGATGGCTGGCAGCAGAAAGAGAGCCGACAGCAGGCCTGCAAGCAGGACCAGCGCGGTAATGACCCGCGCTTTAAGCATGACCAGAGGCGGAGGAGTCCGACTCGCCGGACACAAGCTGCTCGCTGGTACGCCCAAAACGGCGCTCACGCTGCTGGTAAGACAGGATTGCCTCGTCAAGCGCGGCCTCTCCGAATTCAGGCCAGAGCTTGTCGGTGAAATAGAGTTCGGAGTATGCCAGCTGCCAGAGCATGAAGTTGCTGATGCGCTGCTCGCCTCCAGTGCGAATGAACAGATCCGGCTCTGGACAGAAGCTCAGTGCCAGATGCGGAGCCAGGTCTTCCTCGGCGAACCCGTTCGTCACACCGGGCGAGGCCGCCAGCATCTTTTCGACAGCCTGCATCACATCCCAGCGCCCGCCGTAGTTTGCGCAGATCGTCAAGTGCATGCCGGTATTGCCGGCCGTCAGCGCCTCCGACTCCCGGATCAGATCGATCAAAGCCTGGTCGAAGCGCGCCAGATCGCCAACGACATGCAAACGCATGTTGTTCCGGTGAATACGCTCGATCTCCAGCCTGAGCGATTTCACGAACAACTGCATCAGGAAGGAAACTTCGTCCTTAGGACGACGCCAGTTCTCGGAACTGAACGCAAAAACGGTGAGGTATTCCACGCCCCGATCCAGGCAGGTGCGGATCACCTCCCGAAGCGCATCGACGCCTTTGGCGTGGCCGGCGACCCGTGGCATCAGGCGCTTGCGCGCCCAACGCCCGTTACCGTCCATGATGATGGCGATATGCCGCGGAATCTTCGCAGCCTCGGGTACGCCCCGTGTGGAGCTGAGAAAGGGCAATCGCACCATGATCTGTCCGTCTGAAGGAGAGCGGAAAAATCCGACCTCGAGGGTCAGATCTGCATCAGTTCTTGTTCTTTCTGGGCAAGCAGCTTGTCGATCTCGACAATCGCCTTGTCGGTCAGTTTCTGAACATCGTCCTGGGCACGACGCTCGTCGTCCTCGGAAATGGTCTTCGCCTTGACTGCATCCTTCAACGAGGCGTTGGCATCACGACGCAGATTGCGCACCGCGACCTTGGCACCTTCGCCTTCGTGCTTGATGACCTTGATAAGTTCCTTGCGACGCTCTTCGGTCAGCGGCGGCATCGGCACGCGGATGACCTCGCCCTGGGACGCCGGGTTGAGACCGAGGTCGGAGTCGCGAATCGCCTTCTCCACCTTGGCAACCATCGGCTTTTCCCACGGCTGCACACCGATCGTACGCGCATCGATCAGCGTGACATTGGCAACCTGATTGACGGGCACAGGATTGCCATAATATTCGACCATCACATGATCCAGGATACCCACGTGGGCCCGGCCGGTCCGCACCTTGGCGAGATCCTGCTTGAGCGCCTCGATGGACTTCTGCATCTTGAGCTCGGTAGTTTTCTTCAGCTCCGGAACCATCACATCTTCCTCAGCAATAAACCAGCGTACCTTCGTCTTCACCAAGCACGACGCGCTTCAGCGCACCGCTCTTGAAGAGAGAGAAGACATTGATCGGCAAGCGCTGGTCACGGCACAGCGCGAACGCCGTTGCATCCATCACCGCGAGATTACGCGCAATCGCTTCGTCGAACGAAATCTTGTGGAAGCGGGTCGCGGAAGGATCCTTCTTGGGATCTGCCGTATAGATTCCATCAACCTTGGTGGCCTTGAGGACGATATCCGCGCCGATCTCGGAGCCACGCAGCGCGGCAGCCGTGTCGGTGGTAAAGAACGGATTACCTGTACCAGCACCAAAGATGACCACCCGCCCCTCTTCGAGGTAGCGGATCGCTTTTCCGCGGATGTACGGCTCGACCACCTGGTCGATACGCAGCGCGGATTGAACCCGGGCATTGACCCCCGCGGCGCGGAAAGCGTCACCGAGGGCCATTGCGTTCATGACGGTGGCCAGCATCCCCATGTAGTCGGCGGTCGCGCGATCCATACCGGTCGCAGCGCCCGCCATCCCACGGAAGATGTTCCCGCCGCCAATCACGATTCCGACCTCGACACCAATGCGCGTGACTTCCACGACATCGCTGACTATCCGGGTCACCACTTCCTGGTTGATGCCGTAAGCATCATCACCCATCAGGGCTTCACCGGAAAGCTTGAGGAGAATGCGTTTGTAAGCGGGCTGGCTCATCGTCTCGTCACCTTTCTTACTTCTGGGCAGCAGCGGCAGCCTGGGCAGCCACTTCAGCGGCGAAGTCGGTAACCTTCTTCTCGATGCCTTCACCCACGATGTACAGGGTGAAGCTGGCGACGGAGGCACCCTTCGCCTTCAGCAGCTGGGCGATGGTCTGCTTGCCATCCTCGGCCTTCACGAAGACCTGATCCAGCAGCGTGACGTCCTTCAGGAACTTCTGGACCGTGCCTTCGGCGATCTTCTCGAGCATGGCTTCCGGCTTGCCGGCTTCACGAGCCTTCTCGATAGCGATGCGACGCTCGACGTCCAGCAGCTCGGCGGGCACGCCGGATGCATCCAGGGACTTCGGCTTGGAAGCAGCGATGTGCATGGCGATATCCTTCGCCAGCGCCTCGTCACCACCAACGAGGTCGATCAGCACGCCGATCTTGGAACCGCCGTGGATGTAGCTGGCTACGGCGCCCTTGGCGTCGATACGGGAGAAACGACGAATGGTCATGTTCTCACCGATCTTGCCGACCAGCGCCTTGCGGGTTTCCTCAACGCTCAGACCATTGATCTCGAGCGCGGAGAGGGCTTCCACATCGGCCGGATTCTTGGTGGCAACCAGTTCGGCGAGGTTCTTGGTCAGAGCCAGGAAATCGTCATTCTTGGCGACGAAGTCGGTCTCACAGTTCACTTCGACGATGGCGCCCAGCTTGGCGTCGCCAGAGATGTACACACCGACGATACCTTCAGCGGTCACGCGGGCTGCGGCCTTGGAGGCCTTGTTGCCCAGCTTGACGCGCAGGATCTCTTCGGCCTTGTCCATGTCGCCGGCAGCTTCAGCGAGGGCCTTCTTGCACTCCATCATCGGCGCGTCGGTCTTCTCGCGCAGTTCCTTGACCATGCTTGCGGTGATTTCCGCCATGCTTGCTCCTAATAACTATTTGATCGGATTCGACAGAAATCAGGCCTGCTCTTCGGCGCCGTCTTCCACTTCGACGAACTCGTCGGAACCGGCAGCAACGATTTCCTGGATGACCTGGTTCTTGCCTTCGAGGACAGCATCGGCAACGCCACGGGCGTACAGACGGATCGCACGGGAGGAGTCATCGTTACCCGGGATCACGAAATCGACGCCTTCCGGGGTGTGATTGGTATCAACCACGGCCACGACCGGAATACCCAGCTTGTTGGCTTCGGTGATGGCGATCTTGTGATAGCCGACGTCGATGACGAACAGGGCATCCGGCAGACCGCCCAGATCCTTGATGCCGCCAAGGCTCTTCTGCAGCTTCTCGAGCTCGCGGGAGGCCAGCAGGGCTTCCTTCTTGGACAGACGCTCGACGGAACCGTCTTCAACCATCGCTTCCATGTCCTTCAGACGCTTGATGGAAACCTTAACGGTCTTGAAGTTGGTCAGCATGCCGCCGAGCCAGCGCTCGTCAACGTAGGGCATGCCAGCACGACGAGCCTCTTCGGCAACGATTTCACGAGCCTGACGCTTGGTGCCGACAAACAGGATGTTGCCGCGGTTGGCGGCCAGCTTGCGCACGAAATCCATCGCCTCGTTGTACTTGACGAGGGTCTTCTCGAGGTTGACGATGTGAATCTTGTTGCGCTGACCAAAGATGAACGGTGCCATCTTCGGGTTCCAGAAACGGGTTTGGTGACCAAAGTGGACGCCCGCTTCGAGCATTTGACGCATGGTGACAGACATTTCTTACTCCAATACTGAGGTTTAACCGCCGCCCGACCTGCCGTGCAGTCTCTCTGCAAAACGGCTCCGCTTCGAATCCAGATCCGGACTCACAAACCCCAAAGGGTCAGGCGTGTGAATTTTGCCTGACGTCCAGTCAGACAAGCCTCCGAGTATATCAGCATTTGGGGACCCCCCTCAAGGCAGGAGCGTAAGCCCCGTCGCGTTGCCCGCAGGATCGCCTTGAGCTAGCCTAATAGGCCTGAATCCCAACAAATCATGCCTCCATGAGCGTCTCCATAAAAACGCCCGAAGAAATCGAAAAGATGCGCATCGCGGGCCGCCTGGGCTCGGAAGTCCTCGATTACATCACTCCCTTCGTCAAGCCAGGCATCACCACCGCCGAACTCGACAAGCTGTGCCATGACTACATGGTAGATGTCCAAGGTTGCATTCCTGCGCCGCTCAATTACTGCCCACCCGGCTACAAACCCTACCCCAAGTCGATCTGCACCTCGATCAACCATCAGGTCTGCCACGGGGTACCGAGCGACAAGGCCCTCAAGAAGGGGGACATCGTCAATCTGGACATCACCGTCATCAAGGACGGCTACCACGGCGACACCAGCCGCATGTTCATCGTCGGCGACGCGGGCATCCTGGCCCGCCGGCTCTGCAATATTACATATGAATGCCTGTGGCTGGGCATTGCACAAGTCAAACCTGGCGCCCATCTTGGGGATATTGGTCACGCCATCCAGACCCACGCGGAAAAAAACGGCTTCTCCGTCGTACGGGAGTTCTGCGGACATGGCATCGGCCTCAACTTTCACGAGGACCCGCAGGTTCTGCATTACGGCAAGCCCGGCACCGGGCTGGAACTGAAGCCCGGCATGATCTTCACCATCGAGCCGATGATCAATGCCGGCAAGGCCGCAATCTCCGAACTCCCCGACGGCTGGACCATCGTCACCCGCGACCGCAGCCTGTCAGCCCAGTGGGAACACATGGTGCTCGTCACCGAGAGCGGGGTCGAGGTTCTGACCCTGTCCGCGGGCTCGCCACCGAAGCCGGACGTCGTAGCCCACCTCCTGCCCTGAGCCATCGAGAACATGTCCGAGACCGCGCCCATCATTCCCCAAGAAGTCGCTCGGGAACTCATCAGCCGCTACAAAGGCCGCCTCAAGGCCGGCGGCGAAGCCCTGCGAGCCGCCTACGAGGCCAGGCCGCTGACCGACCCCATCCTCAAAGGCCGCTCCCACCTGGTGGATGGCGTGCTGCTGGACCTCTGGAAGGACTTCGGCCTACCGCCCACGGCCAGCTTGGTCGCCGTTGGGGGCTATGGACGTGGAGAGCTCTTCCCCTGCTCGGACGTGGACCTGCTGTTCCTGCTGGAAGACCAGCCTGACGAGGATCTGCAGGACCGCCTGACCCAGATGATTGGCCTGCTGTGGGACGTGGGCCTGGACATCGGTCACAGCGTGCGGACCGTGGAGGAATGCCTGGAAGAGGCTGCACTCGACGTGACGGTCATGACAAACCTGCTGGAAGCGCGCCTGCTGTGCGGCAACCCGTCCCTTTTCGGGAATTTCGAGCAGCGCCTGCGGGAACGCCTCAACCCCGGCCAGTTCTTCAAGGCCAAGCGACTGGAGCAGGAGCAGCGCTACACCCGCCACAACGAAACGCCCTACTCCCTGGAGCCCAACTGCAAGGAGAGCCCCGGCGGCCTGCGCGACCTGCAGCTGATCGGCTGGGTGAGCCGCGCGGCGGGCTTCGGAACCCACTGGCGCGATCTCGCCAAACACGGCCTGATCACCGATGAGGAAGCAACCGAACTGCGCGAGGTCGAGCGCTTCCTGCAGCACACGCGGATCCGCCTGCATCACATCACCGGGCGACGGGAAGACCGCCTGCTGTTCGACCACCAGGACAAACTCGCTCGCCAGTTCGGCTATGAATCCAATGACGTGCGCCGGGCCTCCGAAGTCTTCATGCAGGAGTACTACCGGACCGCCAAAAAGATCACCCAGCTCAACACCATCCTGCTACTGAACTTCGGGGTCGAGTTCTTTCCCAACCGCTACCCGGCGGCAATCAACATCAACGAACGCTTCCAGTGCGTTCGCGAACTCCTCGACGTACGCGACGAAGGCGTCTTCGACCGCCATCCGAGCGCACTGCTCGAGTGCTTCCTGCTGCTCGAACAGCGCTCTGAACTCAAGGGCATGACCGCCCGCACCCTGCGCGCCCTGTGGCGCGGGCGCAAGCTGATCAACGCCGAATTCCGCCAGAACCCGGCCAACAAGGCGCTGTTCCTGCGCCTGCTGCAGCAGAAACGCGGCGTCGTGCACGAACTGCGGCGGATGAACCAGTACGGCATCCTGAGCTTCTACCTGCCGGCCTGGCGGCGCATCGTCGGCCAGATGCAGCACGACCTCTTCCACGTCTATACTGTGGACCAGCACATCCTGCAGGTGCTGCGCAACGTGCGCCGCTTCGTGGTGGCCGAGCATGCCCACGAGTACCCCCTGCTGACACGCCTGTGCACCAGCTTCGAAAAGCCCTGGCTGATCTATATCGCCGCGCTGTTCCACGACATCGCCAAAGGGCGCGGCGGCGACCACTCCAAGCTCGGCATGAAGGACGCCCGGGATTTCTGCGAATCCCATGGCCTGGAGGCGGCCGACACCGACCTGGTGGAATGGCTGGTCGAACATCACCTGTCCATGTCCAACGTCGCGCAGAAGCAGGACCTGTCCGACCTGGACGTCATCCGCCGCTTCGCCACGCTGGTCAAGAACGAACGCAACCTCACCGCGTTATACATCCTGACCCACGCCGACATCCGCGGCACCAGCCCCAAGGTCTGGAACGGCTGGAAGGGCAAACTGCTGGAAGACCTGTTCTTCACGACCCAGCGCCTGCTCCGCGGCGCCACACCGCAACAAGCCCTCGGCACACCGATCCGCCAGGACGATGCCCGCAACCTGCTGCGTTACTACGGCCTGCGCCCGGGCACCGAAGACGCGCTGTGGGATCAACTCGACACGGTCTACTTCCTGCGCCACGACCCGGAAGAAATCGCCTGGCACGCACGCATGCTGTACTACCGGGTGGAAGCCGGCGAACCGGTTGTCAAGGCCCGCCTCAGCCATGTGGGCGAAGGCCTCCAGGTGATGGTGTACATGCAGGATCAGCGCGACCTATTCGTACGCCTGTGCGGCTTCTTCGCCCGCCTCGGCTTCACCATCGCCGACGCCAAGATCCACACTACCCGCCATGGCTACGCGCTGGACAGCTTCGTGCTACTCGATCCAGGCCAGGACGACGTGCATTACCGCGACCTGATCAACTTGCTCGAGCATGACCTCACCGAACGCCTGCACACCAATGCACCGGTGGACCAGCCCGCCAACGGCCGCCTGTCACGGGAGGTCAAGCACTTCCCGATCACGCCAGAGGTAAGCATCCGCCCGGACGAGCGCGGCCAGCACTTCATCATGTCGGTAACCGCGGCCGACCGCCCCGGCCTGCTGTTCGGCGTCGCCGAAACACTGGCCCACTACGGCATCAACCTGCACACAGCCAAGATCGCCACGCTGGGCGAACGCGTTGAAGACACGTTCCTGATCAGCGGCCCCGGCCTGACTCAGGACGCCCAGGTGCTGAAGATAGAGTCGGATCTGCTGGAAAAGCTGGCCGTCTGACAGATCGACCGGCAAACCAAGCGCGGCCGGCGCTCAGTCGTCGGCCGCCACCGAACCGTCCGGAAACAGCACGTCGGTAAAGCCGAAGCGGGAAAAATCGCGCACCCGCATCGGGTACAGGACGCCGTCCAGGTGGTCGCATTCGTGTTGCACGACGCGGGCATGAAAACCGCTCGCCAGCCGGTCGATCGGCATCCCGTGCTCGTCGAACCCGGTATAACGCAGCTGCGTCCAGCGCGGCACCCAGCCCCGCAGGCCGGGAACGGACAAGCAACCTTCCCAGCCGCCCTCCTCGTCCTCACCCAGCGGAGTCAGGACCGGGTTGATCAGCACCGTATCCGGCACGGCCGATGCGTCCGGATAACGGGGACTCGGCCCGCCGCCGAAAATCACCACCTGCAGGTCGACACCGATCTGCGGCGCGGCGATGCCCGCGCCGCTCAAGTGGCGCATCGTGTCGCGCATGTCGGCGATCAGGGCCGCCAATGCCGGGGTTCCAAAAGCCTCCACTGGCCTGGAAACCCGCAGCAGGCGAGGATCGCCCATGCGGAGAACGTCCCGGATCATGCTTCGCAGATGTGGTCGAGAACCCGCCGCACACGCCCCATCGCTTCCCGCAGCACCACATCGATGCTGTCGAAGCAGATGCCATTGGCGCTGCTGGCGCGGCCGGCCGCAAAATTGGCCACCACGTTGATCGCCGCATAGGGAATGCCGAGCTCGCGGGCCAGGGCCGCCTCGGGCATTCCGGTCATCCCGACCAGGTCGGCTCCATCGCGCTCCAGACGGTTGATCTCGGCCGCGGTCTCGAGGCGCGGCCCCTGGGTTGCCGCATAGACAGCCCCATCGACGAGGGTTTCCCCAGCCGCAGTACCCGCAGCCAGAATGCGCCGGCGCAGCGCGGCGTCGTACGGTTCGGTGAAGTCGATATGCACCACAGGCTCCTCGGAGCTGTCGTGGAAAGTGCTCTTGCGTCCCCAGGTGTAGTCGATGATCTGGTCTGGGACGATCAGCGTACCAGGGCACAGATCCGCCCGGATGCCGCCCACCGAGGCCACCGAAATGATCGCATCGACCTTGGCCTGATGCAGTGCCCACAGGTTGGCCTGGTAGTTCACCCGATGGGGCGGAATGGTGTGGCCATAGCCGTGGCGAGCCAGGAACACCACGGGACGATTGCACAGACGCCCGAAGGTCAGCGCCCCGGAAGGCTCGCCGTAAGGGGTGCGAACCACCTCCCTGCGGATCAGGTCCAGGCTCGCCAGTTGGGTCAATCCGCTACCGCCAATAATCGCCAGCATGCCGGCTGCTCCTCAAAAATCCTTGTGGGCCGCGCATCTTAGCACGCGCCCGGACCAGGCCTATCGATGCTGCGTCGCGCAAGACATGCTAAAATACCGGTTTATTCAAGCACTTCCGGTGTCCAACCCCATGTCCCGTTCCATCCGCAACATCGCCATCATTGCCCACGTTGACCACGGCAAGACCACCCTCGTCGACCAACTCCTGCGCCAGTCCGGTACTTTCCGTGACAACCAGCAGGTCAACGAACGAGTGATGGACAGCAACGACATCGAAAAGGAACGGGGCATCACCATCCTGTCGAAGAACTGTGCGATCCAATACGGCGACACGCACATCAACATCGTCGACACCCCGGGACACGCCGACTTCGGCGGCGAAGTGGAACGCGTGCTGTCCATGGTCGACAGCGTGCTGCTGCTGGTTGACTCCGTCGAAGGCCCGATGCCCCAGACCCGCTTCGTGACCCGCAAGGCACTGGCCCTCGGTCTCAAGCCCATCGTCGTGATCAACAAGATCGACCGCCCGGGCGCCCGCCCCGACTGGGTCATCAACCACACCTTCGACCTGTTCGACAAGCTCGGCGCCACCGACGAGCAGCTCGACTTCCCGATCATCTACGCCTCCGGCCTCAATGGCTTCGCGATGGAAAACCTCGAGGACGAGCGCAAGGACATGCGCCCGCTGTTCGAAGCCATCCTCAAGCACGTGCCGGCCCCCGAAGTGGACGCCGACGGCCCGCTGCAGATGCAGATCTGCTCCCTCGACTACTCCACCTACATGGGCCAGATCGGTATCGGCCGCATCAAGCGCGGCCGCATCAAGCCCAACCAGGAACTCGTCGTGATGTACGGCGAAGAAAACCGCGGCAAGGGCAAGGTTTCCCAGATCCTGACCTTCAAGGGCCTGGAGCGTTCCCCCGCCGAGGTGGCCGAAGCCGGCGACATCGTGCTGGTGGCGGGCATCCAGCAGGTCAACATCGGCGTGACGCTGTGCGACCCGGACTGCCTGGAGGGCATGACCCCGATCGCCGTGGACGAGCCGACCCTGACCATGAACTTCATGGTTAACAGCTCCCCGCTGGCTGGCCGTGAAGGCAAGTTCGTCACCAGCCGCCAGATCCGCGAGCGCCTCGAGAAGGAACTCCTCAAGAACGTCGCGCTGCGCGTGAACTTCACCAACGACTCCGACACCTTCGAAGTGTCCGGCCGCGGCGAACTGCACCTCACCATCCTCCTCGAGAACATGCGCCGCGAAGGCTATGAAATGGCCGTCGGCCGTCCGCGCGTGGTGTTCAAGGAGATCGACGGCGTCAAGTGCGAACCGTACGAAATGCTCACCGTCGATGTGGAAGAAGAACACCAGGGCGGCGTGATGGAAGAACTCGGCCGCCGCCGCGGCGAGCTGCAGGACATGGCGCCGGACGGCAAGGGTCGCGTGCGTCTCGAGTACCGCATTCCGGCCCGTGGCCTGATCGGCTTCCAGGGCGAGTTCCTGACCATGACCCGTGGTACCGGTCTGGCCAGCCACGTGTTCGACGACTACAGCCCGATGGCCGGCGCCATGGCCGAGCGGCGCAACGGCGTGCTGATTTCCCAGAACGACGGTGAAGCCGTGGCCTACGCCCTGTGGAACCTGCAGGATCGCGGCCGCATGTTCGTGAGCCCGGGCGACGCCCTGTACGAAGGCATGATCATCGGCATCCATACCCGCGACAACGATCTCGTCGTGAACCCGATCAAGGGCAAGCAGCTGACCAACGTCCGTGCTTCCGGCACCGACGAAGCTGTCCGTCTGATCAACCCGATCCAGCTGACCCTCGAATCCGCCATCGAATTCATCGCCGATGACGAGATCGTGGAAATCACGCCGAAGTCCATCCGCCTGCGCAAGCGCTTCCTGAAGGAGCACGAGCGCAAGCGTGCTGCCCGCGACGACGCGTAAGCACCACTCCGTACCGCCGGCCTTCATCGCCGGCGGCGCAATAAAAAACGCGGCTCGATGAGCCGCGTTTTTTATTGCGAACTGAAAACCGATCAGAGGTTTTCGAGGCGCAGGCGGGTCACTTGACCGGTCACCGAGTCGAGGCTCTCGATCTTGGCGATCGCGGTGTCCACGTTCTTCTCGATGGTCAGGTGGGTCAGGATGATGATGTCGGTCTGGGATTCACCCTCCTCCGGCTCACGCTGCAGCATGGCGTCGATGGAGATGCCCTGATCGGCCAGGATGCGGGTGATGTCGGCCAGCACGCCCGGCTTGTCGAGCACGCGCAGGCGCAAGTAGTAGCTGGTCTCGACTTCGTCGATCGGCAGCACCGGCACATCAGTGATCTGGTCCGGCTGGAAAGCCAGGTGCGGCACGCGGTGTTCCGGGTCGGCGGTGTGCAGGCGAGTCACATCAACGAGGTCGGCGATCACGGCGCTGGCGGTCGGCTCGGCACCGGCACCCTTGCCGTAATACAGCGTGGCGCCGACGGCATCACCCTGCACCAGCACGGCGTTCATCGCGCCTTCCACGTTGGCGATCAGGCGCTTCTCGGGGATCAGCGTCGGATGCACACGCAACTCGATGCCCTGCGGGCGGCGGCGGGCGATGCCCAGCAGCTTGATGCGGTAGCCCAGTTGCTCGGCGTACTTGATGTCGGCCGCTTCGAGCTTGGTGATGCCTTCCACGTAGGCCTTGTCGAACTGGACCGGCACGCCGAAGGCAATGGAGGCCATCAGGGTCGCCTTGTGGGCAGCGTCCACGCCTTCGATGTCGAAGGTGGGGTCGGCTTCGGCATAACCGAGGCGCTGGGCTTCCTTGAGCACGTCGGCGAAGGGCAGGCCCTTGTCGCGCATCTCGGACAGAATGAAGTTGGTGGTGCCATTGATGATGCCGGCCAGCCACTGGATGCGGTTGGCAGAGAGGCCTTCACGCAGCGCCTTGATGATGGGGATGCCACCGGCGACGGCGGCTTCGAACGCAACCATCACGCCCTTCTTCTGGGCAGCGGCGAAGATCTCGTTGCCATGCACGGCCAGCAGCGCCTTGTTGGCGGTGACCACATGCTTGCCGTTCTCGATGGCCTTCAGCACCAGCTCCTTGGCAACGCCGTAACCGCCGATCAGCTCGACAACGATGTCGATCTCGGGGTCGGTGACCACCGAGAAGGCATCGTCGGTGATGCGCACATCGGCGCCCGCCACGCTCTTCGCCAGTTCCAGGTTCTTGTCGGCCACCGCGGTAATGCGGATCGGCCGGCCGGCACGGCGGGTAATTTCTTCTTCGTTGCGCTTGAGAACGGTAAAAGTGCCACCGCCTACGGTGCCGATGCCCAGAAGGCCAACATTGATGGGTTTCATGTGTCTGGTGAAGGTAAGGGTCTAGGGGTGAAATCAGGTGCCGTGCCGCTTGCGGTAGCTTTCGAGGAAGCGGGCAATGCGGGCGATGGCGAGTTTGAGGTCTTCCTCGTGAGGCAGGAAGACCAGACGGAAGTGATCCGGGTTCGGCCAGTTGAAGCCGGTGCCCTGGACCAGCAGCACACGCTCGGCCTCGAGCAGCTCGGCGATGAACTGCTGGTCGTCCTCGATCGGGTAGATCTTGGGGTCGAGGCGCGGGAACATGTACAGCGTGGCCTTCGGCTTGACGCAGCTGACGCCTGGGATGGCGGTAATCAGCTCGTAGGCCAGGTCGCGCTGGCGACGCATGCGGCCACCGGGAGAAACCAGGTCTTCGATGCTCTGGTAGCCGCCGAGGGCGGTCTGGATGGCATGCTGGCCGGGCACGTTGGCGCACAGGCGCATCGAGGCCAGCATGTTGAGGCCTTCGATGTAGTCGGCCGCCGGGCGCTTGTCGCCGGAGACCACCAGCCAGCCGGCGCGATAGCCACAGGAGCGGTAGTTCTTCGACAGACCGTTGAAGGTGACGGTCAAGACGTCTTCCGACAGGGAGGCGATGGAGGTGTGCTCGACGCCGTCGTACAGCACCTTGTCGTAGACCTCGTCGGCATAGATGATCAGGCCATGCTCGCGGGCGATCTGGACGATGGCCTTGAGGGTTTCGTCCGGATAGACGGCGCCGGTCGGGTTGTTCGGGTTGATCAGGACGATGGCGCGGGTGTGCGGGGTGATCTTGGCGCGGATGTCGGCCAGATCGGGCAGCCACTCGTTGGCCTCGTCGCAGATGTAGTGCACCGGCGTACCGCCGGAGAGGCTCACCGCGGCGGTCCACAGCGGGTAGTCAGGGGCCGGGACGAGCACTTCGTCGCCGCTGTTGAGCAGCGCGTTCATGGCCATCACGATCAGTTCGGAAACGCCGTTGCCGACGTAGATGTCTTCCAGCGTCACACCCTTGATGCGCTTCTGCTGGGTGTAATGCATGATCGCTTTGCGGGCCGAGAAGATCCCCTTGGAATCCGAGTAGCCTGCGGCGTTGGGCAGGTTACGGATCATGTCGAGCTGAATTTCTTCGGGGGAATCGAAGCCGAACGCGGCCAGGTTGCCGATGTTCAGCTTGATGATCTTGTGACCCTCGTCCTCCATCTGCTTCGCCTTTTGCAGCACGGGGCCGCGGATGTCGTAACAGACGTTGGCGAGCTTGTCGGACTTGCGGATTGGTTGCACGGCGGTTTCCGTTTCCTTACTGGTGAATGCGGGCTGCTCGGTGGCGACTCGCAATTTGGCTTGGCGGCTCATGGTCATGGCCCCGTCAGGGACGATCGGTGATGAAACCCGGTCGGGTGCCCGGCGACGCAAAGCTATAATGTTACCCAAGCCACCCGGACCGGGCAAATCCGCGTCCAATCAATCAGTAAGAGTGCCCAACGCAGAGAAGCCGCCCATGAAACTCCACCTCGACAAAAGCGAGCAGTACCACACCATCGCCCGCTACGACGCCCGCCACGTGATGGTTTCCGATGCACGCTATGAATCCAGCGTGATCGTGATGCCCGAGCGCATCGAGGCCGACTGGCATGCCGGCGGTTTCGACACCCTCGACGAAGCCGCCTTCCAGCGGCTGGCAGCACTGGGCTGCGAGATCCTGATCCTCGGCACCGGCATGAAGCAGCGCTTTCCACAACCGCGCCTGATGCGCGCGCTGATCGAGGCCCGCATCGGTCTGGAAGTGATGGATCTGGGGTCGGCGTGCCGCACCTACAACATCCTGGTAGCTGAACATCGTAACGTGGCCGCGGCGCTTCTGTTCGATCCGGAGTGAATACCCTTCATATGCCTGGATGCATTGCCAGGCCTGCATCTTGGGATTAGGCTGACGCCGGAATAGCCAATTTCCGGAGAAACCATGCTCGATCAGGCCGCACCCGATTTCAGCCTGCCTGCCACCGGCGGGCAGACGCTCACCCTTTCAGCGTTGAAGGGCAGCAAGGTGGTGCTGTATTTCTACCCGAAGGACAGCACCCCCGGCTGCACCACCGAGAGCCAGCAGTTCCGCGACCTGCATCCCGAGTTCCTGGCCGCCGGCACCGTCGTGCTGGGACTCTCGCGGGACGGCCTCAAGTCCCACGACAACTTCCGCGCCAAGCAGGCCCTCCCTTTCGACCTGGTCTCCGACCCGGACGAGACCGCCTGTACGCTGTTCGGCGTCATGAAACTGAAAAACATGTATGGGAAACAGGTGCGGGGGATCGAACGCAGCACTTTCGTCATCGACGCCGACGGTGTGCTGCGCCGCGAATGGCGCGGTGTCAAGGTCCCCGGCCACGCCCAGGAGGTGCTCGACTACGTGAAAACCTTGTAAGGCAGGATTGCTCCATCCCCCTTCCACGACCGACGAGAAGACCGACATCATGGCTACCCGACGCCCTGCGAAGTCCAAGACCCCAGCGACCAAACTTTTCGTCCTCGATACCAACGTGCTGATGCACGACCCGACGAGCCTGTATCGCTTCGAGGAACACGACATCTTCGTGCCGATGATGACCCTTGAGGAGCTCGACTCCAACAAGAAGGGCATGTCGGAAGTGGCCCGCAACGCACGCCAGGCCAGCCGCACCCTCGATGACATCGTACAGAGCAGCCCTGAGGGTATTGAAGCGGGCATCGGCCTGCTCGGCCCCTCCAGCGAGCTGGCCAGCGGCCGCCTGTTCCTGCAGACCGAGGCGATCAACAGCCAGCTCCCGGCCGCCTTGCCCACCGCCAAGGGTGACAACCAGATCCTGGCGGTGGTGATGTACCTGTTCGAGAAGTTCGACCGCAAGCGCTCGGTGATCCTCGTCTCGAAGGACATCAACATGCGCATCAAGGCCCGCGCGCTGGGCCTGGAAGCGCAGGACTACTTCAACGACAAGGTCCTCGAAGACACCGACCTGCTGTACACCGGCACCAAGGAGATCGACGCCGCCTTCTGGGACGCCAACGGCAAGGACATGGAGTCGTGGAAGCAGGAAAGCCGGACCTACTACAAGATCAAGGGCCCGGACGCACCGGACATGCTGGTCAACGAGTTCGTCTACCAGGAGGGCGAGCAGCCGCTGCAGGCCTGGGTCAAGGACAAGGCCGGCAAGACCGTCACCCTTGAGACGCTCATCGACTACTCCCACCAGAAGAACAACGTGTGGGGCATCACCGCCCGCAACCGGGAACAGAATTTCGCCCTCAACCTGCTGATGAACCCGGAGATCGACTTCGTCACCCTGCTCGGCCAGGCCGGCACCGGCAAGACGCTGCTGACGCTGGCCGCCAGCCTGACCCAGGTGCTGGAGACCAAGCGCTACTCGGAGATCATCATGACCCGCGTCACCGTGCCGGTGGGCGAGGACATCGGCTTCCTGCCAGGTACCGAGGAAGAGAAGATGGCCCCGTGGATGGGCGCACTGGAAGACAACCTGGACGTGCTCAACGGCACTACCGGCGAGGGCGGCGAATGGGGCCGTGCAGCCACCCGCGACCTGATCCGCAGCCGCATCAAGATCAAATCGCTGAACTTCATGCGCGGGCGCACCTTCATCAACAAGTTCCTGATCATCGACGAGGCGCAGAACCTGACGCCGAAGCAGATGAAGACCCTGATCACCCGTGCCGGCCCCGGCACCAAGGTGGTGTGCCTGGGCAACATCGCGCAGATCGACACGCCCTACCTCACCGAGGGCTCGTCGGGCCTGACCTACGTGGTGGACCGCTTCAAGGGCTGGCCGCACTCCGGCCACATCACGCTGCAGCGTGGCGAGCGCTCGCGGCTTGCAGACCACGCGGCGGAAGTCCTATAAGTACGCTGCACGCGGGATGGGCTGCTTGCTCTGGCCCATTCCGCGACGCCCCTCCGGGGCTTTCACAACAATAACGCGGACCCGGCCACCGGGAGAAAAATCCGATGAACGAGACAATCCAAGACATTTCGCCCACGCCCCGCCTGACGGGCATCACGGTTCTCGCCGCGGAGGACGACGAGATCAACCAGATCGTGCTGGACGACGTCCTGCGCTACGAGGGAGCCCGCGTCGAAATCGTCGATAACGGCCGCGCGGCCGTCGAACGCGTCACCACAGCGGGCCCCGCCGCCTTTCAACTGGTACTGATGGACATTCAGATGCCGGAGATGAACGGCTACGAAGCCGCACGGCTCATCCATGCCCAAGCGCCGGATCTGCCCATCATCGGCCAGACGGCCAATTCGGGTGCCGAGGAGCAGGCCCGCTGCCGGGCCTCCGGAATGGCAACCCAGATCAGCAAGCCCATCGACCCGGAAGCCCTGGTCGAGCTGATCCGCCAATACACAGTGGAACGCCAGGACGGAACCATAGACTGGAAAGCGCTGGAGGCGCGTTTTCCCGGAAAGGCCGATTTCATCCGCCGCCTGCTCGGCGTGTTCATCCAGAGCCAGACGCCAACCGTCGCCACCCTGAGGGCAGCGGCCAACGCTGGCGACATTGGCGCCATCGCCCCCATCGCCCATCCGCTGAAGAGCTCGTCCGGCAACATCATGGCCAACGGGCTGATGGCCCTGGCCCTGCGTACCGAGCAGGCGTCCCGCCAATCCCAACCCGAAGCCCTGTCCCTCGCCGAAGAACTGGCGACCGCCCTGGAAGCGACGCTGGCTGAAGTTGCCCGCCGCCTGGAGTCCTGACGCGATCGCCCCCCTAGGGGCGAATTCATTCGCCCTCCTATGACTCCACGCAGCCCGCGGGCGAATGAATTCGCCCCTACGGGTTGGACTTCTCCTGCAGTTTCCCGGCAACCCCCTCCAAGGTCACTGCATCCAGCGCCTCGACGAACAGCGTACGGGCCTGATCCGCGCGTCGATACAGCCCCGCGCCACCGCGTCGATAGGCTGGGTCGTAGTGCTCGACAACCAGCCGATCGGCCAGGTGCCGCCAGTCGCCGGCATCCACCATGGCTTGCCATTCGGCCACCTTCTGGTGTCCGTGCTGGCTGGCCAGGCGGGACAGCTTGGCGTTGAAATCCCCGGGGTCGGCAATCAGGCCGGTGTAACGCTCAAGCAGGTGATCCACCCGCGCCGCCAGCGAAGTCTCCACGCGCACGCAATCGCCATCCCGCAGACGCTCGAACAGCTCCCCTGGAACATGCAGGCGGCCAACCCGCCTGCTTTCCGATTCGGCCCACACCGGCCGCGCCGGATCGAAGGTCCGCAGCCTCTCCCACAGGGCCGTCTCAAAGGCCTTCTGGCCCGGCTGCTCGCTATTCGGCTCGCTGCCGAGCACCGAGCCCTTGTGGTTGGCCAAGGCCTCCAGATCGAGAACCTGCTCCCCCTTCGCCGCCAGCGCCTCCAGCAATGCCGTCTTGCCGCTGCCCGTCGGACCGCACAGGATGCGGAACCCCAGCCGCTCGGGGAGACTCGTCAGATCTTCCAGCACGCGCAGGCGGAAACTCTTGTAGCCGCCGTCGAGGCGCCGGGCGGCCCAACCGACCTGCCCCAGCACCAGCGTCATCGCGCCGCTGCGCTGACCACCGCGCCAGCAGTAAATCAGAGGTTTCCAGCCCTTCGGCTTATTGAGAAAATACGTCTCGATGTGCCGCGCAATGTTGCGCGACACCAGTGCCGCCCCCACCTTGCGCGCCTCAAAGGGCGAAACCTGCTTGTAGAGCGTACCGACACGGATCCGCTCCTCGTCATCCAGAACCGGGCAGTTGATCGCCCCGGGGATATGGTCTTCGGCGTATTCGGCCGGCGAGCGGACATCGATGATCTCGTCGAACTCTTCGAGTCGATCGAGGCTGGCGGAAAATGGGGTGGGATGGGACACGTTGGAAATACTGGAAAAGACAGGAAACAGAGATGACCGAAGCCCCCCTGCGACTCACCGAATTGTCTCACGGCGGCGGATGCGGCTGCAAAATCGCACCCGCCGTGCTGAGCGAGATGCTCGCCCACATGCCGGCCGCCCAGCCCTTTGCCAACCTGCTGGTCGGCACCGAGACAGCTGACGACGCTGCGGTATGGCGCCTCAACGACGAGCAGGCCTTGATCGCCACTACCGACTTCTTCATGCCGATCGTGGACGACCCCTACGACTTCGGGCGTATTGCCGCCACCAACGCGCTGTCGGACGTCTACGCGATGGGCGGCACACCGATCATGGCGCTGGCCATTGTCGGCATGCCGGTAAACAAACTGCCGCTGGCCGCCATCGGACGCATCCTCGAAGGCGGTGCTGCGGTCTGCGCGGACGCCGGCATTCCCGTCGCGGGCGGCCACAGCATCGACTCGCCGGAACCGATCTACGGCCTTGTCGCCCTCGGCATCGCGCACCCGGATGTGATCAAGCGCAACCGTGACGCCCGCGAGGGCGACGTGCTGATCCTCGGCAAGCCCCTCGGCGTCGGCATCCTCGGCTCGGCGATGAAGAAGGGCGTGCTCGATGCCGACGGCTACGCGCAGATGGTCGCCACCACCACCCGCCTCAACAAGGTCGGTCCGGCACTGGCCAAGCAGCCCGGCGTGCACGCACTGACCGACGTCACCGGCTTCGGCCTGCTCGGCCATCTGCTGGAGGTCTGCCGCGGCGCCGGCCTGGGCGCGACAGTGGAAGCCGGCGCCCTGCCCGTCATGCCTGCGGCAGTCCCGTTCGCAAAGCAAGGCATCGGCCCCGGCGCGATCGCCCGCAACCTGGCGAGCTGTGGCGACGATGTGCAGTTCGCCGACGGCGTGGAGGAATGGCAGCGCAGCGTGATGGCCGATGCACAGACCAGTGGCGGGCTGCTGGTAGCCTGCGCACCGGACAGCGTCGATACGGTGCTCGCGACCTTCCGTGACGGCGGCTTCGCCGAAGCGGCGGTCATTGGCCACATGCATGCCGGCGCCACGAAGGTTCAAGTCGCGAAATAAGCAGCGCCCTGTGGGGGCTATGCCCGTGGGGGCGAATTCAATCGCCCATGCGGCAACAATCAAGCTCTGCGGGCGAATGAATTCGCCCCCACTGGCAGGATCGTTCACCGTCGGCTCGCCCAGAGCACGCCAGACGCAAAAAAACCAACACCGCATTCCGCGGGGAGAGGGACGCGGAATGCGGGCTGGCCTTGGGGGAGATGCAGGCGGTACTACCTGGACTTCGGATCGAAGGGCATTATCGACGGCCGAAGGAGCCGGGAGCGCGGCCTGCGCGCGCTCCGGTTTGGGGTAAGACGATCAGGCGAAAGCCGGCTCCGGCTGCTTGTCGAGCATCGAACCGCTCTGCTCGTAGCGCAGGTGCCAGGCAAAGGCTTCCTGCAGCAGGTGCGGGGTGTGGCCACCGCGCTTGGTGGCGCGCAGGAAGTAGTCGCGCAGCGCGTCGCGGTACAGCGGGTCGGTGCAGTTGTCGATGACCTGGCGGGCCCGCTCGCGGGGCGCCAGGCCGCGCAGGTCGGCCAGGCCGTGCTCGGTGACGATGATGTCGGTGTCGTGCTCGGTGTGGTCCACGTGGGACACCATCGGCACGATGCTGGAGATCTTGCCGTCCTTGGCGATGGACTTGGTGACGAACACCGACAGGTGCGCGTTGCGGGCAAAGTCGCCGGAGCCGCCGATGCCATTCATCATGTGCGTGCCGCCCACGTGGGTGGAGTTCACGTTGCCGTAGATGTCGCACTCCAGCGCCGTGTTGATGGTGATCAGGCCCAGGCGGCGGATGACTTCCGGATGGTTGCTGATCTCCTGCGGACGCAGCACCAGGCGCTGCTTGTAGCGCTCGATGTCGCCCAGCACGCGCTCGTAGGCACCCTTCGACAGCGTGATGCTGGACGCCGACGCAAAGGTCAGGCGGCCGTCGTCGAGGAGTTCGACGGTGCTGTCCTGCAGCACTTCGGAGTACATCTTGAGATCACGGAACGGGGAGTCCAGCATGCCGTGCAGCACCGCGTTGGCGATGGTGCCGATACCGGCCTGCAGCGGTTGCAGGGACGGCGACAGGCGGCCGGCCTTTACCTCGTGGTACAGGAACTCGTTCAGGTGGCCGGCGATGGCATTGGTTTCGTTGTCCGGCGGCAGCACGTTGGACGGGCTGTCGGCCTTCTCGGTCAGCACGATGGCGACGATCTTCTCGGGATCGACCGGGATGTACGGCAGGCCAATGCGCTGCTCCGGCGAGATCAGCGGGATCGGCAGGCGGTGCGGACGGTAGGTCGGGATGTAGATGTCGTGCAGGCCTTCGAGGCCTTCCGGCATCTTCACGTTGATCTCGACGATGATCTTCTTGGCCAGCACGGCAAAACTGGCGGAATTGCCCACCGAGGTGGTCGGCACGATGCCGCCGTTCTCGGTGATGGCGGTCGCCTCGACGACGGCGATGTCCACCGGCGCGATCTGGCCGGAGCGCAGTTGTTCGACGGTCTCGGACAGGTGCTGGTCGATGAAGGCGACCTCGCCGGCGTTGATCTTGCGGCGCAGGGTCGGATCGGACTGGAAAGGAATGCGACGGGCGATGACGTTGGTTTCGGTCAGCACCTTGTCGATATCGTTGCCCAGGGACGCGCCGGTCATCAGGGTGATTTTCAGCGGCTCGCGGGTGGCGCGCTCGGCCAGCGCAAAGGGCACCGCCTTGCAGTCACCGGCGCGGGTGAAGCCGCTCATGCCGACGGTCATGCCGTCCTTGAACAACAGGGCGGCCTCTTCCGGCGACATGATGCGCTCTCGCAGGCGCTGCAGACGAATACGGTCCATGGACATTTATTTCTCCGATCCTTCTAATCTTGTTGGGCTCGCCTCGACGGGCAAGTTCGCGTGGAAGTATAGAAGTCCGAAATAAGTCATTGGATGACTTAAACTACTTGAAACAAGTCGTTTTTTTCATGACCATGGACCTGCGCGCGCTCCGCTATTTCATCGAAACCGTTCGCCAGAACAGCTTCACGCTGGCAGCCGAAAAGCTCCACGTCACCCAGTCGACAGTCAGCAAGATGATCCGCCAGCTGGAAGACGAGATCGGCCAGCCGCTGCTCAGCCGCGAAGGGCGTCAGCTGCGTCTCACCGACGTGGGGCGCATCCTGTTCGCGCGCGGCCAGGAAGCCCTCGGCGTGATGCAGGAGCTGTCCCGCGAGGTCGCCGATCTGACCGCCCTCACCCGCGGCGAACTCACCGTCGGCATGCCGCCGATGATCAACCTGCTGTTCTCGCCAGTGGTGAAGGCCTTCTGCGAGCGTTATCCGGGCCTGCGCCTGACCCTGCAGGAAAACGGCGGCCAGGTGATCGAACAGCAAGTGGCGAGCGGCGAGCTGGAAGTCGGCGTCACGATCCTGCCGGCCGACCCGGCACTGGAACTGGCCAGCCGCCATTACGGGCGCTACCCGATCCTGGTCGTCGGGCCGCGCCATGCGCGCTGGGCACCGAGTCCCGAAGTCGCCATCGCTGCGCTGCAGAACGAGCCGCTGGTGCTGCTGCCCGACGATTTCTCCCTGACCCGCCGCCTGCGTGCCGCCTTCGACGAGGCCCGCCTGACCCCGCGCATTGCCGCCCAGAGTGGGCAATGGGACTTTCTCGTCGCGATGGCCGCGGCCGGCCTCGGCACCACCTTCCTGCCGGCTCCGCTGCTGGCCCGCCTCAACGTGGGCGACGAACTCGCGGTACGCCCCCTCGCTGCTCCTGGTATCGACTGGGACGTAGCGCTGATCTGGAAGCCCCGCCGCTACCTCTCTCATGCCGCGCGGGCGTGGTTGGCGGTCTGCGAGGAAGTGCTGGTGCCGTCGACGCCGTGAGGCGGGATCCCCCAGCTGAGTGGCGTAGCGGTCAGCCGCGCAGCTGCATTGCGAACCAGCTTTCGATATCCCGAACCTCCTCGAGGCACAGACTGTGCTCCATCCGGTAGCCATACCACTCGAGCGGATATCCGGCCGTCGCCAGCAGGTCGCCGGATTTCTTGCCGAAGGCATAGGGAATCACCGGGTCGTGCTGACCGTGGGCCATGAAGATCGGCACATCCCGGTTGGCCTCGGCGGCCTCCGCCTCCAGCGTATCGGCCAGCGGCACATAAGTGGACAGTGCCAGGATGCCCGCCAGGCGCCGCGGATGGCGCAGGCCCGTGTGCAGAGCGATCGCACCGCCCTGGGAGAAGCCGGCCAGCACGATGCGTTCGTCGGGGATACCACGGGCGTTCTCGCGGGCGATCAGCGCCTCCACCTGGGCCGCCGACTCCAGCACACCAGCCGGATCTTCCCGCCGCTCGGAAAAGTCCATCGAGACGATGTCGTACCACGCCCGCATGATGTAGCCGGCGTTGATCGTCACCGCACGCTCCGGCGCATGGGGAAAGACGAAGCGGGTCGGAGGCAGGCGATCGGCGTCAAGCTCATCCACCACCGGCTCGAAGTCGTGGCCGTCGGCACCGAGCCCATGCAGCCAGATCACCGCATGGGTTGGTTGGGGGGCCGTCGTGATCTCGACGGCGGGCAAAAGCGGAACAGTCATGATGTCTCCTGAGGATCGGGCTCGATTGTAGCCGGACCGGCCCGCCAGCCCTCGCACTACGGCCCAACACCGCCGAGTGTGCAAAAGTAACTATTTATTGCGCAAGATCATGACTGAGGGCCCGGGGCAAGGTAGATTCATGAGCTTGATCCGTGCCTTGCGTTCTGCTTATGGTCACTACCGCTCCCGATACCCTGATCCGCACCAATCTCGACTTCCTGAGGCGCCATCCCCCTTTCGACCGGATGGAGCCAGAAGCACTGCATTTCCTCGGAGAGCGCCTGGCAACCGCCTTCTATCCGGCGGACTCGGAAATCCTGATGCCGGAAGACGGCCCGCCGAGCTTCTTCTACATCGTATATCGGGGCAAGGTGCAGGCCCGTCAGGTCGGGGGCGTCGCTGTCACCGAATACGCCACACTGACGCTCGGCCCCGGCGAAGGCTTCCCGATCGGCGCCATTTCCGCCGGGCGGCCATCCACCAACGGCTACATCGCGGTGGAAGACAGTTACTGCTTCCAGTTGCCGGCCGCCGACTTCCTGCACCTGCAGGAGATCAGCCCGAGCTTCCAGCTGTTCTGCACGCGCTACATCGCCAGCCTGCTCAACCAGTCCCGGGAACAACTGCAGATCCAGTTCTCCCAGCGAGCCGCCGAGCAGCAGACGATGACCACGCCGCTGTCCAGCCTGGTCAAGAAGGCGCCGGTCTTCGTCGCGCCGGGGCTCAGCACCCGCACCGCCCTCGAGAAGATGGTGGAAGCCGGTGTCGGCTGCCTGGCAATCGCCGGCGACGACGACAAGCCGGTCGGCGTGCTGACCCAGAGCGACATCCTGAAGCGCATCGTGCTGCCCGGCTTCGACCTGACCCGGCCGATCGCCGATGTGATGACCGCCCCGCCCCACACGCTGGGCACCAACGCCAGTGCCTACGATGCCGCCCTCGAGATGGCCACCCACGGCGTACGCCACATCCTGGTGGTGGATACCGAGGGCACGCTGAAGGGTGTCATCTCCGAGCGCGACCTGTTCGCCCTGCAACGCATCGGCCTGCGCCAGATCCGCTCCAGCATCGAGAGCGCGGCGAATGTCCAGACGCTTCAACAGGCCAGCCAGGACATCCGCCAGCTGGCGCTCAACCTGCTGGCCCAAGGCATCGGCGCCGAGCAGCTGACTCAGTTCATCTCGGCCCTCAACGACGCGCTGACGCGCCGCATCATCGAACTCAACCTGGACCGCCACGACCTCTACGGCGTCGAATACGCCTGGCTGGCCTTCGGGTCAGAGGGGCGCCACGAGCAGACCCTGTCCACCGACCAGGACAACGGGATCATCTACGTGCTGCCCGAATGGGCCGACAAGGAGCCCCTCAAGCTGCGCCTGCTGGAGTTCGCCCGCGACGTCAACAATGACCTGGCGAGCTGCGGCTTTCCGCTGTGCACCGGCAACATCATGGCCAGCAACCCGGACCTGTGCCTCACCATCGACGAATGGCGGGAGCGCTTCGGCACCTGGATTCGCGAACCCCACCCGGAAGCCCTGCTCAATGCCACCATCTTCTTCGACTTCCGTGTGCTGCTGGGCGACGAGAAGCTGGCCTACAAGCTGCGCCACTGGCTACTGTCGATGACCGGCGGCAACCCGGCCTTCCTGAAGGCGATGGCCACCAACGCACTGGACGTCTCGCCGCCGCTGGGCAAGATCCGCGACTTCGTCACCGACGACGATCCCAAGTATCCGGGCACCATCGACCTGAAGAAATTCGGCGCCCGCCTGTTCGTCGACGCCGCCCGCGTGCTGGCCCTGCGCACCGGCGTCGAGGCCACCAGCACCGTCCAGCGCCTGCGCCAGGGCGGCGGCCGGATCGGCATGCCGGCGGAAGAGCTCTCGGCAATGGCCGACGGCTTCCACTTCATCCAGTTGTTGCGCCTGCGCCACCAGCACCTCGACACCGACCATGGCGCGCCAGGCGACAACCGGGTCAAGCCTGACGATCTCAACGAACTGGACCGGCGCATCCTCAAGGAAGCCTTCCGCCAGGCCCGCAAGATCCAACTGCGCCTCAAGCTGGACTACCAAATATGAGCTGGCTTTCCCGACTCCTGCCCGGCAGCGGACCGGACCTCAGTCCCGAACAACAGGCCAGCCTTGCCGCGATCACGACCCGCCCTGGTCCAGACCTGGGGCGCAGCCACTTCGAGACGCGCTACGTCGTCATCAATGCCGAAAGCCGTCCGATGGACGGCGGCGGCCAGCGCCTGGTCGGGGTGGGCGCCGTTGCAATCAACCGGGGGCTTCTGCATCCGGCCGAGAGCTTCCGGGCAGAACTGGGCACTGCACCCGCCGATGCCCTGCTGGGGCTGCTGCACTTCGTCGCCCGCGCACCGCTGGTGGTGTACAACGCACCGTTCAACCAGGGCATTCTGGAACGGGGTTTCGAGCAGAACCTGGGCAATGTGCCGGCGCTGGAGTGGCTCGACCTGATGGTGATCATGCCCAGCCTCTACCCCGAGCGGATCGCTGGCCAGGCCCGCATGGACGCCTGGCTGGGCGCCTTCGGCATCGAGCGGCTGGACCGCCATGACGCGGTACTGGAAGCCCTCGCCGTGGCCCAGCTCCACCAGGTTGCGCTGGCCCGCGCCAAGGCCCAGGGGCTCAACACGCCACAGGACCTGCTCGAAAGCCAGACCAGTCGCAAATGGCTGCGCGGTAGCTGAACGGCTATCCCGGCGCGGCCAGGGCCTGCCGCCAGCGCTCCTCGCACAGGGCCGCAAAGCGCCGGGCCAGCGGTGACGGCGCCTGCGGGAGCAGGATAGCCGCGTCGGCGGTTGCTTCACTGTCGTCGAGCGGCCGCACCCGTGCGCCGGCTGGCACCAGTACGGCCATGCACTCCGGAATCACCGCAATGCCGAAGCCGGCCGCCACCAGGCTCAGCATCGAGGTCTTGCGGGAAATGACATTGCCCATCCGCGGCACGAAGCCCCGTTGCAGGCACAGGTCCGTCATCCGCCGGGCCAGCCCGCCGCGCTCCCGGTGCACCGCCGACACGAAGGGCACCTCGGCCAGATCGGCGAGCCGGAGGCTTTGCCGGTCGGCAAGAGGATGAGCGGCGGGGATCGCAACGACCAGCCGCTCCCTCGCCAGCGGAATGAACTGCACGGCCGGATCCCGGCGCAGCACCGGCATCCGCGCCACACCCAGGTCGGCCCGGCCGGCGGCGATCTCGGCCACCTGCACTTCCGACGACACCCTGTCCAGATCCACCCGTGCCGCGGGCGCCACCTCCGCAAACGCCTGCAAGCTGTCCAGCAGCGGACCGCCGATGGGGATCGAGCTCGAATGCAACAACCGCAACACGCCCGACTCCCCGCGGGCCAGGCAGCGCGCATCCTCCGCAGCTTCGTCGATGGCCTGGGAGACAGCCCCGATACGCTCGCGGAACAGCGCGCCGGCCGGCGTTAGGCTTACACCGCGCGCCTCGCGGACGAAGAGCGGGAAACCCAGCTCCTCCTCCATAAGCGCGATCTGCCGGCTGAGCGCCGGTTGCGCCACGAAGAGCCCGGCGGCGGCCTGGGAGAGATTGCCGGTCTCGGCAACGGCGAGAAAGTAGCGGATCTGACGCAGGCTAAGCATTCCAAGAAATCATAACTTGAGAAAAAAACTGATATTGGCGTTATACCTCGGCCAATTCCAGAATTCCATGCACATCGACTCCGCACACACCGATCATGGAAAACTGGATGCCCACCCTGCTCTTCAGCACCACCGATATTTCCGCCTTGGCGACAGCCTTTGCGATTCTGGTCCTCGCCTACGCCATCTTCGCGCTGCTCGGCTTCGGCTCCGCGCTCATCGCCAGCACGCCCCTAGCCTGGGTGATGCCGGTCAGCCGCATCGTGCCACTGCTGGCCTTGCTCGATGCCGTGGGCTCGCTGCAGCGGGGCTACCAGGCCCGCCACCTCATCGACCGGAGCAGCCTGGGGCGCCTGGTACCCGGCATGCTCGGCGGCCAGTTGGTCGGCGTGAGCCTGCTGGCCCATCTGCCGCTGGGCATCCTGGCGATGCTGCTCGGCCTTTTCGTGGCCGGCTACGGCCTGCGGGAACTGCGCGGACGTCGCGGATCTGCGACACCGGTGCAAGGCGCAGCCTGGCTGTACGGAGCATTCGGAGGGGTATTGGGCGGGCTGTTCGGCAGCGGCGGCTTCGTCTATGCCACCTACCTGCAGGCCCATCTGCCCGGGCGGGAAGCCTATCGGGCCACCCAGGCGGTCATGATCGCCCTGTCCACCGGCTGGCGGATCGCCTTGTGCGTAGCCGCCGGCCTCATCGATGGACGCCTGCTGCTCACCGCACTGGTACTGTTGCCGGCCGCTTACCTGGGCATGACGCTGGGCCGCCATGTGGACAAGCGCTTGAGCGGAGCGGGCTTTGCCAGGCTGCTGAACCTGCTCCTGATCGCCTCCGGCCTGGCCTTGATCGGCAAGGGCTTACAGCAGATTTCATGAGTGGGGAGTCAGTCAGCCATAGACCTTGCACATCAGCGGCGAGGCCACGCGGGGACTGAAATAGCCAAGCGCGAAGAAGAACGCACACAGCAGCGCCAGCCCGAACACCCGCCGCCGATTGCGGCGCCACCAGTCGGCGAGAGTCCGGTGCATTGCGCTTACACCTTCAGGAAGTTGTCCCGGTAGTAGCGCAGTTCGGCGATCGACTCGTGAATGTCGGCCAGGGCCTGGTGGGCGCCCTTCTTCTCAAGACCCTTGTAGACATCCGGACGCCAGCGGCGCGCAAGTTCCTTGAGGGTGGATACGTCCAGGTTGCGGTAATGAAACCAGTCTTCAAGCTTGGGCATGTAGCGCGCCATGAAGCGGCGGTCCTGCCCGATGGAATTGCCACACATCGGCGAGGTGCGCGACGGGATGTACTGCTTCATGAACTCCAGATAGATCGCCTCTGCTTCCGCTTCGCCGACAGTGGATGCCTTCACCCGGTCGATCAGGCCGGAACGGCCATGGGTGTTCTTGTTCCACTCATCCATGCCATCGAGCACGGCGTCGGGCTGATGCACCGCGATGACCGGGCCCTCTGCCACAACTTCGAGATTGCCGTTGGTAACGACCATCGCCATTTCGATGATGCGATCGCTGTCGGGATTCAGGCCGGTCATTTCCATGTCCAGCCAGATGAGGTGATTCTGGTCCTGTGCCATAATCGGCTCGCTTTTCGGTAAAGGCGCGATTTTACGCGCTTGCCGATTCCCGTCACGCCTTCCAGCGCTTTCCCCAGTGTCTTTTCCCGACCGATGACCTCCAGCAGCTTCACCGCCCTGTTCCTCTTTGCCCTTGGCGCCGGCTTGCTCACCCGTCTGTGGCTGGCCCAGCGGCAGATCCGCCATGTGGCCGGCCACCGGGCAGCCGTGCCGGCCGCCTTCGCGGCGAGCATCGCCCTCGACGCCCATCAAAAGGCGGCGGATTACACGGTCGCCCGGGTCAGGCTAGGCATCGTCGACCTGCTGATCTCCGCCGCCCTGCTGCTGGGGCTGACCATCGGCGGCGGCCTGCAGGCCTTGTTCGCGCTGAGCGCCACGGCATTCACGCCGGCTACGCTGCCACACGGCATGGCCTTCATCGCGGCGGTGGCATCCGTCTCCTGGCTGGTGGATCTGCCCCTCACCGCATATCGCAGCTTCGTGCTCGAAGCCCGCTTCGACTTCAACCGGCTGACTCCGGCGCTGTTCATCGCCGACGCGCTGAAAGGCATCGTGCTGTCTGCCGTCATCGGCCTGCCGCTGATCGCTTTCGTGCTGTGGCTGATGGCGGCCATGGGCCAGTTGTGGTGGGCGTACGTGTGGGCCTTCTGGCTGGGCTTCAATCTGCTCGTGCTGCTGGTCTACCCGACCTTCATCGCTCCGCTGTTCAACAAGTTCCAGCCCCTCGAAGACGGCCCGCTCAAGAGCCGCATCGAAGGCCTGATGGAACGCTGCGGCTTCCGCCTGTCCGGGCTGTTCGTGATGGACGGCTCAAAGCGCTCGGCCCATGGCAATGCCTACTTCACGGGTTTCGGCGCCGCCAAACGGATCGTCTTCTTCGACACGCTGCTGGAAAAGCTCGCCCCCACCGAAGTGGAAGCGGTGCTGGCCCACGAGCTCGGTCACTATCACCACCATCATCTGTGGAAGCGCCTCGCCGTCATCGGTGCCGGCAGCCTGATCTTCTTTGCGCTGCTTGGTCATCTCGCCGGCCAGGACTGGTTCTTCAATGGTCTGGGCATGCAAGAAAGCGGCACCGCCCCCACGCTGGTGCTGTTTGCGCTGGTGTTGCCGATCTTCACCTTCCCGCTGACCCCGCTGATGAGCATGTGGTCGCGGCGACACGAATTCCAGGCCGACGCCTATGCGGCCAGCCAGGCGCCGGCCACCGAACTGGTCAGCGCCTTGGTCAAGCTGTACCGGGACAACGCCTCGACCCTCACGCCGGACCCGCTCTACTCCAGCGTCTACGACTCCCACCCGCCAGCGGCGATCCGCATCGCCCGCCTGCAGGGAGCCACGCGATGAAGGCCGCCGGCACGCTGGTGGCCGCTTTCGGGCGGCAGTACGAAGTCCGTTCCGAAACGGGTGAGATCCTGCTGTGCGTACCGCGGGGCAAGAAAAGCCTGTTCGCCTGCGGCGACCGGGTGCAGTACGCAGCGACGGGTCCAGGTCAAGGCGTGATCGAAAAACTGATCGAGCGCAGCAGCCTGCTCTACCGTTCGGATGCCTGGCGCCAGAAGCTGATTGCCGCCAATGCAACCCAAGTCGTGCTGGTGGTGGCGACGGAACCCAGCTTTTCGGATGAATTCCTGTCCCGCTGCATCTGTGCCGCAGAAAGCCAGCATCTGAAGGTGCTGATCGTGCTGAACAAGACCGACCTGAGTGCCAATCTGGAGGCAGCCCGCGCCCAGCTGGCACCCTTCGTCGCCCTGGGCTACCCGGTGCTGGAATTGTCGGCGCTGAGTGACGTGGAGCTGCTGCGTGCCCGCCTGGTCGGTGAAACCAGCCTGCTGGTGGGGCAATCCGGCATGGGCAAGTCCACGCTGACCAATGCCCTGATCCCCGAAGCGCGGGCCGAAACCCGCGAGATCTCGGAAGTGCTGGATACCGGCAAGCACACCACCACCTTCGCCCGCCTCTACCCCCTGCCGGAGGGCGGCGGCATCATCGACAGCCCTGGCATGCAGACCTTCGGGCTGGTGCATCTCAGCGCCGAAGAGCTTGAAGAGAGTTTCCGCGAGTTTCGCGCCTACCGCGGCGAGTGCCGTTTCCGTGACTGCCGCCACGATGCAGAGCCGGGCTGCGCCCTGCGCGAAGCCGCCGAGGGCGGCAAGATCGATCCCCGGCGCCTGCGCCAGTTCCTCCAGTTCCGCACCGAATGCGAACAGGGCCGGCGTATGGCCCAGGGATGGTGAAGGCGGCTTAAGCGTCGCCCTTCGGGGCCGCTTCGCTGCTGAGCCAATCGGGGTTGGGTAGCTCGTCGAAGGCGTGGCCGAGGGCCTCGCTCCAGCGGTTGCGGATCATTGCGAAATACTCGTTCTTCGCATCGATGCTGACGTGGGACGAAATCTGAAGTTCGTCGGTCTTGAGGATGGCAAGGTCGAGGGGCACGCCCACCGAGAGGTTCGAGCGGATCGTCGAATCCATCGAGATCAGCGCCAGCTTGGCTGCCTCATCGAGGCTGGTCTGACTCTTCACGACACGGTCGATGATCGGCTTGCCATACTTGGATTCGCCGATCTGAAAGTACGGCGTATCCGGCGTGGCCTCAATGAAGTTGCCGGCTGCGTAGACGTGGAACAGGCGCGGCGCTTCCTTGCCGATCTGCCCGCCGAGAATCAAGGCCGCGGTGAAATCGATGCCGAAGCTCTGCAGCGCTTCCGCATCCCTCCGATGCACTTCGCGCAGCGTATCGCCCACGTGACGGGCAGCCTCGAACATGTTCGGCACTGACCACAGACTCTCGCGCCCGTCCTGGGCGACCATCGCCTCGCGCAACATCGACACCAACTGCTGAGTGATCGCCAGATTGCCCGAACTCATCAGGACCATCACCCGCTCACCGGGACGCTGGAAGATGGACATCTTGCGGAAGGTATTGATGTGGTCGACGCCCGCATTGGTACGGGAGTCCGACAGGAAAACCATACCGGCGTCGAGCAGCATGCTGACACAATAAGTCATGGGGAAAGTCCCAAGAAAAAGGCGGTCCTGACGGACCGCCGGGAGAGTTTGATGGCGGACCTGGCGTTCCGTCGCTTCAGCGACGCAACTCGTCGAGAATCGATTGAATCTCGGCGCGGATGCTGCCCAGCTGACCGCGCAGGCCGGCAGCGGCTTCCACGTCCTCCTGCTTGCGCGCGCCCGCCTCATCAAGCTTGTTGCGCGCGCCGGAAATGGTGAAGCCGTCCCGGTACAACAGTTCGCGAATCCGACGAATCAGCAGCACTTCGTGATGCTGATAATAGCGCCGGTTGCCGCCTCGCTTGACCGGCCGCAACTGGGTGAACTCCTGCTCCCAGTAACGCAGCACATGAGGCTTGACCCCGCACAGGTCGCTGACCTCACCGATGGTGAAGTAACGCTTGGCGGGAATCGGCGGCAATTCGGCTATCGCCGGAACTTCACTTTGCGACATCGCTCAGTTGCTCCACATTGGCCTTGAGCTTCTGGCTGGCGTGGAAGGTCACCACGCGCCGGGCGGTGATGGGTATCTCTTCGCCAGTCTTGGGGTTGCGACCGGGACGCTGCGGCTTCTCGCGGAGCTGGAAGTTGCCGAAGCCGGAGAGCTTGACGCAATCCCCGCGCTCCAGCGCCAGGCGGATTTCCTCGAAGAAGCACTCGACCATGTCCTTGGCCTCGCGCTTGTTGAGCCCCACCTGTTCAAACAGCATGTCGGCGAGTTCCGCCTTGGTAAGTGTCATACCCATGATGACTCAGGCCCTCAGCTTCGCACCGAGGTTGTCCTCGGCATGGCGGGTCAGGGCAGTCATCGCGGCATCCACCTCAGCGTCCTCCAGAGTCCGCTGAGTTTCTTGCATAACTACGCGGAAAGCAAGGCTTTTCCGGTTCGGCTCGATACCCTTGCCCTGGTACTGATCGAACAGTTCGATGCGCTGCACAATGACCGGAGCAACCTGCTGAAGGCCCTTCAGCAGGCTTGCTGCCGTCACATTCTGCTCAACCACAAGTGCGAGGTCACGGGTCACCGCCGGGAAGCGGGACAGCTCACGGTAGGCCGGCGTCACCGTGCCGAGCAGTGCCTCGAGCTCAATCTCGAAGACCACCGGCGCAGTGCCCAGTTCATAGCGCTGCACCCAGATCGGGTGCAGTTCGCCAATGAAACCGATTTCGCGGCCATCCAGCAGCACACGTGCGGAACGTCCCGGATGCAGGGCCGGATGGGTGGCCCGCTCGAATTCGGCGACACGCGGGAACAGCAGGGCTTCCAGGTCCGCCTTGACGTCGAAGAAATCCACGTTGCGGTTGGACTCCCCCCATTGCTCGGCCTTGGCCAGGCCGGCGGCCAGTGCGGCAACACGCAGCGGCTGGTGGTAGCCCTCCACCGGCTTTCCGGCAGCGTCCTTCGCAAAGCAGCGGCCGATTTCGAAGACACGGACGCGGTTAGTCTGGCGCTTGCGGTTGGTCACCACATTGGACACCAGGCCACCAATCAGGCTGGAGCGCATCACGCTCATCTGGCTGGCGATCGGGTTGGCCAGACGGACCGGATCGGCGTTGCCACTGAAGTCCTTCTCCCACGCCTCTTCGACGAAGGCGAAGTTGATGACCTCCTGGTACTCACGGCCGGCGATCAACCGGCGGACGGTCATCGTATCGCGTCGGGACTCCGGGCGCGGCAGCATGCTGATCGGGCCCTTCGGGGCGACGGTCGGGATGTTGTCGTAACCGTGCAGGCGCGCGATCTCCTCGATGAGGTCTTCCTCGATCTCCAGGTCGAAACGGTAGGACGGCGGCGTCACGACGAAATCTTCGCCGTCACGGGCCACCTGGAGATTCAGGCGGGTGAACATCTCGGCGACGTGGTCGGCCGTCAGCTGAATGCCCAGCACGCGGCGCACACGGGCGGCGCGCAGGCGGATCGGCGCACGGGCGGGCAACTTGGCCGCGTCAACGACTTCGTTCACCGGACCGGCGGAGCCGCCGCAGATGTCCAGGATCAGGCGGGTCGCCCGCTCGATGGCCTGGCCAGCCAGCGCGAAGTCGACACCACGCTCGAAGCGGTAGGACGCATCCGACGAGAAACCATAGGCGCGCGCACGACCGGCGATCGCATCCGGGGCGAAGAAGGCGCTCTCCAGGAACAGATCGGTGGTTTCCAGGGTGATGCCGCTTTCCTCGCCGCCCATGATGCCGGCCAGTGCCAGCGCCCGGGACTCATCGGCGATCAGCAGGGTGTCGGCCGCCGGCGTGACGGTCTGACCGTTAAGCAGCAGCACCTGCTCGCCCGCCGTCGGAAAACGCACGTGAATGGCGCCGTTCAACTTGGCCTCATCGAAGGCGTGCAGCGGCTGGCCCAGTTCGAGCATCACGTAGTTCGTGACGTCCACCAGTGCGCTGATCGAGCGGACACCGCTGCGGGCCAGGCGCTGCTTCATCCAGTCGGGCGTCGCAGCCTTGGCGTCGACACCACGGATGATTCGGCCGGCGTAACGCGGGCAGGCTTCCGGCGCGTCGAGCACAATGGCACGCACGGCGTCGTGGGCGGGCGCCACGGGCTCGCTTGCCGGCAGGCTGAGCGGCTTGCCGGTCAGCGCCGCGACTTCGCGGGCGATACCGGTAAGGCTCAGGCAGTCGGCACGGTTCGGCGTCAGCTTGATGGTGAACAGGGTGTCGTTGAGGTCGAGGTATTCGCGCAGGTCGGTGCCGACGGGCGCGTCCTCCGGAAGCACCAGCAGACCGTTGCTTTCCTCGGAGATGCCCAGCTCCTTGGCGGAACACAGCATGCCAAACGACTCGACGCCACGCAGCTTGGCCGCCTTGATGCCGAAACCGGCCAGGTCGGCGCCCACCAGCGCGCACGGGATCTTGATGCCGGCGGCCGCATTCGGCGCACCGCAAACGATCTGCAGCAACTCGTCCTGCCCCGCGTCTACCTTGCAAACACGCAGTTTGTCGGCGTTGGGGTGCTTTTCGGCCTCGACGATCTGCGCGACCACCACCTTGGAAAACTGGGCGGCCACGCCGTCCTGCTCTTCCACTTCCAGCCCCGCCATCGTGAGCAAATGCCCAAGCGCGTCCGAATCGAGGTCCGGACTGACGAAGCTGCGCAACCAGAGTTCTGAGAATTGCATGGCTTACCTGAATTGACCGAGGAAACGAAGATCGCCTTCGAAGAACAGGCGAAGGTCATTGACGCCATACCGCAGCATGGTCAGCCGATCGGGCCCCATGCCGAAAGCAAAGCCGGTGTATCGCTCGGGATCGATGCCGCCAGAGCGCAATACGTTGGGATGCATCATTCCGCAGCCGGCAATCTCCAGCCAACGCCCCTTCAGCGCACCGCTCATGAAGGCCACGTCGATTTCGGCGGACGGCTCGGTGAACGGGAAAAAGGACGGACGGAAACGCACCTGCAGGTCATCGCTTTCGAAGAAGCTGCGCAGGAAGTCGGCCACCACGCCCTTAAGGTCGGCAAAGCTGACGCTCTCGCCCACCCACAGGCCTTCGACCTGATGGAACATCGGGGAGTGGGTGGCGTCGGAATCGACGCGGTAGACACGGCCCGGCGCGATCACGCGCAACTCGGGCATCGTGTCGCGATCCTTGTAGGCCTCGACGTGGGCCTGCATCGCGCGGATCTGGACCGGGCTGGTGTGGGTGCGCAGCAGCACACCCTCGCCGTTTTCCAGATAGAAGGTGTCGTGCATCGAACGGGCCGGGTGGTTGGCCGGGGTATTCAATGCCGTGAAATTGTAGAAATCGGTCTCGATCTCCGGCCCTTCGGCCACATCAAAGCCGATGGAGCGGAACAGTTGTTCGACGCGCTCCAAGGTACGTACCACCGGATGCAGACCACCGATGCCGGCGCCACGGCCAGGCAGGGTCACATCCAGTGCTTCGGCGGCCAGTTGCGCTTCGAGCGCGGCCTGTTGCAGGGCATCGCGGCGTGCGTTGAGCTGCGCTTCGATGGCGGCCTTGGCCTTGTTGATCTCGGCACCAGCCGTCTTGCGGGCTTCCGGATCGAGTTTACCGAGGCCCTTCAGCAGTTCGGTGAGAGAACCGCCCTTGCCCAGGTAGCGCGCCTTGGCGGCCTCCAGGGCAGCTCCGTCCGCAGCGGCGGCAAAATCCACGCCCGCCTGCGCGACGAGTTGATCGAGTTGATCCATTTTTCCTGTCTTATCCCGGGTTCAGGACAAAAAAAAGGAGGCCAGGCCTCCTTTTTTCGTGCTGCGCAAGATTACGCAGCGAGCTTGGCCTTGGCTTGTTCGGCGAGCGCCGCAAAAGCGGGCTTGTCGAACACGGCCAGGTCGGCCAGAACCTTACGGTCCACTTCGATGGAGGCCTTCTTCAGACCGTTCATGAAGCGGCTGTAAGTCAGACCAACTTCACGGGCAGCCGCGTTGATACGGGCGATCCACAGAGCACGGAACTGACGCTTGCGCTGACGACGGTCACGGTAAGCGTACTGACCGGCCTTCATCACCGCCTGCTTGGCGATCCGATATACGTTCTTGCGACGGCCGCGATAGCCCTTGGCTTGATCGAGGACCTTCTTGTGGCGTGCGCGAGCGGTTACACCGCGTTTAACTCGGGGCATTGCGTTCTCCTAAATCAAGCGTAAGGCATCATTGCGCGGATGGACTTTTCGTCCGAAGCATGCACGGCAGTCATACCGCGCAGCTGGCGCTTGCTCTTGGTGGTCTTCTTGGTCAGGATGTGGCGCTTGAACGCCTGCGAACGCTTGATGCTACCGGAAGCGCGGATCTTGAACCGCTTGGCGGCGCCGCTCTTGGTCTTCATCTTGGGCATGAAGTACTCCACTTATATCATGGCGCCAGGTGGCTTCCGACTTCCGGAAACGCTTCAACAACCCGTCACCACTTGTTCCGGCGGACTATGCTGTCCACCGTACTCCGGAGCCCGTGGGCTCCGAAAATCCTTAGTGCTTCTTCTTCGGCGCGATGACCATGATCATCTGGCGCCCTTCCATCTTCGGCATCTGCTCGACCTGGGCAATTTCGTCCAGATCGGCCTTGATGCGCTCAAGTTGGCGCATGCCGAACTCCTGGTGAGCCATTTCACGACCGCGGAAACGGAGCGTCACCTTGGCCTTGTCACCATCGTTCAGGAACTTGATCAGGTTACGCAGCTTGATCTGGTAGTCGTTCTCGTCCGTACCCGGACGCAGTTTCACTTCCTTCACCTGGATCTGCTTCTGCTTCTGCTTGGCTTCGTGGGCGCGCTTGGCTTCTTCGTACTTGTACTTGCCGAAGTCCATCAAGCGACACACCGGCGGCTTGGCCATCGGCGCGATCTCTACCAGATCCACACCGGCCTCTTCAGCCGCTTCCAGTGCAGCACGCAGAGAAACGATGCCGATCTGCTCACCGTCCTCACCCGTCAAGCGCACTTCCGGCACACTAATTTCGCCGTTGATGCGCAGCTTCTTTTCCTGAGCGATGGTTCAAGTCTCCTATGAAAACAAAAAATCAGGCCGTGCCGGCGAACGCGGAAATTTCGCGCTGCCAACGCTCAACAACCGAATCGAGGGTCAGTTGACCGAGGTCTTGATTGCCCCGGGCGCGCACGGCCACTACATTTGCTGCCTTTTCCTTGTCGCCGACGACAAGCAAGTAAGGCAGTTTACGCACGCTATGTTCGCGTATTTTATAAGTAATCTTTTCGTTGCGCAAATCGGCCTCGACACGGAAACCACGCGCCCTCAGGGTTTTCACCACATCTGACACATAATCCGCCTGCGCTTCCGAGATATTCAGGACCACTGCCTGCACCGGAGACAGCCACAAAGGCAAGGCGCCCGCATGGTTCTCGATGAGGATCCCGATGAAGCGCTCGAGGGAACCCAGGATCGCGCGATGCAGCATCACCGGGCGGCGACGGGAATTGTCTTCCGCCACGTACTCGGCATCAAGGCGCTCCGGCAACACGAAGTCGAGCTGCATCGTACCGCACTGCCAGGACCGCCCCAGCGCATCCTTCACGTGGTACTCGATCTTCGGGCCATAGAAAGCACCTTCGCCGGGCAACTCTTCCCACTTGTGCCCGGAGGCGGCCAGCGCCTCGCGCAGGCCGCTTTCAGCCTTATCCCAGGTCTCGTCGCTACCCGCCCGCTTTTCGGGGCGCAGGGACAGCTTCACGGCCACATCGGTAAAGCCGAAATCCTTGTAAACACGGGACAGCAACTCATTGAAGGCCGTCACTTCGGCAACGATCTGGTCTTCCGTACAGAAGATATGGGCATCGTCCTGCACAAAGCCGCGCACCCGCATCAAGCCATGCAGCGCGCCAGAAGGTTCGTTGCGATGACAGGAGCCGAACTCGGCGAGACGTAGCGGCAGATCGCGATAGGAATGCAGACCATGGTTGTAGATCTGCACATGACCAGGGCAATTCATCGGCTTGATGGCGTAGTCACGCTTCTCCGACTCGGTCGTGAACATATTGTCGCGATAGTTGTCCCAGTGGCCGGAACGCTCCCACAACTGACGATCCATGACCAGCGGCGTCTTGACCTCCTGGTAACCGGCCTCGGTCAGCACACGACGCATGTACTGCTCGATCTGTTGCCACAGCGTCCAGCCGTTCGGGTGCCAAAACACCATGCCCGGCGCCTCATCCTGCAGATGAAATAGATCGAGCTGCTTGCCAAGACGGCGATGGTCGCGCTTCTCGGCCTCTTCCAGCATGTGCAGATAGGCTTCCTGGTCTTCCTTCTTGGCCCAGGCGGTGCCGTAGATGCGCTGCAACATCTCGTTCTTGGAGTCACCGCGCCAGTAGGCGCCAGCCACCTTCATCAGCTTGAAGACCTTCAACTTGCCAGTGGACGGCACGTGCGGCCCACGGCAAAGATCTGTGAAATCACCCTCACGATACAGGGAGACATCCTGATCCTCCGGGATCGACGCAATGATCTCGGCCTTGTAATGCTCGCCGATGGACTTGAAGTAAGCCACCGCCTCATCCCGCGGCAGCACACTGCGCTCGACGGGAATATCACGCTTGGCGAGTTCGGCCATCCGCACCTCGATCGCCACCAGATCCTCAGGCGTAAAGGGACGCTTGTAGGAAAAATCGTAGTAGAAACCGTTTTCGATCACCGGCCCGATGGTCACCTGAGCTTCCGGGAACAGCTCCTTGACCGCGTACGCCAGGAGGTGGGCCGTGGAGTGGCGAATGATCTCGAGTCCGTCGACATCCTTGTCGGTGACAATGGCCAGCGACACGTCGGACTCGATCAGATAGGAGGTATCGACCAATTTGCCTTCAATCCTGCCGGCGAGAGCTGCCTTGGCAAGGCCGGCGCCGATCGACGCAGCAACCTGGGCAATCGTTACAGGCTGCTCGAAACTGCGAACAGAACCGTCGGGCAGGGTGATGTTGGGCATGGTGGCTCGCTCAAAGGAAAAATCTGGGCAAAAAAAAAGTGCGGCCGAGCCGCACTTTTTTCTCTACCGAAAAACGCCTTACAGGCTGACTCGACGATACTTAGTCAAGAGCACTGCAAGTTCGAAACATTGCGTTTTCCTCTTAGGTGTTTGGTAGGCGCGATTGGACTCGAACCAACGACCCCCACCATGTCAAGGTGGTGCTCTAACCAGCTGAGCTACGCGCCTAAGAAGCCCACATTATAGACGGACCTCAGAAGTTGTCAACACTTTTCTACTTCGATGCCTCTGTTTGCGGCCAAGCGGCCAGAAAGCGCTGCCAGTGCGGAGCGGCAACACGGCCCAGCGCCTCTCGCACGAATGCGAGTTCTCCGTCGTACTGCGCCTTGTCCAGTGCGCCCCGCATGAGTTGAAAACGCAGGAATACAAGGTAGGTATTGACGACATCGGTCTCACAGTAATCCCGGATCTCGCTGATTCGCCCATCACAATACCCTTTCCAGACGGCCGACCCATCCATACCCAGCTTGCCCGGAAAGCCCATCATCTTGGCCAGATCATCCAGCGGCGCATTAGCCCGTGGCTGGTAAAGCGCCAGCAGATCCATCAGGTCGAGATGGCGGGTGTGATAGCGGCTGATGTAGTTGTTCCACTTGAAATCCCGGGAGTCGTTGAAATCACCATCCCCCAGATCCCAGTAGCGCGGCGCCACAACTCCGTTCAGCATTCCGCGATAGTGAAGAACCGGCAGGTCGAAGCCGCCACCATTCCAGGACACGATCTGCGGTGTGAAACGCTCGATACCGTCAAAGAAACGCTGGATCAGCTGCCCTTCCGTACACTCCGGCTCCGACAGGGAAAACACCCGGAACTGGCTCGCATCCCGCAACGCACAGGAGATCGTGACGACCCGCTGCAGATGATGGGGCAAAAAGTCGGAGCCATTGGCGGCACGCCGCTGCTGGAACGCAAACTCCGCGACCTCCTCAGCCGACAGGTCGACCGGCAGCCCGTGCAACACCCGGATCCCTTCGACATCCGGGATCGTTTCGATGTCGAAGACCAGGGTCGTGGCCATTGCTGCCATCAGGCGGGAAACACTCCGGTGGACAGATAGCGATCACCGCGGTCGCAGACCACCGATACAATGACTGCGTTCTCTACCTGCTCAGCCAAGCGCAAGGCCACGTGCATCGCACCACCGGACGAAATGCCGGCAAAGATGCCCTCCTCCCGCGCCAGCCGACGCGTCATTTCCTCGGCATCGGCCTGGGCCACGTATTCCAGGTGATCAACCTTGCTCTTGTCGTAGATGCGCGGCAGATAGGCTTCCGGCCATTTACGGATACCAGGAATTTGCGCGCCCTCGGTCGGCTGACAGCCGATGATCTGGACCGCCGGATTCTGAGCCTTGAGGTAGGTCGACACCCCCATGATGGTGCCAGTGGTACCCATGCTGCTGATGAAATGCGTGACGGCACCACCGGTCTGCTGCCAGATCTCCGGCCCGGTCCCATCGATGTGCGCCTGCGGATTGTCCTGGTTGGCAAACTGGTCGAGGATCACGCCCCGTCCTTCATCACGCATCTTCTCGGCCACGTCGCGGGCGAGCTCCATCCCCCCCTCCTTCGGAGTCAGCACCAGCTCGGCACCGAAAGCCCGCATGGTCTGTCGCCTCTCGATGCTTTGATTCTCGGGCATGACCAGGATCATGCCGTAGCCACGGATCGCCGCCGCCATCGCCAGTGCGATGCCGGTGTTGCCACTTGTCGCTTCGATCAGCGTATCGCCGGGACGGATGTCACCGCGCAGTTCGGCCCGCAGGATCATCGACAGCGCCGGCCGATCCTTCACCGAGCCGGCCGGGTTGTTGCCTTCCAGCTTGGCCAGGATGACGTTGTTGCGTCCGGCCGTAATACGCTTGAGACGGACCAGCGGGGTCTGCCCCACATAATCCTCGAGTGTTTTGAATTCCATGATTCCGTCCAATGGGATGCCGGATTGAGGCGATCATACCGAACGTCGCCCCGAACCAGACAAGCAAACCCTAAGCCACCTGCTCGATACCGCTGGCGCACGGCATCATCAGATGGAAAAGGGGCTTCCGACGGAAGCCCCCCAACATTTTGTCAGCTTTACGCCAGACTTACGGCCGGCCGATGCTCAGATAAGTGAGACCGGCCTGACGCGGCAGCTTCGGATCGAAGATGTTACGCCCATCGAAGATGATCGGCGTCTTCAACTTCTCTTTGATCACCGCAAAGTCGGGGCTGCGGAACTCCTTCCATTCGGTCACGATGAGCAGCGCATCGGCCTCATCCAGGGCCTGCATCGGGCGCTCCGCATAACGCAGACGCGGCTCGTCCCCAAAAATCCGGCGCGTCTCGGTCATCGCCACAGGATCATAGGCCGTCACCGTCGCGCCGCGACGGAACAGCTCGGCGATGATCACCCGGCTGGGAGCCTCGCGCATGTCGTCGGTATTCGGCTTGAAGGCCAACCCCCACATGGCGAAGTTGCGCCCGGACAGATCCTCACCAAATTCAGCAACGACCTTATTCACCAGCACGAGCTTCTGCGCATCGTTGGCATCTTCCACGGCATTCAACACGCGCAGCGCGTGCCCTTCGTCCGCACCGGTCTTGATGAGCGCCTTGACGTCCTTCGGGAAACAGGAGCCACCGTAGCCACACCCCGCATAGAGGAAGTGATAGCCGATGCGCGGGTCGCTACCGATGCCCTGGCGGACGAGTTCGATGTCGGCGCCAAGCGTCTCGGCCAGCAGGGCGAGTTCATTCATGAAGCTGATGCGGGTCGCCAGCATCGCATTGGCAGCGTACTTGGTCAGCTCGGCGCTGCGCAGATCCATGATCAGCAGCTTTTCATGATTTCGCTGAAAAGGTGCGTACAAGGCCTTCATCAGGAAGATCGCCTGATCGTCCTCGGCACCGACGACGATGCGATCCGGGCGCATGAAATCGTCGACCGCCGCCCCCTCCTTGAGGAACTCCGGATTGGACACGATGCTATAGGGAATAGCCTCCCCGCGGGCATCGAGCTCGGCCTGCACGGCGGCTTTGACCTTGTCAGCCGTGCCCACGGGCACCGTGCTCTTGTCCACGATCACCTTGTAGTCGGTCATGTGGCGGCCGATCGCCCGTGCAGCAGACAGCACGTACTGTAGGTCGGCCGAACCATCCTCGTCCGGCGGCGTACCGACGGCGATGAACTGGATCGTGCCGAACTGCACCGCAGCCTGGACGTCCGTCGTGAAGTGCAGACGGCCTGCCGCGATGTTCCGCGCCACCACCTGATCAAGGCCCGGCTCATGGATCGGAATCCCACCCTCTTCGAGGATGCGGATCTTCTCGGGATCGAGATCGAGACAAAGCACGTCATTTCCCATCTCCGCCAGACAGGCCCCCGACACCAAGCCCACGTACCCAGTACCGACTACAGTGATTTTCATACGCTCATTTCCAATGATGAATCCAGAAAACGTACCGACCGCTCAAGCCCGGTAACGCTATGGGGCCAGATCGAACTCCTCGGTCCGCTTGGGCGGATAGGTCTCCCAGCCGCCACAGGCGGGACATCGCCAGTAGAACTGACGGGCCTTGAAGCCACAAGCCTCGCAGCGATAGCGCGCCACGCGCCGTGTGTGGCCATGCACCAGCCCCTTGACGAGTTCAATATCGGTTCGCTGAGCTGCCGGCGCCGTCAGGAGTGCGGCTTCCAGCAGCTTGTCGAGGCCCAGCAGAGTGGGGTTGCGACGCAGCTCGTCGCGGACAAGACTGTACGCGGCTTGCGGCCCTTCCTGCTGCAGCTCCCACTGGAACAGGGCATCCAGCAGATCGAGGGACGGATATTGCTCCAGGTAGCTGCGCAACAACTGCATGCCCTGCTCCAGCTCACCCAGCCGCCGATAGGCATCCATGATCCGCTCGGCCACCAAAGCAAGGTAAACCGGGTTCTGGCTCTCCACCCGCTTCCAGGCCTCCAGCGCGCCTCGGTCATCACTGCGCGCTGCATGCAGATCGCCAAGCAACATGCTCGCACGCACGGATTTCCGGTTCATTTCAAGCGCGCGGGCCAGGCTCTCGGCAGCCTCGTCAAAGCGGGAATTGGCGAGGTCCGCCGTTGCCAGCTCACAATGGAAATTGGACACTTCCTTTTCCCACAGCACACTCTCATGCTCAGGCAGCGCCTTGGCGATATCGATCGCCTTGCGCCAATCCTTCTCCTGCTGATAGATGTCGAGCAGGTTCTTCAGGGCGAAATCGTTGGCACGACTGCCCCGCAGTTGCAGGAATACCGACTCGGCACGGTCCAGCAGCCCGGCCTTCAGAAAATCCAGCCCCAGCTCGGAAAGCGCCTGCAGACGCTGCTCTTCGGACAGGTCATCGCGATCGACCAGATTCTGGTGCATGCGGATCGCCCTGTCGGTTTCTCCCCGACGGCGGAACAGACTCCCAAGGGCGAAATGCAGCTCCACGGTCTGGTTGTCGATCTTCACCGCCTCGATGAAGGCATCGATCGCCTTGTCCGGCTGTTCGTTGAGCAGGAAATTGAGCCCGGTCAGATACGTCCGCGGCAATGCCCGCGACTCCTTGACCAGATGCTTGATGTCAATACGGGCCGCCAGCCATCCCAATGCAAAAAACAGCGGAAAGGCGAGCAACCACCAGAGTTCGAATTCCATGGGGACTTAGTAGCTCTCGGGAAGATCGGGGCCACTGACGACCGGCGGCGCGCCACGACGCTCGGCCGGGGAGCCGCCAGCATCGACCTTGCCACGCAGAGAGCTGATCTCCCGGTGCTGGCGATAAACGGTCGCAAGCGTTGCCGTGACCCCAATCAGCACGCCGATGACGACAAAAAGCAGAATGACTAGCACCAGCGGCACTTGCCACTGACTACCAAAGAAGAAATTCAGGACGATCACTTCATCATTCTTGAGCGCAAAGCCGAACAGCACCAAGAACAGGAAGAGCCTGACAAGCCAAATGAGAGCACGCATGGCAGAAATTATCCCCGACGCGAACAAAAAAAAGAAGGCGGCTTACGCCGCCTTCCTGCTCGAGCTTTTGGCCACCGGATGAGAAAGCATCGGGATGGGATCAACCCATCATATCGACGCGCTCCCGCAACTCCTTGCCTGCCTTGAAATGCGGAACATACTTCTCCGGCACTTGCACCTTTTCACCCGACTTGGGATTGCGCCCAACGCGCGGGGGGCGGTAGTTCAAGGCAAAGCTGCCAAAGCCGCGGATCTCGATGCGATCACCCCGCGACAAGGCGTCAGTCATCGCATCGAGAATCATCTTGACCGCGAACTCGGCGTCCTTCGCTACCAACTGGGGAAAACGCTCCGCCAGCCGGGCGATGAGCTCCGACTTGGTCATGCCCGAACCGCTTACTTCTGCTCGTTGAGCTTGGCCTTCAGCAGCGCACCGAGGTTGGTGGTACCGCTGGCGGCAGAAGCGCTGTCAGAAGCCAGCTTGCTCATAGCTTCGTTTTGCTCGACCTGATCCTTGGCACGGATGGACAGGTTGATACCACGGGTCTTGCGATCGACATTGACGATCAGGGCCTCGACGGAGTCACCGACCTTCAGCAGCAGGGACAGGTCATCCACGCGGTCACGGGAGAACTCGGACGCACGCAGGTAGCCTTCAACATCGCTGTTCAGGGCGATCACGGCACCACGGGCATCCACGGACTTCACGGAGCCGGTCACGAGGGTGTTCTTGTCGTGCGTAGCGATGAAGTTGGTAAACGGATCCCCATCGAGCTGCTTGATGCCGAGGGAGATACGCTCCTTCTCGACGTCAATGTTCAGCACCACGGCCTCGACTTCGTCGCCCTTCTTGTACTGGCGAACAGCTTCTTCGCCGCTCAAGGACCAGGACAGGTCGGACAGGTGAACCAGGCCATCGATGCCGCCTTCCAGGCCGATGAACACACCGAAGTCGGTGAGGGACTTGATCTGGCCGCGGACCTTGTCGCCCTTCTTGTGGTTGATGGCGAAATCGTCCCACGGGTTGGACATGCACTGCTTCATGCCCAGGGAGATACGACGACGGTCTTCGTCGATTTCCAGGATCATCACTTCGACTTCGTCGCCCAGCTGGACAACCTTGGTCGGGTGAATGTTCTTGTTGGTCCAGTCCATTTCGGAGACATGCACCAGGCCTTCGATGCCCTGCTCGACTTCAACGAATGCACCGTAGTCGGTGATGTTGGTGACCTTGCCGAACAGACGGGTGCCCTGCGGGTAACGACGGGAGATGCCGACCCACGGATCTTCGCCCAGCTGCTTGAGGCCCAGGGAGACGCGGTTCTTCTCTTGGTCGAACTTGAGCACCTTGGCCTCGAGCTCGTCGCCGACGGACAGGACTTCCGACGGGTGACGGACACGACGCCAGGCCAGGTCGGTGATGTGCAGCAGGCCATCGATGCCGCCCAGATCCACGAATGCGCCGTAGTCGGTGATATTCTTGACGATACCCTTGACGATGGTGCCTTCCTTGAGGGTTTCGAGGAGCTTCTGACGCTCTTCACCCATGGAAGCTTCCAGCACCGCACGGCGGGAAACGACGACGTTGTTGCGCTTGCGATCCAGCTTGATGACGCGGAATTCGAATTCCTTGCCTTCGAACGGGGTCGTGTCCTTAACCGGACGCATGTCCACCAGGGAACCCGGCAGGAAGGCGCGGATGCCGTTGACCATGACGGTCAGACCACCCTTGACCTTGCCAGTGATCACGCCCTTGACCAGGATCGCATCATTGAGCGCCTTGTCGAGGTCGTTCCAGGCAGCGATACGCTTGGCCTTGTCGCGGGACAGGCGGGTTTCACCGTAGCCGTCTTCGAGCTGCTCGATGGCGACCTGAACGTAGTCGCCGACCTGAGCGGTCACTTCGCCGCGATCGCTGCGGAATTCGTCGATGGGGATGTAGCTCTCGGACTTGAGGCCAGCATTGACGACAACGAAGTTCTGATCGATCCGCACGACTTCAGCGGTGATCACTTCGCCGGCACGCATCTCCTGACGATTGAGGGATTCCTCGAACAGGGCGGCAAAGCTTTCCTCGAAGGAAACAGGGGTGGCAGTGGACATATTGAAAAAAGAACCTTACAACCGTCGTGAAACGGCTCCTGGTTGAACATACCTTCCCGCCCCTCATGGTTCGGGAAGATCCTTTACAGCAAAACTAGCGGCGAACCTGCTTGGCCCGCTCGATCACGAAATCGACCGCCTGCTGGGCAGTCAGCCCGGACGTATCGAGCAGCACCACATCTTCGCCCCGCTTCAAGGGCGCGACGGCGCGCTGGGAATCCCGCGCATCACGTTCATGCAAATCTTTCAGCAGATCTGTCATGTTAGCAGCCATCCCTTTATCGATCAACTGCTTATAACGGCGCTCCGCACGCGTCTCGGCAGACGCGGTCAGGAAGATCTTCAGGCCCGCATCAGGAAAGACCACCGACCCCATATCGCGCCCCTCCGCCACCAGCCCGGGGGACTTGCGGTAGGCGCGCTGGCGCCAGAACAGTGCATCACGCACGGCCGGCAGCACAGCCACCTTGGACGCACCGGCCGAACAGGCTTCGCTCCGGATCTCTTCGGTCACATCATCGCCGTCCAGCAGCACGCAGTCACCTTCAAAGCGAGCCGGCAATGCAGCAGCAATGGCTTCCAGGTGCGCCTCATCGTCCAGCGCAATCCCCTGCCGCAAAGCGGCCAGTGCGACCAGCCGGTACAGCGCGCCACTATCCAGATGGTCGAACCCCAGAGCCTCCGCCGCCCGTGCCGCCACGGTGCCCTTCCCGGACGCCGACGGGCCATCGATTGCCACCACCGGAACCGGGGTCGCGATGCCAGAGAAGGTCGTGAAATAGCCCGGGAAGGTCTTGTTCACACACTTCGGATCGTTGATGCGGACATAAGGCCCACCCAGCGTCGCCAACGAGAAGCACATGGCCACGCGATGGTCGTCGTAAGTATCGATCACCGCCGGCTTGAGCTGCGCCGGCGGAATGACCTTGATGCTTTCCGGATACTCTTCGACAGTCGCGCCGAGCTTGCGCAGCTCTGCCGCCATCGCGGCGATGCGATCGGTCTCCTTGACCCGCCAACTGCCGATGTTGCGCAACACGCTCGGCCCGTCAGCAAACAGGGCCGCCACCGCCAGCGTCATCGCCGCATCGGGGATATGATTCAGATCGAGGTCCAAGGCCTTCAGGCGGCCGGACGCCGGCGCCCGCGCCTCGATCCAGTCGTCCCCCCAGATGATCTGCGCCCCCATCGCCGCCAGCGCATCGGCAAACTTCACATCACCTTGAATGCTGCGTCGCCCAGCACCAACCACGCGAACCGGACCGCCCCCCAGCGCCCCCGCGGCCAGGAAATAGCTGGCCGTCGAGGCATCACCTTCCACCGCAATGCGGCCGGGCGACGTATAGCGCTGGCCGGCCGGCACAATGAAGCGGCTCCAGCCCTCGCGCTGCACGAAGACACCGAAGCGCTCCATCAGGTTGAGGGTGATCTCCACATAGGGACGGCTGATCAGCTCGCCTTCCACCTCGATGACCAGCGGCTTGTCCCGCGCCACCAGCGGTGCCGCCTGCAGCAACCCGGTCAGGAACTGGCTCGACACATTACCGCGCACGCTGACCCGCTCCGCAGCAAGATTGGCGGGCTTCAGCGCCAGCGGCGGATAGCCCTCCTGCCCCAGCCACTCGACCTGCGCACCCAATTGCTTGAGACCATCAACCAGGTCGCCGATCGGCCGCTCGTGCATGCGCGGCACGCCGGACAGGCGCACCTCGGCGGCCTGATCGGCGCAGCCGGACAAACTGGTCACGATGGCCGGGACCAGCGTACGGATGCTCAGCCCGGAATTGCCGACGAAGATGTCGGCCCGTAGATTGCCGAAACGGCCGCCGCAGCCCTGGACACGCAGCGCCTCGCCCTCCTCGGTCACCGTCACGCCGAGGGCGGCGATGGCATTGCGCATCACCCGCGTGTCGTCGGAGTCCAGCAGGTCTTCCACCAGGGTATCGCCCTCGGCGAGTGCCGCCAGCAGCAACACGCGATTGGAAATGCTCTTGGAGCCCGGCAGGCGCACCGTGCCCGCGGCCTTCTGCATCGGAGGCAGGTCGATGAATTCCATGAAAACTCCTTTTGATTACTCGCCCGAAGGCGTCGCGGGAAACGCCTTGTCCGCCCACGCGTTGCGGGCGCGACTGGACTCGTCGAAAACCTTCTCGAGAGCAGGCCCGTCGCCGGCCACCAGCAGCGCACGCAGATAGGCCAGCTCGGACAGATAGGCATCCAGCTCGGCCAGCAACGAATGCCTGTTGGCCACGCAGATGTCCCGCCACATTTCCGGATGACTACCCGCCACGCGGGTGAAATCCCGGAAGCCGCTCGCGGCGTAACTGAACAGTTGTTCGGCATTGGCCCGGCCAGCCAGATCATGAACAAGACCGAAGGCCAGCAGATGTGGCAGATGGCTGACCGCGGCAAAGACCCTGTCGTGCTCCTGCGGACTCATTTCATGCAGCACTGCGCCACAGGCGGCCCACAGCTCACGGACCCGTGCCACGGCCTCGGGAGCATTCTCCGGCAGCGGCGTCACCACGACCTTGCGGCCGCGATACAGCTCTGCACGGGCCGCCGCCGGCCCGCTCTTCTCTGCACCGGCGATGGGGTGGGCCGGCACCACCGTGGCTAGATGTGCGCCCAGGTGACGGTAGATCGCCTCGATCACGTCACGCTTGGTACTGCCCGCATCGGTCACAATGGTCCCGGCGGACAAATGCGGCGCCATCGCCGCCGCCACCGCATCCATCTGGCCGACTGGCATTGCCAGCAGCACCATGTCGGCGCCGTCGAGGGCCTCGGCCCAGTCGGTGGAAATCTCGTCGATGACCCCCAGCTGGCGCGCCACAGCCAACGGCTCCGGCCGCCGACCAACGCCAACGATGCGATTGACCAGCCGCGCCTGCCGCAAGGCCAACGCAACCGAGCCACCAATCAGACCGACGCCGCAGACCACCAGCTTGTCGATCGTCTTCACAGCCGGCCCCATCTAGCCCAGCGCCACCGGCAGTGCCTCGAGGAAGCGTGCATTCTCGCTCTCCAGACCGATGGAAACCCGCAGCCATTCCGGCATGCCGTAGGCGCCAATCGGGCGGACAATGACACCTTGCTTGAGCAGCGCATGATTGACCGCCGCACCGTTGCCAACCTTGAAGGTCACGAAATTACCGGCGGACGGGATCCAGTCAAGGCCGAGCTCCGCGAAACCTGCGGTCAGCTGTGCCATGCCGGCGCGGTTGAGCTCGTAGCTGCGCGCCAGGAATTCGTCGTCGAACAAGGCGGCCGCAGCGGCAGCGAGGCCGAGGCTACAGACATTGAAAGGCTGACGCACGCGGTTCAGCAGGTCGATGACCGCCGGACTAGCCAAACCATAGCCGACGCGCAGACCCGCCAGGCCATAGGCCTTGGAGAAGGTGCGACTGATCAGCAGGTTCGGGAAGCGCTTGAGCCACGCGATCGCATCGTAACGCTGCGCCGGCGACAGGTATTCAGTGTAGGCCTCGTCGAGGACCACCAGCACGTGCTCGGGCACGCGGGCGAGGAAGGCCTCGATCTCGGCGCCGGGCAGGAAAGTGCCGGTCGGATTGTTCGGATTGGCGATGAACAGCACCCGGGTCGCCGACGTAATGGCCGCCAACATGGCATCCAGGTCATGACCAAAATGCTTCGCCGGCACCTCGATTCCGCGCGCACCGGCCTCCTGCGTCGCCAGCGGATACACCGCAAACGCATGCTGCGAATACACGGCATCGACGCCCGGCCCCAGGAAGGCACGGGCGGCCAGTTCAAGCACGTCGTTGGAGCCATTACCCAGCACGATCTGGTCATGGCCGACGCCGTAGCGGCGATGCAGCGCATCCTTCAGCTCATAGCCGTTGCCATCCGGATAACGGGCAATATCCGCCACCACCTTGAGCATTGCCTCGCGGGCCTTTTCGCCGACGCCCAGCGGATTTTCGTTGGAGGCCAGCTTGACGATGGACTCTTCTGCCAGACCCATCTCGCGCGCCAGCTCCGAAATCGGCTTGCCGGGCTGATAGGGAGAAATGGCCCGGATATGAGCGGGCGCCAGATCGCACAAAGACATGAACAACTCCTGGGAATCAGTACACAGCCTGGGGGTAGGAGCCCAGGATCTTCAGATAGGCGGCGTTGCTTGCCAGGTCATCGAGGGCGGCCTTCACGGCCGGATCATCACGATGGCCATCGATGTCCACGTAGAACACGTATTCCCACAAGGCCGCGCGAGCCGGACGGGACTCGAGGCGGGTCATCGAAACCCCAGCGTCAGCCAGCGGTGCAAGAAGTTCGTGCACCGCGCCCGGACGGTTAGCCGCTGACATGATCAGTGAAGTCTTGTCGGAACCAGTCCGCCCCGCGTCATGGCGGCCAAGCACCAGGAAGCGCGTTGTGTTGTTCGGCTCGTCCTCGATGCTCTCGACCAACCGCGGCAAGCCGTAGCGCTCGGACGCAGCCTCGCCGGCAATCGCCGCCACGCCTGGCTCAAGGGAGGCCAAGCGCGCGGCCTCGGCATTGCTGCCAACCGAAATGCGCGGCACGCCCGGCAGGTTGCCGTTCAGCCACTCATGGCACTGGGCCAGGGACTGAGCATGGGAATACACCTTGCGGATCGCCGACAGCTCCGTCTCGCGGGTCAGCAGGTTCTGGTGGATGCGCAGCACCACCTCGCCACAGATCTTCAGTTGCGATCCGAGCAGCAGATCAAGGGTTCGGCCGACCGCACCTTCAGTAGAGTTCTCCACCGGCGCCACGCCGTAGTCCGCATGCCCGGCTTCCACTTCACGGAACACGTCATCGATGGTCGATTGCGGCGCCAGACGGGCCGCATGGCCAAACTGCTTGACGGCCGCGCTTTCCGAGAAAGTCCCTAATGGCCCCAGAAAGGCGACGCCCAGCGGATTCTCCAGCGACAGACAGGCCGACATCACCTCCCGAAAGAAGAAGGTCACGCTTTCGTTCGGCAGCGGCCCATCGTTCAAGGACTGGATGCGCCGCAGCACCTGCGCCTCCCGCTCCGGCCGGTAGATGTAGCCGGCGTCGCCATACTTGGCCTTGATCTCGCCCACGTGCTGGGCACACTTGGCGCGCTGGTTGAGCAGCGCCAGCATCTGGGCGTCGATGGTGTCGATCTGCTCGCGCACCACGCCGAGCTCACGCAGCATGTCGTCGTTCATGCCCTCTCCTCTTCCGAAACGCTCACGCCTTGCGCGCGGCGAAATCCTGCATCAGGTCCACCAGCGCCCGCACGCCGTCCAACGACATGGCGTTGTAGATGGATGCGCGCATGCCACCCACCGACTTGTGCCCCTTCAGACCGGACAGCTGCCGTTCGGCGGCTTCGGCCAGGAAAGCGGAATCCAGCGCCGGATTGGCCAGCGTGAACGGCACGTTCATGCGCGAGCGGAAAGCCTCCTGCACCGGGTTGCGGTAGAAGCCGCCGCTGGACGCGATGGTGTCGTAGACGAGTTGCGCCTTGGCGATATTGGTCTGCTCAACCGCCTCCAGGCCGCCCTGCGCAAGCAGATCCTTGAAGATAAGACCGGCCAGGTAGATGCCGAAGGTCGGTGGCGTGTTTAGCATGGAGCCGTTTTCTGCCATCGTCGCGTAGTCCATGACGCTCGGCGTGATCGCGGAGGCCTTGCCGAGCAGGTCTTCGCGCACGATCACGATGACCAGCCCTGCCGGACCGATGTTCTTCTGCGCACCGGCATAAATCAGGCCGTAGCGGGACACATCCATCGGACGCGACAGGATGTGCGAGCTCATGTCCGCCACCAGCGGCACGCCCTCCGCTGCGGTCGGGAGGTCGAACATCTCGACGCCGTGAATGGTCTCGTTGGTGCAGATGTGCAGGTAGGCCGCCTGCGGATCAAGCTTCAGCTCCTCGGCGCTCGGCACCCGCGTGAAGCTGTCGGCTTCGCTCGAGCCGGCCAGGTGCACGGCGCCAAAACGCTGGGCTTCCTTGTAGGCCTTTTTGGACCACGAGCCGGTGACGACGTAGTCGGCGGAACGCCCATTCAGGAGGTTCATCGGGATCTGCGCGAACTGCTGCGTCGCACCGCCCTGCAGGAACAGCACCTTGTAGTTGGACGGGATGCCCATCAGCGTGCGCAGGTCTGCCTCGGCCGACTCGATCACGCCGGTGAAATCCTTGCCCCGGTGGCTCACCTCCATGACGCTCATGCCGGTGCCACGCCAGTCGAGCAGTTCGTCGCGCACCTGTTCGAGCACAGCGGTCGGCAGAACGGCCGGCCCCGCCGAGAAATTGAAAATCCGCATCGTCTGAATCCTTCCTCAGTTCGCTCAGGCTTCCGGCGCGGCGCCTTCGGCCCCAGCCTCGCCCGTCACGTCCTGCTCTTCTTCATCGCCTTCAAGAATCTTCTGCACGCCGGACAGCTTGCTGCCCTCGTCCACCGAGATCAGCGTGACGCCCTGCGTGGCACGGCCCATCTCGCGGATCTCGGCCACACGGGTGCGAACCAGCACGCCGCCGGTGGTGATCAGCATGATCTGATCCTTCTCGGTCACCAGGGTTGCCGCCACCACCTTGCCGTTACGGTCGGAGGTCTGGATGGCGATCATGCCCTTGGTACCGCGGCCGTGGCGGGTGTACTCGCCGATCGGCGTGCGCTTGCCGAAGCCGTTCTCGGTGGCCGTCAGCACGCTCTGTTCTTCGTTTTCGGCCACCAGCATGGCGATCACGGTCTGGCCGTCCTCCAGCGTCATGCCGCGCACACCGCGAGCCTGGCGGCCCATCGGACGCACGTCGTTCTCGCTGAAGCGGACCGCCTTGCCGGCGTCGGAGAAGAGCATCACGTCATGCTTGCCGTCGGTGATCGCCACCCCGACCAGGTAGTCGCCCTCGTCCAGGCCCACGGCAATGATGCCGGCCTTGCGCGGGTTGGAGAAGTCGGTGAGCGGAGTCTTCTTGACCGTGCCTTCGGCGGTGGCCATGAAGATGAAATGCCCTTCGTCGAACTCCTTGACCGGCAGCACGGCGGTGATCTTCTCGCCTTCGAGCAGCGGGAAAAGGTTGACGATCGGCTTGCCGCGGGAGTTCCGGGTGCCTTCCGGCACTTCGTACACCTTGAGCCAGTACAGACGGCCGCGGTTGGAGAAGCACAGGATGTGGTCGTGGGTATTGGCAACGAAGAGCTGGTCGACGAAATCATCGTCCTTCACCGCCGCCGCCTGCTTGCCACGACCGCCGCGCTTCTGGGCCCGGTAGTCGGTGAGCGGCTGACGCTTGAAATAGCCGGTATGGGACAGGGTCACCACCATGTCCTGCGGGGCAATCAGGTCTTCGATATTGATGTCGGCGGTGTTCATCACCACCTCGGAACGCCGCGGGTCGCCGAACTGCTGCTTGATGAGCATCAGTTCGTCACCGATGATCGCGGTGATCCGCTCCGGACGGGCCAGGATGTCGAGCAGGTCGGCGATGTTGGCCATCACTTCCTTGTACTCGGCAACGATCTTGTCCTGCTCCAGGCCGGTCAGGCGCTGCAGGCGCAGCTCAAGGATGGCCTGCGCCTGGGCGTCGGACAGGCGATAGCCCTGGGCGGACAGGCCAAACTCCGGAGCGAGGCCCTCGGGACGGAAGCTGTCGGAAGTCGCGCGGGCCAGCATTTCCTCCACCAGCGCCGAGCGCCACTCGCGCCCCATCAGCGCCTTCTTGGCTTCCGGCGGCGTCGGCGCGGCCTTGATCAGCGCAATGATCTCGTCCACGTTGGACAGCGCAACGGCCAGACCTTCGAGGATATGGCCGCGTTCGCGTGCCTTGCGCAGTTCGAAGATCGTGCGGCGGGTGACCACTTCGCGGCGGTGCGCCAGGAAGCATTCCACCATCTGGCGCAGGTTCAGCAGGCGCGGCTTGCCGTCCACCAGCGCCACCATGTTCATGCCGAAGGTGTCCTGCAGCTGGGTCTGCTTGAACAGGTTGTTCAGCACCACGTCAGGCACTTCGTTGCGCTTCAGCTCGATGACCACGCGCATGCCGGACTTGTCCGACTCGTCGCGGATCTCGCTGATGCCCTCGATCCTCTTTTCGTTCACCAGCTCGGCAATCTTCTCGAGCAAGGTCTTCTTATTAACCTGGTACGGAATCTCGTCGACGATGATCGCCTGGCGGTCGCCCTTGCCGATGTCCTCGAAGTGGGTGCGCGCGCGCATGACCACACGACCACGGCCGGTGCGATAGCCCTCATGCACGCCAGAAAGGCCGTAGATCAGGCCAGCAGTCGGGAAGTCCGGCGCCGGGACGATCTTGATCAGCTCCTCGATCGACACGTCCGGCTCCTGCAGCAGGCGCAGACAGGCATCGACGACTTCGCTGAGGTTGTGCGGCGGGATATTGGTCGCCATACCGACGGCAATACCGCCGGAACCGTTGATCAGCAGATTGGGGATGCGCGCCGGCAGCACCAGCGGCTCCTTCTCCGAGCCATCGTAGTTCGGCCCGAAATCGACCGTTTCCTTGTCGATGTCGGCCAGCAGCTCGTGGCCGATCTTGGCCATGCGGATTTCGGTGTAACGCATGGCCGCCGCGCTGTCGCCGTCCACCGAACCGAAGTTGCCCTGGCCATCCACCAGCATGTAGCGCAGGGAAAAATCCTGCGCCATGCGGACGATGGTGTCATACACGGACTGGTCGCCGTGGGGGTGATACTTACCGATCACGTCACCGACGATACGGGCGGACTTCTTGTAAGCCTTGTTCCAGTCGTTGCCCAGCTCGTGCATCGCATACAGTACGCGCCGATGCACGGGCTTGAGGCCGTCACGCACATCCGGCAGGGCCCGCCCGACGATCACGCTCATGGCGTAATCCAGGTAGGCGTGACGCATTTCGTCTTCGAGGCTGATGGGGAGAGTTTCTTTGGCGAACGGGATCATGGCACCGCGGGAATCGACAGTTCGTCGAAAAGACGAAAAACAAGGAGTTTAGCACGCCACAAGGGGTCGATTCCCGCCCGTACAGCCCCGCCACGCTGCCACCCCAGCCAAAATTGTGACAGCCGCTGCGCCTATGCTCTAATCGATCAGGCCCGGCCAGAGACGGCCCGATAGATCTTTTAGCCCAATACAACGAGAACAGCCATGACGCCCATCGAGGTCGACCTTCTCATCGAAGCGCGCTGGGTCATCCCGGTAGAGCCCGACGACACCACACTGGAACATCACACGGTCGCCGTCCGCGACGGCAAGATTGTCGAAGTGCTACCAACCAGCGACGCCCGGGCACGTTTCTCGGCTCGCGAGTGCGTCCAGCTACCCGATCACATCCTGATCCCAGGCCTCGTCAATCTGCACTGCCACGCAGCCATGGCATTGATGCGCGGCCTGGCCGACGACCTGCCGCTTATGCGCTGGTTACAAGAAGCCATCTGGCCGACCGAAGCGCGCCATGTATCACCCGCATTCGTGCGGGACGGCAGCCTGCTGGCCGGGGCCGAGATGTTACGGGGCGGCATCACCACCTGCAACGACATGTATTTCTTTCCGGAGGCTGCCGCCGAAGCCTTCGACCGACTAGGCCTGCGCGCCGTGCTCGGCATCACTGTTCTTGAGTTTCCGTCCCAATATGCGGCTGACGCAGACGACTACCTGCACAAAGGGCTCACTGCCCACGACGCATGGCGCGACCACCCCCGGATCCGCTTCGCCCTTGCTCCGCACGCGCCCTATACGGTCTCCAACCGCACATTCGAACGCGTCGGCGCACTGGCGGACGAACTTGACCTGCCGATCCACATTCATATTCACGAAACGACCACCGAGATCTCTGACAGCCTGCGCGAACATGGACAGCGCCCTATTGCCCGCCTCGATGCCCTCGGACTGCTCGGCCCAAACTTGATCGGCGTCCACACCGTTCACCTCGACAATGAGGACATCCAGCGCCTGGCACTGCATGGTTGCGCCGTAGCGCATTGCCCTACATCGAACATGAAGCTGGCCAGTGGGACCGCCCCCATCCCGGCCTTGCTGGAACAGGGCATTACGGTTGGGCTTGGCAGCGACGGTGCGGCCAGCAACAACCGCCTCGATCTCTTCCGCGAAATGCACCAGGCCAGCCTGCTTGCCAAACTGAGCAGCGGCGACGCGTCCTCGCTACCCGCCCATCACGCCTTGCGCATGGCTACGCTTGCGGGCGCCCGCGCGCTTGGCCTCGATGCACAGATCGGCTCCCTCCTCCCGGGCAAGGCTGCCGACATATGCGCAATACGGATGGATGAAGCGGACGAACTGCCATGCTTCGACCCGGTTTCCCATCTAGTCTATGTACTCGGCCGGCGCTCCGTATCCGATGTATGGGTTGCCGGAGAAGCTCGCGTAGCCAGCGGAAAACTGTTGCAAATAACCAACACCGAGCTATTGAGCACCGTCCGGCTATGGCAGAATAAGTTCCGCCAATGAATTGGATATGCTGCCTGAGTGCATTTGGCTCAATAGCGGCGAGCAAGAAATTTCCGGTTCTACCCCTTTGCCTTGCGACGAGGAAAACGATGATCAAACAAGCCAAAAAACAACTGCTGATTGCCGCCGCAATGGCCGCTCTCGGCCTGTCTGCCTCCGCCAGCTTCGCCAAAGATGTCGTCGTGGATACGAAAGGCGAAGTCCCCTACGTGATCGACGCCCGTTCCGTTGTGGCCCGTAGCGGCCATGATCTGTGCTGGCGCACCGGCTACTGGACCCCGGCTGCTGCCTCCACCACTCTGGCTGGCGACCTGCCGGTCGGCTGCGAGTGCGACAAGGACGTCGTGCCCCAGGACAAGTGCGTGAAGACCGCTGCTGCCCCGGCTGCTGGCGCCAAGAGCGCTCCGGCTCCGGTTGCCGCTCCGGCCCCTGTTGCTGAGAAGGTCAAGCTGGCCGCCGACGCTCTCTTCGAATTCGACAAAGCTGTCCTGCTGCCCGCTGGCAAGACCAAGCTGGACGACCTGGCCGCCAAGTCCAAGGACGTCAAGCTGGAAGTCATCCTGGCCGTTGGCCACACCGACCGCATCGGTAGCGACACCTACAACCAGAAGCTCTCCGAGAAGCGCGCAGCTGCCGTGAAGAGCTACCTGGTCAGCAAGGGCATCGAAGCCAACCGTGTTTACACCGAGGGCAAGGGCGAAAAGCAGCCCGTCACCGGCAACACCTGCAAGAACCTCGGCAAGGAATCCGGCAAGAACAAGAAGCTGGTCGACTGCCTGCAGCCGGACCGTCGCGTGGAAATCGAAGTCATCGGCACCAAGTAATCGCCGATTGGCCGACCCCACGCGGGTCAGCTAGAAGCCCTGCACCGCAGGGCTTCCATAGAATCCCTACTGAGTGAAAGCGCAGTAGGGATTTTTTTTTGAAGGACCTTTCGGCCAAGACAAGGGAAGAGAAAACAGGCCTCAGGGCTGCTGCAACAGCGCCTTGATGAACGAAGCAGGAATAGCGTAGGAAATCGCCGATGGATTCGTGATCGCAGCCTCCTTGCTGCCCTTCACAAACACCATATTCACGATACCGAGCACCTCGCCGGTTTCAGGACTATAGATAGGACTGCCGCTATTGCCCGGATAGGAAACCGCATCCAGCTGAAAAACAAAATATGAACCAGTTGCAAGACGACGCAAAGTCTGTCCTTCCAGCTGGCGCGCAGTAGGAAGTGGTTGCCCTGCCGGGGTGATGGCAGAGATTATCCCCTTGTGGGTTACCGGCACGATGCCGATGGCCGAACCCAGCGGGAACCCGGTCAGGGCGATGTCCTGACCATCCCGCACGGCATCCGAGTTACCGATGCGCAGTGCCGGCATCGGTGGGCCGTCAAACCGCAGCACCGCAAGATCGTGATCCCGATCCACCGCCTCCCGTCTAACCGGTCGGGCCGAGACCCGCCCTGCTCCCGGCAAGGCAATGACCAGTTGCTCCTTGTTCTCAACGCTCTCGACGACAGCCCCTTCCACGTGAGCATTAGTCACCACCTGATTGCCATTGCCAGTGACGAAGCCGGTACCGAGAAAGCGGAACTGGGGGCTGCGAGTCGGAGCGAAGGTTCCGACCGCCACAACCGACTTCTTGACGAGTGCAACGGTATCGGGCAAATCCGCCCGGGCATCCATCGACGCGCAGACAGACAGGCCACCAACAACTCCAGCCACGAGCGCCGGTACCGACCACAAAAATCCACGATCTGTTGCGCGGCGCGTCATCGGCCAACCACCTTCAGCGCCTGCAACACTGGTGACGCATCGACGACACGGGCGTCGAAAGGATGCTCGGTCCGTGGGAAAAACTCCAGAATCCGCTTCACGTAGTTCTGCGTCTCCTTGTATGGCGGCACCCCTCGATAGCGATCAACCGCCCCCTCACCAGCGTTGTAACCCGCCACAGCCAACGCCACGTTACCGCGATAGTAGGCTAGCAACCAGCGCAGATATGCGAGGCCACCCTTGATGTTCTGCACCGGGTCGAAACTATCCTTGACGTTGAAACGGCTCGCCGTCTCGGGGATCAACTGCATCACGCCCATCGCATTCTTCGGCGACGTGGCATTAGGATCGAAATTAGACTCGGTCGTCGCTATGGCCAACGCCAAGCGTGGCTCGATGGAGAAACGCGGCGCCAGCGTGGTGACGAGCTCGACCATCTTCTTTTTCTGCTCGGGCAGGGACGCCAGATACTTCTGGGTATCCCAGGTATCTCTGGCAACGAAGCCCCGACCGGAGTCGCGGGATGCCAGGCAGTCCGGCACGGCACCGGTGTACTCGCCGGCCAGACGTCTTGCCTTCTCGGCGCCCGCGTGCCCCTTGAACAGCGCCATCTCGAACAGGGTTGCCGCGTAACGGTCATCACGCTCCACACCGCGACCATTGATGTACATCCAACCAAGGCTGTACATGGCCTCGGCATTGCCCATCAGCGCCGCCTCGCAATAAAGCTCGACGGCCCGCTCGGGATCACGCGGCACACCTTCACCGTGCTCATATGCCACGGCCTGCTCGACGATCCGGGTAGAGTCGGCATCCTGCTCGGCCGCCCGCGCAAGGCCGACAGCGCCGAGACCAAACCCGACAAGCAGAAGCAGATGTTTCCGCCACCCGAACATCACGGCACCACGCCCTACTGCACTCAGAGACGCCAGACCGTCACACCCGCGGCTTCGAGGGCAGACTGATCATAGAAACTCTTGACGTCGGAAAACACACCGTTCGGCTCGAGCTTCTCGCTCAAACGCCCCTCGCCCAGCCTGGTGTACTCACTGTGCGCTACAGCCGCCACGATGGCCTTGGCACGCGGCAAATCGTCCCACGCAGTCAAGCTGACGCCATACTCATGCTCCGCTTCGCCGGACTCGGCCACCGGATCATGCACAAGGACGTTGCAACCATAACTCTGGAGTTCATGGATTACGTCGATGACCTTGCTGTTACGCAGGTCAGGGCAGTTCTCCTTGAATGTCAGGCCCAGCACGATGACGTTGGCGCCCTTGATGTTGTGACCCGCGCCGATCATCTGCTTGACGGTCTGCTCGGCCACGTACTTGCCCATGCTGTCGTTGATACGGCGGCCGGCGAGGATGACCTGCGGGTGATAGCCCAGCATATCGGCCTTGTGGGTCAGATAATAAGGATCGACACCGATACAGTGCCCCCCCACCAAACCCGGCCGGAACGGCAGGAAGTTCCACTTGGTACCAGCGGCCTGCAGGACCTCGAGGGTATCGATTCCGATCTTGTGGAAAATGACCGACAACTCGTTCATCAGTGCGATGTTCAGATCGCGTTGCGTGTTCTCGATCACCTTGGCAGCCTCGGCCACCTTGATGGAACTGGCCGGGTAGACCCCGGCGGTGATCACCGAAGCGTACGTCTCGGCAACCTTCTTCAGGGTTTCGGGGGAGTCACCCGACACGACCTTGACGATCTTGGTGAGAGTCCGTTCCTTGTCCCCCGGGTTGATCCGCTCCGGCGAGTACCCGACGAAGAAGTCCTCCTTCCACTTGAGACCGGAACACTTCTCCAGAATGGGAATGCACACCTCTTCCGTCGCCCCCGGATAAACCGTGGACTCATAAACCACTGTCGCGCCACGCTTCAGGTGACGACCAACGCTTTCAGACGACTTGACCAAAGGCGTGAAGTCCGGCTGATGCGCCTCATCCACAGGAGTCGGAACAGCCACGATGATGAAGTCCGCCTCACCGATCACATTGGGATCGGTACTGCACGTGAGATGAACGGCAGCCTTCAGATCCTCGGTGCTGACTTCGCCTGTCGGATCCACGAAGCGGCCGTAGGCTGCCACTTTCTCGGCAGACAGATCAAAACCGACGGTCCGTGTCTTCTTGCCGAACTCGACAGCCAGCGGAAGCCCCACATAACCGAGGCCGATAACAGCGATGGTACTCATGATCTCATTCCTGCAATAAGGGTAGCGGGTAGTACAAGCCGTTACAGCGTGGCGCGCAGCTTTTCGACTTCAGCACGGATCGGCGTCTTCTCAGGCGCGTTCCTCAAAGCCATATCGAGCTCCCGGCGGGCGCCATCCTTGTCCCCGGACTTGATCAAGGCCTTGGCCAGGCTGATCCGCAGCTGCGGCATATTGGGACCAAGACCGACCGCCTTCTTCAGGGTCTCGACCCCCTTGCTGACATCGCCACTCTCGACCTGCAGCACACCGTAGGTATCCAGGACCACAGGGCTGTTGGGCGCCAGGCTGACTGCCTGCTGGGCGACCGAAAGGGCATTGCCATCCTTCAACTTGCCCAACGCCCAGGCCAGGTTGTTGAGCAGCATGGGGTTCTTCGGCGCAATCTCCAGCATCTGGCGATACTGCTGAGCGGCCAGATCATATTTCTGGGCCGTCAGGTTGCTTTCCGCGATATAGGTGCGCAGCATCAGGTCCTTCGGATTAGCCTTCGTCCATTCGGCCGCCAGCTTCGTAGCCTCCTGAGCCTGACCTGTGGCAGCCCGGGCCGCGTACAGCCGAATCACGCCCTGAGGGGTCTTGTCACGCTGATAAGCCTCGCTGTAAGCCGCGACGGCTTCGCTCTTCTTGCCCAGCGCAAACAGGACGTCACCCTCCAGCGCGAAGCCCACGGCAGACTTGCTGTGCTGCTTCTCCACATCCTTGGCAACACGAATCGCCTCCTCGCCACGCTGGCTATTTACCAGGACGTTGATGAGGCGCTGCTGGGCTTCGATGCTATCGGGCTTGAGCGTCAGCGCCTTGCGCAGGGAACGCTCAGCTGCCGCGTTGTCCTTGGCTGCCGCCTGCAAGTCCGCCAGTGCGAGCAAGGGTGTGGGCGCATTGGGCTGCCGCTCCACCAGCTTCCCGTAGGTCGAGATTGCCTGTTGCCGCTCACCTGCAGCAAGCTGGGCTCGCCCCAGCAGATCAAGGACGGTGGGGTCGTCCGGAGCGGCCACGGAGGCTTCCTGAGCCAGCAAGAGCGCCCGCTTCGTATCACCGAGTTGAACCAGCATACGCACCAGCGCAACACGGATGGGCAAGGCGGTCGGGATCTCGGCAAGCCCCTTCTCAAGTACGGCCTGTACGTCTTTCGTGCCCCCACCGGTCATGGCCAGCAGTTCAGCATGCTGGAGATAGCCCTCGGGGAGCTTCTTGTTCTTGCTCGTGAAATCCTCGTAGCGCTTGCGCGCGGCAGCCGGGTTCTTGTCTCCCACGTCAAGGCGGGCCAGGTTGCTGACTGCAGGGAGGAAGTCCGGTTTCAGTTCCAGTGCCTTCTCGAAGGCCTTGCGTGCACCAGCGGCATCGCGGCTGGCCATATACACCCCGCCCTTCAGATTGAACGTCACGGGGTCGGTTGGCCGCTTCTTCTCCAGGGTCTGCACGGCTGCCATCGCCTTCGCCGCTTCACCACGCCGCAAGTGAGCCATGATGAGCGCGATATCGGCCTGGACACTCTCCGCATCGAGCGCAGATGCGGCTTCCAGATCCTGGAAGGCACGGTCGGTTTCGCCCGCCGCCAGACGGGACACACCGAGGCGGGTCCGGTACTGGGCATTCTTCGGGTCAGCCTGGCTGGCCCGGCGGAAATACTCTTCGGAACGGGTGAAGTCGCCGTTCATCGCATAGACCTGACCGGCCAGATTCAGCACCGCCAGATCATCCCCAGCGCCCTTCAGCAGGGGCTGCAACTCTTCGAGTGCCTTCACCGGCTCCTGCAAACCGATATAAGTCGCAACTAGCAGTCGCCGTGCCAGCAGCTGGTTCGGCGACTTCTCAAGCACCTTGGTGAGGCTCTCCCGCGCCTGCGCGAAGTCGCGCCGCTGCAGTTGCAGGCTGCCGGCCAGCACCAGCGCCGGCGTGTGGTCCGGAGCAACACGCAGCACCTGCTGGATTCCGTCGTATGCCTCCTTGGACTTACCATTCCTCACGTCGAGGAAGGCTTGCAAGTAAAACGTCAGGGGGTGATTACCGGCAACCTTCTTCAGGTCCTGGAGCTTGCTCTGCGCGACGTCCAGCTTGTTGGCCCGCAGCAGCTGCCCGATCAGGTTCTGGTAGGCCACCAGATCGGTAGGCCTGGCAGCAATGACCGCCTCGAATTCCGGAATGGCCTCCTCGAACCGGCCCAGCACGAGCAACAAATCGCCGCGCAGGCTATGTGCTTCGGGCAGTTGGGGGGCATCCTTGATGATCGCATCGGCATCGGCCAGGGCGCCCTCCAGATCACGCGCCCCCGCCTTGACTCTCGCCAGGCCGACACGTGCCATCGGGAAATCACGCACCTCGCCGAGCGCCTCCTTGTAGGCCTCCACGGCTGCTTCCCGCTTGCCCTGGGCCAGCTCGGCCGAACCGACGGAAGCCAGCAAGGCTGCCCGCGCCTCCGCCTGGGACAGCTTCTGGCCCTTGAGTTCGGTCAGTACCCGCGTCGCCTGACCGCTCAGAATCAGACTTTCAGCCAGCTTCGGCACGACGAGATCCGCAGAGAAACCCAGATCAAGGGCGCGCTTGAACTCCTTCTCGGCATCCGCATAGTTGCCTTGCAGGAAATTCACCTGTCCCATCAGGTAACGCGCTTCGGCCAAGCTGGGATTCTTTTGCAGCGCGTTCTTCAGCTGGATGGTCGCCGCATTGGTATCGTTCTTTGCCAGATATTCCTTGGCGGAGGCGACCATCGACTCCGGGTTGCCTCCACAGGCCACCAGAAGAAGGGCGCACAAGGCACTCACGGCGGTGTTGCGCACTTTGCTGCCACGCTTGAACGAAGAACGCATCTGCAGGGGTCCTTGAGTCACGTTGAAATCTCTTTCTTCAAACCGAAGCGGTTCATCAAATCGTATAGGGTCGGGCGGCTGATGCCCAGGACCTCTGCTGCACGGGCCACGTTGCCATTGACCCGGGCCATGACCCGCACCACTGCGCGACGCTCGGCCTCCTCACGCACAACCCGCAGGTTCAGCGCCTCCAGCTCCTCGTCGGGATTCACGCCAAGCCCCACGTCATCGGCCGTGATGCAGTTCGCGTCAGCCATGATGACTGCTCGCTTGATGGCATTTTCGAGTTCGCGAATGTTGCCCGGCCAGCGGTGGGACTCGATGCTTTGCACCGCATCGTCGGTGAGGCTCATCGACCCGCGGCCATGATCGCTGGCAAAACGCTGCACGAAAGCATGGGCAAGCAGCACCGCATCACCGTCCCGGTCCCGCAGCGCAGGGATGTCCACCACGATTTCTGCAAGGCGGTAATAAAGGTCTTCCCGGAAACGTCCGGCCTGGATCAGGCCCTTCACATCCTGGTGTGTCGCACAGATGATGCGCACATCGACGGGGATTTCTTCACGACCACCTATACGCTCGATAACGCGCTCCTGAAGGAAGCGCAGCAGCTTGGCCTGAAGCGGCATCGGCAGGTCACCGATTTCATCGAGGAACAGGGTGCCTTTGTTGGCGACCTCGATCTTGCCCAGCGTCTGTTTCACGGCCCCGGTGAATGCCCCCTTCTCGTAGCCAAACAATTCGCTTTCGAGCAGGTTTTCCGGAATGGCCGCGCAGTTGATGGCGACGAAACGTTCATTGCGGCGGGGCGACAACTCGTGCAGCCCCCGGGCCAGCACTTCCTTGCCGGTACCGCTCTCGCCCAGCAGCATGACGGTGACGTTGGCCGACGCGACCTTCTCGATCAGGCGGCACACCCGCAACATGCCGGGATCCCGAGTGATCACGCCCGACAAGGCACTGCCCTGCTGGATCTTGAGCTTGCGGTTATCCTGCTGCAGGTCGTACAGACGCAGCGCGCGGTCGAGCGTCAGGGCAAGCAATTCGGGCTCGAAGGGCTTGGCGAAGAAGTCATAGGCCCCCATGCCCACGGCTCGCACTGCATTCTCCCGGTCGTGCTGGCCGGTCAGCACCACCACCTTGGTGTCCGGCGCCAGCGCCAGAATCTCGCCGAGGAGCTTGAATCCCTCGGTCACGTCATCAGGCGCAGGCGGCAGGCCCAGATCCATCGTCACGACAGCCGGCTCATGGCGCCGCAACTGGGCAATGGCCTCCTCCCGGTCGGTTGCGACTACCGTCTCGTACTGATCGAAGGCCCAGCGCATCTGCTTCTGCAGTGCAGGATCGTCCTCGACAATCAACAAAGTCCTGCGTTTATCACTCATATCGACTACTCAGCCAATGCTTCGATTCCGGCGTTCTGGGTTTGCCCTGCCAGCGGCAGGCGGATGTCGAATCGGGAGCCGACCCCCACCTCGCTCTGCACCGTAAGGGTACCCCCGAGTTCATTCACATACTGCTGGGACTCGTAAGCCCCGATTCCCATCCCGCTGGACTTGGTCGTTTGGAAAGGCCTGAACAACTGTTCCCGGACGAAGGCTTCCGACATTCCCGACCCCGTATCACACACGGCAATGCGGGCGAAATTACCCTCCTGGGATAGCTCCACCGACACACTACCATGCTCGGGTGTCGCGTCGAGTGCATTTTGCACGATGTGGCCGAGTATCCGCTCCAAGCGCTCCGCATGGGCGAGAACCGTCAAATCCGGCGCCCCGGCGAGCATCACAGGGCACGGCTTGAACATGCGCCTGGACTGGATGATATGCTCAATGACCGTCTTGAGCTGAACAGGCCGACGTTGGTTGATGGGCGTCTTCTCCATCAGCTGGGTCATCAGCCCGCGCATTCGTGTCTCCACGTGCCTGACCGTATCCAGCATATCCGCCTGGAATTCCGGATTATCCTTGTGACGCTCCGCATTGCGCAACATGAGCGACAGCTGGGCAACCAGATTCTTCAGGTCGTGAACCACAAAAGCCGACATACGGTTGAAGGCATCAAACTTGCGCGCCTCGATCAACGCCTCGGCTGTCTGCATGCGCGCGATATAGCTGGCCGCTTGCCGACCGGCGATCTTGAGCAGGTCGAGCACCTCCCAGTTGACATCCACCGGCGTCCGCGGCGTCAGCAGAATCACGAAACCCACCAGCGTTCCAGATGAAATCAGGGGCACGATCAACCACATATCGGCCAGTTCGGACGCCCACGCCGGCATCGGCAGACCTGCGCCGGACGACAGGCCACTGCGCATCTCCTCCAGATTGACCACCCACTCCCGCTCCAGCAGAAAACGGCAAAACTCCGAGCCGGCTTGCTCCCGAACACCATAGTCGGGCATGTTCAGCCTCGCCTGCTGGCAATAATTGCCATTCAAGTCACACAGCCAGACCCCGCCCCCCGGGCTCTCGACGAGATCAGCAAGCGCCTTGACGACCGACTCCCCCAGAGTCAACCCATCACCAGCCACCGACAGGGACTGGGTCACGCTCAGCCATTCCTTCCGGTAATCATAGCGGTACGCAAAGAAATGCTTTGCCAGCAGCACCCGCAGACGCGCCCTGAAGGCACCAGACACCGCCAGCACACAGAGGAACAGCACGCCGCTAAACAGCAGCGCCAACTGCAGTGCCTCCCCCCATTCGCCACCGAAATAACGCATGTAATAGCCGGCCGCGGCAATCAGCAGGAGATACAGGCCCGACCCCGCCAAGGCCGTCGAATGGAACACCACATGACGGGAAACCGACACCCGCAAGGTCCAGTCCGGATTCCGCGATGCGGAAATCACCAGCAAGGGGATGGTCAGGGTATGGGCGAAGCCGCGCACGCTCCAGGTCACCGGATCGATCCGGGTGAACAGCAGCGTATCCGCATACAAATAGACGTCGAAGGCAAACAGGCTGCCGATGGCGAGCGCCAGGGGCTTGATGCCCCAGCGGTAACGCTCGGACACCGCACGATAGAAAAGCTCGAGCAGGACGAGACCGAACACCGAGGACAGCAGGGATGTTGCCGCCCAAGTGCGCATCGGGGTGCCATAAATCGGCAGACCAAGACTGAAACAGATGACACCGCCAGCCGCCAGCGCAACGACGGCCGAAGCCCCAGGAGCCGGCCAGCGCGGCATCCCGTCGTTGCTACCCTCGGCCGAGGGCTGCGACAGCAGCGCCACCAGGAAGCTGAACCACGCAGCCAGACGCAACACATCGAAGACATTGGCCAGCTGGAACAGCCAGCCCCATCCCGACGCCGAGAAAGCCCAGTTTGCACCGGCCCACAGGGCCTCCATGATCGCCGCGGCGATCAGCAGCGCCCCGCTCCGGCCCTTCCTCCACGCCACCGCCAGATAAAGCCCGAATACCGCATGGACGATGGCCGCGAACGCGTAACTCCAGACCGATACTTGGGACAGGACGAATTCCATCAGATCTCAGCAGAAAGGCACATGCTCCCGGCACACGGGAGCATTGCAGCTCACCCCGTCAAGGGTGACAACAGAGCAACTGACGGAGGATCAATGCGCGCCGTCGCCCGTCAACACCACTCTCACGGTCTCGAAAAGCACCACTGTATCCAGGAACAAGGTGTGATTCTTCACGTAGTACAGATCGTACTGCAGTTTGTTGATCGCATCATCCACGGAGGAACCGTACTGATAACGAACCTGGGCCCAGCCGGTCACGCCCGGCTTTACGCAATGACGGACAGCGTAGAACGGAATATCCTTGGTCAGCTGATCGACGAAGAAGGGGCGTTCGGGGCGCGGCCCGACCAGGCTCATGTCCCCCTTGAGGACGTTGAACAGCTGCGGCAACTCATCGATACGCACCTTGCGGATGAAGCGGCCGATCCGCGTCACACGGTCGTCGTTGGCGGCAGCCCAACGCGGCTTGCCATCCCGCTCCGCATCCCGGCGCATGCTGCGGAACTTGGTGACCTTGAAAAGTCGCCCACCGAGTCCGACACGCTCCTGGCGGTAGAACACCGGCGCACCATCCTCGATGACGATCGCCAAAGCCGCGAGCACCATGACCGGCGCAGCCAGCACGAGCAGCACGAGGGAAGCGACGATATCGAAAACCCGCTTGACCAGGGTGCGGGCCCAGCCCTGCCGGAAACCCTCACCATAGATCAGCCAGCTGGCCCGCAGGGAATCGATGCGCACCTGGCCTCGCACCCGCTCGAAGAAGCTGGACAGATCCAGCACCTTGATGCCGGCCATCTTGCAGTCGAGCAGTTCGCGCAGGGGAATCACGCCCCCTCGGCGCTCCTTGACCGCAACGATGATTTCATTGACCCGCAGCTCATTGGCCGCCGCCAGCAGGTTGCCCTCGAAATGAACGATCCGCTTCGGATCGACCCGAACATCGTCATTGCTGCCGGCAGGGTAGAAACCTACCACCTGAAGGCTGGAACTGCCGGGATGGGTCAACGCGTGCTCGACAGCAACAGCGTCCGCCCCCGTCCCGATAACCATGATTCTCTTGACCAAAACGCCTGCCCCTGCACGCCGCACTGCCAATCCCCGCGCGGCAACCACCAGCCCCAGCAGAAGGATGACGTTCAACTCCATTGCCTCATGGGCGAAAACCCCCCACGGCAACACCCGGAACACGCCATAGGCCACCGGCACGCTCAGTGCGATGGAGATGGCCACGCGCATCAAGGTTTCACGCCACTCACCACCGAAGCCAACCCGATAGAGACCAAGCGCCCCGTTGAGGATCATCATTGCCACGGCGAATACCAGCGCCGACGGCACAACGGAGAACATGAGCTCCCCATTCACCTTGTCTTGCACCACGAACACGACAATCACCGCAACAAACAGCAACAGCGCATCGAACAGCAACTGCAATACGGTGTTGGAAGGTACGTAATGATTGAAGAGTTTCAGCATCCCGAGCCCCGATCGATTTTTCAATACGATCGCCCATGCAAATTGAATTAGACGATCAAGCGCAGAGACCTTCGCAGCGCCCAAAAAAGCGGCACATTATCTATGAAGACGGCGTGAAGGTCATGCCGATTGTGCACTGCAAATTTGCCAAATGCGTGAAACCCTGCGCACTCGAACGATAGCCCCAGGTGCCCGAAACACCCGTGATACCTGTCACACGGGGAATGACATTTCAGCCATCACGATGCCCGCAACGGGCCGAAACCCGAACTCGATCGGCATGCAACACGTTCTCAACAAAACACAACACAATGATTAATAACGAATTTTATAAAACATTCCGATTTTCATTGAAATTGACATCCAAATTCCGCCAAGCCCAAAAGAGAACAACGACATAACCCGAAAAACTCAAAGCTCAATTTGGGTGCCAAATTCGACCACCCGGTTTGCCGGGATGCAGAAAAAGTCGGCCGCGCTGTGCGCATTCCTGAAAAGCAGGATGAACAGCCGCTCCCGCCACAAGCCAAGGGAAGTGCCGGTCCTCGGAATCAGCGTCTCCCGCCCGAGGAAAAACGAGGACTCCATCAGTTCGAAGGGCAGGCCCTGATCCTCACACATTGCCAACGCGGCGGGAATGTCCGGATCGTCCTTGAAACCGTAGCGGACGAAGACCCGATAAAAGCCAAAATCCAGCTCCTCCACCCTGACCCGCTCCGTATCCGGCACGTAGGGAATGTCATCGGTCACCACGTTCACCAACACCACCCGGGCATGCAGGACCTTGTTGTGCAGCAGATTGTGCAGCAGCGCGCGAGGCACACCGTCAGGCGCGGTGGTCATGAACACCCCGGTTCCCGGCACCCGCAAAGGCGGATCGTGGAACATCGACTGGATGAACAGGTCGAGGGGCATCGTGTCCTGGCGCATCCGCTCAGAGAGCGCCGCCCGCCCCCGTTTCCAGGTCATCAGCAGCGTATGCACCGCCAGGCCCATTGCCAGCGGAAACCAGCCGCCGTCGAAGATCTTGACGCTGTTGGCCGCGAAGAAGCCGAAATCGACCGTGAAGAACAGGGCCAGAAAGGCCACTGCGGGCGCCCAGCGCCATTGCCACAGGGCCCGCACCACGACGAATGCCAGCACCGTGTCGATCATCATCGTCAGGGTCACCGCGATACCGTAGGCCGAGGCCAGCGCGCTGGACGAGCGGAAGCCGATCACCAGTGCCACCACGGCACCGAGCAGGAGCCAGTTCACATTGGGCACATAGATCTGCCCCATCTCCTTGTCGGAGGTGTGAACGACGTGGATCCGCGGCGAGTAGCCCAGCTGTACGGCCTGCTTGGTGAGCGAGAAGGCCCCCGAGATCACGGCCTGGGAGGCAATGATGGTGGCCAGCGTCGACAGGCCGACCATCGGCAGCAACAGGGGCTCCGGCACCAGCAGGTAAAAGGGATTGGCCACAGCCTTCGGGTTGTCGAGGATCAGCGCCCCCTGGCCCAGATAGTTGAGGTACAGGGCCGGAAACACGTAGCCGAACCACGCAACCTTGATCGGGCGCCGGCCGAAATGGCCCATGTCCGCATAGAGGGCCTCACCGCCGGTGATCGCCAGCACGACCGCCCCCAGTGCCAGGAAGCCGATCCAGTGGTTGTCGGCAAAGAAGCTCACCGCATAGGCCGGATTGATGGCCCGCAGCACATCGGGGTGGCGGGTGATGTTCATGGCGCCCAGCACCCCGAGGGTCGTGAACCAGAACAGCATCACCGGCCCGAACACCGCACCGACCCGCGCTGTTCCCTTGCTCTGGATCACGAACAGGCCAATCAGCACGATCAGCGAGATCGGCAGCACATAGGGCTTGAAGGCCGGGGTCACCACTTCCAGCCCCTCCACCGCCGACAACACCGAGATTGCCGGCGTGATCACCCCGTCCCCATAGAACAGCGCCGCCCCGAACAGCCCCAGGCCGGCCATCGCAGCCCCCAGGCGCGGTGACTTGCTGGTACGCAGCGCGAGGGACGTCAGGGCCATGATGCCACCCTCGCCCCGGTTATCGGCCCGCATGATGTACACAACGTACTTGAGGGAGACGACGATGGTCAGCGCCCAGAACACCAGGGACAGGATGCCGAGCACGTTGTCAGGTGTCACCGGCACCGCGTGGGGGCCGTTGAAAACCTCCTTCATCGTATATAGAGGGCTCGTGCCGATGTCGCCGAACACTACCCCCATCGCCGCCAACGCCACCGGCAGGACCTGCATACGGGACTGCTTCTCTTGCCCGGGGGCAAGCACTGTACTCATACGGCTCTCCTGAAACACCTCCGGGCGGATCGCGGGATCCCTCCGGGGAATTCGCCGCCAGCACTCGGAGTGCCGGCGATCTGACCCCGGGAGCAGGTCCATCGGCGATGTCCCGCCACGCTCGGGGCCGAGATACTACCGCATCGCAACAAGAGCAGGCGTCGGAACGCGACGGAGGGGCATCACGCCTCGGGCAGCTCGAAGGAGACCGCGACGTCCGCGGGCGGTGCCATATAGGGAGCGGAGGTCACCAGCAGGTCGGCCCCCGCCGCGACGAATGCCGCCGCATTGTCCGCCTTGACGCCACCCGCGGCAGCAAGCAGCGGTACGCCATGCCGCTCCGGCACAAGGGCATCCACCAGCTGCCTGCACGCTGCCACCTGCTCGACCGAGAATTTTTCCAGTTGCAGCACATCGGCGCCGGCCCCGGCCCATTCGCGAGCCTCCTCGACACTCCCGACCTCCACGACGATCTTCTTCTCAGGCTCCCGAGCCCGCAGGCGCGCAACGGTCTGGGCGGGCGTCTCGCCCACGAACAGCCGGTGCTCGGCAAACACCAGCAGCGACTCGGACAGGCCCAGCCGGTGGATCGTCGCCCCGCCGACGCGCACAGCCTTCACTGACATGGCCTTCGCGCCGGGCACGTTCTTCCGCGTACACGCCACCGCCACCCGGCGCCCGTCCACCTCGGCCGACTTGACGATAGCCGCAGCCGCCCCGGCAAGGCCGCTGGCCCACTCCATCAGCACCTGCCCCGTCTTCCAGGCTGCATGCAGCGCCGCGACCTGACCTTCAGCCTCCAGCAGCAGGCGCCCAGCCTCCGCGTGGCTGCCCGACGGCACCCACAGGCGCGCCCGTGCGCCGGCCAGTTGGAACAGACGGGTCGCCTCCTCGGAACCACACACGGTCATGGCCCCGCGGGCACGAAACATCACCCGCCCTTCCCGCATGCCAATACCCAACGATTCGGTGGTCAGGTCACCGCATGACACATCGTCGGCAAGCAACGCCAGCAGCGTCACATCCGGCAAGTTGAACGAAGACATCATCAGGACTCCCGAAATCGATGACGGAAACAGCACGAGAGCACCGATGATACTCGCCGGGCGCATTAACGCAGCCGGTGCGGAGTACGCCACGACAGCCCGGCGGTTGCCCTCCCATGACAAAATGGGCACGGCTACAATATTGGCGACTTGCCGCACGGAACCCGGGTTTGCACCGAAACGCCCTTGACCGCCATCGGCTTTCAACCCTAGCAACCCGAAACCGCAGACAGCCCATGCCTTTTCCCCCGCGGATACAGCAGATCGCCGGAATAGCCGTCGCCTACGCGATATGCGGCCTGATCGCGCTCCATATCGCGATCCCGCCGGGCTACGTCGCGCCGCTGTACCCCCCGGCAGGCATCGCACTGGCCTGCATGCTGATCTACGGCCGGGGGATCTGGCCGGCCATCTTCATCGGCGCGGCGGTCACCAACATAGAGGCCGTGCTGCGCGCCGGACTCGGCGGCATCAACTGGGTCATGCCCCTGTGCGTCGCCACCGGCGCCGTGCTGCAGGCCTTCGCCGGCTTTGCGCTGGTCCGGCGCTGGGTAGGTTTTCCAAACGCGCTCGACAGTGCCGGCGCCATCCTGCGCTTTTTCTTCCTCTCCGCCCCGCTGAGCTGTGTGATCAGTGCCAGCGTCGGCGTCGGCGCCCTGTCCCTGCTGGGCTCGGTGCCAGAGCACGACGCCGTTTTCAGCTGGTGGAACTGGTGGGCCGGGGATTCGATCGGCATCCTCATCGCCACCCCGCTGATCTTCGCCTTCTGGGGCCAGCCCCGGGGCGACTGGGCACCACGCCGGCTGGGGCTGGCGATTCCGATGGGCATCGCGCTGATCCTGCTGGTCGGCCTGGAGATCCAGATCGGCCAGTGGGAACGCCAGCGCCTGCAGTCCCGTTTCGAGAGCGACGCCCACTTCCTTTCCAACCTGCTGGGCAACCGTCTTTCGGAATACCTGTCGGTCCTCCAGTCTGCCGAACGGGTCATGGTCGCCGCCCCGGGTCTGGACGACGCAGGCTTCCAGCAGTTCGCCGCCTCATGGCTCAGGCGCCTCGGCGGACTGCAGGCCATCGGCTGGATTCCGCGCATCCCCGGCGGCCAGCGCCCGGCGTTCGAGCGTGTCGCCGCCGGCAGCTCCAATGAAGCCGGCTTTCGCATCCTCGATCGCGGGCCCGCCAACGAGCTCTACCCGGCCGGATCCCGGCCCGAGTATTACCCTGTGCGCTTCGTCGCCCCCCTGGAGTCCAACCGACGGGTCATCGGCGTAGATGTATCGACAATCCCGGCCAGCGCCGAAGCCATGCTGCGTACCAGCGCCGACGGCAAGGCCGCGGCATCGCGGGCGTTCGAGCTCACCCAGGAAACGGAAGGCATGGCGGGCGTGGTGCTTTATCAGCGTACCAACCAACACGGCCGCCCCCCCCCGGCAGCCCCTGACGGCTTCGTCTTCCTCGCCCTGCGCATCGGTGACGTTGTGGTCAACGCCCTGCGCGGCCATGAGCTCCCCGGCATTCAGTACTGTCTCACCGAAAAGGCCCGCAACACGGCGGTCGGTCACCATCTCGCCGGCCTGCAAAGCTGCCCGCCGGCCGACGCCACCGGCATGGACGGGCTCTCGCCGTGGGTCGAAGACATCGAATTCGGCGGCCAGGCCTGGACACTGACCCTCACCACCGACTCGAGCTACGCCTTCCGTCACCGGGGCTGGGAAGCGTGGACCCTGCTCGCCATCGGCCTGCTGAGCACCGGGGTCCTCGGCGCCTTCCTGCTCACCACCACCGGACGCGCACGCCGCGTCGAGGAACTCGTGGAACGGCGGACCACCGAGCTGGCAGAAGCAGGCCGCCGCCTGGTCGAGCAACAGGCGGTCCTCACCCACGCCGAGCGGATTGCCCGCCTGGGCAGCTGGGAGACCAATCTAGCGAGTGGCCGCAGCCACTGGTCCGCCGAGCTGTACCGCATCCTGGGCCTTCCCGCCGACACCGCCAGCACGCCGCAGGACCTCCTCGCTGCCATTCACCCGAACGACAGGGCGCTGCTGCAGGACACCCTCGAACGGGTGCGCCAGGGTCAGGCCAGCGCCAATCTGGATGTACACCTGGCCAACCCCGAGCGGGAAGGCCAGGTCGTCCATTTCAGCATTGAAGCGACGCCGGCCCTGGATGGCACGCGCACCCTGCGCGGCACCGTGCAGGACGTGTCGGAAAGCCGTGCGGCCGAAGCGCACATCCACTACCTCGCCCACTACGACACCCTGACCGGCCTGCCCAACCGCAGCCTGTGGATCAACCGTGCCGAACAGGCCCTGGCCTTCGCGCGCCGCAACCATACCTGCGTCGGCGTGCTGTTCCTCGATCTGGACAACTTCAAGAAGGTCAACGACACCCTCGGCCATCCGACCGGTGACCGCCTGCTGTCCGCCGCAGCCACGCGCCTGTCCCAGTGCCTGCGCGACGAGGATGTGCTGGCCCGCCTCGGCGGTGACGAATTCGTCGTGCTGCTTCCCCAGCTGACTCGTTCCGACGACGCGGCCACCGTGGCCCGCAAGCTGCTCGACAGCCTGGCCCTGCCCTTCGACATCGACGGGCAGGAGCTCACCGTCAGCACCAGTATCGGCATCGCCCTCGCACCGGACAACGGCACCGACGTGGACGTCCTCCTGAAGCATGCGGACACCGCCATGTACGACGCCAAGAACGAAGGGCGCAACGATTTCCGCTTCTTCACCCAGGACATGAACAGCCGCGCCTACGCGCGCCTGATGCTCGAAAACGCGCTGCGGCGGGCCATCGAACGCAACGAACTGGTGCTCGAATACCAACCCCAGTGGGAAATGCCTGGCCAGCGCCTGATCGGCGTCGAAGCCCTGGTGCGCTGGGACAGCCCCGAGCGCGGCCGTGTCCCGCCGGGGGAGTTCATCCCCCTCGCCGAGGAAACCGGCCTGATCCACGCCATCAGCGATTGGGTGCTTCACGAAGCCGCCCGCCAGCAGGCCGTCTGGCGCGACGCCGGCCTGCCCCCGCTGACCATCGCCATCAACATCTCGGCATTGCAGTTCCGCCGCCCGGGCTTCATCGACCGGCTGCGCCACGCCCTGAACCACTGGAAGGTTCCGCCGGGCAGTTTCGAACTGGAGATCACCGAGAGCGCGTTGATGCAACCCAGCAGCGAAACCGAACAGCAATTCGCCACCCTGCGCAGCCTCGGGGTCGGCCTTGCGCTGGACGACTTCGGTACCGGCTATTCAAGCCTGTCCTACCTCAAGCGCCTGCCGCTGACCCGCCTGAAGATCGACCGCTCCTTCGTGCAGGACCTGCCCGGCGACCCGGAAGACGCCGCGATTGCCGCTGCCACGCTTTCCATCGCCCGCGACCTGGGCCTTGAGGTCGTCGCCGAAGGCGTCGAGACCGAAGCCCAGCGCGACTTCCTGCTCGAACGTCAGTGCCGCGTGATGCAGGGCTTCCTGCTCGCCCGCCCCCAACCTGCGGTCGACATCACCCGCCTGCTGCGCGCTGAGGCCGAGCGCAGCCCGGCCCTGGCCTGAGCACGCCCTTCATTCCCGCCGAGGGCTTCTGTGGGGGGCTTCTGTGGGGGCGAATTCATTCGCCCGACGCTGGCTGATCAAGTGCCGCGGGCGAATGAATTCGCCCCTACAGTTTGCCCTCAACCGTTTGCCCTCAACCGTTTGCCCTTACAGTTCAGGCCCAGTCCCCAGTCCAGCCTAGCCTTCTCCGGCGCCGCCGGCACGGATCCGCGCCATCGCTACGGAAGCAGCCGCGGTGCGGTTCTCGACGCCCAGCTTGGCGAAGACGTGCTCCAGGTGCTTGTTGACGGTGCGTGGGCTGGAACCGAGGATCTCGCCGATGTCTGGGCTGGTCTTCCCCTTGATCACCCAGTAGAGCACCTCAGCCTCGCGGTTGGTCAGGCGGAAGGCGCCCATCAGCGCGTCGAGCACCGCCGCGTCCGATTCCTCGCGCAGGCTCACCAGCCACTCGTCGTCGCCAGTCCGGTCGTGCAGCGTGCAGATCAGCCGGCGTGCGCCCTGGTTCAGTGACAGGGGCGGAAACTCGCGCCCCTCGCCGCGGGCGCGGCCCGAGGACTGCAGCCAGGCCATCACCGACGGCGGTGCCTGGTCCTCGATGCACGCCGTCCCTTCGAAGTAGGTCTGCATCAGCTTCCGCGCCAGCGGCGTCTGCCATACCACCCGGCCGCTCTCCGGGCGGATCGCCAGGGTCGCCTGCCCGAAGGCATCCAGCGCGCTGCGCGCCTGCTTCATCAGGCGCGCGCTCTGCATGTGGGCGGCGATGCGGGCCAGTACCTCCTGCGGGCGGATCGGCTTGGTCACGTAATCCGCCCCACCGGCGGCGAAGGCCGCCACCACGTGCTCGGTCTCGGTCAGCCCGGTCATGAAGACGATGGGGATATGGCGCGTCGTGAAATCCGCCTTCAGGCGCCGCGCCACCTCGAAGCCATCCATCCCCGGCATCATCGCATCGAGCAGGATCACGTCGGGCAGGCTCTGGCGCGCCCGCTGCAGCGCCGTCTCGCCGTTGGTGGCGACCAGCACCGTGTAGCCGGATTCGTCGAGGGCGTCGTGGAGCACCGACAGGTTCTCCGGGATGTCGTCCACGATCAGCACGAGGTCGGAATTGAGCCGGTCGAAATCAGGCATGGCGGGCTTTTTCCAGCAGCGGTGGAATGGCATCGAGACGGAAACCACGGGTCAGCTCGCGGACTTCGGCCACAAAGGCGGCGTAGGCCGGATCCGCCGCCTCGATGTCGGCGAGGCGGGCCAGGATGCCCTTCACATAGCCAAGCTCGACCTGGTGCGCCAACGGCTCCAGCAGCGCGGCCGGCGGCGCAACCCAGCCGACGGGCGGAGCGACGGGCAGCGCGTCCCCGGACTCCAGCCATGCGAGGCCCAGGCGCTGGCCGATCCAGTCCAGCAACTCGTTCACCTGCACCGGCTTGAGGATGAAGTCCGCAGCGCCAATCCCCAAGTCGTTGTCGTCGCTGTGGAGGCCCCGCTCGTAGGCGTTGGCCGAGATGATCGCCACCGGCGTCGCGGCGTGGGCCCCGGCGCGGATGCGGCGCACCGTCTCCCAGCCGTCCATGCCCGGCATCGCCAGGTCCATGAAGACGAGGTCCGGGCGGAACTCCGGCAGCAGGTTCAGGCACTCCTGCCCGGACGCCGCCTGGGCCAGCACGAAGCCGAGGGGCTCCAGCAAGGTGATCAGGAACTCCCGATCCACCCGCTCGTTGTCCACGATCAGGATGCGCCGCCGCTCACCGCGGTAGCCCAGCCGGTTGCGGCGTGGCAGCTGGCGCGTCGCCAGCTCGTCGCGCAGTTGCGGCAGGAACAGGCGCACGCGGAAGGTGGTGCCGACGCCCGGTTCGCTCGTCACCGTCAGCTCGCCGCCCATCACGTCGGCGAACATGCGGCTGATCGTCAGCCCCAGCCCTGCCCCGCTGGCCCCCTGGGCCGAACTGCCGCGGGAAAAGGGCTCGAAGATGCGCTCGATCTCCGCCGCCGAGATGCCTGGCCCGGAATCCTCGACCTCGAAGGTCGCCATCTCCATGCGGTAGGCGAAGCGCAGGCTGATATGGCCCTGGGCGGTGAACTTCACCGCGTTGCCCAGCAGGTTGATGAGGATCTGGCGCAGGCGCTTCTCATCGGCACGCAGGAAGGCCGGCAGCTCGCCCTTCGGCTCGAAGCGGAACGCCAACCCCTTGTTGCGCGCCTGCAGCTCGAACATGCCGACGATCTGCGCCATGAAATCGCGGAAATCCAGCGGCTTCACGTCCAGCGTCAGCTTGCCACCCTCGATGCGCGCGATGTCCAGCGTGCCTTCGATGACCGACAGCAGGTGGTCGCCGCTGCGGCGGATCACGTTGATCGCCTGACGTCGGTGCACCGGGATCGAATCGTCCCCGTCGAGGATCTGCGCGTAGCCGAGGATGCTGTTCAGCGGCGTGCGCAGTTCGTGGCTGATCGCCGTGATGTAGCGGCTCTTGGCCTGGTTGGCCAGGTCGGCCACCTGCTTGGCCTTCTGCAGTTGTTCGTCGGTACGCCGGTGGGAGTCGATCTCGCGCATCAGCAGGTGGGTCTGGCGGTTCGACTCCTCCTGGGCCACCTGGCGGCTCTTGTGGGTCAGCACCAGCCACCACACCACAAGCCCGGCCAGCAGCAACAGCGCCGCGTACCCCTTAAGGAAAGCCAGCTGCAGGGCCGGCGCGAACTCCGGCGCGCTGGTACCGAGCAGGCTCAGCCCGTGGTAATGCAGCAGCCACATCAACAGCGCCAGCCCCGGCGCGATGACGCCCATCAACAGCAGGTAGTGGCCGAGCCCGGTCTCCAGGTAAGGCCACACCGAGCGCGGCAGCAGGCGCCGCATCGCCGCGGACCACTGGGCCGAGAGGCGCGCCTCCGGCTTGCACAAGTCGTTGCAGCGGGCGTCCAGCGAACAGCACAGGGAGCAGATGTCGCCCTGGTAGGCCGGGCAGTGGGCCAGGTCGTCGGCCTCGTACTCGCTCTCGCAGATCGCGCAGCGGCGCGTACCGCCGGCTGCCGACGGCGCTGGCCGGCGCGCGATGTAGTAGCGTCCGCCGGTGGCCCAGGCGATCAGCGGCGCGGTGACGAAGGCGACGACCAATGCGATCAACGCCGAGAAGGCCGCCGCGTCCGGCCCGAACACCCCCAAGTAGGCCGCCACCGACAAGACGGATGCGATGCCCATCGCCCCGACACCGACCGGATTGACGTCATACAGGTGCGCGCGCTTGAACTCGATGCCCGGCGGCGACAGCCCCAGCGGCTTGTTGATGACCAGGTCGGCGACCACCGCCATCATCCACGAGATGGCCAGGTTGGCGTACAGGCCGAGTACCTTGCCGAGGGCCTGGAAGACGTCCAGTTCCATCAGCATCAACGCGATCAAGGTATTGAAGACCACCCACACCACCCGCCCCGGATGGCTGTGGGTCAGCCGCGCGAAGAAGTTCGACCAGGCCAGGGAGCCGGCGTAGGCGTTGGTGACGTTGATCTTCAACTGGGACACCACGACGAACAACGCCGTCGCCCCCACCGCCCAGTGCAGGCCGGGAAACACGTATTCGTAGGCGGCCAGGTACATCTGGTTGGGATCCACCGCCCGCTCGGCCGGCACCGAGTTGCTGATCGCCAGATAGGCCAGCAGCGCGCCGCCGAGCATCTTGACGACCCCCGGCAGCACCCAGCCCGGCCCGCCGACCAACACCCCGCCCCACCAGCGCCAGCGGTTGGCCGGCGTCTTCTCGGGCATGAAGCGCAGGTAGTCGGCCTGCTCGCCCATCTGGGTCATCAGCGCGATGCCCACCGTCAACGCGGCGCCAAAGGCGCGCATGTTGAAATCCGCCCCGACGCCGTGCTCGCCGCCATAGGCGACGATGCCATGCAGCACGTCCGGGCGTTCGCTGAAGACGAAGACGTAGGGCACCACCAGCATCAAGATCCACAGGGGCTGGGTCCACGCCTGCAGGCGGCTGATCGCCGTCACCCCGTGGGTGACCAGCGGAATCACCACCACCGCGCACAGCAGGTAGCCCCAGGCCGGCGGGATGTCGAAGGCCAGGTCGAGCGCGTAGGCCATGATCGCCGCTTCGAGGGCGAAAAAGATGAAGGTGAAGGACGCGTAGATCAGCGACGTAAGCGTCGAACCGATGTAGCCGAAGCCGGCCCCGCGGGTCAGCAGGTCCATGTCCACGCCGTAGCGCGCCGCGTACAGGCTGATCGGCAGGCCGGCCATGAAGATGATCAGCCCGGCGGCGAGGATCGCCCACAGCGCGTTGCTGAAACCGTAATCCACCAGCAGCGTGGCGCCGACGGCTTCCAGCACCAGGAAGGAGGCTACGCCGAAGGCGGTGTTGGCGACCCGCCATTCCGACCAGCGCCGGAAACTGCGCGGCGTGAAGCGCAGCGCGTAATCCTCGATAGTCTCGCGGGCGACCCAGGCGTTGTAGTCGCGCCGGACCTTGACCACCCGCTGGACGGCTTCCGGCTCCGCCGCGGCCGCCGCTATCTCGGCGTCCATCACTCCTTCATGCCCAGCCGTTCCAGGCGATAGCGCAGGGAACGGAAGGTCACGCCCAGATGGCGGGCCGCCGCGGTGCGGTTGCCGCCGGATTTTTCCAGGGCCTCCTCGATGGCGTGGCGCTCCACCTGGTCGAGGTAGTCCTGCAGATCGGTGCCCGTCGGGGCCGTAGCGACGGCCGGGCTGCTCTCGCCGATGTCGGCCGGATCAAGCAGCAGGTCGTCCGCCTCGATCAGATTGCCGCTAGAGAGTGCCAGCGCCCGCTCGAGAATGTTCTCCAGCTCACGCACATTGCCCGGGAAGGAATACGCTGCCAGCGCCCTCACGGCCCCTTCGCTAAGCGTCGCCACCGGCAAGCCCGACGATTCGGCCAGGCGTTCGAGGAGGATTTCCGCCAGGCGCGGGATGTCCTCGCTGCGCTCGCGCAGCGCCGGCATGCGCAGTTCGATGACGTTGAGACGGTAGAACAGATCCTGGCGGAAGCGCGAGGCCTCCACCATGGCCTTCAGGTTCTGGTGGGTGGCGCTGAGGATGCGCACATCGACGGCCGTCTCGACGGTATCGCCGAGGCGGCGGAACTTCTTCTCCTGGATCGCCCGCAGCAGCTTGACCTGCATTGCCAGCGGCAGGTCGCCGACCTCGTCGAGGAACAGGGTGCCGCCGTGGGCAGCCTGGAAGAAGCCCTCCCGGTCCGAGTCGGCGCCGGTGAAGGCTCCCTTCTTCGCGCCGAAGAACTCGCTCTCCATGAGGTTCTCCGGGATCGCCCCACAGTTCACCGCCACGAAGGGCGCCGTCGCACGGGGGCCCAGGTCGTGGATCATCCGCGCCGCACGCTCCTTGCCGCTGCCGGACTCGCCGGAGATGAAGACCGGGGCCTGGCTGCGGGCCAGTTTCTCGATCAGCGAGCGCACCTGCACCATCGCCGGCGAGTCACCGATCAGGCTGGAGCTGTCCTTGTGATGGGCTTCGCCGTCCCTGGCCGACACCGAGAAGACGGACTTCACCAGCGCCCTCAACTGGTCGATGGACACCGGCTTGGCCAGGTAGTCGAAGGCCCCGGCCTTGAGGGCCGTCACGGCGTTGTCCATGCTGCCGAAGGCGGTGATCACCGCCACCGGCAGGTCGCGGACGTTCTCCGAGATGTAGTGCACCAGTTCCAGGCCATCGCCGTCGGGCAGGCGCATGTCGGTCAGGCACAGGCGATAGCGCTTCTCGCCGAGCAGGCGCCGGGCCTCGGCCAGGTTGGCCGCTCCGTCACTGGCCAGGCCGAGGCGCAGCAGGGTGAGTTCGAGCAGTTCGCGGATGTCGTCCTCGTCATCGACGATCAGGACGTCCGGGCCGCTGGAGCGGTTCCGTCTTTCGTGCTGGATCATGGTTTCACGCGTCCAATGATGCGGAAATGGGCGCCGGACGGGGCTACGCCAGGCGGGCACAGTTCGAGCACCGCGCCGTTGGCTTCGGCCAGCTCCCGGGCGATGTAAAGGCCCAGGCCGGTCCCTTTCGAATGGGTGGTGAAAAATGGTTCGAAGACCTGTGTCCGCAGTTCTTCGGGAATCCCGGGACCATCGTCGGACACATCCAGCGCCACGCGGCCGTCATCGCAGGGCGCTGCCGCGATTGTCACCGCAGCCGGCTGGCCACTGCAATGGCGGCGCGCATTGCCGACAAGATTCCACAAAATCTGGCGCAGGTGGGTGCGGTCCATCGCGATCTGGAGCTCAGGCCCGACCCGATTGACGACGATGCCCGGCGCGTCGTCCGCGTGGGCCACCGCGAACTCTTCCAGGAATTCGTCCACGAAGTCGCCCAGTGGCAGGGCTTCCGGCAAGGCCTCGTCGCGCCGCCCAAGGGCCAGCACGTCGCCGACCAGGCGGTCGATGCGCTGGGCGTTGTTGCCGATGATGCGGATCAGGCGGGCCTGCATGTCGCTGCGCTTCTCGTCGCGCAACAGCTCCGCCGCCTGGTATACCGAGGCCAACGGATTGCGGATCTCGTGGGCGATGCTGGCGGTCAGCCGCCCCAGCGCCGCCAGCTTGACCTGCTGGATCTGGCGGTGGATGCGGTCGTAGTCTTCCAGGTAGATCAGCGTCTCGCCGGCCTCGCCGGCCGGCAGCAGGCGCGCCAGCAAGGTCTTGCCGGTCAGCTCGGCACGAACCCGCCGCGCCGAATCCGCGCTGCTAACCCCACGCTGCAACTCCCGCGCCAGGGCCGGCGCGCAGGCGGCCAGCACTGCGCCGTCCTGCAGCGCCGGGCCCAGCAGCGCGGCGGCCTGGGGGTTGTAGTGGCGCACCACGCCGTCCTCGCCGATCAGCAGCACGCCGTCCTGCATGTCCTGGATGATCTGCCGGTTGAGGCGCAGCTGACTGGCCAGGTCGGCCCCGCGCTGGCGGGCCAGGTTTTCGTTGGCAATCGCCCGCAAGGCCAGCAGCCGCGCCACCTGGGCAATGGCGAAAAAGCCGATGCAGGTCACGCCGACGGTGAAGAAGTCCGTCATCGCCCGGTCCGACAGCAGACGCAGGGTGTTTTCGAGCAGCACCGCCAGCGTCGCGTAGGACGCGTAGAACAGCACCATCCGCCCCTGCCCGACCAGGCCGGCACCGGCCAGCGCCACCAGGATCAGGATCGGCATGCCGCTACGGTAGCCGCCGCTGGCCCACATGATCAGCGTCAGCAGGGTGATATCCACCAGCACCTGCAGGGTGACCAAGCGGTTCATACCGAGCAGGCGGGCGGCATCGGGGAAGCCGAGGATCAGCACCGCCGCCAGGTAGGCAAAGGCGGCGCCAAAGAACAGGGTCGGCGAGTCGCTGCCAAGCTGCAGCGCCCGCCCGGCCACCACGAACAGCCCGGCCAGCACCAGGCGGAACAGGTTGAGATAGCGCAGCGGCTGGCTACGGTCGTCGTCCTGCGGGAAACTGCCCTCGATGGGCGCGGAACCGGCGCTCACGGGCGGGCGCCAAGGCGGCGATGCTCCTCCGAGCAGAAGAAGTGGCCGCCGCTCGTCACACCTTCGCTCTCCGGCACATGCACGCCGCAATGGGCACAGGCCACCATCTGCTCGATCTCACCCACCGGCGCCTGGCTCGCCGGCTGCTCCGGCGCGGAATCTCCGCCCTCCTCGCGTCGCGGGCCACCCTGCAGGGCGCGACGAACGTAGAAAACAGCCAGCAGAAACAGCACGAACAGCAGGATATTGCGCAAGACAGAGGCCTCCGGGGATTTCCGGGGCAGTTTAGCAGAAGCGTCCGAGACGCTCGAAAGCCGCCTCCAGCGTGTCGTCGCGCTTGGCAAAGCAGAAGCGGATCACCTTTTCGTCGCGGCCGTCGCCGAAGAAGGCCGACAGCGGAATCGCCGCGACGCCCACCTCGCGGGTCAGCCACTCCACAAACGCCGTGTCGGGCATGTCGGCGATCGCCGTGTAGCGGGCAGTCTGAAAATAAGTACCGGCGCAGGGCAGCAGCTCGAAGCGCGTCGCTGCCAGCCCGCGCCGGAAGAAATCGCGCTTCTCCTGGTAGAAGGCCGCCAGCCGCAGATGCCGCCCGGCATCGGCCATGTAGTCGGCCAGCGCCAGCTGCACCGGCGTATTCACCGTAAACACGTTGAACTGGTGCACCTTGCGGAATTCCGCCATCAGCTCCCGCGGCGCCAGCACGTAGCCGACCTTCCAGCCGGTCACGTGGTAGGTCTTGCCGAAGCTGGAGACGATGAGACTGCGCTCGGCCAGCTCCGGGTAACGGGCGGCACTCTCGTGGCGGGCACCGTCGAAGACGATGTGCTCATACACCTCGTCGGCCACCACCACGATGCCGGTGCCCCGGGTGATCTCCGCCAGCCGCTGCAGATCACCCGCGGACCACACGGTGCCGGTGGGGTTGTGCGGCGTGTTGATCATGATCATCCGCGTGCGCGGCGTGACCAGCGCCTGCACCGCGTCCCAGTCGGGCCGGTAGTCCGGCGCGGCCAGGCGGGCGCGGCGCACCACGCCGCCCTGCAGCGTGATGGCCGGCACGTAGGAATCGTAAACCGGCTCGAAGACGATCACCTCGTCGCCCGGGTGGACCAAGGCCGCCACCGCGGTGAACAAGGCCTGGGTTGCGCCGGCGGTCACCGTGATCTCGTGTTCCGGGTCGTAGGCCGCGCCGTACAAGTCCTGCACCTTGGCGGCGATCGCCGCGCGCAACGCCGGCGAGCCCGCCATCGGCGCGTACTGGTTGTGGCCGCTGCGCATCCAGTGGGCGACCCGCTCGAACAGCGTGTCTTCCGCATTGAAGTCGGGAAAGCCCTGGGACAGGTTGATCGCCCCGCACTCCTGGGCCAGGCGGGACATCACGGTGAACACCGTCGTCCCAACTTCGGGCAGACGGGAAACGAGAGGGGCGGGAAAGGATGGCATCGCAAATACACTCCGGATCAGGCCCGCCGATTCTGGCAGATGGACCGTGGCAGAGCCAACCGGCGTCAGGCGCCGCTACAATCGGGCCGCCATCCAACAAGGAACCACCGTGTCCGACACCTGCCCCACCCTGCGCCGCGACGGCGACGAGGTCGTGATTCTCGACCAGACCCGCCTGCCCTATAGGGAAGTCTTCATTCGCCTCGACAGCCTGGCCGACGCGGCCACCGCGATCCGCGACATGCAGGTGCGCGGCGCCCCGCTGATCGGCGCCACGGCGGCCTTCGGCATCGCGCTGGCGCTGCGTGAAGACGGCTCGGACGCCGCCCTGCAAGCCGCCGACGCCTGCCTGCGCCAGACCCGCCCCACCGCCGTCAATCTGCATTGGGCACTGGACCGCATGCACGCGGCGCTCGCCCCGCTGCCGGCCAGCGCACGCAGTGCCGCCGCCTGGGCCGAGGCCGAGGCGATCCGAGCCGGCGACGCCGCCGCCAACGCCGCCATCGGCCAGTACGGCCTCGAGCTGCTGCGCCGGCTGCCGGACGCTGGCCAGCGCCCGCTGCAGCTGATGACCCACTGCAACGCCGGCTGGCTCGCCACCTGCGGCCACGGTACCGCGCTGGCGCCGATCTACGCCGCCCACGCCGCCGGCTTGCCGGTCCACGTGTGGGTCAGCGAGACCCGTCCGCGCAACCAGGGCCTGCTCACCGCCTGGGAGCTGGCCCGCGCCGGTGTGCCGCACACGCTGATCGCCGACAACGCCGCCGGCTGGCTGATGGCCGAAGGGCGCGTGGACGGCGTGATCGTCGGCGCCGACCGCATCGCCGCCAACGGCGACACCGCCAACAAGGTCGGCACCTACCTCAAGGCCCTGGCCGCCGCCGCGCATGAGGTGCCGTTCTATGTCGCCGCGCCGCGCTCGACCATCGACTTCGGCTGCCCTGACGGGCGCCACATCCCGATCGAGGAGCGCAGCGCCGACGAAGTCCGCGCGATCAGCGGCCTTGGCAACGACGGCGAAGTACTGCGTGTGCAGTTGCTCCCCCCCCGCTCCGCCGCCTGCAATCCGGCCTTCGACGTCACGCCCGCGCCATTGCTGGATGGCATAATCACCGATCTGGGCGTCTATCCGCCCGATGCGCTGGGCCCGCTGGCCCAGGCTTGAGCCTGTCACCAGGAGGCCTCTGATGAACGAGAACGTACTTCGCGAAGGTCTGCTCGCCACCGCCCGCAGCATGGCCGCCAGCGGACTCAATGCCGGCACCGCCGGCAACGCCAGCGTGCGCTGCGCACGAGGCTTCCTGATCACCCCCAGCGGCCGCCCCTACGAGGACTGCAGCAGCGAGGACATGAGCCTGGTGGCGATGGACGGCAGCTGGAGCGGCCCCTACGCGCCGTCCAGCGAGTGGCGCATGCACCGGGACATCTTCGTCGCCCGGCCGGAAGCCGGCGCCGTGCTGCACGCCCACTCCCCGTTCGCCACCGCGCTGGCCTGCCACCGGCGCGACATCCCGGCCTTCCATTACATGATCGCCCGCTTCGGCGGCGACAGCATCCGCTGCGCTCCCTACGCGACCTTCGGCACCCAGGCCCTGTCCGCCGCCGCGCTCAGCGCGCTGGAAGACCGCAACGCCTGCCTGCTGGCCAACCACGGCATGCTGGTGTTCGGTGAAGACCTCCGCCACACCCTGGCCCTCGCCATCGAGTTCGAGACCCTCTGTGAGCAATACTGGCGGGCCTGCCAGCTGGGCACGCCGGTCGTCCTCGGCCCGGTCGAGATGGCCGAGGTGGTCGCCCGCTTCAAGAGTTACGGGCGAGCCAAGGCGGCCGATGCCTCCAACGCGGCCAATCCACCCGCCGAGCTGGACTGACCGCCTGGCCGATGCCCGACCGCCCATCCCCCCGCCCCCAGCCACGCCAGAGCCTCGCACGCGGCCTCCTGTGGCGGATGTCGGCGGTCTTCGTGGCCTGCCTGCTGGTCTTCGGCGGCGCCTTCCACTATCTGGTCGTCGCGCCGGCCACCCAGACCCTGGCGCGGGTCCAGCTCGACCTCGCCACCCGCCAGGTCCACGCCGAGGTGGAGCGTCAGCTCCGCCACATCGAGATCGAGCTGCGTACCGCCCGTGCCCGCAGCGAAGCAGGCCGCCTCGACATCACCGACGTGGAGGCCTTCAACACCGCCCTGCTCCCTGTCCTGACCGGCACCAAGCTGATCACCGCCGTCCATATGGCCCGTCCCGACGGGCGCAGCCTGAGCCTGCAGCGGGACGGCGACGGCTGGAACAACCGGCTCGGCCCCGCCACCGGACAAGGAGGCGGCAGCCGCTGGCTGCACTGGTCCTCGTCCGGCCGCCTGCTGCGCGAGGAGTCCTCGGAAGAGCGGGATGACTCCCGCCGGCCAGCATGGTTCGACACCGCCATGCAGGCACCGGCGCTCGACCCGCTGGCCTGGTCCCCGCCCTACCGCAGCACACCCGACGACGACAGCGGCATTGCGGTGGCAACCCGCTGGCAGGGCCCCGACGGCCAGCCCCGCATGCTGGCCTTCGAAATCCAGCTCGCCGCCCTGTCGGTGCTGACCATGGATACGCCGGTCGGTGAACGGGGCGGCAGCGCGGTCCTCACCGGGGCCGGCGACGTGATCGGCGTGCCCCGCTACCCGCGCTTCGCCAACCTTGCGGACCGTCGCGGCGCGGTGCTACGGCCGGTAGCCGAACTCAACGTGGACTTCCTCACCCACGGCTACGCCCGCTGGCTCGACAACGATCGCCCGGGCGACAAGAGCTTTCATTTCGAGAATGAGCACGAAAGCTGGCTGGCCGAGTTCATCCCCCTCCAGCTGGGCAGCCAGCAATGGTGGGTCGGTGGTTTTGCCCGCGAGGCCGACTTCATCCCGGCGCGCCTGCGCGACGTGGCGCCGGCACTGCTGGCGCTGATCATCGCCGCGGCACTGATCGCCGCCCATCTGGCCCGCCGCGTGTCCCGGCGCATCGAGACGGACCTCGCGGCCCTGGTCGACCGCAGTGAGCGCATCGGCCGGCTCGACCTCTCCCCCGCCCCGCCCCTCGCCACGCCCTGGCGGGAAATCGCCGGCCTGGCTGAATCCCAGGAGAACATGCGCATCCAGCTGCAGCGCGCTGCCGACGAGCTGATCCAGGCCCGCAATCAGCTGGAAGAAAAGGTGGACCAACGCACCCATCAGCTGGAGGAAAAGTCCCAGGCGGTAGCCAACCAGCTGCTGTTCATCGAAGTGCTCCTCGACGCCCTGCCCAACCCGGTGTTCTACAAGGACTCCGACGGGCGCTTCCTGGGCTGCAACCGGGCCTACGAAGAAGCCTTCGGCACCACCCGCGCCTTTTTGATCGGCAAGACCGTACTCGACCTCCCCTACCTGCGCCCGGCCGAGCGCATGGCCTTTCATGAGGAGGACCTGCAGGTCATCGCCAGCGCCAGTGCCGCCCATAGCGAACGCCGCATGCCCTTCGCCGACGGCCGCGAGCACGACGTCCTCTACTGGGTATCCGGCTTCCGGCTGGCGAACGGCGGCCCCGGCGGGCTGCTCGGCGTCATGGTGGACATCTCCGCCCAGAAGGCAGCCGAGCGCAAGGCCCTGGCCGCCGACGAATGGAGCCGGCGGATGCTCGAGTCGAGTCCGGTCGCGGTGGTCATCAACCGCCCGGAAGGCACGCCCCTGTTCGCCAACACCCGGGCCCTGGTGCTGGCCGGTACCGACATGCAGACCTTCATGGAGCGCCCGGTGACCGGCTGGTTCCGCGACCCGGCGGCGGGCGAACGGGCCCTCGGCCGCCTGCGTGAAGGCTTGCCGGTGCGGGACATGGAGATCGAGTTCCAAGACATAGGCGGCAGGTCGTTCTGGACCCTGATGACCATGGAACAGATCGAGATGAAAGGGGCCCCGGCCCTGATCAGCTGGTGCTATGACATCACCGCCCGCAAGACCGCCGAGCAGGAGCTGCGCAAGCTCTCCCTGGCGGTCGAGCAAAGCCCGTCGATGCTCCTGATCACCTCGCCGGGTGGCGCCATCCAGTACGCCAACCCGCGCTTCAGCCAGGTCTGCGGCTTCCGCCTCGCAGACCTGCGCGGCACCCGGCCCGATCTGCTCGACGCCCAAGGTCTGCCCTTCGAGTTCCAGGCCGAACAATGGGAAGCCCTGCGCGCCAACGGCGTCTGGCGCCGGGAATGCCAGCTCCGCCGGCGCAGCGGCGAGCCCCTGTGGGTCGGCCTGTCGGTCAGCGGCCTGGCCGAGGACAACGGTGAAATCACCGACTGCATCTGGGTATTCGAAGATCTCTCCCTTTACCGCCAGGCCGTCGAAACCCTGCGCGAGGCCAAGCGCCTGGCCGAGGAGGCGGCAGAATCCAAGGCCCGTTTCCTGGCCAACATGAGCCACGAGATCCGCACGCCGATGAACGCCATCATCGGCCTGGCCAGCCTGTGCCTGGGCACCGAACTGCCGCCGCGCCAGCTCGACTACGTCACCAAGATCCACGCCGCCGGCACCTCGCTGCTGCACGTGGTCAATGACATCCTCGACTTCTCGAAGATCGAGGCCGGCAAGCTGAGTCTCGAGCAGGTTCCCTTCGCACTCGACCAGGTGCTCGACAACGTGCTCACCTTCGTTGGCCAGAAGGCCCGCGAGAAATCCCTCGAACTGCTGCTGCAGCTGGGGCCGGACGTCCCCCAGGACCTGGTCGGCGACCCGCTGCGCCTCGGCCAGGTGCTGACCAACCTGGTCGGCAACGCGGTCAAGTTCACCGAGCGCGGCGAAGTCGGCGTGCAGGTGGACGTCACGCGGCGCGCGGCGCGCCAGGCCACGCTGCGCTTCACGGTGCGCGACACCGGCATCGGCATGAGTGCCGAACAGCTCGGCCGCCTGTTCGAGGCCTTCGCCCAGGCCGACGACTCGATGACCCGCCGCTTCGGCGGCACCGGGCTGGGGCTGTCCATCTCGCGCCACCTGGTCTCCCTCATGGGGGGCCAGCTGGCGGTCAGCAGCGTGCCCGGCGAAGGCAGTTGCTTCAGCTTCGAAGTCGGCTTCGAGCTCGCCGACCCCCGTGCCCCGCGCGCCCTGCCCGGCGTCCTCGAAGGTTTGCGGGTGCTGGTGGTGGACGACCACCCGGTAGCCCGCACCGTGCTGCTCGAGCTCCTGCGCAACTTCCCCTTCCGCTGCGAGGCTGTGCCCTCCGCAGCAGAGGCCGTGGCCGCGGTGCACCGCGCCGATGGCGGTGATCGCTTCGGGCTGGTGTTGATGGATCTGCGCATGCCCGACCAGAACGGCATCGAAGCGACCCGCCGCATCAAGCAGGACCGCAGCCTCGCCTCGCCGCCAACGGTGATCCTGCTGACCGCCTTCGGCGATGACAACACCTCCGCCGAGGCCGCCGAGGCCGGCGCCGATGGCTACCTGCACAAGCCGGCCACCGCCTCCACCCTCCTCGACGCCATCGTCGAAGCCTTCGGCACCGACGCCGCCCCGCCCGCCCGCAGCACGCTCGCCCAGGCCCCCAGCCTGGCCGGCCTGCGCGTGCTCGTCGTCGAGGACAACGACATCAACCAGCAGATCGCCTGCGGCATCCTCGAGCGACTCGGCGCCCGGGTGGACGTGGCCGACAACGGCCGGATCGCGGTGGATGCCCTCAATGCCGCGCCGGACGCCTTCGACGTGGTGCTGATGGACCTGCAGATGCCCGAGATGGACGGCCTCGAGGCCACCCGCCGGATCCGCCGGAATCCGCAGCTGGCCCGCCTGCCGGTCATCGCCATGACCGCCCACGCAATGGTCGACCAGCGCCAGCGCTGCCTCGAAGCCGGCATGAACGACCATGTCGCCAAACCCATCGTGGTGGAATACCTGATCGAGGCGATCCTCCGCCACACCCGCAGCAGCAGGGCCGGAGGCACCGCCCCCGCCCAGGCAGCCGGCAGCCTTCCGCCGCTGCCCGGCCTCAACGTAGCGGCAGCCCTCCGCCGGGTCGGCAACGACGCCGCGCGCTACCTCAGCCTGCTGCGCCAGCTCAGCCGCAGCCAGGCCGACTGCCCTCAGCGCATCGATGCGGCGCTGGCCGCTGGCGACGCCGCCACCGCCGAACGACTGGCCCACACCTTGCGCGGGGCCGCCGCCAACCTCGGCGCCACCGCCCTGCAGGAAGCGGCGGCGGCCGTCGAATCCGCCCTGCGCGCGGGGAGCGCCTCCGATGCGGCCCGCCGCACCCTGCACGTCGAGATGGAAACCATGCAGGCGCTGCTTGCCCACGCCCTGCCGCCTGAAGAAGAGGCCAGCGAGGGCCGCCAGCTCGACGACGCCGAGTTCGAAGTGGCGCTCCGGGAACTGGCCCAGCTCATCGAAGCCGCCGACGGCAGCGCACCGGCCCGCTTCCGGCAGATCCGCGCCGACCTGGCCGCACGCCTGGGCAGCGAAACAGCCGGAGAAATCGCTGGCGCCCTGCAGGCTTACGACTATGATCAGGCCCTGGCATGCCTGTCCTCGCACAACCAGCCGAATGGCACCTAGCCGGTGCCGGAGCCACTGACCAATGCCCTCTACCGATCCCCGCAACCCGCTGATCCTTGTCGTCGATGACGCCCCGGACTCCATCGAGCCCATCGTCCACTGCCTGCACCACGCCGACTTCCGCACGCGCATCGCCACCAACGGCGCCCGCGCACTGGCCCTGGCGGCCAGCAAGCCGCAACCGGACCTGATCCTGCTCGACGTGACGATGCCGGACATGGACGGCTACGAGGTCTGCCGGCGCCTGATGAACGACCCGCAGACCGCCAGCATCCCGGTGATCTTCCTGACCATCCGCAACGAGGAAGTGGACGAGCAACTGGGCTTCGATGCCGGCGCGGTGGACTACATCACCAAGCCGATCAGCCCGCCGCTGGTCCTGACGCGGATTCGCAACCACCTGACCCTCAAGGCCGCTAGCGACTTCCTGCGCGACCGCAACACCTATCTTGAGCAGGAGGTCCTGCGCCGCACCCGCGAGCTGGGCCTGATGCAGGATGCCACCATCGTCGCGATGGCCTCCCTCGCCGAAACCCGCGACAACGAAACCGGCAACCACATCCGGCGTACCCAGATGTATGTGCGCGCCCTCGCCCGCCACCTGCAGCGTCACCCGCGCTTCAGCAGCGAACTGAGCGACGAGAACATCGAGCTGATGTACAAGTCGGCGCCGCTGCACGATATCGGCAAGGTCGGCATCCCCGACCGCATCCTTCTCAAGCCCGGCCGCCTGACCCCGGCCGAGTTCGAGATCATGAAGACCCACACCACCCTCGGCATGGAAGCCATCAGCCGAGCCGCATCCTTGTTCAGCCTGTCCGCCAGCTACCTGCGCTACGCCAAGGAGATTGCCCTCTCCCACCAGGAGAAATGGGACGGCAGCGGCTACCCCCAGAAGCTCGCCGGTGAGCGCATCCCCCTCTCGGCCCGTTTGATGGCCGTCGCCGACGTGTACGACGCACTGATCAGCAAGCGGGTCTACAAGCCCGCCTTCACCCACGAGGAGGCCGGCGCCCTCCTGCAACAGGGCCGGGGCACCCACTTCGACCCGGACATCCTCGACGCCTTCATCGAACTGCAGGACGAGTTCCGCGCCATCGCCCAGCGCTTCGCCGACGTGGAAGTGGATCACGAGCGCGAGATAGAGCGGCTGCGCCAGGTCTTCGGCGACGACTGATCCGGTACGGAACTCAAGATCGGCGGGTTACGGCCGTTAAGGGAGCCGAGGATCCGCCGACAGAGATCCCGTACTTCCATCAGGAGACTCGATGACCCGCAGCACGGCTTCCGCTAAGGTTGTCGACGCAGTTCGCCGTTACGGGCTGGCCGTTTTTGTCTTTGCCCTGGTTTTTGCTTTCACGCTGAACAGTTACCAGACCACCATCCGTGAGGAGCGGGATGCCGCGGGTGTGCGTTTCCAGCAGTTGGCCCGGCAGCACATCGCCCAGTTGCGCGAGCGGGCCGAAGGTCTGGTCACCCTCAGTGAAGTCCTGCGGCGCCATTTGGCCCGGGCCCCGCAGACCGACAAGCGTGAATTCGCCGACTTCGTCGCACCACTACTGGCCCACCACCCGGAAATCAGCCGTCTCGGCATCCTCAGCCTGAAAGATGGCGAGGCCCGGCTACGCGTTGGCGTGACATCAAAGGGTGAAGCGCTGCCTGAAGCCGTCCTGTTTCCTGCCGGGCACATTCCGGACGAGGCCAAACGCAGCCTCCAGCAACGGATCATCCAGGCGGCCAACGGCCAGGAGGGCATGGCCAGTCGTGTGCCCACCGCACGCCAGGGTGGCGGCGACGGCGGCGAGACCCTGCTGTTGCTCGCGCCCATCAGGCCCTTCGCCGCGCAGCGCACCGTAGCCCAGGAACTGGTGTTCATCGAGGTTCCGCTGCACCGGCTGCTCCACGAGATGCTCATTCCGGCAACGGACGACGGCCAGACTCCGCTGGAATTCGAACTCATCGACACCAATGACGACGCTCATCGGCTGTTCGCGACACCGGACTACCGCCTGGGCGATCAGTCCTACGCGGACGCCATCCAGCTCTACGATCACCACTGGCTGCTGATCGCCGCTCCGGGTAGCACCGGCCTGATCGACGAGCCGAGCCCCGACGCCGGCGCCAAGCTGTTTTCCGGCCTGTCCCTCGGCATCCTGGCCGCGCTGGTCCTGTATGTGCTGCAAACCCGCGCCGAGGCCATCCGCCATCAGGTCACCGAAAAGACCCTCGCCCTGGCGGATGCCAACGAAGCCCTCGGGCAATACGTGAATGCACTGGCCGAAACCAACCGCCTGCTGGAAAACGAGGTGGAAAAGCACGCCCGCTCCGAAGCCCTGCTGCGGGAAACCACGTCCCTGCAGCGGGCCATTCTGGACTGTGCCGAATACGCCATCGTTTACACCGACTCCAACGGCATCATCCGCGTCCTGAACCCGGCCGCCGAACGCCTGTTCGGCCACTCCGCCGAGAGCCTGGTCGGCCTGGAAACACCGCTGGTCTTCCATACCGCCGAGGACATCGCCAGGTGGACCCTCGCCCACCGCAGCAACGGCTTTGCCGCCCTTGCCGAAGAGGCCACAACCAGCAGCAATCCGGAGCCGCGGGAAATCAACCTGCGCCGCCGCGACGGCAGCATCTTTCCGGCCAACATCGCCATCTCGGTGGTGCGCGACGGCAAGAGGCAAGTCCGCGGCTACCTGGGCATCATCGCCGACATCACCCAGCGGCGAGCCGCCGAGAGCCGCATCCGCCACCTGGCCCACTACGACAACCTCACCTCGCTGCCGAATCGCACGCTGCTCAACGAGCATCTGTCCGAAGCGATCGGCCAGGCCGCCCAGTTGCAACGGGGCGTGGCGGTGCTGTTCACCGACCTCGACCGCTTCAAGTTCGTCAACGACACCCTCGGCCACCAGGCCGGCGACCAGTTGTTGCTGCTGGTCGCCCAGCGCCTGCGCGCCTGCGTGCGCGATGGGGATCTGGTGGCACGCACCGGCGGCGACGAGTTCGTGGTGGTACTCGGCGACCTGGAGGAAGGCACGATGCCGGAAGACGTGGCCGAGCGCATCCTCACCAGCCTGGCCCGCCCCTTCGACCTGTCCGGCCAGCAATGCACGGTCACCCCGAGCATCGGCATCGCCCTCTACCCGGGTGACGGCCTCGACGGCCACGCGCTGATCAAGAACGCCGACGCCGCCATGTACCTCGCCAAGGAGCGCGGCCGCAACAACTACCAGTTCTTCGACCACAACCTGTCGGCGCGCTACAGCGAACGGCTGGAACTGGAAAACCGCCTGCGCCAGGCCCTCGAGGCCAACCAGCTGGAACTGTTCTACCAGCCGCAGGTGGACACCCTGTCCGGCGAGCTGATCGGCCTAGAAGCACTGATCCGCTGGCGCCTGCCCGACGGCACGATGGTGCCGCCCGACGTGTTCATCCCGATCGCCGAGGAATGCGGCCTGATCGTGCCGATCGGCGCCTGGGTCCTCCACGAGGCCTGCCGGCAGAACCATGCCTGGCTGCAGGAAGGCATCTGCCGCGTACCGGTGGGCGTCAACCTTTCGGCCCGCCAGTTCGACGATGCCGACCTGCTCCAGACAATCAAGTCGGCCCTCGCCGACGCGCGCCTGCCGCCCGCCTACCTGGACCTGGAGCTGACCGAGAGCCTGGTGATGCGCAACCCGGAACACACCCGCAGCCTGCTGGCCGAATGCAAGAAGCTCGGCCTGCAGCTGTCGGTGGACGATTTCGGCACCGGCTACTCAAGCCTGGCCAACCTCAAGCGCTTCCCGATCGACCGCCTGAAGATCGACCGCTCCTTCATCAAGGACATCGTCAGCGAACCGGACGACGCGGCCATCGCCCAGACCATCGTCGCGATGGCCCACACCTTGCGCCTGGAAGTGATCGCCGAAGGCGTGGAGACCGAGGCCCAGCTGGCCCTGCTGCGACGCTGGCGTTGCGACGCCTACCAGGGCTACCTGTGCAGCCGGCCGATCAGCGCCACCGACATGACCGCCATGCTGCGCAGCCTGCGCGCCTCACGGCTGGTGTCGCTGACGCCGATCTGATCATCAGTAGGGATAGCCGGCCATCCGGCTGCCGACCACGCTGCCCAGCACCGCACCGACCGCGGTCGCCGCCACGCGGCCGCTGCCCCGGCCGATCTGGTTGCCGATCACCCCGCCAGCCAGCGCGCCGACCGCCTGGCCGACCACCCGGTTACCGTCATAGCGCGGATAGGCGACCGCCGGCTGCGGCGGGTAATAAGCCTCCTGCTGCGGCTGGGCGTAATACACCGGCCGGTCCCGATAGACGATGCGCTCCCGGTACACCACCTGCGGAGGAGCCTGATAGACGGCCGGCGGCGCCTGGTACACCACCTGCGGCTGCTCATACACCACCACGGGCCGCCCACCGTGGCGGTAACGACGATCGCAATGATCGTCATCATCGTCCCAGCCATGGGCAAAGGCATTGGCACTGAAGACGGCGGCGGCCAGCACCGCCGGGATCATGAACTTCTTCATGGTTCTACTCCTGCTTGGATCGGACGGCGCGAATGCCGCCCCTTGCAGGAAATAACGCGACGGACCGCCCGCCGTTGGCAAGCGGAATGTAAGCCCATGTTGGTTTGTAAGCGCGCCCTTTTGGGGGCTGGCCTGTGGGGGCTGGCCTGTGGGGGCTGGCCTGTGGGGGCTGGCCTGTGGGGGCTGGCCTGTGGGGGCGAATTCATTCGCCCCCAGGTGCTCACCCGGAGTCCCTGGGCGAATGAATTCGCCCCCACGGGAAAAGCGCCCCGCCACGGCTCAGAAAGTCTCCGACGGCCCTTTCTCTGGCGCGGGCTCGGACTTCGAGCCGTTGCCGCCACCAAAGATCTTCGGGAAAGCCACCTCGCCACTCTTGTCGAAGTCGAAGCCGCCCAGGTTGCCGGTCACCAGACGCCCGCGGATGCGGTAATCGACCTTGTCGCGCCCCCGCCCCAGTTCGCCGAACTGGCGCAGCAACTTGTCCAGCCCGGTCGTGGCGGTCACGTCCAGCACCGCCTCGCCGAGCCGCGGCACCACCACCGCCTGATTGCTGACCCCATGCGCAAAGGGCTGGCCGTTGATGTCCACGTTGACGTCGAGGCCTTCGATAGGAATCTCGGCGTTGTTCGGGTTGGTGATGCGCAGGCTCACGACGAAACGCTGTTCGAACAGACCGGCATCCAGCAGACGGATGCCGGCCACCTTGACCTCCGGCTTCTTCAGGCCCAGCGTCAGCCCGGCACAGCCCCCCAGCACACTCACGCCCACCGCGGCACCCAGCAACAGCGCAAAGCGTCGGCGTGAAATTGGCGTCGTCACGATCATTCTCCTGTGGGTTCGAGCACCTTCAGCAGGCTCGCCGTATCGTCCCGGCCGCCGCCCATCGCCATCAGCGCATTGAGCTGCTGCCAGGTCTGGGCCGCCACCGGAAGCGGCGCGCCGAGCTGACGGGCCTCCTCCATCAGGATAGCGAAATCCTTGTGATGCAGCCGCGACTGGATGCCGGCGACGAAATCCCGCCGGGCCATGCGGTCGCCCATCACGTCGAGCACCCGCGAGCCGGCCGAGCCGCCCATCAGGGCTTCGCGCACACGGGCCAGGTCAACCCCATGGGCACCGGCCAGGCGCATCGCCTCAGCGCAGGCCTGGATCGCATTGACCATGATCATCTGGTTGCAGGCCTTGGCCACTTGGCCCGCCCCGGCCGGACCGATATGCACCACCGTCTTGCCCAGCGCGGCGAACAGCGGTCGAACGCGCTCCAGCACATCCGCCTCGCCACCGGCCATGATCGCCAGCGTCGCATCCCGCGCGCCGATCTCGCCGCCGGACACAGGCGCATCCAGCCAGCCGATGCCGCGCTCGGCATAACTAGCCGCCACCTTGCGGGCCGTGCCCGGTGCGATGGTGCTCATGTCCACATGGATGCCCCCCGGCGCGAAGCCCTCGATGAGGCCCCCCGCGCCAAGCGCCAGGTTCTCCACGTCAGCGCTGGCCGTCACCACCGAGATCACCACCTCGCAGCGGCTCGCCAGCTCGGCCGGCGTCGCGCAGAAGCTGGCTCCGGCTTCAAGTAGCGGCGCCGCCGATTCCGGCCGCCGCGCCCACACCGCCAGCTCGTGACCCGCCGCCAGCAGGTGGCCGGCCATCGGCCGGCCCATCACGCCCAGTCCGACAAATCCGACCCGCACCGTCATTCTCCCGACAGGTTTTCCAGCAGCTTGAGGGCGGCGATGGAATCCTCCTCGCCCATCCCGCTGCCGACCAGCGCATTGAAGAGCTGGGCCGTGGCGGCGCTGCTCGGCAGCATCAGGCCGAGGCGGTGGGCCTCCTGCATGACGATGTTCATGTCCTTCTGGTGCATCCAGGCCTTGAAGCCCGGCTTGAAGTTGCGGTCGAGCATGCGCTGGCCGTGGTTTTCGAGGATGCGGCTATAGGCGAAGCCGCCGAGCAGTGCCTCGCGCACGCGGCCGGCATCGACACCGCTCTTGCGGGCGAAGTTGAAGGCCTCGGCCACTGCCATCACGCCGACGCCGGTGAGGATCTGGTTGCAGGCCTTGGCGACCTGGCCGGCACCGGGGCCACCGATCAGCGTGGCGGCCTTGCCCATGCAGGCGAACAGCGGCTTGGCGGTCTCGAAAGCCGCTTCGTCGCCGCCAACCATGATGGTCAGCCCGGCGTTGATCGCCCCGACTTCGCCGCCGGACACCGGTGCATCGAGCATCGTCACGCCCCGCTCGGCGAGCCGTGCTGCAATCGACTGGGCGGCAGCCGGCGCGATGGTGCTCATGTCCACGTAGATCAGGCCGGCTTTAGCGCCTTCCGCCACACCGCCGACACCGAGGGCGACCTGCTCCACGTCGGCGGCGTCCGCCACCATCGAGAACACCACGTCACAGGCCGCGGCCACCGCCGCGCTATTGGCGGCCCCCTTGGCACCGGCTTCCAGCAGCGGGGCCATGGATTCGGCGCGGCGCGCCCACACGGTCACGTCGTAGCCGCCCTTCAGGAGGTTGAGCGCCATCGGGCGCCCCATGATGCCCAGACCGATGAAACCGACTTTCATTGCTTGCGTCCTCGTGACCGAAAAGGACGCAGCCTAGCGGCCAAGGCGCAACGACGCAATCGGGGCAAATGCGCGCTTACGCGCCGCCCCCGTAGCTCACCCGGTAGATCGCACCGGCCTGGTCGTCGCTGATTAGCAGCGAGCCGTCCGGCAGGACCAGCACATCGGCCGGCCGCCCCCACACGCTTTCCTGGCCACCGGGATCGACCTGCAACCAGCCTTCGGCAAAGACCTCCTGGCGCAGAACCCGGCCGGCCTTGTCCACCTCAACGCGCACGACCCGGTAGCCGGACTTGCGGCTGCGGTTCCACGAACCGTGCTCGGCGATGAAGATGCTGTTGCGGTAGGCCGCCGGGAACATCTGGCCGGTGTAGAAGCGCATGCCCAGCGCGGCCACGTGGGCCCCCAGCCTGGCGACCGGCGGCGTGAAATCCTTGCACGCGCGCTTGGCACCGAACTCCGGATCGGCAATGTCACCCTGGTGGCAATAGGGATAGCCGAAATGCTCGCCGCTCTTGCCAGCCCGGTTCAGCTCGTCGGAAGGCAGCTCGTCGCCGAGCATGTCGCGGCCGTTGTCGGTGAACCAGAGACTGCCGTCCGCAGGGTTCCAGTCGAAACCCACTGTATTGCGCACGCCCCGGGCTACGACCTCTGTACCGCTGCCGTCCGGGCGGATGCGCTGGATGTTGGCGTAGCGCCGCTCGTCCGGTTCGCAGATATTGCACGGCGCACCAACCGGCACGTAGAGCCAGCCATCAGGCCCGAAGGCGATGAACTTCCAGCCGTGGTGCGTCTCGGTAGGGAAGCGGACGTTCAGCTCGCGCGGCACGGGCGGCTTGTCCAGGCGGCGACCGATGCCGTCGAGGGCGACGATGCGCGACACTGCCGACACGAACAGGCTGCCGTCCCGGTAGGCCACCCCCACGGGTTGTTCCAGCCCGCTGGCCAGGGTATGCACGCGCTTCGCCCGCCCCTTGTCGATCTCCACCCCATAGACCTTGCCCGCATTGCGACTGCCCACATAGACCACACCACGCCCATCGGCGAAGTCTCCGAGAGTCATCCCGCGGGCGTTGGGGACCTGGTCGGTCAGCACCTCGATCCGGAAGCCCGGTGGCAGGCGTAGCGTTTCCAGCTGCGGCGCAGCCAGCGCCGGAATACAGAACCCCGTGGCCAGCAACGCGGCTCCACGGCGCAGGACTTTCCAGAAAACGGATCTCACACCCTTCTCCCTGTCGATTGACGTCAGCCACCAGCATGCCGTGGCTGAGGCCCGGCCGCCACCGGCCACGGCAACCAGCCCATCACGTGACATCGTCATTGTTTTTACTGCCACCGGCATCTATCTTGGACGCGAGGGCCACGCAGTCGTGCGACGCCCCGCCCACCGAGGAGACAGCATCATGGCTGAACAAGCCCTCGCCACGCGCCTGATCGGCAGCAGCTACCTGAATGTCGAAGGCGACATCCTGCCGCTGGTGGATTACACCCTGCCCGACATCAGCTGGTCGATACACGAGCCCGGCAGCGCACTGCCAGGCTCGCGAAGCGACATCCAGATCGGCGAAGCGGCGCTCGGCAAGCTGGTCATTTCCGTGCAACCACCCGCCTTCCCGCCGCTGACGAAGTGGGTGCATGAACTGACCGACGGCGGCCATCGCCAGTTCGACCTGGAAGTGCTGCGAGCAGATCCCGACGGCAACATCCAGGAAGGCGTCCGGCTGTCAGGCTGCGTGCTCACCGAACTGCACTTTCCGCCCTGTGCCGCTACCCAGAAGGATGCCTACGTAGTCCGGGCCGTCCTGCAACCCGAACGGATTGCGGCCCTCCCGTCCGGTTCCCTGAAGAAGCAGCCCATCGGTACCAAGCAGCGTCCCTGGCTGGTCTCCGGCTTCAGGCTCAGCATCGACGGACTGCCCACCGGCAGCATCTCGAAAATCGATGGCATCGACCTGATTCGCGACATCGCAAGCCGCAGGGTCGGGGAGCTCCGCGAGCCGCTGCCCTACTACGGCATCGCCCGCTGCTCGCCCCTCGTGCTGACGATCGGCGGACGGGACTACCCGGCCTGGCGCGACTACGCCCTGAAGCGGCTCACCGAGGGAACGCCCGCCAGTGCGCTGGCGGCCAGGCTGGCCTTCCTCGATGCCAGCCTCAAGAAGGAACTGGGCAGCCTGCAGTTTTCGCTGGCCGGCCTGGCCGGCTTCCAGTTCGCTCGCGCCACCTCCCGCGGAGACGAGGCGGCGGGCCTGCAGGGCATCGCCCGCCTGCCAGTCCAGGACATCAAGCTGGAGGTCGTGCCGCCCCAATCCTAGCCTCGGGCACAGCGCACCATCGCCAGCCGCGCCGACGCATCCGCTACACTCCGCCGGTCATCCACCGATATGCGCTTTACACCCATGTCCTACGCCCCATTCATCAAGGAGATCGGCCGCGGGCCGAAAGGCTCCAAACCCCTCACCATCGACCAGGCCGAAGCTCTGTTCGGCGACATGCTGGACGGCCGCGTGCCTGACCTGGAACTCGGCGCCATCATCCTGTCGATGCGCATCAAGGCCGAGTCCACCGACGAACTGCTGGGCTTCCAGCGCGCCCTCGACGCACGCACGGCCCACGTCCAGGTCCCGGCCGGCCCACGCGTGGTCGTGCTGCCCACCTACAACGGCGCCCGCCGGCAAGCCAACCTGATGCCCCTGCTGGCCCTGCTGCTGGCACGGGAAGGCATCCCGGTGCTGATCCAGGGTCGCCACGACTTCGACAGCCGGGTCAGCCCCTTCGAGCTGCTGGCCGCCCTCGACATCCACCCGGCGGCGAGCCTCGCCGAGGCGGAAGCCCAGCTCGCCGAACGGCATCTGACCTGTCTGCCACTGGAAACCCTGGCGCCGGGTCTGGCCCCGTTGCTCGCCCTGCGCCCCCGCCTCGGCGTGCGCAACAGCGGCCACACCCTGGCCAAATTGCTCGATCCGGCGCCGGGCCACAGCGTGCGGGTCGCCTCGATGACCCACCCGGAGTACCTGGAACGGATCCACCAGCACCTGGTCGCCACCGGCGGCGTGTCCATGCTGCTACGCGGCACCGAGGGCGAAGCTTTCGCCAATCCGCGGCGTCGCCCGCGGCTGGAAGTGTTCGTGAACGGCAGCGCGCAAATCGCCTTTCCGGCGGAGGAAGGTGGTGCGCCGCCGGTCGAAGGCCGCGCCGACGATCCGGAGGTCGCAGCCAACGCCACGCTGGTCCGCACCATGCTGGCCGGTGAAGTGGCGATACCGCAGCCCATCCTCGATCAGGTCAGTGCCCTGCGCGAGCTCAGCCGCGTCCCTCGCACCCCGGCCTGACCCCAGACGGGACGCCGGCTTCGTTGACCTTTCGCCACCCCGTGCTTAAATCCAAGGGCCATGCCAAAGCAATGCAGCGGGCTCCCCGCCCCCGGCATGGCTCAACCGAGATGAGAGAAGGGGAACGATCATGGGCAAGAAAGCCCTGTGCATCGGCATCAACGACTACCCGGGCACCCAGAACGACCTGAGCGGCTGCGTCAACGACGCCACCGACTGGGCCGCAGCACTCGCCGCGCGTGGCTTCGCCGTCACCAAGCTGCTCGACGGCCAGGCCACCAAGGCGGCGATGGTCAGTGCAATGACCGACCTGATCGGCGGCGCGGCCAAAGGCGATTCCATCATCATCACCTACTCCGGCCACGGCACCTGGGTGCCGGACCAGAACGGCGACGAGCCCGACGGCCGCGACGAGGGCCTGTGCCCGTGGGACATCGGCTCCGGCAACGTGCTGCTGGACGACGAGATCGCGCCGATCTTCACCCACCACGCCACCGGCGTGCGGGTGGTGCTGATCTCGGACAGCTGCCATTCCGGCAGTGTCACCCGCGGCAACTCGCTCGATCTCGACCCGGGCCTGCCCCGCGCCCGTTTCCTGCCCCCCGAGGCGTGGATGAAGGCCGCCGACCTGCCCGCCCCCCGCGTCGCCAAGCTCCCCACCTCGGGCGGCTTGTCGCGCAGCGGTGGCGACCTGCTGCTGGCCGGCTGTACCGACAGCCAGTTCAGCTGGGACACCAGCTTCAAGGGCCGACCGAACGGTGCCTTCACCTACTATGCGCTGAAGGCGCTGGCCTCGCTGCCGGCCTCCGCCAGCTACCAGGACTGGTTCAAGAAGATCACGCCGGGATTCCTGCCGACCAACCAGCTGCCGCAGAACCCACAGATCTTCGGCACCCGGACGGCCCGCTCCTGGAAGGTGTTCGCCTGACCGACGACCATCATCGCCCCTGAGCCGCCGCGGCCACGCCCATTCCTGGTGCGCGGCCACCGCGGTCGCACCATTTCGAAGCCGTGCCGCCACCCTTTGGTGCGCAGTGGCGGCTCTGCGCAAGGAAAACAGCGACTTAGGCAGGTGGCACGACGTTTGCTGGATTCAGTCCACCAAAGGAGTCGTGATGGCAGAAACCAAATCCACCTGTTGTTACTGCGGCGTCGGCTGCGGTGTCGTAATCGAACATGAAGCCGGCCGAATCACCGGCGTCCGGGGCGACCCGGACCATCCGGCCAATTTCGGCCGTCTGTGCACCAAGGGCTCCACGCTGCACCTGACCGCCGCGCCTGAAACCCAGGTTACCCGCGCCCTGTATCCGGAGCTGCGCACCGATCGCGGCAACGCCCGCCAGCGCGTGAGCTGGGATGCCGCCCTCGACGCGGCCGCCGAACGCTTCGCCGCGATCATCGCCGAACACGGCCCCGACGCGGTCGCCGTCTACGGCGCCGGCCAGTTGCTGACCGAGGACTACTACGTCTTCAACAAGCTGATGAAGGGCCTCATCGGCAGCAACAACCTCGACACGAACTCCCGCCTGTGCATGTCCAGCGCGGTGGCCGGCTACAAGCTGAGCCTGGGCGCCGACGCACCGCCGTGCAGCTACGCGGACATTGCCCACACCAGCGCGCTGTTCATCACCGGCAGCAACACCGCCTTTGCGCACCCGATCGCCTTCCGCCGCATCGAGGACGCCCGCAAGGCCAATCCGGACATGAAGCTGGTCGTCATCGACCCGCGCCGCACCGACACCGCCGAAGCTGCCGACCTGCACCTGGCCCTGCTGCCCGGCACCGACATCGCGCTGTACAACGCGATGCTCCACGTGATGCTGTGGGAAGGCTGGGTCGACCGGGACTACATCGACGCCCATACCGAGGGTTTCGAAGCTCTGAAGAAGACCGTCCGCGAATACACCCCGGCGATGGCCGCAACCATCTGCGGGCTGGACAAGAAGCTCATCGAGGAAGCGGCACAGATCTTCGCCACCTCGAAGGCCACGATGTCCATGTACTGCCAGGGGCTCAACCAGTTCTCCTTCGGCACCCACAACAATTCGGCCCTGATCAACCTGCACCTGGCCAGCGGCCAGATCGGTCGCCCCGGCGCCGGCCCCTTCTCGCTGACCGGCCAGCCCAACGCGATGGGCGGCCGCGAAGTCGGCGGACTGGCCAACCTGCTGTCCGCCCACCGGGACATGGCCAACGCCGAGCACCGCGCCGAAGTTGCCGCCCTGTGGGGCGTGGACAGCGTGCCCGACAAGCCGGGCAAGAGTGCCGTCGAATTGTTCAAGGCGCTCAAGACCGGTGAGATCAAGGCAGTGTGGATTGCCTGTACGAACCCGGCCCAGTCCATGCCGGACCAGGCTCTGATCCACGAAGCCCTGCAAGCCGCCGAATTCGTCGTCGTGCAGGAAGCCTTCAACCACACCGAAACCTGCATTTACGCCGACCTGCTGCTGCCCGCCTCCACCTGGGGCGAGAAGGACGGCACCGTCACCAACTCGGAGCGCGCCATCAGCCGCGTCCGAGCCGCCGTGTCCGCGCCGGGCGAGGCCCGCCACGATTGGGCGATCGTGGTGGACTTCGCCCGGCGTCTGGGCGCCTGCCTCGGCAAGAGCGAGCTGGCCGCCCGCATGTTCCCCTACGCCAAGCCGGAAGAAATCTGGAACGAGCACCGGGAATCCACCCGCAGCCGCGACCTGGACATCACCGGCCTGAGCTATGCGACGCTTGAGAACGTCGGCCCCCAGCAGTGGCCCTTCCCCGAAGGCGCCAGCCTGGGCAAGGTCCGGCTCTACGAAGACGGCGTCTTCCCGACCCCGTCCGGCAAGGCCCGCTTCGTCGTCACCGAACACCGCATCACCGCCGAATCGCCGAGCGCCCGCTACCCGCTGCACCTCAACACCGGGCGCCTGCGCGACCAGTGGCACGGCATGAGCCGCACCGGCCTGGTGGCCCGCCTGTACAGCCATGAACCCGAGCCCATGCTGCACATGCACAAGGACGACATGGAACGCCGCAGCCTCGCCACCGGCGACCTGGTCAAGGTGAAGAGCCGGCGCGGTGAAGTGGTGCTGAAGGTGCTCGAATCCGCCACGCTGCGTCCCGGCCAGTGCTTCGTACCGATGCACTGGGGCGGCAACACGATGGGCGGCCAGGGCGTCAATGTGCTGATGCCCGGGGATTTCGACCCCTACTCGAAGCAGCCCGAACTCAAGCACGCCGCCGTGCAGGTGGAGAAATACACCGCCGGCAAGACCCTCGTGGCCATGCGTCGTACGGAGATCGGCGAGGATGGCCAGCTCCATCCCAACCCGCTGACGGTCATGGAAGGCCTGCGCCGCTGGCTGCCCCATTTCCCCTACGCCAGCCTGACCCTCGCCGGACGCACCGCACCGGTAGTGGTGCTGAAGGCCCGTGGCGAGGAGCTGGAACCCGCACTGCTTGAGGCCCTGGACAAGGAACTGGCCCTCGACGACCCGACCAAGGTGTTGTCTTACCAGGACAGCCGCAAGGACATCGCCAAGCGCGCGCTTGTGGAAGGCGATTCGCTCACCGCGGTGCGTCTGGCCGGCGAGACCAAGGCCGCCGAATGGCTGGCCGACATGATGGTGCAAGGGCACTCGGCCGCTGCCGTGCGTCAGTGGCTGCTGGCACCGCTGACCCAGCCACCGGCTGGCCAGGCCGCCCGCGGAAAGGTGATCTGCAACTGCTTCGACGTGGCGGAGGACGACATCCTGGCCGCCTTCCGGGCTGGCGAATCCCTCGATGCCCTGCAGACCCGCACCAAGTGTGGAACCAACTGCGGCTCCTGCGTGCCGGAACTGAAGCGCCTGCGCCAGAGCGTCTCTAACTGAGACTGAGGAAAACGGACCGGGCAGACACCCGGTCCGTCATGCCTTGGCCGGGGCGAAGCCTTTTGCCACGAGCCAGTCGAGCGTCGCAGCAGATACCGCCTCGACCTCACCGGCCCCCGACAAAGTGTGATCGGCATCCGGAAAGCGCCGGACGTCCACGTTACCCCGCGCCATCAGCGCTTGCCAGGCCGGGCTGGAGGACAGCGCAGCCTCGAACTCACGGGCCACATAGTCCTTGCCGCTCAGAAAGATTGCCACCGGTTCACCCTCCCGCACGGCGAGGCCACGCCGCATTCGCTCCGGGAGGGCCAAGCTACGGTCGGCCCCCGCAGCCGGCTCGACGGCTGCACTGCTTCTGCGCGCAGCCTTGGCGATCGAAAACAAGGACCGGAGGGATTGCCCTATGCGGACCCCGCCCCCCAGCAGCTTCTTCCAGAATGACGGATCGATCAGCCTCTGCAGGTAGTAGTGCTTGAGAAACACCTTGGCCTCGCCAGCCTCGGTATGAACCCAGGGGTTCAGCAGGACGGATCCCGCCACTCTCGGATCGCCGGCGGCCGGATAGAAACAGACTGCGCTGGCGCCATCGCACAGGCCCCACAAGACCACGCGACGCAAGCCAGGCTGAGTCTTGAAAAAGGCATCGATGGCGGCCCGGATATCCAGACTGACGTCTTCGAAGTCACGCGCTGCGCCGCTCCCATCCCCCATCCCACGATAGTCGAAGCGCATGCATGGCACGCCGCGTGCGGCAAGGTGACGCGCCAACTGCACGAACTGCCGGTGGGAGCCGACCCGGTATTGCGGCCCCCCCACCACGACGAGTACACCAACCTCGGCCGCCTCGGAGGGGGCCGAGACGATTCCCAGCAAGGACTCACCGGCGCATTCGAAAAAGAATGGGAACTCCCGCGAGGCTGTCATGCAAACGCCTCCAGCGCCCGCACCGACGCATCGATGAGTTCGGGACAGGTCTCGATTTCGAGGGTCTGCCAGAAGGCTGGCCCCGCTATCGCTTCCGCCCTCGCCGCAATCCCGCCTCCCTGCCAGCGCTCAATGAGCATCCGCAAGGCCGGGGTCACGTCCTCACGCCCGGCACTCCCCACTTCAAGCGCAACCACCGGCGCCGAATATGCTTCGGGCAATCCCAGACTGGCTGTTTCAAATCCTTGGGCGAGCGCAGGCGGCATGGCATAACCGGCCACCTGCACCGAGGCGCCGGCCTTCAGTGACGCCCGGGCGGCATCCATCGCCGCCTTCGCATCGACGTCAGCCAGCATCTCGCTTGCCGCCTTCAGCCGCAGGAACTGTGTCAGATGCTGACGCCCGTTGCTTACCGGCTGCCAAAGCAGGAGCGGGGCGACGAAGTCTCCCGTGCGGAGCCAATCGGCCAGTACCAGCCCTCCCCCGCGCATGCCCCACAAGGCGATCCGCCCGGTCCGATTGGCCGACGTCCACGCATAAGCATCCTGGCAATCGTGAATCCACGATTGCCAGGATGCTTCCTCGAACTCGCCACCGCTATCACCGCAGCCGGTCAAATCGATCTGCAGCGTCGACCATCCTCTGGAAGCGAAGGCCTCGACGGCAAGCGCCACCATACGCCGGGATTTGTTCATTTCCTCGGCGAAGGCATGCACGAAGATCAGCGTGCCGATCTCATCCGGAGCCAGGGTCAGGAGGCAGAAACGATCGCCCGCAGTGCCCCCCGGGAGGTAGAAAACCTCCCGTTGCGGCCTCGGCCTGGCCATTCAGCCTAGCTTTCCATTCACGAAAGCAATCAGGGAACCCACGGACTCAAAGGTCGAGCCATCGATCTCATCGTCCTCGACGATGAAGCCGAAACGCTCTTCCAGCATGTTGATCACCCCGACGACCGCCATCGAATCCAAGTCCGGCAGCGCACCCAGCAGAGGGGTGTCAAGATCGAACTGGGCTGTATTCCCCCCCAGGCTCAAGACCTCGTCGAGAATAGACAGTACTTCCTTCTTCGTATCCAAAAGCTAACTCCAATCGGGTAACCAAACACACGGACAGCATCCCGAACATACGGCCGGGTAACAGCAAGACTGATATCATTATATGCGAGCCGCCCATCCTACGGACCGTGATGTAGATGACAAGCTCAGCAAGCCTCTTGTACGACAGCCCTGATTCGCGTTCCGGAGCCAGCCTTGGTGCCCGTGAGCATCAACAATCCGGCCCTCGTCGTATCGTCCCTTCGCGCCCGTGTGACCCCATGCCCCTCAAGCGCATCCTCAACAACTTCGCCCAACTGGGCGCCTTCAATGGCTGCCTGTATCTCGCCGACCGAGTGCTCCGGGCTCTCAGCGCCGATCATGTTTACCTGAAGCGGTACTACCTCGTCGCCCAGCCGGTACAGGACCAGCCCGCGTGCCGCCCATCAGCAAAGAACCCCGTTATTCTCCTTGAGCACGGCTCTCCGCTGAACGCCCTGTTCCCGCGCCCGCCCGAGGTCATCGCCAAGCGCATCAGCGATGGGGCGCACTGCTTCGTCGCCCTCGCAGGGGAAGAGTTCGCCGGCTTCCTTTGGCTGGCCTTCAATGCCTATGACGAAGACGAGGTGCGCTGCCGCTACGAACTCGCCGACCCGCAGCATTGCGCCTGGGACTACGACGTGCATGTGGAACCGAAATACCGCATCGGCCGCACCTTTGCCCGCCTGTGGGACAGTGCCAATGCACACCTCGCCGGGCGTGGAATCAACTGGAGCATTTCGCGCATTTCCGCGTTCAATCCGGCATCGCTGGCAGCCCATGGACGTCTTGGCATCCGCACCCTGTGCAGCGCAAATTTCCTGTGCATTGGCCCGCTGCAGATCAGCGTGATCAGTGCCGCCCCTTGGTTCCACGTGAGCCTGTCCTCCGCGTCCCGCCCCCGCGTCCGCCTGCTCCCGCCCGGGCATGCCGAAGGACAGCCCGTGCATGGCTTGTCGCAGCATTGAGACAGCCCCTCGGTTACACTCCCGGGGCCTATTCATATCAAATTCAAGCTACCACTCCTGCAGCGGGCCATTGACTGCGCCGCGCCAGGAGCGAGACACGAGCACATGTCTGATCGACGCGTACTGATGATCGCCTACCACTACCCACCCGTAAGGGTTAGTAGCGGAATTCAGCGTACCCTGAAATTCTCCCAGTATCTCCGCGAGCACGACTGGGAGCCCATGATCCTGACGGTCTCACCGAAGGCCTACGAGTCGGTCAGCGACGACCAGATGAAGGAAATTCCTCCGGGCCTGGTGGTCGAGCGCGCCTTTGGTCTCGACACCGCCCGTCACCTCTCGGTCAAGGGTCGCTATCTGCGCTGGATGGCACAGCCCGATCGTTGGGTGAGCTGGTGGCCGGCCGGGGTGATCAAGGGACTCGGCCTGATCCGCAAGTATCGTCCGAAGGCGATCTTTTCCACTTTTCCGATTGCCACAGCCCACCTGATTGCCCTCACTCTGCACCGGCTGTCGGGCCTCCCGCTGATCGTCGATTTCCGGGATGCGATGACCGAACCGGGCTACCCGACCAACCCCGTCACCTGGGGGGTCCATCGTCGGCTTGAAAAAGCACTGATCAAGCACTGCACGCACGCAATCTTCACAACCACCGGCACCCGCGACATGTACGCGGAGCGCTATCCGGACAAGCCGGCCAACTGCTGGGCCGTCATCGAGAACGGCTTCGACGAAGACAACTTCCGCGACGCCGAAAGCGGGCTCGATACCAGCAGTCGACTCGGTCCTGCGGGGCAGATGGTTCTCATCCATAGCGGGCTGCTGTACCCCGAGGAGCGTGACCCCAAGCCATTCTTTGCAGCGCTGCGGGACATGAAGAATGCAGGAGAGATATCGCCGGACAGCTTGCATGTGATTCTGCGCGCCACCGGAAGCGACGACTACTACCACAAGCTCCTGTCCGAGCACCGCATCGACGACATCGTTTCGATTCAACCGACGATCGCCTACCGCAGCGCACTCCAGGAAATGATGCGCGCCGACGGCTTGCTGCTGTTGCAGGGAGCAAGCTGCAACAAGCAGATCCCGGCCAAACTGTACGAATACGCCCGGGCCGGCAAGCCGATCATTGCACTGACCGACTTCGATGGCAGCACTGCCGCGCTGATGAAGAAGCTGGACGTCCCCTGGGTCGCCGATATCGCCGACGCATCCGCGATCCGGCGCCTCCTCAATGAAGCAATCCGTCTCTGGCAGGCCCGGCAGCTGGAAGGTGTTCCCCGCGCCCTGTCGGACACGTGCTCCCGACGTGCAAGGACGGCGGAGCTCGCGCAACTGCTGGACGCCCTCCCCGAATAGGCGATGAAGATTTGTCATAAGGTGCATTCCTGCACGCCGTCCGACCGGGAAAGCTAGGATAGACTGCGCGAACTCCATGACTGGTGGATTCACCCTATACCAACGGGTTCGACCTATCGTTCTCTGAATCAATGCTCAACACCACCCTACTCCACGAACTGATCAGTGCCTCCGCCGAACGGATGCCGGCCTCACCGGCCCTGACTGCAGGCGCGACCACCCTGAACTACGCCGATCTCGACACCCAGGTCGCCGGTTTTTCGGCAGGCCTAATCAACCTGGGGCTTGAGCGGGGGGAGCGCGTCGGCATCTTTCTGGAAAAGCGCATTGAAACCGTCGTTGCCAGCTTTGGCTCGGCCCGCGCTGGCTGTGCCTTCGTGCCGGTCAATCCGATCCTCAAGGGCGAGCAGGTCATGCACATCCTGCGGGACTGCAACGCCCGTCTGCTGGTGACCTCGGCAGAGCGCCTGCCCCTCCTCGCTGAAGCGCTGGCGCACTGCCACGACCTGTGCCACGTTGTGCTGACCACCCGCCCGGCCACGCCGCCGGTCCTGGCGGGCATCAATATCATCCAGTGGGATGAGCTCCTGTCCGCACCGCCGCGAGCCGGACACCGGGTCATCGATACCGATCTGCTGTCTATCCTTTACACATCCGGCAGCACCGGCCGCCCTAAGGGCGTCGTCTTATCCCACCGCAACATGGTGGCCGGCGCCAAGAGCGTTGCAAGCTATCTCGGCAACAAACCCGAGGACACCCTGCTTGCCGCCCTGCCCCTGTCCTTCGACGCCGGCTTCTCCCAGCTGACCACAGCGTTTCACAGCGGTGCGCGAGTTGTGCTGCTCAACTACCTGCTTCCGCAGGACGTACTCAAGGCCGTGGTTCGCGAAAAGGTCACCGGCCTCACCGCCGTACCCCCGCTCTACATCCAGCTCGCCCAGCTTAAATGGCCCGAGAGCGTGTCCGAGCACCTGCGATACTTCGCCAACACCGGCGGACGCATGCCCCTGGAAACCCTCAAGGCTTTGCGCACCCAGCTCCCACAGGCCAAGCCTTTCCTGATGTATGGCCTCACAGAGGCCTTCCGTGCCACCTTCCTTCCGCCGGAACAGGCCGACATCCGTCCTGACTCGATCGGCAAGGCCATCCCCAATGCCGAAGTGATGGTGCTGCGGGAGGACGGTTCGGAGTGCAGCCCCAACGAACCCGGCGAGCTTGTTCAACGCGGCGCCCTTGTGGCGATGGGCTACTGGAACGACGCAGACAAGACAGCCGAGCGCTTCAAGCCGCTGCCCAACACGGCACCGGGCCGCCAAGCGGGGTTTGTGCTGCCGGAAATCGCCGTTTTCTCTGGTGATACCGTCCGTCGTGACGAAGAAGGCTACCTGTACTTCATCGGCCGCCGGGACGAAATGATGAAGACATCCGGCTACCGGGTCAGCCCGACCGAAGTCGAGGAGATCCTGTACAGCACGCAGCTCGTCGGTGAATGCGTTGCCTTCGGCGTACCGCATCCGGCGCTAGGCCACTCGATCTGCGTCATAGCCACGGGCAAGGACGGCACGCCTCTCGACACAGCCGCGCTGCTGAACGAGTGCAAACAACGGATGCCGGCCTACATGGTCCCCAGCGTCATCGAGTCACGGGACGGTCCGCTACCGCGCAATCCAAATGGCAAGATCGATCGCAAGACGCTTTCCACCGAATTTGAACAGAACCACAAGGTACAGTGATGAGTGACGCCAACCGCGAAAAGCCGGTTCATGTGCCGATGGACCAATTCCAGTCCACCGACGGCGAGCTGCTGGTCGGTGGCATTCCACTTCGCCGCCTTGCCGAGCGCGTAGGCCAGACACCGTTCTATGCCTATGACCGCGGCTTGCTGACACGGCGCGTCAACGAACTGCGCGCAGCCCTGCCGGTGGGAATCAAGATCCACTACGCCATGAAGGCCAACCCGATGCCGGCAGTGGTCGATCACATGGCCCGCCTCGTGGACGGGATCGATGTGGCTTCAGCGCGGGAGCTCAAGATTGCTCTCGACAGCGGCGCCAACCCGCGCGACATCAGCTTTGCAGGCCCCGGCAAGCGCCACGAGGAACTCCGCCAAGCCGTCGCCGCCGGAATCCTGATCAATATCGAATCCTTCCGTGAAGTCGCTGAACTGGCCGCCATCCGCCAGGAAAGCGGCTGGCCAGTGCGCGTCGCGGTCCGCGTGAATCCCGACTTCGAACTGAAGAGTTCCGGCATGAAGATGGGGGGCGGCCCCAAGCAATTCGGGGTCGATGCCGAGCGCGTCCCCGAACTACTCGCCGATATCGGCCGTGCCGGCCTCGCCTTCGAAGGCTTCCACCTGTTCGCCGGCTCCCAGAACCTACGCCCCGAAGCCATCGTTGAGGCCCAGCGCAAGTGCTTCGATCTGGCTGTTCGCCTCGCAGAAGCAGCCCCGGCACCTGTCAAGTTCCTGAATCTAGGCGGCGGCTTCGGCATCCCCTACTTCCCCGGCGAGCAACGTCTCGACCTGACGAGCATCGGAGCCAATCTGAAGGCAATCGAAGAGGAAGCCGCGAGCAAGTTCCCGGGCGCCGAAATCGTCATCGAACTGGGGCGCTATCTCGTCGGTGAGGCGGGAGTCTATGTCTGCAGTATCGTGGATCGTAAGGATTCCCGCGGCCATACATTCCTGGTTGCCGATGGCGGCCTCCACCACCACTTGTCCGCATCGGGCAATTTCGGCCAGGTCATTCGGAAGAACTATCCGGTGAGCATCGGTAACCGAATCGGTGAATCGGCTAGCGAGAACGTGTCCGTCGTTGGCCCCCTATGTACGCCACTCGACATCCTGGCCGACAGGATGCAACTTCCTGCCGCACAGCCAGGCGACCTGGTTGTGGTTTTTCAGTCCGGAGCCTACGGGGCCAGCGCCAGTCCCCAGACCTTCCTGGACCATCCACGAGTCGTCGAAATCCTCGTCTGATAAAGGATCGATAAAAAGCCGAGGGGCGACGTCGATGACGTCGCCCCTCGGCTTTTTATTTGGTGCCGGAAAACGAAGCTGCCGTACCGGAAAACCCCCGAACGAACTCAGCCAAAATGATCGTCCGGCAGGGATTCCACCTGCAGATCATTATCCTTCGCAAAGTTGCGCAGAAAGTTGTAAGCCAACGGTTCAATTTCGTGGATACGTGCGTCCACCAACACCGTCTTGTCTCCCCGCAAATTACACGCTGGCCGTACATACGGAGAATACGTCATGCGATTGTCCGCTCCGAAGACGGACATGATCCCGCACAAGCGATCCGCCCAATCACTAGGACGAAAAGTCCTTCCATCACTGGTGCGACCAACGATAACGAAATTTTCGATTTTTTGAATCATGTGCAATGACTGAAATGATTTCGCCGAACAGCAGCCTTACCAACAAGCGCTCCCCCCGTCTCCCTTTCGCGGCGAGGCTCCAAAAAACACTTTATGGAACGTAGTCCGACCTGCCTCCACCCAGAAGAAACCATGACTGCATGAATGCTAGACGATCATTCTTGGACATACAAACGCTAGCAAACTGGCTCATCCGCGCCCCCAAAAGCAAAACTGTGGACCTTGGCCCACAGTTTCGTTCGTTCATAGCCTTATCAAGGCACACCGCGATCTCCTTTTTGGCATCCGCCGGCTAGCGCGAAGCCGCTCTAGGATTTCAGCTCTCGGGACCAGAGATGGCGATAGACGAAGCCCGGGTAAGCAAAGACCACGAACATGCACACCGTAATGGCAAAAAACTCCCAATTCTGCGAATAACGGGAGCCATTCTCGGATGCTTCCCTGGCAACCAGCAAAGCACCGCCCAAGCCGTAATAAACACCCAGCTCCACAATTCGCAGCAGAACGGTCTTTCCAGCCGACAAGCGCAAGACGCAGAAAAGCCGTTCAGTGAGAAAAGGCAGGTTGGCCAAGGCAAACAAGAATACGAATTCTCCAATGTGCCCCACCTATCGCCTGCCTTTCCTGATCAGCCGTTTTTGACGTGCCAGCTCTTAGAGCGAACCGAGCAACGAATACGCACAGAGAGACATCAGGGCCTGAGGAGCCAGACCAAGCACCGCAATCGCGATCCCGTTCAACGACAGCAGCGCACGCATGTCAGCCGGTGCCGTCAGCGGCGTGGCCTCCAAAGGCTCGTCGAAGTACATGATCTTGACGACGCGCAGATAGTAGAAGGCGCCAATCAGCGACATCACCACCGCAAGAATTGCGATCCAGATGTAACCCGCAGCGACCACGGCCTGAAGCACGGAGAACTTGGCGAAGAAGCCAACGAAGAACGGGATGCCCGCCATCGAGAACATCACCATCGCCATCACGCCGGCGAACCAGGAGTTGCGCTTGTTCAGCCCCTTGAAGTCGTCCAGTGCTTCGGCTTCGAAACCGGCGCGCGACAGCAGCAGCAGCACGCCGAAGGACGCCAAGCTCATGAGCACATAGGAAACGACATAGAACATCGCGGAGCTATATGCATTGAGCGCGAAGTGCCGATCACCACCAACCACGCCCGAAACCAGGCCCAGCAGCATGAAACCCATGTGGGAGATACCGGAATAACCCAGCATGCGCTTGAGGTTGGACTGGGCGATCGCAGCCAGGTTACCCAACACGATCGACAGCACTGCGAGCACCATCAGCATGGACTGCCATTGCTCGGCAAACTCAAAAAGGCCATTGACGAGCAGGCGCATGGCCATCGCGAAAGCAGCCAGTTTAGGCGCGGAAGCAATGAACAGGGTGATGGACGTCGGAGCACCGTGATAGACGTCGGGAATCCACATATGGAAAGGCACGACGCCCAGCTTGAAGGCCAGACCCGCCACGATGAACACCAAGCCGAACATGAGTACGGTCTTGTTGCCTGCCTGCTGGTAAATCGCTTGAGCCACGCCGGAAATTTCCAAGGTGCCGGCACCGCCGTACAGCATGGAAATGCCATACAACAGAAGACCGGAAGCCAGCGCGCCCAGCACGAAATACTTCATGGCCGCCTCGGTGGCACGTGCTGAATCGCGCAGCAGCGCAACCATGGCATACAGTGCAAGGGACAGCAGTTCAAGACCCAGGTAGATGGTCAGGAAATGATTGGCGGTGATCATCACCATCATGCCCAAGGTCGCAAAGATCGCCAGCACATAGTACTCAGTGGTTTCGATCTTGCGGTCATTCATGTAACTGCGCGAATACAGGAGCGCGATCGCCACCGCGAAGTAGAGGACGAGCTTCAGGAAATCACCCATCAGATCATCCACGTACATATTGCTGAACGTGAAGCTCACCTGCCCGTCCATCGTGAACAATGTGATTGCAGCCGCTCCGATCAGCGTCAGCTGACTCAGCGCGTAAGCCACATTGCGCGGATGCTTCGAGAAAGTCCCCGCCAGGAGAATCACGAAGGACATTGCAACGACGAACAACTCGGCCGCCGCTGGGTAAAAATCAGGGATTACAAAGTTCATCTTAAGGCCACATTCCGCTGGTTTCGTATCCGTTACAGGCTCAAAGCTTGCTCACAGCAACATGCTTGAGCAGTTCATTGACCGACGCGTGCATGACTTCCGTTACCGGGAAGGGATAGATACCCATGGCCAGAACACACACGGCAAGGATCGCAAGGAAAACGAACTCGCGATTGTTGATATCGGTCAGCTCCGCCACATGGTGGTTGGCCACGGCACCGAACACCACTCGCTTGTACATCCAAAGCGTGTAGGCGGCACCGAGGATCAGCGTGGTCGCTGCGCCGAAACCAATCCAGAAATTGAACTTCACGGCGCCCAGCGCGACCATGAATTCACCAACAAAACCGGAAGTAGCCGGCAAACCGGAGTTTGCCATTGCGAACAGCATGAACAGCGCGGCGAACTTCGGCATCACATTCACGACACCACCGTAGTCGGCGATCTGGCGGGAGTGCATACGGTCATACAGCACACCAATCGACGCAAACATCGCGGCAGATACGAAGCCGTGCGAAATCATCTGGACGAGCGCACCCTCAACACCGAGAGGATTGAAAATGAAGAAGCCCAGCGTCACGAAACCCATGTGCGAAATGGACGAATAGGCGACCAGCTTCTTCATGTCCGTCTGAACGAGCGCCACGAAACCGATGTAGATCACTGCAATCAAGGACAGCGTGATGATCAGCGGCGCAAAGGCATGGCTGGCGTCCGGCGCGATCGGCAGGGCGAACCGCAGGAAACCGTAAGCACCCAGTTTCAGACCGATAGCTGCCAGCACGATGGAACCACCAGTCGGCGCTTCCACGTGGGCGTCCGGCAACCAAGTATGAACCGGGAACATCGGCACCTTGACAGCAAAGGAAACCAGGAAGGCCAGGAAGATCAGGCTCTGCACTTCCATGCCGAGCTTGAGTTGGTGCCAATCGAGGATGTTGAAGCTGCCACCAGACTCCATGAACAGATAGAGCAGCGCGATCAGCATCAGCAGCGAGCCGGCAAGCGTGTAGAGGAAGAACTTGATCGCTGCATACACCCGGTTCGCACCGCCCCAAACACCGATGATGATGAACAGCGGGATCAGCGACGCTTCGAAGAATACGTAGAAAAGCACCCCGTCGAGCGCCGAGAAGATGCCGTTGATCAGGCCGGACATGATCAGGAAGGCCGCCATGTACTGTCCGACTTTCTCCTGGATCACCTCCCAGCCGGCCACGACAACAATCACGGTGATGAAGCTGTTGAGCAGGACGAAAAGCACGGAAATGCCATCAACACCGAGCACGTAATTGATGTTGAAGCGCGGAATCCACGGATAGGCTTCCACGAACTGCATGGCACTCGTGGTGGCATCGAAGCCCGTGTAGAGCGGGATGCTGACGGCCAGACCCGCAAGCGCGAAAAACAGCGCAACAAATCTCGCGACCGACGCATTACGGTCCGACCCCGAAGCGAGCGCTAATAGGCCACCAACGATCGGAACCCAAATCGCAAGGCTGAGGAATGGAATACCCGTCATCTCTACTTTCCGTTCTATGCGCCCCCAAAGGGGCGCAAAAGTCCTAAATTATGTGAAGTGCTTTCAAGCCAGCTGTATCGGGCGAATCAGCCCCGATTGACCCAGAAGGCCAGCAGCAGGAAAACACCAATAATCATCGAAAACGCATACTGATAGATGTGGCCGCTCTGGAAGAGGCGGGACAGCTGGGCGATAAGCCCCACCGTCTTCGCGGAGCCATTCACGACGATGCCGTCGATGATGGTCTGGTCGCCGACCTTCCACAGCAGGCGGCCGAGCACACGGGCACCCGCGGCAAAAACCGCTTCATTGATCTTGTCGAAGTAGTACTTGTTCTCGAGCAAACGGTGGATCGGGCTGAAGACCCGGGCGATCACCGGCGGAACCGAAGGAACGACCAGATACAGCAGGCCGGCCAGTGCAACGCCACTGATTGCCAGAATGAAAGGCAGCGAGGTGAAGCCATGCAGCGCCATTGCAGCCGAGCCATGGAACTCCTCACCCAGTTCAGCCATTGCGTGATGATGCTCCGCAAAGTGGATGACGCCCTTGAAGAAATCACCAAACAGCATCTTGTCGATCGAGAAGTAACCGACCAGCACTGACGGGATCGCCAGCAGGACCAACGGAACGGTCACGACCCAAGGAGACTCGTGCGGCTTCTGGCCCGGAGCCAGACCATGATGGTGTTCATCATGATGATCATCGTCATGACCGTGCTCGTCATGGCCATGCTCGTCGGCGTGGGCGGCATGACCGTGAGCTTCTTCCTCATGGTGTGCCTTACCAAAGCGCTCTTCGCCGTGAAACACCAGGAAGTACATGCGGAACGAGTAGAAAGCCGTGACGAAGACGCCGGCGATCACGCAGAAATAGGCATAACCGGAACCGTACAGCTCTGAAAGCTGAACCGCTTCGATGATGGTGTCCTTGGAGTAGAAGCCGGAGAAGAACGGGAAGCCGATCAGCGCCAGGGAGCCAAGCAAAGACGTGAGCCAAGTAATCGGCATGTACTTCCACAGGCCGCCCATGTTGCGCATGTCCTGGTCGTGGTGCATGCCGATGATCACGGAGCCGGCGCCAAGGAACAGCAGGGCCTTGAAGAAGGCGTGGGTCATCAGGTGGAAAACGGCTGCCGAGTAGGCGGACACACCCAGGGCAACAGTCATGTAGCCCAGCTGAGACAGGGTGGAGTAAGCCACCACACGCTTGATGTCGTGCTGCACGATGCCCAGGAAACCCATGAACAGTGCGGTAGTCGCACCAACGATAAGCACGAAGGACAGCGCGGTCTCCGAGAGTTCGAACAGCGGCGACATACGTGCGACCATGAAGATACCGGCGGTAACCATGGTTGCCGCGTGGATCAGTGCGGAAATCGGGGTCGGGCCTTCCATCGAATCCGGCAGCCAGACGTGCAACGGCACCTGAGCCGACTTACCCATCGCACCGATGAACAGGCCGATACAGATCGCAGTGATCAGGGGCCAGCCAGTTTCCGGAACCGTCATGCCAGCAAGCTCGCCGGCTTTCGCAAACACTTCGGTGTAATTGAGGGTGCCAGCAAAGGCGGCGATCAAGCCGATACCAAGGAGGAAACCAAAGTCACCGACACGGTTGACCAGGAAAGCCTTCAGGTTCGCAAAGATTGCCGTCGGACGCGTATACCAAAAGCCGATGAGCAGATAGGACACCAAGCCCACCGCTTCCCAGCCGAAGAACAACTGAACGAAGTTGTTCGACATCACCAGCATCAGCATCGAGAAGGTGAACAGCGAGATATAGCTGAAGAAACGCTGGTAACCGGGATCCTCCGCCATGTAGCCGATGGTATAGATGTGCACCATCAGGGACACGAAGGTCACCACCAGCATCATCATGACCGTCAGGGAATCGATCATGAAGCCGACTTCGAAATCGAGCCCGCCGCTGGACGCCCAGTGATACAGGGTCCCGTTGAACGTGTTCCCGGCCTGAACGTCCTGGAAGATGATCACCGACAGCGCGAACGCAGCTGCGACACCGGCGATGGTGACGGTATGAGCACCGCGTCTGCCAATGATCTTTCCGAACAGCCCCGCCATGATTGCGCCGAAAAGCGGCGCAAGCGGAACCAGCAGATATAGCTTTTGGATCCCAGTCATTCGAACGCTTCCTTATCCCTTGAGGCTATCCAGGTCATCAACGTGGATGGTCCGCAGGTTGCGGAACAAGGCCACCAGAATCGCCAGACCAATGGCCGATTCAGCAGCTGCCACAGTCAAAATGAAGAACACAAAAATCTGGCCTGCAGCGTCCCCGAGGTAATACGAGAATGCGACGAAGTTCAAATTGACGGCCAACAACATCAACTCGATCGCCATCAGCAGCACGATCAGGTTCTTACGATTCAAGAAGATGCCAACCACGCTTATCGCGAAAAGAATGGCACCCAATATCAGATAGTGAGACAACGAAAGCATTACTAGGCCCCCCTGACGATCGCCAGCAGAAATTATTCTTTTTCTGCACGCATCGAAACGATGCGCACACGATCATCACGCTTGACAGCAACCTGCTCGGCCGGATCGATGATCTTCACGTTCTTGCGCTTGCGCAGCGTCAGCGCAACGGCAGCCACCATAGCAACCAGCAGCACGATGGAAGCCAGTTCGAACGGATAAACATATTCGGTGTAGAGCAGTCGGCCAAGCTCCTTGGTGTTGCTGTAGCCCTGCTCCACTTCGGCAGGCTTCGGCATCGCGTCAAGACCGAAGTAGCGGCCGCCGAGCACCATGACCATCTCGACCACCATCAGCACGCCAATCAGTGCACCAACCGGCAGATAGCTCCAGAAACCCTGCCGGATCCGCTCGAGGTTGATGTCCAGCATCATCACCACGAACAGGAACAGGACCATCACCGCGCCGACATAGACCATCACTAGGGCGATGGCCAGGAACTCGGCGTGCAGCAACATCCAGATCCCGCCGGCACTGAAGAAGGCCAGCACGAGGAACAGGGCGGCGTGGACAGGGTTGCGCGCGGTGATTACCCGCAGCGACGCCAGTACCATGACCGTCGAAAAGAAATAAAAGACTATCGACTGAAAATCCATCTGCGTATTCCGATGTATGTGTCCGTATCCGCTGCGCGTCTTTACCGGTACTTCGAATCGATTTCTCGATCCTTCGCAATTTGCGCCTCGTACCGATCCCCAACCGCAAGAAGCATCTGCTTGGTGTAATACAGATCGCCCCTCTTTTCGCCGTGGTACTCAAAAACACGGGTTTCAACGATCGCATCCACCGGACACGCTTCCTCGCAGAAGCCGCAGAAGATGCACTTGGTCAAATCGATGTCGTAGCGGCTGGTACGGCGGGAGCCGTCATCACGCTGTTCGGATTCGATCGTGATCGCCATCGCCGGGCAAATTGCTTCACAGAGCTTGCAGGCAATGCAGCGCTCCTCGCCATTCGGATACCGACGCAAGGCATGCAGCCCGCGGAAGCGGTTGCTCTGGGGCGTTTTTTCCTCGGGAAACTGGACCGTGATCTTCCTGGCAAAGAGATGACGTCCGGTCAGTGCCAGGCCCTTAAGCAATTCCTTAAGGAACAGGCTCCCGATGTAATTCTTCATAGAACCCATATCGACCCCCTTACTTCCACAACGACAACGGCGACATGATCCACACCGCAACCACGACCACCCAGAAGAGGGTCAGCGGAATGAATACCTTCCAACCCAGCCGCATGATGTGGTCGTAGCGGAAGCGCGGGAACGTTGCACGGAACCAAAGAAACAAGAACAGAATGAACGAAATCTTGAGAGCCAGCCACACGAAGCCGTCCGGCAGGAAGCTCACCGGCGACAGCCAGCCACCCAGGAACAGGATGGAGGTCAGCGCGGAGATAAGGATCATGTTCGCGTATTCACCGAGGAAAAACAGCGCAAAAGCCATCCCGGAATACTCGACCATGTGCCCCGCCACGATTTCCGACTCACCTTCCACCACATCGAACGGCGCGCGGTTGGTTTCCGCGATGCCGGAGATCAGATAGACGATGAACATCGGGAAGAGCGGCAACCAGTTCCAGCTCAGGAAGCCCAGGCCCAGTTCGGCGCCCTGCCCCTTGCCCTGACTCGCGACGATATCCGACAGATTAAGGCTGGAGGAGATCATCAGCACGCAGACAAGCGCGAACCCCATCGCGATTTCGTAGGACACCATCTGTGCGGCAGCCCGCACGCCCCCCAGGAAGGCGTACTTAGAGTTGGACGCCCAACCGGCAATGATCACGCCGTACACCTCGATGGAGGTGACCGCCAGCAGGAACAGCAGACCGGCGTCCACATTGCCGATCACCCAGCCGTCACTGAAGGGAACCACCGACCAGGCAGCCAGTGCGGGACCAAGGGCCAACACCGGACCGACGATGAAAAGCCCCTTGTTGGCGCCGGACGGAACGATGATTTCCTTCAGCAACAGCTTGACGCCGTCGGCGATCGGCTGCAGGAGGCCAAGCGGCCCCACGCGATTGGGACCGATACGGACCTGCATGTAACCGATCACCTTGCGCTCGGCGAGCGTAAGGTAGGCCACGCAAAGGAACAGCGGTGCGATGATTCCAATGATCTTCAGCAGCGACCACACCAGGGGCCATGCACCACCAAAAAGAGTCGCTACGGGTTCGATGAAAGCATCCATCACACACGCTCCACGCTAACTTCGCCATGCAGGCCGCCCAACGCCGACGTATCAGCGTGCGCACCGGCCAAACAAATGCTTCCATCAACAACGCCATCATCCGCAACTACCGGGACGATAACCGCGCCGCTCAGGGACTTCACCTTTGCCTTGCCACCAGCTTCCAGGCCCAGCTTGGCGACCGTGGAGACACTCGCGCGCAGCGCAGGGGCCTGACCATCACGGGTCTTCTGCAACGGAGCAGAGCGACGGGCAATCGGATCTGCCGCGTAAATCGGGACGTCCGCAATCCGCTCGACGCCGGTAACCGGCGCTGCGAGTGCAAACGATTCGACGGTAACGAGGTTGTTGAAGCGCGAGCGCTCGGGCTGCTGTTCGGCACCCAGAATGAGCTTGCGCACATCCTCGACCTTGTCGAAATCGAAACCATCGAGCCCCAGCAACTGACCGAGAACACGCAGAACCTTCCAGCCCGGGCGCACATCGCCCGCCGCCTTGACGACGGGGTAAAAAGCCTGGGCACGACCTTCGGTATTCACGAAGACACCGGCGGTCTCAGTGAAAGGAGCAATGGGCAGCAGCACATCCGCGTAAGCCAGCGCGCTTTCCGACTTGAACGCCGAAAGTGCGATGACGGTATCTGCTTTGCCCAGCGTTTCGAGAGCGCGCTGACCAGCCTGAGTATCGAGCTCCGCGTCAATGCCGAGCAGCACGTATGCCTTCAGCGGCGCGGCGAGCATCTGCGCGGCAGTCTTGCCACCCTTCGCCGGCAGGCTACCGACAAGATATCCGCCCACAGTGTTGGCGGCTTCACCGAGAACACCGAACTTGCCCTTGCTGAGACGGGCGACTTCCTGCGCCACTGCCTCAATACGGGAAGCCTCAGCGTGCTGCTGCGCATAATTGCCGATCCAGACCGCAACCTGCTTGCCAGACGCCAGGCTAGCAGCCACGGCAGATGCAGCAGCATCCGTCTCGATCTTGGCGGCAGCCGGGAGGAACACATCAGCCAGAGCCTGGCCGGTCTTCTGTGCGAGCTCCTTCGCAACCGCGAGGAGACTGGCAACAACGGCCGACGGCTTGACCTGGATCTTGCTGTCGATCTTGAACTGCCAGTCATCGACCACGGGATTCAGCACGCTGACCTTCAAACCACGCTTGACCGCCTGCCGCACGCGCTGCGCGACAAGGGGGTGATCCTTGCGGAAGAAGCTGCCAACGATGAACAGACGATCGAGAGCGCCGATCTCGGTAACGTTCATACCGAGCCACGGCAGGCCTGCCCGGTGGGCATCGGCGGAAACATCAGTCTGGCGCAGACGGAAATCGATATTATCGGAGCCCAGACCACGCACCACCGCCTGCAGGAGATGCAGTTCCTCGAGGGTACTATGGGAGGACGCAAGGGCACCGATAGCATCGGCACCGTGTTCGGTACGAACCGACTTGAGGCCGTTCGCCACGTATTCGAGCGCGGTCGGCCAGTCTGCTTCGATCCACTTGCCGCCCTGCTTGATCTGCGGACGAGTCAGACGTTCTTCGCCGTTGAGCGCCTCGTAGGAGAAACGATCCTTGTCGCTAAGCCAGCACTCGTTGAGCTCTTCGTTCTCCAGCGGCAGGACGCGCTTCACGACGTCATTCTTGACCTGCACGACCAGGTTGCTACCGAGGGAGTCATGGGGACTCACCGACTTGCGACGGGACATTTCCCAGGCCCGGGCACCAAAGCGGAAAGGCTTGGAAGTCAGCGCACCAACCGGACACAGGTCGATGATGTTGCCAGACAATTCCGAATCGATGGTCTTCTCGACGAAAGGCATGATTTCGGCATGCTCGCCACGGAATGCCTGGCCAAGTTCCATGAGACCGGCGATTTCGGTCGTGAAGCGGACACAGCGGGTGCAGTTGATGCACCGGGTCATGTCCGTCGACACCAGCGGCCCCAGGTCCTTATTGCCGACGACGCGCTTCTCTTCCTGATAACGGGACTCAACGCCGCCGTAACCAACCGAAAGATCCTGCAACTGGCACTCACCACCTTGGTCGCAAATCGGACAATCCAGCGGGTGGTTGATCAGCAGGAATTCCATCACACCCTTCTGCGCCTTTACCGCCTGCTCGGAATGGGTCCACACCTTCATCCCGTTGGTAACCGGCGTCGCGCAGGCTGGCAAAGGCTTCGGAGCCTTCTCGACCTGCACAAGGCACATGCGGCAGTTGGCCGCGATGGAGAGCTTCTTGTGGTAGCAGAAATGCGGCACATAGGCGCCGACCTTGGAGGCAGCCTCCATGACGGTGCTACCGTCCGGAACCTGCAACTGCTTTCCGTCAATTTCGATTTCTAGCATGTCGAGCCTACGCTACGTAAATCTTGCTGCCTTCGCGCTGTACATCCTGCGGCACAAGGCATTTCTTATGTTCGATATGGAATGCAAACTCGTCGCCGAAGTGCTTGATGAAACTCTGCACAGGCATCGACGCTGCATCACCCAGAGCACAAATCGTGCGGCCCATGATGTTGGCCGTGACACTGTTCAGAAGATCCAGGTCGTCCGGCCGGCCGAGGCCGTTCTCAATACGGTGAACCACCCGGTACAGCCAGCCAGTACCTTCCCGGCACGGGGTGCATTGACCGCAGGATTCTTCGAAATAGAAGTAGGACAGACGCTCCAGGGCCTTCACCATGCAGGTGCTATCGTCCATGACGATCACCGCGCCGGAACCGAGCATCGAACCTGCCTTCGAGATCGAGTCGTAGTCCATCGTGCAATCCATCATCACGGCACCAGGCAGCACCGGGGCGGACGAGCCGCCGGGGATGACGGCCTTGAGCTTGCGACCACCGCGCACCCCTCCCGCCATCTCGAGCAGGTCTGCAAACGGCGTCCCCAAGGGGATCTCGTAATTGCCGGGCTTGTTCACATGACCGGAGACGGAAAAGAGCTTGGTCCCGCCATTGTTCGGCTTGCCAAGTGCCAGGAACGCATCGCCCCCCTCACGGATGATGTAGGGAATGGAGGCAAAGGTCTCGGTGTTGTTGATCGTTGTCGGCTTGCCGTACAGACCGAAACTGGCGGGGAAAGGCGGCTTGAAGCGCGGCTGCCCCTTTTTGCCTTCGATAGATTCGAGCAGGGCCGTTTCTTCGCCGCAGATATAGGCGCCATAGCCATGGTGGGCGAACAGATCGAAACTGAAATCCGAACCCAGAATGTTCTTGCCAAGCAGCCCAGCTTCACGTGCTTCCTGCAGGGCCTCTTCGAAACGGGTATAGACTTCGAAGATCTCGCCGTGAATATAGTTGTACCCCCGCTCACAGCCCATCGCGTAACCAGCGATGATCATGCCTTCGATGACGGCATGGGGGTTGTAACGGAGAATATCCCTGTCTTTGAAGGTACCCGGCTCGCCTTCATCGGAATTGCAGGCCAGATACTTCGCACCAGGGAAGGCACGGGGCATGAAGCTCCACTTCAACCCCGTCGGGAAGCCTGCACCACCGCGACCGCGCAGGGATGACTTCTTCACCTCACCAATGACGTGGTCGGCGGAAAGCTTCTCGGCAATGATCTTCTTCAGCGCATCATAGCCACCGCGCTTGATGTAATCGGCCAGACGCCAAGTACGGTCACCGTCGAGACCGGAAAGAATAATTCCTTGAGAACTCATTTTTTCAGATCTTCGAGCAATTGATCGATTTTCTCTTCCGTCATCCAGCTGCACATCTGGTGATTGTTCACCAGCAGGACCGGCGCATCACCGCAGGCTCCCATGCACTCACCTTCTTTAAGGGTGAACCTGCCGTCAGGGGTGGTTTCATTGAAGTCGATACCCAGACGCTTCTTGATGTAATCCGCTGCATGCACGCCACCGGACAGCGCACAAGGCAGGTTGGTGCAGACCGTGATCTTGCGGGCACCAACCGGCGACAGGTCGTACATGTTGTAGAAGCTGGCCACCTCGAATACCGCAATAGCCGGCATTTCGAGGTACTTGGCTACAAATTCGATGGTCTCGCTGGACAGCCAGCCTTTCTCTTCTTGCGCAATTCTGAGCGCTGACATAGAAGCGGACTGCTTTTGATCAGGAGGATACTTAGCGATCTCTTGATCAATTTTCTTCAAGGATTCCGGACTCAGCATTTTTTGTGTCTACTGTCAGCAGAATTACGATATGACTTGGGCAACCACGGACTTCAGCGAAACCGGTCAGCGGTCGACGTCACCAAACACGATATCCATGGTGCCGATAATGGCCACCACGTCGGCAATCATGTGCCCCCTGGACATTTCGTCCATCGCGGAAAGGTGTGCAAAACCCGGAGAGCGAAGCTTCAGGCGATACGGCTTGTTGGCGCCATCGGAAACTGCATACACGCCGAACTCACCCTTTGGATGCTCGATAGGCGCGTACACCTCACCAGCCGGAACGTGCATGCCTTCAGTAAACAGCTTGAAGTGGTGAATCAACTCCTCCATGCTGCCCTTCATGCGTTCCCGTGAAGGCGGCGCAACCTTGTGGTTTCCGGAGATGACCGGACCAGGATTCTTGCGCAGCCAGTCGATACACTGCTTCAGAATCCGGTTCGACTGCCGCATTTCTTCAATACGGCACAGGTAACGGTCATAGCAGTCGCCCTCTACGCCAACCGGAATATCGAAATCCAGCTGATCGTAAACCTCGTACGGCTGCTTCTTGCGAATATCCCACTCGATACCCGAACCGCGCAGCATCACGCCCGAGAAACCCAGAGCGAGTGCTCTTTCGGGGGACACGACACCGATGCCGACAGTCCGCTGCTTCCAGATACGGTTGTCGCTCAGCAGCGTCTCGTATTCGTCGACATACTTCGGGAAACGGTTGGCAAAGTCTTCCAGAAAATCGAGCAAGGAGCCCTGCCGGTTCTCGTTCAACTCGGAGACCGTCTTGGCGCTCTTCCACTTGGAAACTTCGTACTGAGGCATGCGATCCGGAAGATCCCGGTAAACGCCGCCCGGCCGATAGTAGGCCGCGTGCATCCGCGCGCCGGACACCGCCTCGTAAGCATCCATCAGATCCTCGCGCTCACGGAAGGTGTACAGCACCATGGTCATGGCACCGATATCGAGAGCGTGGGTGCCCACCGCAAGCAGGTGATTCAGGATCCGGGTGATTTCATCGAACATAACCCGGATGTACTGGGCGCGAAGCGGCACTTCAAGGCCCAGCAGGCGCTCAATGGCCATACAGTACGCATGCTCATTACACATCATCGACACATAGTCGAGACGATCCATGTAAGGCACGGACTGCACCCACGTGCGTGTTTCAGCGAGCTTCTCGGTACCGCGATGCAACAAACCGATATGTGGATCCGCACGCTCGACGACTTCGCCGTCGAGTTCAAGAACCAGCCGGAGCACACCATGCGCGGACGGGTGCTGAGGACCGAAGTTGATTGTGTAGTTGCGGATCTCAGCCATTTCCGACATTCCCATAGTTCTCGTCACGCACGATACGTGGCGTATTTTCCCGCGGCTCGATAGTCACCGGCTGGTAAATTACCCGCCCAAGCTCCTGGTCGTAGCGCATTTCCACGTAACCCGTAACAGGAAAATCCTTGCGGAAGGGATAACCGACAAAACCATAGTCGGTAAGGATTCGACGCAGGTCCGGGTGACCCGCAAAGGTAATGCCGAACAAATCGAATGCTTCCCGCTCGAACCAGTTGGCGCTGGGCCACAATTCGACCAAGGATTGCAGGACAGGGAAAAAATCGTCCTCAGCAAAGGTACGCAAACGAAGGCGCTGGTTATTGCTGACAGAAAGAAGATGGACCGAGACTGCGAAACGCGCCGACGACTCAACGCCGGAATAGGACGAATAGTCCAAACCCGTCAGGTCAACTAGCAGCTCGAAGCGGAACTCGGGATCATCCCGAAGCACCTGGGCAATGGACAAATAATCGGCGGCTGCAACAACCACCGTCACCTCATTGCGGTCGACGATGACTTGCTTCAGCTGCTCACCAAATCGGTTCGCCAGCGACTGGCTGAGGCGCTCAAGTTTCTCACTCATGATGGTCAGCAATCAGCGAGCAATCGTGTATTCGCGCTTGATCTTGTTCTGCAATTGAACAATTCCATAAAGCAGCGCTTCGGCGGTAGGAGGACATCCGGGCACATAGACATCGACCGGAACAATGCGGTCACAGCCACGGACAACGGAGTACGAATAGTGGTAATAGCCACCACCATTCGCACAAGATCCCATCGAGATAACCCAACGTGGCTCAGACATTTGGTCATAGACCTTACGCAGCGCTGGGGCCATCTTGTTGCAAAGGGTGCCTGCAACAATCATCAGATCGGACTGACGCGGACTCGGCCGGAACACCACCCCAAAACGGTCAAGGTCATAGCGGGAACACCCGGCATGAATCATCTCAACCGCACAGCAAGCGAGACCGAAGGTCATCGGCCACAGGGAACCCGTGCGAGTCCAGTTGATTACCGTATCAAGCGAAGTGGTTACAAACCCTTCCTTGAAGACACCTTCGATACTCATAGACACCCTTCAAGCAACAATTCACCGCCCAAGGCAACCGGACAATTTATTCCCAGTCCAGAGCACCCTTTTTCCAGACATAGACATAGCCCAGAAGCAGAATACCCAAAAAGACGACCATCTCGAAAAACCCGAAAAGCCGGATGCTTTCGTTTTCCGCAATCTCCCGAAGAATGGTTGCCCACGGGAAAAGAAATGCAATTTCGAGATCGAACAGAATGAAAAGAATAGCCAGAAGATAGTAACGCACATCGAACTTGATACGCGCATCTTCAAAAGGCTCAAAGCCACACTCAAAGGGAGAGAGCTTTTCAGCGTCAGGCTTACTGGGACCGAGAACCCAGCCTGCGATTATAGGAATCAAACCAAACGCAGCCGCAAACAGGATAAAAACAAGAACTGGAAAATATACTTCCAACATACCTGGCTCCCCGCAACCGCAAGCAGTGATTAGTGCCGCCTGCAAGCAAACGCCCGCATTAGCGGGCGACTAGCTTAATCTATGGTGCCGACGATGAGACTCGAACTCATACGGCTTTCGCCACTACCCCCTCAAGATAGCGTGTCTACCAATTTCACCACGTCGGCCTGTTTGTTTGACGCCCGAAATTATAAGGCAATCGCCCCCCAGCGCCAAGCATTACTTTGATTTATCGGGGAATGTCCTTGGACTTGGAGTCCTGACTTTCGCCCGCCACCGGCGCAGCAGGGGCAGTTGCCGGAGCAACACCATCCATCACACTCTTTGCCGCAGGCACCTTTTGCCCCGCCAGATAGCTGAGGCTAAGACTGGTCACAAAGAACACGGCAGCAAGAATGCCCGTAGTACGACTCAGGAAATTGGCAGATCCAGACGATCCGAAGAGGCTGCCAGACGCCCCACTACCGAAAGCAGCCCCCATATCAGCCCCCTTGCCGTGCTGCATGAGAACCAGACCAATAACGCCAAGCCCTGCAAGCACATGCACAACAAGTATCACAGAAAAAACCACACCACTCATCGAAATCTCCAGCTAGATAACCTATGCCGCGACCGAAGCCGCCGCACGACAAATTTCCGAAAAAGCCGCCGCCACCAAGGACGCGCCCCCCACCAACCCTCCATCGATGTCGGGCTGAGCGAACAATGTCGGGGCGCTCTCCGCACTGACACTGCCACCGTAGAGAATTCGCACCCCAGCCGCACCAACACCCGCAGCCATCAGGCGACCCCGAATGAAATGGTGCATAGCCTGAGCCTGACCTGGCGATGCCACTCTACCAGTCCCAATCGCCCAGACCGGCTCGTAAGCCACAACCAACCCAGACACCGCATCGGCCCCCAAGGCTTCAACAACACTAGCCACTTGAGTGCCGACAACGAACTCGGCTTCGCCAGCTTCACGCTGCGCCAGGGTTTCACCCACACACAGGATCGGCTTCAAGCCCGCCGCCAACGCAGCCCTGAGCTTGGCCACTACAATCTCGTCCGTCTCACCATACAAGCTACGGCGCTCCGAGTGCCCGACGATCACCCAGTCACAACCGAGATCCGCGAGCATTGACGGACTCACTTCACCTGTATAGGCCCCTGCGTCAAAAGCACTGACGTTCTGTGCGCCTAGCGAAATCCGAGCACCCGACAAGGCGCGCCCGACCTGATCCAGATACGGAAACGGCGGGCAAACAGCCACATCAACCTCAGCCCCCCATTCCTCTTCCAGCAACGCGGAAAGCAGGCCCTCATTCCGGGCACGGCTGCCGTTCATCTTCCAGTTGCCAACTACGAGCTTTTTCCTCACCTTAGGCACCAGGCTAAATTTTTCGATTCTATCTTCGCGACATCAAAACGTCAAAAAAGGCCGGCATGCGCCGGCCTTTCGATCCTACCCTGGCAACGAGCTCCTCAACCGAAACGGCCCGTGATGTAATCCTCGGTTTCCTTCCGCTTGGGCTTGATGAAGATCTCATCGGTAAGGCCAAACTCAACCAACTCCCCCAGATACATGTACGCAGTGTAGTCGGACACCCGTGCCGCCTGCTGCATGTTGTGAGTAACGATGGCGATCGTGTACTCGCTCTTCAGTTCGTGCACGAGTTCCTCGACCTTGGCCGTGGAAATAGGGTCGAGAGCCGAGGTCGGCTCATCAAGAAGAAGGACCTCCGGCTTGACCGCGACTCCGCGCGCAATGCACAGACGCTGCTGCTGCCCACCGGACAAGGACAGCCCGCTCTGATTCAGCTTCCCTTTGACTTCATCCCACAGTGCTGCCTTCCGCAAGGCCCACTCAACTCGGTTGTCCATGTCGGCCCGCGAAAGGCTTTCATAAAGGCGAACCCCGAAAGCAATGTTCTCGTAGATCGACATCGGAAACGGCGTCGGCTTCTGGAACACCATCCCGACCTTGGCTCGCAGCGCATTCACATCCTGATCAGGATCCAGCACATTCTTGCCGTTCAGAAGAATCTCACCAGTCGCCCGCTGCCCCGGATAAAGATCGTACATTCGGTTGAGCGTACGCAACAGCGTCGACTTGCCACAGCCGGAGGGACCAATGAAGGCGGTAACCATACCTTCATGAATATCGAGATTGATATGCTTAAGGCCCTGGAAAGATCCGTAGAAGAAGTCGAGATTGCGAATACGGATTTTCGGAGTCTGTTCCGATCCCGTCGCCTGCGACATTTGCTCGCCCCGCAACTGCGAGAAGGACATGTCACGCTTGGTTACTGCAGAAGATTGCATGATGAATTTCCTAGATCTTTTTGCGGAACAAGGTGCGAACAACAATGTTCAGGCACAGCACACCAAAAGTAATGATGACCGCACCACCCCAAGCCAGCGAATTCCAGTTTTCATAGGGGCTCATGGCAAACTGGAAGATCACAACTGGAAGGTTGGCCATCGGCGCATTCAGGTCCACGCTGGTGAACTGGTTATTCAGGGCGGTAAACAGAAGCGGTGCCGTCTCCCCGCTCACCCGTGCCAGGGCCAACAGAATGCCCGTCAGGACACCCGCCTTGGCGGCACGCAGCACCACATGCAGCACCACCTTCCAGCGCGGCGCCCCCAGCGCGGCGGCAGCCTCGCGGAGACTGGCCGGAACCAGGTTGAGCATGTTCTCCGTCGTTCTGACCACCACCGGAATCGCAATGAGCGTCAGCGCCAGCGAACCCGCCCAACCCGAGAAGTGCTGCACCTGGGCTACATACACGGTGTAAATGAACACGCCGATCACAATTGAAGGCGCGGACAAGAGAATGTCATTGATGAACCGGGTTGCCGGCGCCAGCCAGCCTTTACGGCCGTATTCGGACAGATAAATACCCGCCAGAATACCAATAGGCGTGGCAATGAATGTAGCGGCGCCAACCATCATCGCGCTGCCGATAATGGCATTGGAAAGCCCCCCTTCGGAACCCGGAGCAGGAGTAGGCTGGACAAACAAACTCAAGCTGAGCGCGCCAACCCCCTTGTAGAGCAGCACGATAAGAATCCAGGCCAGAAAGCCCATTCCGACGCCCATCGCCACCATCGAGAGTACCAACGCGATCCGGTTGGTACGCGCTCGCTTTCGATAAAGAGCGGACGAATCAATCATCAGGTTTTCTCCCCTTCCATGCGACCAAGACGCATCAGAAGCAGCTTCGAGAGCGCCAGCACGACAAAAGTCACAAAGAACAAAATGAGCCCCAACTCAATCAACGAGGCAACGTGCAGATCCGAAGCTGCCTCTGCAAACTCGTTGGCCAGCGTAGAGGCTATGCTGTTGCCAGCCTCATACAGTGACGGACTGATACGGTGGGCGTTGCCGATCACGAAGGTGACCGCCATGGTCTCACCCAGCGCACGCCCCAGACCCAGCATCACCCCACCAATGACACCTACACGCGTGTATGGCAACACGACGTTCCAGACAACCTCCCAGGTCGTTGCCCCCAGGCCATAGGCCGACTCCTTGAGAATCCCGGGCACGACTTCAAACACATCGCGCATTACGGATGCGATGAAGGGGATGACCATCACAGCCAGGATCAAACCCGCCGAGAGGATGCCGATACCGTTCTTTGGTCCCTGAAACAGGCTACCCAAAAAAGGAATATTACCGAGCGTCATCGACAGCGCTGGCTGGACATAATCGGCAAACAGAGGCGCAAAGACAAACAACCCCCACATGCCGTAAATGATGCTCGGGACTGCTGCCAGCAATTCGACAGCAATGCCCAGCGGACTGCGCAGGGCCGGCGGGCAAAGCTCGGTCAGAAACACCGCGATCCCAAAACTGACAGGAATGGCAACAACCAACGCAATAACGGAAGTGCTGAGCGTTCCATACACGGAAATGAGGCCACCAAACTTGTCGGTAACCGGATTCCACTCGGAACTAAACGGAAAGCCGAAGCCGAATTCCTTGATTGCTGGCCATGCGCCATAAAGCAAAGAGCCCAGAATAGCCGCCAGAATAGCCAGGACGGAGAACGCGAAGAAACGCGTCAGCTGATGGAACAACGCATCCTGGAAACGCTGGGCTCGCATGCGATCCTTCGGCGGCTCGGGTTGCTTCACTCCGGACACAGATTCAGCAAGGCCGGATACGCCGCCGGCCGACGCACTGCCGGCGCCTAACACAGAACTATGGGAAGACATTGCAGCTTACCGTTTCAATCTAGCAAACAAAACGGATGGACGAGCAGCGATTCCGCCACCCATCCATCCCGTCTAATTGGAACTGCTTACTTCCAAACCGGGTGGCCGGAAGAATCTTTCAGGTTCGCGCGCCACGCGGCATCGATCTGCTTGACGAGGGCTGCAGGCAATGCCACGTAGTCCAGCTCTTCGGCAGTCTTCTGGCCACTCTTGAAAGCCCAGTCGAAGAACTTGAGCACTTCAGCGCCCTTGACAGCATCTGCCTGCACCTTATGCATCAGCACGAAGCTCGCACCCGTGATCGGCCAGCTGGTCTTGCCAGGCTGCTCGGTCAGGATCTCGCCAAAGCCCGGAACCTTGTTCCACTCGGCATAAGCTGCGGCAGCCTGGAAGGTCAGGTCATCCGGCTGTACATATTCGCCCGCCTTGTTCTTGAGGGACAGGTGGATCATCTTGTTCTTCTTGGCGTAGGCGTATTCCACATAGCCGATACCGCCCTTGATGCGCTGAACATAGGATGCCACGCCTTCGTTACCCTTGCCGCCCACACCTTCCGGCCACTGAACAGCGGTGCCCATTCCAACCTTGTCTTTCCACTCGACGCTCACCTTGGAAAGATAGTTGGTAAAGAGGAAGGTCGTACCAGAGCCGTCGGCGCGACGAACCACGGTGATGTTCTCGTCCGGCAGCTTGACGCCGGCATTGAGGGCGACAATTGCCGGGTCATTCCACTTCTTGACCTTGCCAAGGTAGATGTCGGCGAGCAGCGCCCCCGTCATCTTCATGCTGCCAGGTGCGACGCCGTCCAGATTGACAACGGGCACAACACCACCGATAACTGCCGGAAACTGCACCAACCCATCTTTCTCAAGCTCTTCTGCCTTGAGCGGCATGTCCGAAGCGCCGAAATCAACCGTCTTGGCCTTGATCTGTTTGATGCCACCACCGGAGCCGATGGACTGGTAGTTCAGACCAACACTGGTCTTGGCCTTATAGGCCTCAGCCCACTTGGAGTAGATTGGGTACGGAAAAGTGGCGCCAGCACCGGTGATATCGGCGGCCTGAACGACGGCGGCACCCCCCAGAGCGACAACGAACGAACAGGCACGAACGAAACCTTGCATGAAATTCTCCATCGTAGAGACGAACTGCGAATCAGCTGGATATACACAAACCAACCGCCCCAAAAGCACACATGCACCCTCAGGACAAATCGAATTCTACGATTGGAAAATTTCAGATTTGTGACATGTTGCGATGCAGCACATCACATTGCCGCACTACGCACGACCTCCGCCAGCCCGTGGGCGATTCGATCGACGACCACCGCGTCACTACCCTCGACCATAACCCGGAGCAGCGGCTCCGTTCCTGACGGCCTCAGCAGCACGCGCCCTTGCGATCCAAGCTCACGGGTCGCCACATCGACAGCAAGCCCAATCTCGTCGGATTCCGTCCAGACGAACCCCGGATTGATACGGACGTTGATGAGTCGCTGCGGATAGAACACCAGATCAGCGCACATCTCCTTCAGCGACACCCCTTGCTGGCGAAGCGCTGCCAGCACTTGAAGCCCGGCGATGATTCCATCGCCGGTCGTGTGCCGGTCCAGGCAGATGATGTGCCCCGAATTCTCCCCCCCGATACGCCAGCCCTTCTCGTGCATCAGTTCAAGCACATATCGATCGCCAACCTTCGCACGGGCGAAAGGCAGACCCAGCCTGCCGATCGCATGCTCGAAACCGAGATTGCTCATCAAAGTACCAACGACTCCGCCGCGAAGACCAGTCTCGCACGCGGCCTTGGCGATGACGTAGAGCAACTTGTCTCCATCGTAGATATTGCCTTCGGCATCCGCCATCACGATACGGTCGCCATCTCCGTCGAGGGAGATCCCGAGATCAGCGCCACTCCTCAGCACGGCATCACGAATGCTGGCAGGCGCAGTCGCGCCTACACCGTCATTGATATTCGTGCCGTTAGGCTCGACCCCAACCAATACGGTCTCCGCCCCCAGCTCATGGAAAACCTTCGGCGCCACCATGTACGCAGCCCCATGCGCACAATCCAGCGCAATCTTCAGGCCTCGCAAGTCCAGCTCATTGGGGAAGGTGTTCTTGCAGAACTCGACGTAACGACCTCTTGCATCGTCGATGCGACGCGCCTTGCCCAAGGACGCAGACGGCTCACACCCCATCGGCTCATCAAGGCGCGCTTCAATCTCCAGCTCGACGGCGTCCGGCAGCTTGGTACCCGCGGCACTGAAGAACTTGATGCCGTTATCCTCGAATGGATTGTGAGATGCGGAAATCACCACGCCCACCTGGAGGCGCAGCGCACGGGTCAGATACGCAATCGCAGGCGTCGGCAAGGGCCCTGCCAGATAAACGTCGACACCAGCCGCGGAAAAGCCGGCCTCCAGCGCCGACTCGAGCATGTATCCCGAAATACGGGTGTCCTTGCCGATGATCACGGCAGGCCGCTCTCCCTGACGCAACTGCTCGTGAGCAACCAGCGTCTTGCCGGCCGCGTATCCAAGCCGCAGACAGAAATCTGGCGTAATCGGCAATTCGCCGACACGACCGCGCACGCCATCGGTTCCAAAATAACGTCGAGACATCTCTCCCCCGTTTGTACCCTGCCACCAAGGCATTAATAATGTTGCGCCCACAGGCGCCAGGCAATCAGCGAAGCTGCTCCCACAGACGCAAGACATCACGCGTGGCTCCCACATCATGCGTTCGCACGATTCTGGCCCCATTCTGCACCGCCACCAGGGCTGCGGCGGCACCAATGACCGCTCTCTCCCCCACCGGGCGTCCGCTGATTTCTCCTAGCATGGTCTTGCGGGACATTCCGACGAGAAGCGGGAAACCGTCACCCCTCAACAGCGCCAAAGCCTTCAGCAAGGCCACATTGTGCGCGAGCGTCTTCCCAAAGCCAAAGCCTGGATCCAGTACGATCCGCTCCGCAGCCACTCCCTCAGCCCGTAGCACACCAACCCGTTGCTCTAGAAAGGACTCCACATCCTGCAGGACGTTGCCATAGGATGGCGACGCCTGCATTGTCCCCGGCTCACCCTGCATGTGCATGACACACAAGGCAACCTTGCCGTCTTTCACCACCTCAAGCGCCCCTGGAGCCCTGAACGCGGCGATGTCATTGATCATGTCTGCGCCGGCGGCAATGGACTCACGCATCACGACCGGCTTCACCGTATCTACCGAGATTGGGATACCGAGTGGCACGAGCGCTTCAACCACCGGAACGACGCGGTCCAACTCCTCTTGTTCAGAGACGGACTGAGCCCCCGGACGTGATGACTCACCACCAATATCAAGAAACTCGGCGCCTTCAGCGACAGCTTGCTCGGCGGCCCTTAGTGCTGCGTCCCGGCTCAAGTAGCCGGGCCCTGAAAAGGAGTCGGGCGTCACATTGATGATCGCCATGATCCGCGGTTTGTCGAGGTCCACTTCGAACCGGCCACAAACAAGTACTGAAGACATATCTGCTCTTTAAATGAAAGGGCCGGCTCACAAGAGCCGGCCCGCAATCAATCCGGAAACCTGAAACTCAAGCAGCAGGCGCCGCAGCCGTCGGCGCAGCCCCCGTGCTGTCGTCACTCGGACGCTTCGGGGGTTGAGACGAGGGCTTGGGAGGGCGCGGCACGCGCCCCGCCATGATGTCGTCGATCTGGTCCGCGTCAATGGTTTCCATCTCGAGCAACGCAGCCGTCATCGCTTCAACCTTGTCCCGGCTTTCCTCGATCAGCCGCCGCGCCAGCGCGTACTGCTGATCCAGAATGCGGCGGATCTCTGCATCAACCTTCTGCAGCGTCGCCTCAGACATGTTCTTGTGCGTCGTGACGGAGCGCCCAAGGAAGACTTCGCCCTCCTCTTCACCGTACACCATCGGCCCGAGGTTATCGGACATCCCCCACTGCGTCACCATCCGGCGGGCCAAATCCGTCGCTCGCTGAAAATCATTCGACGCGCCCGTCGTCATCTGATTCATGAAGATCTCTTCGGCAATCCGTCCCCCGAAGAGGACCGCGATGGTTTGGAGCAAACGCTCCCGATCCTGGCTATAGCGGTCCTGCTCCGGCAACTGCATGGTCACACCAAGCGCCCGACCGCGCGGAATGATCGTGACCTTGTGGACCGGATCGGTCTTGGTCAAGCACTTGGCAACGATCGCATGGCCCGATTCATGATAAGCCGTATTCCGGCGCTCCTCCTCCGGCATGACCATGGACCGGCGCTCGGCGCCCATCATGATCTTGTCCTTCGCGCGCTCGAAATCGTCCATATCCACCAGCCGCTTGTTACCGCGCGCTGCAAACAGGGCCGCCTCGTTCACGAGGTTAGCAAGATCGGCACCGGCAAAGCCCGGGCAACCACGTGCGAGAATCAACGCATCGACGTCCGGAGCAATCGGCACCTTGCGCATATGGACGCGCAAGATCTGCTCGCGCCCCCGGATATCAGGCAGCGGAACCACGACCTGACGGTCAAACCGGCCCGGACGCAGCAAGGCCGGGTCGAGGACGTCAGGACGGTTGGTCGCGGCGATCACGATAACGCCCGACACGCCTTCGAAACCGTCCATCTCCACCAGCAACTGGTTAAGGGTCTGCTCGCGCTCATCGTTGCCGCCACCAAGACCTGCACCACGCTGACGCCCCACCGCATCGATTTCATCGATGAAGATGATGCACGGAGCCTGCTTCTTGGCCTGTTCGAACATGTCGCGAACACGCGCGGCACCGACACCGACGAACATCTCCACGAAATCGGAACCGGAAATCGAGAAAAACGGAACCTTGGCTTCGCCCGCAATCGCCTTTGCCAACAAGGTCTTGCCGGTACCCGGGGAGCCAACCATCAGCACACCCTTCGGAATGTGGCCGCCCAGTTTCTGGAACTTGGACGGGTCGCGGAGAAACTCGACGAGTTCCCCGACCTCTTCCTTGGCTTCGTCGCAACCGGCGACATCGGCAAAGGTAACCGTATTGGCGGTCTCGTCCAGCATCTTGGCCTTCGACTTGCCGAAGGAGAACGCACCACCACGCCCGCCCCCCTGCATCTGGCGCATGAAAAACACCCATACGCCGATGAGCAGGATCATCGGGAACCAGGACACAAAGATGTTCATCAGGAAGGATTGTTCTTCCTCAGGCTTCGAGGCCGTGACCTTCACGCCGTAACGCATCAGGTCGCCGACCATCCAGATATCCTGAACGCCCGGCGTATATACGGTGATCTGGCGGCCATCCTGGGTCGTGGCGCGTACGGTACGCCCATCCACAACCGCCTTGGAAATCTTGCCCTGCTTCGCGTCCTCCATGAACTGGGAGTACTCGACCGAATTCTGGGCCGCCTGACGATTGTTGAACTGGTTGAAGACCGTCATCAAAACGACGCCGATCACCAACCAGATCGCAAGATTCTTGAATAGATTGTTCAAAACGATTCCTTGAAAGCCCGACTGGGGCCACAGCCTAGTGGACTGATTCTATGTCTGATCGTTCGCAGGATCAAATGATCGTAACCATAGCCTGAAGCAATGATCAGCATGCCCTAAGCCCGCAAGGTACTGCCCAGTAAATACACCTCGGAGCTGCGTCCTCGCGACGCCTGCGGCTTGCGAACGACAACCGACTTGAAGGTTCGCTCGACCTCCCGGCGGAACTCGTCGAAACCCTGCCCCTGGAACACCTTTACCAGAAACTTGCCCCCAGGGCTCAAGTGCTGCCGTGCAAACTCCAGCGCAAGTTCGGCGAGATGAATGGAGCGCGCCTGGTCGCTGGTAGGGATGCCAGAAATATTCGGCGCGATGTCGGACATCACAAGGTCTACACCCCGACCTTCCAACTGGTCCTCAAACCGAGCCACGAACTCCTCGTCGTGAAAATCCCCCTGCATGAAGACGACCCCATTGATAGGTTCGATCGGCAGCAGATCAAGAGCAAAGACCCGGCCCCGCTCCCCAACCTTTCCGATTGCGACCTGGCTCCAGGAGCCCGGCGCAGCCCCTAGGTCGACGACTACCATGCCCGGACGGATCAACTTGTCCTTTTCGTCGATCTCCATGAGCTTGTAGGCCGCCCGGGCACGCCAGCCCTCGGTCTTGGCGCGTTGCACGAATGGATCATTCACATGCTCCATCATCCACGATTTACTGGTCTTGCTACGTTTCATCGCGGTACAATTACGCCCTTTTTTCAATGAGTTGCAAAATGATTGAACTTTCGCCCGCACAGCGCCGCGCATTTCGCGCGCAAGCCCACCACCTTCATCCCGTGGTCAGTGTTGCCGGCAACGGACTGACACCCGCAGTGCTCAAGGAAATCGATCACGCCCTGCAGGCTCACGAACTGATCAAGATCCGTGTCTATGGTGATGATCGCGCCCTGCGCGAGTCCATCCTCACGACTGTTTGCGCTGAATTGGGCGCTGCAGCCGTCCAACATATCGGCAAAACCCTGATCGTCTGGCGGGAGAAGCGCGAACAGGAAGCCTCCAAAGCACCGGGATCCGACAAGCCGAAGAAGTCGATCGCCAAGGCAAAGTCTGCCAAGGCTCTGTCGTCCCATCGCGGCCTGGCATCCCTGAAGAAAAAGGCCGGCCAGAAGAAGGATTACTGGTTCTCGGCTCCTGGCAAAGGGCCGCGGCGCCATTCTGACGACGCCTGAGCGGCCTCGCTCATCAACGCAAACCCTTGCCCTGCCAGACCACCAACAACAAACCGAGCAGGCTTTCCACTAGATAGACAACACTGGAAACGCCGTGCCATGCCATGAAACGGCTACGCAGGGCGCTTTCCATTACTTCGCGCGGGAAAGAGTCGGCCTTGAGCTGCGCAAGTATCGGCTGAATCCCGAAATAACCTGCCAGGGTCAGCAACAACATCAGAAAAACCAGCCAGAACACGCCGCTCTTGAAGGCTGCACCATTCTTGCGCAGGGCCACGAACACCATCAGATAGCAAGCCGACGCGATTCCCAGCCAAGCCACGTAGGCAAACATTTCCCCCGCCAGGCGCCCTGCCAGCATCCGGTCGTCGAGCAAGCGGAACAGCGTGGGAGCGGCAAGATAGCCGATCGCCCACAGCGCCCCAACCCACAGGGTGATCAGGGTGCTGTAGACGTATTCCGCCAGTCGGGACATGAGGCCTGATTACTCGTAACGAACGTCGATCAGTTCAAGCTCACGCACGCCGCCGGGAGCCTGCACTTCAGCCACATCGCCGGCAAACTTGCCGATCAGCGCCCGAGCGATCGGAGAGCTGATCGCGATCTTGCCAGCCTTGATGTCCGCCTCGTCGTCACCGACGATCTGGTAAGTCACCGTTTCGCCGGTGTCCAGATCTTCGAGTTCGACGGTGGCGCCGAAGACACATCGGCCATCCGCATCCAGCAGCTTCGGATCGATGATCTGGGCATTTGAGAGCTTGCCTTCCACCTCACGAATGCGTCCCTCGATGAAGCCCTGCCGCTCCTTGGCCGCGTCGTATTCGGCGTTTTCGGAAAGGTCTCCATGGGAACGCGCCTCTGCGATCGCCGCAATGACATCCGGACGATCAACGGTCTTCAGGCGATGCAGCTCCTGGCGCAGCAACTCTGCGCCAGCAACGGTCAGCGGTACCTTGTTCATGCCTTCACCAGCTCGCCATTGAGGCCTTGCAGGGAATAAACCTCAAGCCCTGCCAGATGACGCATGCCCATGCAGGCCGCCCGCGCACCTTCGATAGTCGTGTAAACGGTAACCTTCGCAGCCAGGGCACTGGTCCGAATGGAGCGGGAGTCGGTAACGGCCTGACGCTTCTCCTCGACCGTGTTAATGACGAGGCTGATCTCGTTGTTCTTGATCATATCCACAATGTGCGGACGCCCTTCGTTCACCTTATTGACCGCGGAAACGGTCAAACCTGCAGCGGAAATCGCCGCAGCAGTGCCGCGGGTAGCGACAACCGAGAACCCGAGGTCGATCAGCTCGCGCGCAACCTCAACCGCCTTCGGGCGGTCGGTGTGCTTGACGCTGATGAAGGCCTTGCCGGAAGTCGGCAGACGCACCCCGGCTCCAAGCTGGCTCTTCACGAAGGCTTCGGCAAACGTACGGCCGACGCCCATGACCTCGCCAGTGGACTTCATCTCGGGCCCGAGGATGGTGTCGACACCCGGGAACTTGACGAAGGGGAATACGGCTTCCTTCACGGAGTAGTACGGCGGCACGACTTCACCGACAACGCCCTGATCGTCGAGGCTGCGGCCGGCCATGCAGCGCGCAGCGATCTTCGCCAGCGGCAGGCCACAAGCCTTGGAGACGAACGGAACGGTCCGGGATGCACGCGGATTCACCTCAAGCACATAGACCACCGCGTCATCACCCTCGCCCTGGATCGCGAACTGCACGTTCATCAGACCACACACGTTCAGCGCCCGGGCCATCGCCTCGGTCTGGCGACGCAGTTCGTCCTGCAGCTTCTGCGACAGCGTGTAAGGCGGCAGGGAACAGGCGGAGTCACCCGAGTGAACGCCGGCTTGCTCAATGTGCTCCATGATGCCGCCGATCATGACGCGCTTGCCGTCGGACAAGGCATCCACGTCCACTTCGGTCGCGTCGTTCAGGAAGCGGTCGAGCAGCACTGGGGAATCGTTGGAGACCTTGACGGCCTCACGCATGTAACGCTCGAGATCCTTCTGCTCATGGACGATTTCCATCGCCCGGCCACCCAGCACGTAGGACGGGCGCACCACCAGCGGGTAGCCGATCTCGGCTGCGAGGCGGACAGCGTCTTCCGGCGTACGGGCGGTGCGGTTGGGCGGCTGCTTCAGACCCAGTTCGAACAGCAGCTTCTGGAAGCGCTCACGGTCTTCGGCAGCGTCGATCATGTCCGGGCTGGTGCCGATGATGGGCACGCCGTTGGCTTCGAGCTCACGAGCACGCTTCAGCGGAGTCTGGCCGCCGAACTGAACGATCACGCCAACAGGCTTTTCGACGGCGACAATCTCGAGGATGTCCTCGAGGGTCAGCGGTTCGAAGTACAGGCGATCCGAGGTGTCGTAGTCGGTGGACACGGTTTCCGGGTTGCAGTTGACCATGATGGTCTCGTACCCGTCTTCGCGCATGGCCATCGCGGCATGCACACAGCAGTAGTCGAACTCGATGCCCTGGCCAATCCGGTTCGGGCCACCGCCCAACACCATGATCTTCTTGTTGCTGGTCGGCAGCGCCTCACACTCGTCCTCATAAGAGGAGTACAGATACGCGGTGGAAGTGGCGAATTCAGCAGCGCAGGTATCCACACGCTTGAAGACTGGGCGCACGCCGGCGGCGTGACGGTGCAGACGCACGGAGGTTTCGTCGGTGGCCAGCAGCTTGGCCAGGCGACGGTCGGCAAAGCCCTTGCGCTTCAGCTCGCGCAGCTCGGCCGCATTGATGCCCTTGAGGGAACGGCCCACCAGAGACTTCTCGGTCTTGATGATGTCTTCGATCTGGATCAGGAACCAGGGATCGATGCGGGTCAGCGCATGCACCTGCTCGAGGGTCATGCCTTCGCGGAAGGCCTGGCCCACGTACCAGATACGCTGGGAGCCCGGTTCGCTGAGTTCGCGCTCCAGATCATCCTGATCGGCTTCGACCTCATCCAGGCCGTAGGCGCCGGTCTCGAGACCGCGCAGGGCCTTCTGGAAGGACTCCTGGAAAGTGCGGCCCATGGCCATCACCTCGCCCACAGACTTCATCTGGGTGGTCAGGCGATCATTGGCCAGCGGAAACTTCTCGAAAGCAAAACGCGGGATCTTGGTGACCACGTAGTCGATGGACGGCTCGAAGGACGCCGGCGTCGCGCCACCGGTGATGTCGTTCTTCAGCTCGTCGAGGGTGAAGCCGACGGCGAGCTTGGCCGCCACCTTGGCGATCGGGAAACCAGTCGCCTTGGAAGCCAGCGCGGAGGAACGGGACACCCGCGGATTCATCTCGATGACGATCATCCGACCGTCCTTCGGGTTGATCGCGAACTGGACATTGGAACCACCAGTATCTACGCCGATCTCGCGCAGCACCGCGATTGAGGCGTTGCGCAGGATTTGGTATTCCTTGTCGGTCAGCGTCTGGGACGGCGCCACGGTGATGGAGTCACCGGTGTGCACGCCCATCGGGTCCAGGTTCTCGATGGAACAGACGATGATGCAATTGTCCGCGGTGTCACGGACCACTTCCATCTCGTATTCCTTCCAACCGATCAGCGACTCTTCGATCAGCAGCTCATTGGTCGGCGATGCCTCCAGGCCACGCTTGCAGATTTCCGCAAACTCTTCCGGGTTGTAGGCGATGCCACCACCGGTGCCGCCCAGGGTGAAGGACGGGCGGATGATGACCGGGAAGCCGATTTCGGCCTGCACCTGCAGGGCCTCGTCCATGCTGTGGGCGACGCCGGACCGCGCAGAACCCAGACCAATCTTGGTCATGGCGTCCTTGAACTTCATGCGGTCCTCAGCCTTGTCGATGGCCTCTTCCTTGGCGCCGATCAGCTCCACACCGTACTTCTCGAGCACGCCGTTTCGTGCGAGGTCGAGGGCGCAGTTGAGCGCGGTCTGGCCACCCATCGTGGGCAGCACGGCATCCGGGCGCTCCTTGTCGATGATGCGCTCGACGACCTGCCAGGTAATCGGCTCGATGTAGGTGACGTCAGCCGTTTCCGGATCAGTCATGATGGTGGCCGGATTGGAGTTAACCAACACAACCTTGTAACCCTCTTCGCGCAATGCCTTGCAGGCCTGCGCGCCGGAGTAGTCGAATTCACAGGCCTGGCCGATGATGATCGGGCCGGCGCCGATGATGAGAATGGTCTTGATGTCTGTACGTTTGGGCATGGTTCTTCAGAGACTGGAAAGCGGTTGATCGAGAACTGGTGCGTCGCGGCGCACCACCGTGACGATCGGCTTCAGCTCCTCGCCTCCATCAGCGAGATGAATCGGTCAAACAGGTAGGCCACGTCGTGCGGACCGGGGCTCGCCTCCGGGTGCCCCTGGAAGGAGAAGGCGGGCACGTCAGTGCGCGCCAGACCTTGCAGGCTGCCATCGAACAGCGACACGTGGGTCACACGCACATTCGCAGGCAGGGTTGCTGCATCGGCCGCAAAACCATGGTTCTGACTGGTGATCAGCACTTGGCCGGAATCGAGATCCTTCACCGGATGGTTCGCGCCATGATGACCGAACTTCATCTTCATGGTCTTGGCACCGGACGCCAGCGCAAGCAACTGGTGGCCCAGACAGATACCAAAGGTCGGAATACCCTTTGCCAGCACCTGCTGAATGGCCTCGATGGCGTAATCACAGGGCTCCGGATCCCCAGGTCCATTGGACAGGAAGACACCGTCGGGATTGAGGGCCAACACTTCCGCGGCGGGGGTCTGGGCCGGCACCACCGTCAGGCGACAGCCGCGCTCGGCGAGCATGCGCAGGATGTTGCGCTTGACGCCGTAGTCGTAGGCCACGACGTGGAAGCGCGGATTCTCCTGGGCCACATACCCGACATCCAGACGCCATTCGCCATCCGACCAGGGATAAGACTCGGTGGCAGACACGACCTTGGCGAGATCCATGCCGGCAAGCCCCGGGAAGGACCGGGCCTGCGCCAGCGCGGACTCCACGTTCAGTTCGGCAGCCGTTGCAGCCGTGACGATACAGCCACTCTGCGCGCCCTTTTCACGCAGGATGCGCGTGAGCTTACGGGTGTCGATGCCGGCAATCGCGACGATGTTCTCGGCCTTGAGATAGGCATCCAGCGACTGCTCGCTACGCCAGTTCGACGCTACCAGGGGCAGATCGCGAATCACCAGGCCGGACGCAAAAACCTTGGAGGCTTCGCTGTCTTCCTGATTGATGCCGGTGTTCCCGATGTGGGGATAGGTGAGCGTGACGATCTGGCGACAGTAGCTCGGGTCGGTGAGGATTTCCTGATAGCCGGACATGGAAGTGTTGAACACCACCTCACCGACGGTTGCACCAATAGCCCCGATGCCTTTGCCGTAGAACACCGTCCCGTCGGCAAGAACAAGAATGGCGGGCGGGAAAGCTGACACGGCGAACTCCTCGAAATCAAATCTTGTGATTGAACAACTTGCATGCGTAGCGGGCTACACATGAAAAACGGGATCGCCCTGAAGGCCATCCCGTAAGAAACTTTCTAATTATAGCCTGAGGCCGCTGCGTCCGGCAAACCCGACTGTAGGAATACTGACAAACTATGCTGCTTTTCGCGCCTTGCGCAACACACCCGCAAGCGCGCCAAGCGCATTTAGCAATTCGGGCAACTCCCGGTGCGCGGCAGGGCCATCCTGGTTCTTGCCAGCCAGCTCCAGACGCTGCGCCACAGTCACGACAGCATCTGCATGAAACACCCCTGCAGCCCCCTTGATCGAGTGCGCCAGGTTACGAATGCTTGCAAAATCATCGTTACGCTGCGCCTGCTCCAGCGCCTTGCGGTTGCGCTCCAGGTCATTGAAGAACAACGCGATCAACTGCTGAAGTGCAGACTCGTCACCATCGAGGAGTTCCAGAGTCGCAGCAAGGCTGGCAACCTCGCCATCGGCGCCAAGATCAATGCAGGAGCCGCCCTCCTCGCCACCTTGATCCCCGCCCTCGCCACTCCCCATGACGCGCTCGATCGCCGCAAACAGCTCAGCGGGCTTGATGGGCTTCGCAATATAGTCATCCATACCCGCCATAAGACAGCGGTCACGATCCCCCTGCATCGCATGCGCCGTCATGGCAACGATCGGCGTAAACCGCCACTGCCCCCCAGCCGCCCAACTGCGTCGGGCCTCCCGCGCCCGGATAGCTTGGGTCGCCTCGAAACCACCCATCACCGGCATCTGGACATCCATCAGAATCAGATCGAAATGCCCCTTGTCGAAGCACTCGACAGCCTCCATGCCATTCGACGCCAGCGTGATCGAGTAGCCAGCTTTCTCCAACATCTTGACGGCCACGGTCTGGTTCACCGGATTATCTTCCACCAACAGGATGTCGTACGCCCGCCCTGGGCGAGCCAAAGAAAGAGGAGCAGCCGGCTCGTACGCCAGGAAACGCGTCTCCGCAGCCACCCCGCCTTGCAACGACAAACGCAGCGCATCCACCAGATCGAACTCCGAAAACGGCTTGATCAGGCGAGCCCCAAGCTTGAAGTGCTCACACTTTACCGAGTCGCCCCGTTGCGTATTGGCGTCCAGCATCATGATCAGCCGATCCAGACGAGGCCAGCCTTTGATCAGCCTCTCAGCCAGGGCGTAGCCTCCAGGCGCAGGCATCGCCGCATCCATCAACAACCAGTCATACGGCACACCGCCATTCTGAGCAGCCTGCAACTGGACAAGTAACTCGTCACCGCCGGCCACATCCCTGACTTCCAGCCCCAGGGAACGCAACTGCGCACCGACACAACGGCGCAGCGCCTCATTGCCTGCCGCCAGCAGGACACGGCGACCACCAAAAGACTGACGCTCCACGACCTCCGGCGAAGCCACATCGACATGAACCGAAAAACTGAAGGTACTACCCGCGCCGATCTCACTCGACACTGAAATCGAACCACCCATCAACTCGACGATGCGCTTGCAGATCGCCAGCCCCAGGCCGGTTCCGCCGTATTTGCGGGTCGTGGATTCGTCAGCCTGGGAAAACACCCCGAAAATCGTGGCGTACTTGTCTTCGGCGATCCCGACCCCGGAGTCCCGCACATCAACATCGAGGATCGCCCCCCCCCCGTCGAGCAGGCGGGCACGCACCACGACCTCGACCTCCCCCCTGTCCGTAAATTTGATCGCGTTGCCGACGAGATTGGTCAGCACCTGACGCAGGCGGGTAGGATCACCAATCAAGGCGGCCGGCACCTCCGGACTCACGTAGTAGAAGCACTCAACCCCCTTTTGATACGCCCGCAGGGCGAGGGACTTCATGGTGTCGCTCAGCAGGGCACGCAGCGAAAACTCGACCTGCTCGAGATTCAGCCGCCCCGCCTCGATCTTGGAAAAGTCGAGTACATCATTGATGATGCGCAACAGGGAATCCGCAGAACTCTTGACGGTATTCAGGTATTCCCGCTGATCATCATCAAGCCGAGTGTCGAGCGCCAGCTCCGTCATGCCGATGATGCCGTTCATCGGAGTGCGGATTTCATGGCTCATGTTGGCCAGAAAATCGCTCTTGGCCCGATTGGCTGCCTCAGCCTGTTCCTTGGCATGCAAAAGCTCGAGCTCGGCACTCTTGGCGCGGGTGATATCCCGGTAGATGCCCATCATGCGGGTCCAGCGCCCATTACTACCACGCGCACTGGCCCGCCCCTTGACGAGAATCCAGCGCCACTTGGAGGTCTTATCGAGAATGCGGAACTGTGCCTCGAAGCAATCCAGCTCCCCGCGCAGATGAGCAACCACCTGATGGTGCAACAACTCGCGATCATCCGCATGCAGGAGCGGCATCCACGAGGAAAACTCACTTGACAACTCGGCCGGGTCATAACCGAGCATGACCTGCCAATGCGCATCCATGACTACCGTTGCGCTGGCGAGATCCCAGTCCCACAACCCGGCTTCTGTATTCTGCAGCGCGAGACTCAAACGCTCGCGCAGATCCAGCAGCTCACGCGCCGCCTCATCCTGGGATTGCAGCAGCTGCCTCAGCAGCCGGAAAATCACCTCCGGCGATGCCCCCTGGACATCGTCGACCACCCCAAACCTTCCCGCAGCAACCCCGTCAACCACAAAAGCCCTCAATGCCCGCCCAAGCTCGGCATCAGAAAAACTCGAAGCGATCGCGGAAACGGTCAAGATGACGACCTCACGAAAACGAACGGAAGTGAGGGCACCCCCGCCCGAGCCAGGCTACCGGAAGGATCGGCAGGGCACCCCGCGACCTGGACCTAGGCCGCGCTGGGTCAGCTTACCTCAGACCAAGCACGTCCTGCATGTCGAACAGCCCAGTCTTGCGCCCGGCAATGAAGTGGGCCGCCCGCAGGCTTCCCAGGGCATAAGGCATGCGGCTGCCCGACTTGTGGGTGATCTCGATGCGCTCACCGATGCCGGCGAAAAGCACCGTATGGTCACCCACGATGTCCCCACCACGCACCGTCGCGAAACCAATCGTCTGACCATCCCGTTCGCCGGTTACGCCCTCGCGCCCATAAACGGCGCAGGACTCGAGATCGCGACCGAGCGCCGAAGCGACGACCTCCCCCATGCGCAAGGCGGTACCCGAGGGCGCATCAACCTTGAGCCGATGATGCGCCTCGATAACCTCCACGTCGTAACCTTCATTGAGAATGCGCGCCGCCACGTCCAGCAGCTTGAAGACCGCATTCACGCCGACCGCCATGTTGGGGGCGAAGACCACAGGAATACCCTGCGCCGCAGCGCCGATTGCAGCCTTCTCTTCTGCGGAGAAACCCGTCGTGCCGATCACCATGCCGCACCCCGCGGCCTTGGCCAACTGGAGATGATGCAGCGTGCCCTCCGGCCGGGTGAAGTCAATCAGGCAATCCGCCTGCGCCAGACCGGCCGCCACGTCACTGGTAATGGCTACACCGCACGGAGAACCCACCAGATCCCCGGCATCCTTGCCGATGAAGGTGCTTTCGGGACGCTCGAAGGCAGCAACCAGCACGGCATCGGCATCCTTGAGGGTTGCCTCGATGAGCATCCGCCCCATCCGACCGGAGGCACCAGCAATCGCGATACGAACTTGAGTCATGAAAAATCCGGAGAAACGTAATAACAGTTAGAGACCTGCCCCGCTCAGGGCTGCGAAGGTGCCTCGCCCGCGCGGACATCCCCCTCCAGGCGCGCCAACTTGCCGTCTTCAAAAATCACGGTCAAACGACGCTCCTGGAGCCCCCCCTTGCCCGGCTGAAAACGGTAGATGTAATCCCAACGGTCCGCATGAAAGACATCGGTCACCAGCGGCGTTCCCAGAACGAAACGCACCTGATCCCGCGTCATGCCGGACTTGAGCTGCGACACCATTTCCTGGGTCACGAAATTGCCCTGCCGGACGTCGATCCTGTAGGGTTTGAAGAAGTTGCCGACAGCGGTGCAACCAGGCAGAACAGCAACCAGCAGGACAGAGAAGAACAGTTTGCGCATGGCGTTTCGGGAAGGGCGGAACGGACAGCGGCTGGACGGCCGCATTCTCAAGGTTGGTCTGAAACTATATCATACGGGGCTGGCCGGACTTTCGGCCGGCGCATCCAAGTTTTCGGGGCTCCCATGTCCAGCAATTCGCAGAACCTCAAAAGTATCGGCCTCAAGGCCACCTTCCCGCGACTCAAGATCCTCGACCTGTTCCAGAAGGTGGAGAATCGGCATCTGACGGCGGAAGACGTCTATCGACTGCTGATCGCCGAAGACATGGACATCGGGCTGGCCACCGTGTATCGCGTGCTCACCCAGTTCGAACAGGCCGGCCTCCTCGAACGCCATTACTTCGAGTCTGGCAAGGCGGTGTTCGAACTCAACGAGGGGCATCACCATGACCACCTCGTGTGTCTGCAATGTGGCAAGGTCGAAGAGTTCTTCGATCCGGCCATCGAGGAAAGACAAAACCGGATCGCTGAGGAGCGCGGCTTCGTCGTTCGCGAACACGCGCTCTATCTGTACGCGGACTGCAAGAAAGATCCCTGCCCCAACCGTCCTGGCAGCGGACCCGTTTCCAGCACCTGAGCACCAATTGCCTCAACCGGCGCGCTGCAGGCCCAGCATCTCCGCCGCATGATCGCGGGTGGTATCCGTAATGTGGACACCACCCAGCATGCGAGCGATTTCCTCGATACGCTCGCCAGGGCTCAAGCACCTGACACGGGAGAGCGTCTGGCCGTCACGCGTATCCTTCGAGATGGTCCATTGCCAATCAGCCTGGGCCGCCACCTGAGGCAGGTGGGTGACGCACATCACCTGGCGATCGCTACCCAGCTGCTTGAGCAAACGCCCGACGATCTCGGCCACCCGCCCCCCGATGCCGACATCGACCTCATCGAAAATCAGCGTCGGGGTGGCTGCGCTCCGACTCGCAATGACCTGGATCGCGAGGCCGATCCGCGACAACTCGCCGCCTGACGCGACCTTGGCGAGGGGCCGGAGCGGCTGGCTGGCATTCGCCGTCACCAGGAACTCCACCGTCTCCAAGCCACTGGCACAGCCTTCCTCCACCGACCTGACGGCAATTTCGAAACGCGCGCCGGCCATCGCGAGCGACTGCATCGCATCGGTCACCGCCGCCGACAGCGCCTCTGCCACACTTCGGCGCGCAGCGGACAAGACTCCAGCCGCGGCCATGAAATGCGCCTTGGCCACGGACTCCTCCCGCGCCAGCGCTTCTGGATCGGCCTGCCGCGTCAAACGCTCCAGGCGCAGCACGCTGTCGGCCATGAGATCGGGGAGCGCCTCGGGTGTCACCTTGTGCTTGCGGGCCATGCCGGTCACAGCCTGAATGCGCTGATCGATCTCAGCCAAGCGCTCGGGATCCACATCGAGTCTGTCCCGATAACGGCGCATGGCATGCAGCGCCTCATCAAGCTGAATGCTCGCTCCGCCGAGCAATTCCTGTACATCTGCAAGCTGCCCATCGTGCTCAGCCATGTCGGCGACTCGCGCAAGCAGGCGATCGAGCTGCGACACCACCGCATATTCACTGTCCGCCAGCCCTTCCAGCACTTCGGCACTGCCAGCAATCAAACCGGCAGCGTGAGCCAGACGGGTCTGTTCCTGATTGAGCGTCGCCCACTCCTGCGGGTCGAAGGCCAGCTCACGCAATTCATTGACCTGCCAGGCCAACAGTTCGCGCTCCCTTTCCGTGGAGAGGGCTCCATGCTCGGCAGCCTCCCGCGCCCTCCGCAAAGCAGACCAGGCGCGATACGACTCAGCCACGTCCTCCACCTGGGCAGACAGACCACCATGCGCATCAACCAGCTCCAGCTGCGCATCCGCACGCAACAGCGCATGATGGGCGTGCTGGCCGTGTATGTCCGCCAACCACTCACCGGCGGCCCGCATCTGAGCCAACACCACCGGAACACCATTGAGCCAGGTCTTGGAGCGCCCCCCGCTGTCGATGACCCGGCGCATCAGCACCGAGCCCTCACCGGAGTCCAGCTCCTGCTCGATCAACCAGTCCCTCAATGCCCCGCCGTCCGGAAGATCGAACTCGGCGAGGATTTCAGCCTTCGCTTGCCCGGTCCGTACGACACCGCTCTCGGCCTTTCCGCCCAACACCAGCCCCAGGGCATCCAGCAGGATCGACTTGCCCGCCCCGGTCTCCCCGGTCAACGCACCGAAACCAGCCTCGAAGTCGAGCTCGAGCTGATCGACAATCACAAAGTCGCGAATGGAAAGATGACGCAGCATGAGAACAGAGGGAAATTGAGCGGGTCAGCCGTGGCGGGGCGTGGAGCTCCAGTGCAGCTTTTCACGCAGCATCGCAAAATAGCTGTAACCCACAGGATGCAACAGGCGAACGCGGTGGGGAGAGCGAGTGATCTGCAGCGTGTCGCCCGCCCGCGTGTCGTAGCGCGTCTGCCCGTCGAAATGAACACGGGAATCGTGCGGCGGCAACAACACGATTTCGATGCGACAGCGGTCCGGCAACGTGATCGGACGCGCGGTCAGCGCATGGGGGCACATCGGCACCAGCGCAATGCCATCCACGCTCGGGTGGAGGATCGGGCCGTTGGCCGACAGGGCGTAGGCAGTCGAGCCGGTCGGTGTCGAGATGATCATGCCGTCGGAACGCTGGGTGTAGACGAACTCTCCGTCGATACGCAGATCGAACTCGATCATGCGACCAAGATCGCCCTTGTTCACCACCACGTCATTGAGTGCCAGCGTATGAAAAACGCGCTTTCCGTTTCGGAGCACCTCGGCGTCGAGCAACACCCGGCTTTCCTCCGAATACCGGCCCTCGAGCACTTCGCTGATCTTTTCGAGCGCCACCTCGCGGGAGATGTCGGTCAGGAAGCCGAGTCGCCCCTGATTGACCCCGACCAGCGGCACCTCATACTCGGCCAGCCGGCATGCACTATTGAGAAGCGTGCCGTCCCCCCCAAGTACAATCGCAAGATCGGCCTGGACACCGATTTCCTCATAGCTGGCAACCGAGAACCCCGATGTCAGCCCAGTGGAACTCGCCGTCCCCTGTTCGATCAGCACCTGGAGCCCCAGGCCTCGCAAATGATTGGCCAGCCGAAGCACTGCTTCAGCCACCTCGGGGGTCTGATACTTGCCGATCAGCGCAATCGTCTTGAACTCACAGGTCATGGACCGATTAAACCACATTATTCGCGAACGACGCAGGCGGCCAAGACAAAACAGAACCAACCGGCACCATTCATGCTTCTCATGAGCGCGTCCCTTCCTTAGAATCCCTGCGTCTCTCCGAGTCTTCGACCATGACCAGCCTCGATCAACGTTCGCAAATCCTCCTCAAGACCCTGGTGGAGCACTACATCGCCGACGGCCAGCCGGTCGGCTCGCGTGCTCTGTCGCGGCATTCCGGCCTCAAGCTGTCCCCTGCGACGGTGCGCAACGTGATGTCGGACCTGGAAGAGCTCGGCTTCATCACCAGCCCGCACACATCCGCCGGCCGGGTCCCCACGGCACGGGGCTATCGCTTCTTCGTGGACAGCCTGCTCACTGTGCAGCCCATCGACCTGGGCCAGATGCAGGAGATCAAGGGGCAGATCCAGCCCGGCGAACCGCAGCGGGTCATCAACGCAGCGTCCCAACTGCTGTCCGGCCTCACGCACTTTGCCGGCGTCGTGATCTCTCCGAAGCAGGACGCCATCAAGATCCGCCAGATCGAATTCGTCAGCCTGTCGGAAACCCGGGTCTTGCTGATTCTCGTCACCACCGGTGGTGACGTACAGAACCGCATCCTGTTCACCAAACGCCAATACAGTGCAGCCGAACTGGTCACCGCCGCCAACTACCTCAACCAGCACTTCGCCGGCCTGGCATTTCCGGAAATCCGCACCCGCATCCAGGACGAACTCAAGCAGCTGCGCTCCGACATGACAGACCTGATGAGCGCAGCCGTGGAGGCCGGCAGTGAAGCGCTGGAGGAAACCCAAAGCACCTACGTGATCTCCGGCGAAACCAACCTGCTCGACGCCGAAGACCTTTCCTCCAACATGGCCCGCCTGCGCGAACTCTTCAAGCTGTTCGAACAGAAGACCGGCCTGATGCAACTCCTCGACATCTCCAACCGGGCCCAGGGCGTGCAGATCTTCATCGGCGGCGAGAGCGGGCTGAGCCCCCTCGACGACTGCAGCGTCATCACCGCACCCTATGAAGTGGACGGCCAGCTTGTTGGCTCCGTCGGCGTCATCGGCCCCACCCGCATGGCCTACGAACGGGTGATCCCCATTGTGGACGTCACCGCCCGCCTGCTAACCAGCGCCCTTTCGGGCCACAACTGACGAAAGACGCCATGTCCCGCTACTGGCAGGAGCCAGCCTACACCCATGGCCAAACGCCTCGCACCGGTATCCTTCTGGTCAATCTCGGCACACCCGCTGCGGCCACGCCGGAAGCACTCCGCCCCTATCTGAAGCAGTTCCTGTCGGACCCACGGGTCGTCGAGATTCCCCGCCTCATCTGGTGGCCGATCCTCAATGGCATCATCCTCCGGACCCGCCCCGCCAAGTCTGCCGCCAAGTACGCCAGCGTGTGGACCGACGAGGGCTCGCCGCTCAAGGTTCACACCGAAAAGCAGGCGAAACTGCTGGCCGGCTTCCTGACCCATGCCGGCCAGCCCGACCTGCAAGTGAGCTGGGCCATGCGTTATGGCCAACCCTCCATCCGCCAGCAGCTGGATGCGCTGCGAAACACCGGCTGCACCCGCATCCTGGTCGTTCCGCTCTACCCCCAGTTTGCCGCCAGCACCACCGCGACCGTCATCGACGAGGTGGCCGACTGCCTGCGCCATTGGCGCAACCTCCCCGACATCCGCTACGTGCGCAGCTTTGGCGACGACCCTGGCTATATTTCCGCGCTGGCGCAATCGGTGCGGGATCACTGGAAGAAGGAAGGCCAGGCAGACAAACTGGTTCTCAGCTTCCATGGCATTCCACGCCGCTCCCTCGACCTGGGCGACCCCTACCACTGCGAGTGCCACAAAACGGCCCGCCTGCTGCGGGAGGCACTACAACTTCCCGAGGAGCGCGTGATCGTCAGCTTCCAGTCCCGCTTCGGCAAGGCGGAATGGCTCACCCCTTACACGCAGCCGACGCTTGAGCAACTGGCACGCGACAAACGTGCCTCGTCGGTAGAGGTCATGTGCCCGGGCTTCGTCTCCGACTGCCTGGAGACGCTGGAAGAAATCAACATGGAATGTCGCGAAGCCTTCCTCCACGCCGGCGGCCAGCGTTTCAGCTATATCCCGTGCCTCAATGAACGGCAGGACTGGATCGAAGCGCTGACCCGCTTGAGCCTAAGCCACCTGGGAAACTGGCTCGACGAAGGTCGTCCCGGCAACGATGAACTGAACCGCCAGGCAGAACGGGCCCGCGCCGCGGGGGCACTTGCATGATGGCCAAGGGCGCATCGCCTGCGATCGACCCACAAGAGGGAGTGACATGAAATTGCTCGTCCGCTGGGTGCTCAATGCAATTGCCCTGATGCTGGTACCGGAAGTCGTTACCAGCATCCGCGTAGACAGCTATACCGCTGCACTGCTGAGCGCGCTCCTGCTGGGCTTCGTGAACGCGATCATCCGCCCCGTGCTGCTGATCATCACGCTACCGTTCACGGTGCTGACCCTTGGCCTGTTCATGCTGGTCATCAACGCCCTGATGTTCTGGTCCGTATCCGGCCTGGTGCACGGCTTCGCCGTTCCCGACTTCGCGACAGCCTTTTGGGGCGCCCTGCTCTACAGCCTGCTGACCTGGCTGGTCAGCCTTGCCCTCGGCGACAAAGACTAGCAAGCACCGCCGTCAGAATCAGTGCGCGCCGGGCGAGCCCACCCGCGCAGCACGGCGCCGCACGCTCTTGCGCCGCACCGCTCCGGGATCGAAGGCCCCCACCAGTTTTCCGAGGGCCGCCGATCTGGCATCCATAGCCATCTGGAAAGCACCGTCCTCCCCGTATTTCTTGACGGAGAATTTGACCCGCTTGCGTTTTCCATCCGGCAGTGGCCACGACGCGACCCAGAACCAGCGCTGCTTTTCCTCAGGCAAGTCACGAGTTTCCGAGGCGCAGTAACGACACACCCCGACCACGCCAGAGCGGTTGTTCTTCTTGACGATGTTGGAATATTCCTGCATCGATAACGGTGGGTGCGCCGCGATAACCTCGTCCCGATACGCCTTCGCGGCCGAGAACGAGCGCTGCCGTCCGCCGAAGACGCCATCACTGAAATGCTTGCGATAGATCACACCGCGCCGCTGGATCGTCACCAGCCAGCCGTGGGTGCGGCTGGTTTCGTTGTCGACCCGACTGATCCCATAAGTGCTTCCCCGCCCCACACGCCACCTCCTTCCGCCCACGCGGACATCGCGTTACAGGCAGAATTTCGACCGATTTTGGTGGAACTTTAGATTTTCACGATATAACCGACAGATCCCGCTTGAAACGCGGACGCCCCACCCAACATAGGTAGGCAAAAGACCTCCCGGAGCCCCTCGATGAGCGACACAGTGCTGATTGCCTGTCCCCACTGCCATACACTCAACCGCATGCCCGCCACACGCCTCGATGACGCTGGGCAATGCGGCAAGTGCAAGCAGACCCTATTCACCGGCCAGGCCTTGCACCTGACCAGCGCAAACTTTGCCTCTCATGCGGAACGCAGCAGCCTTCCCCTGCTGGTGGACTTCTGGGCCGCCTGGTGCGGCCCCTGCCGCAGCATGGCACCCGCGTTTGCGAGCGCCGCCTCCAAGCTCGAGCCGCGGGTCAGGCTGGGCAAGGTAAACACGGAGGAAGAGCCCGGACTGGCCGCGCGCTTTGGCATTCGCAGCATTCCGACCCTCATCCTTCTTCGTGAAGGTCGGGAAATCGCACGCCAATCAGGCGCCATCAGCAGCGAGGACATCTGCCACTGGACACGGGCGAATCTCGGTCGCCACGCCACCTGAAGCCGGCCCCGCGCGTCAGTTGTCGACGAGCTGGAGCTCCATGCCAAAGCCGCTCGCCGTGATGCGCTCGGCTGGCGGACCATCCTTCGACAGATCCCGGTAGGCCTGCCCCAGGCGGCGCGCCACAACAGTGACGAGCCGGGAGCGGAAGGCCTCCTGACATTCGTCCGTGGCCAGGGACAAGGCCGCCGGGTTGAGCTCCAGATAGACGGTGGAGGTTGTCGTGACCACCGTGCTCATATGTTTGTGCTCCTGCTGGTCGAGATAGGCCAGCTCGCCGAACACCTCGCCATAGCCATGCTCGCAGACACGATGGCCATCGACAGAGATCTCGACACACCCGTCGATGACGATCCCGAAACGCTGGTCGGCATCCCCCTCGCGCATCAACAGGGTGTTCGAATCCACCTTGCGCCAGCGGGAAATACGCAAGATCTCCCAGATCTCCACGTCCTCGAATTCAACGAAGAAAGGCATCTTGCGGAGGATGGAGAAACGCGTCGTATCCTGCGGGAGGCTGGAGTCATCAAGGATCTTGTACCTCACGGCCGACAAGTCCTTGGCAAAGTCAGCGCCGTTCTTGTAACGGGAGTACAGATCCTTCTCGAGCGCCTTGCGGATGACCGTATCCAGCTGCTCCGGCAGATCCGCATTGATCTGTGAGACCAGCGGCGGCTCGGTATTGAGGATCTTGTAGATCAGCTGGGCCGGATTCTTGGCCCTAAACGGCAGACGCCCGGTCAGCATGTGGAAGAGCACGACGCCAAGTGAAAACAGGTCGGTCTTCTGGTTCAGCGGATAGCCCTTGATCTGCTCAGGGCTCATGTACGCCGGGGACCCGACCCCCATGATAAAGGTCGAGTCGGACTCGCTCTTCTTGCAGATATTGAGGGCCAGCCCGAAGTCGGTGATTTTGACGTTATCCTGCTCGTCGATCAGGATGTTGGCCGGCTTGATGTCCCGGTGCACGATGCCCTGGCGGTAGGCGTAATCCAGCGCCATGCAGCATTTGAAAACGACGCCGATCGTCCGGTGCAGCGGCAACAAATTCTGGAAAGTGCAGTACTGCTCCAGCGTCGAGCCGGAGAAGTACTCCATGACGATATAGGCGTAATCCTTCTCGACCGCGGTATCGAAGATCTTGATGATGTTCGGATGATCCAGGCGGCGGGACACGTCCATCTCGGCCCGCAGCAGCTTGAGGAGCCGCCGGTTCCACTTCGCCTCGTCCTTCGACTTATCGTCGAAACGGATCAGCTTGAGCGCAACCGGATCCGGGTACTGGGGGTGCTCGGCGAGATAAACGGTTGCCGTTGCACCGCGGCCAACCTCGCGGAGCAGCTTGTATTTGCCGATTTTGCCGGGTTCTTGTTCCATACCTGCTTTACGCCCCAGAGCCTGGAAAGATGACCGGGACACGCCGGACTCAACATAATTTTACACCCTCAGTGGATATCGAGCGGTGCAGATGAAAATTACCCCTTGAAATCTTAACCCGCGCCCCCAAGTTATCGCGAGTCCCAAAAAGGAGCCCTACCCATGCAAGACCAAGACACCCCGCTGAGCCCCGACGAAAAGCAGGCACCTGAACTCGTGGAAAACGCTGCCGGCATCGCGGCCGAGCAAGTCTCCCAGCCTGCCGACGAGCCGAGTGTCGACTCCCTGCCGAACATTACCGAACAGCTCCGCCAAGCCGAATTGAAGGCGGTGGAACACCATGATGCGTGGCTGCGCGCCAAGGCCGAGACCGAAAACGTCCGCCGTCGTGCTCAGGACGACATCGCCAAAGCCGGCAAATTCGCCGCCGACAAGTTCGCTCAGGCCATGCTGCCGGTCAAGGACAGCCTCGAAGCCGCCCTCGCCACCGAGAACGCCACACTCGAAAGCTTCAAGCAAGGCGTCGAGCTGACCCTCAAGCAACTCGTCTCCGCCTTCCAGGGTGCCAACGTGGTCGAGGTCAATCCGGTTGGCGAGAAGTTCGATCCGAACAAGCACCAGGCCATCAGTGCCATCGAGGCCGACGGCGAACCCAATACGGTTATCAATGTGCTGCAGAAGGGCTACCTGCTGCACGACCGCACCATCCGCCCGGCGCTCGTCGTCGTGTCGAAAGCCAAATCCGCCGCTTGAAAGCGGCGAGGGCATCCCCATATCGGTAACAAGCCAGCGCTCTGACTCCATCAGGGCGCATGTCAAACAGAATTCGAACTGAAGGAAAACTCATGGGCAAGATCATCGGCATCGACCTCGGCACCACCAACAGCTGCGTTTCCGTGATGGAAGGCGGCAAGCCGAAGGTCATCGAGAACTCCGAAGGTGCACGCACCACCCCGTCCGTCGTCGCCTACGCCGACGACGGTGAAATCCTGTGTGGCGCCCCGGCCAAGCGCCAGGCCGTCACCAACGCCCGCAACACCCTCTACGCCATCAAGCGCCTGATCGGCCGCCGCTTCGAAGAGAAGGAAGTGCAGAAGGACATCGACCTGATGCCCTTCACCATCGCCAAGGCCGACAACGGCGACGCGTGGGTTGAAGTGCGCGGCAAGAAGATCGCCCCGCCGCAGGTTTCCGCCGAAGTGCTGCGCAAGATGAAGAAGACCGCCGAAGACTACCTTGGCGAAGAAGTCACCGAAGCGGTCATCACCGTTCCGGCCTACTTCAACGACAGCCAGCGCCAGGCTACCAAGGATGCCGGCAAGATCGCCGGCCTCGAAGTGAAGCGCATCATCAACGAGCCGACCGCGGCCGCGCTGGCCTTCGGCATGGACAAGAAGCCGGGCGACTCCAAGATCGCCGTGTTCGACCTTGGCGGCGGCACTTTCGACATCTCCATCATCGAGATCGCCGACATCGACGGCGAGCACCAATTCGAAGTGCTGGCCACCAACGGCGACACCTTCCTGGGCGGCGAAGACTTCGACCAGCGCATCATCGACTACATCGTCACCGAGTTCAAAAAGGAACAGGGCGTCGATCTCAAGAATGACGTGCTGGCCCTGCAGCGCCTGAAGGAAGCCGCCGAAAAGGCCAAGATCGAGCTGTCCTCCGGTCAGCAGACCGAAATCAACCTGCCCTACATCACCGCCGACGCCACCGGCCCGAAGCACCTGGCCCTGAAGATCACCCGCGCCAAGTTCGAATCCCTGGTCGAAGACCTGGTCGAGCGCACCATCGAGCCCTGCCGTGTGGCCCTGAAGGACGCCGGCGTGAAGGTCTCCGACATCGACGACGTGATCCTGGTCGGCGGCCAGACCCGTATGCCCAAGGTCATCGACAAGGTGAAGGAATTCTTCGGCAAGGACCCGCGCCGTGACGTGAACCCGGACGAAGCCGTCGCCGTTGGCGCCTCCATCCAGGGCGGCGTGCTGCAGGGCGAAGTGAAGGACGTACTGCTGCTCGACGTCTCCCCGCTGTCCCTCGGCATCGAAACCCTGGGCGGCGTGATGACCAAGCTGATCCAGAAGAACACCACGATCCCGACCAAGGCCTCGCAAGTGTTCTCCACCGCCGACGACAACCAGTCCGCCGTGACCATCCACGTGCTGCAGGGCGAGCGCGAAATGGCCGCCGGCAACAAGAGCCTCGGCCAGTTCAACCTGTCCGACATTCCGCCGGCCCCGCGCGGCATGCCGCAGATCGAAGTCACCTTCGACATCGACGCCAACGGCATTCTCCACGTATCCGCCAAGGACAAGGCCACCGGCAAGGAAAACAAGATCACCATCAAGGCCAACTCTGGCCTGTCGGATGACGAGATCCAGCAGATGGTCCGCGATGCCGAGGCTCACGCCGAGGAAGACAAGAAGGCCCACGAACTGGTCGATGCCCGCAACCAGCTCGACACCTTGGTCCACTCCGTGAAGAAGGCCCTGGCCGAGCACGGCGACAAGATCGGCGAAGACAAGGCCAAGATCGAAGCCGCCATCAAGGACGCCGAAGAAGCCATCAAGACCGGCGACAAGGCGGCCATCGATGCCAAGAGCGAAGCCCTGGCCGCCGTCAGCCAGAAGCTCGGCGAGCACATCTACGCCCAGGCCCAGGCTGAAGCCGGTGCCACCGGCGCGGCAGGTGCAGGTGCCGCGGGTGGTAGCAGCTCCAAGGCCAACGATCCTGATGTGGTCGACGCCGAGTTCACCGAAGTGAAGGACAAGAAGTAAGCCTGTCCGGCATCACTGCCGAATCGACAGTTCCGGCCGAGCCATGCCGGCGCCCCGTGCGCCGCTCGGCTCGGCCTTTCCACAAGAAGATAGCCAGAGCACCCAAAAATGGCGAAACGGGATTTATACGAGATCCTCGGCGTCAATCGCGACGCCTCCGAGGATGAGCTGAAAAAGGCCTACCGCAAGCTGGCCATGAAGTACCACCCGGACCGCAACCCGGACAACAAGGAAGCCGAGGATAAGTTCAAGGAGGCCAAGGAGGCCTACGAGATCCTCACCGACAGCAACAAGCGCGCAGCCTACGACCGCTACGGCCATGCCGGCGTCGATCCGTCCATGGGCGGCGGCGGTGGCGGTGGCCAGGGCTTCGAAGGCTTTGCCGACGCATTCGGTGACATCTTCGGAGACATCTTCGGTGGCGGCGGCGGACGCGGGCGTTCCAACGTCTATCGCGGCGCCGACCTGCGTTACAACCTTGAGATCACCCTCGAGGAAGCCGCCCGCGGCGCCGAGAAAACCATCCGCATCCCCGCCCTAGAGGAATGCGACAGCTGCCACGGCAGCGGCGCCAAGCCCGGCACCCAGCCCAAGACCTGCCCCACCTGCGGTGGCGCCGGCCAGGTGCGTATCCAGCAGGGTTTCTTCTCGATCCAGCAGACCTGCCCGAAGTGCCATGGCAGCGGCCGCATCATCCCCGAGCCCTGCACGTCCTGCGGCGGCGCGGGCCGGATCAAGCGCCAGAAGACCCTGGAAGTAAAGATTCCCGCCGGCATCGACGACGGCATGCGCCTGCGCCACAGCGGCCACGGCGAGCCTGGCGTCAATGGTGGCCCTGCCGGTGACCTCTACGTAGAGATCCACATCAAGCAGCATCCGGTCTTCCAGCGGGACGGTGACGACCTGCACTGCGAGATGCCGATCAGCTTCACGACCGCCGCCCTGGGTGGCGAGATCGAGATCCCGACCCTCGACGGTGCCGCGAGCATCCGCATTCCGGCCGAAACCCAGAGTGCCAAGGTCTTCCGCCTGCGCGGCAAGGGCATCCGCAACGTACGCAGCCACGCCCCCGGCGACCTGATGGTGCACGTCATCGTGGAAACCCCTGTCAAGCTGACCGATAGACAGAAGGAACTACTGCGGGAATTCGATGAAATCGCGTCTTCCAATGCAGAGCGTCACAACCCGAAGGCCAAGTCCTGGATGGACAAGGTGAAGGACTTCTTCGGCGCCTGATTCTTGCCGCAGCGCAGCACCCTGACACACGGGCCGACGTTGAAACAACGTCGGCCCGTGTGCTTTCCGAAAGGCATTTTTTTTGTCCTATACTCGGGGCCGGCTCCGATTTGATTAACAAAAAATAATGACAATGATGCCCTTCCACACCATCAAGAAACTGATCGCATGTATTGGCGCCGGCCTGATGCTCACGGCCAGCGCTCCTGGATACGCAGCCGAAACCGGGGTAGGAGACGCCACCATCACGCTGGGTATGTCGGCCCCGTTCAGTGGCCCCAACGGCGCCTACGGCAAAGAGATGAAGGAAGGCGCTCTCGCCTACTTCGCGCAATTGAATGCCAGCGGCGGCATCAACGGCCGGAAGGTGGAGCTGGTTGCTCTCGACGATGGTTACGAAACCGAGAAGACGGTCGCCAACACCCGCAAGCTGATCAACGAGCAGAAGGTTTTCGCGCTGATGGCCTTTTACGGCTCGTCACCGACAACCGAGGCGATGAAAGTCTTCAGTGAGGCAAAGGTTCCGCTGATCGGCACCATCAGTGGCGCGGGCAGCCTGCGCAGCCCTGTCAATCGCTACATGTTCCACCTGCGTGCCAGCTATGCCGACGAGACGGAAGCCATCGTCAACCACCTCGTCGGCCTGGGCATCACCAGCATCGCGGTGTTCTACCAGAACGACGGTTTCGGAAAATCAGGGCTGGACGGCGTGACCGCCACCCTCGCCCATCACAAGCTCAAGCCGGTTGCCGTCGGCTCAATCGAACGCAACTCTCTGGAAGTCGCCCCCGCCGTCGCCCAGATCGCCAAGGCCAGTCCGCAGGCGGTCATCATGGCGACCCTATACAAACCTAGCGCAGAATTCATTCGACAGATGCGCAAGGCCGGACAGATGCCTCAGTTCTCGACCCTGTCTCCCATCGGGGCAGATCTGCTGGTCGGAGAGTTGGGCGCGAAGGAGGCGCACGGCATCGGCATCTCCCAGGTCATGCCCTACCCCTGGAATGACACCCTGCCGGTCGTGAAGGAATACCAGAAGGCCCTGCAGGCCTCGGCGAAGCACAGCAATTTCAGCTATTACGGCATCGAAGGCTACATCAACGCCAAGCTGGTCAGCGAAGCCCTCAAGAGGGCTGGCAAGGATCCCAGCCGGGAAAAACTGGTCTCGATACTCGAGGGCGGCAGTATCGATGTCGGCGGCTATCGGGTGAGCTACACACCGTCCAATCACAATGGATCGCGCTTTGTCGACCTGACTGTACTGGGCCGCGACGGTCGCGTCCTGCACTGAACGACCACACGGCACGCATCGTCCGCCCCACAGCAAAAAGCCTCGCAAACCACTAGGGTCGGCGAGGCTTTTCGGTTTGATGCCAGCGGTGTAAGGCGATCAGGCGCGCCGCCAGATTGTTCCCTGCGGCGTGTCCTCAAGCACAATGCCGGCGACGAGCAATTCGGCACGAATCCGGTCGGCCTCGGCAAAATCTTTCGCTTTTTTGGCTGCGATACGCGCAGCAATCTTTGCATCGATCTCCGCCGCGCCACCATCCTCGCCGTCACCACCGCCTTGCAGGAAGGTAGTGGGGTCCTGCGCCAGCAGCCCCAGTACGCCCGCCAGCGCCTTGAGCTCAGCCGCCACCTCCGCCGACTGGGACCGGTTCACCTCATTGGCCAGATCGAAGAGTACCGACAGGGCCTCGGCCGTGTTGAAGTCATCGTCCAACGCCAACTTGAAACGCGCGGCAGCGGGCGAGGACCAGTCGAGCCCGACACCAACCGCCGGCGGTACGTTGCGCAAGGCCGTGTACAGGCGCGACAGTGCGTTGCGGGCATCTACCAGATGGGCATCGGAATAATTGAGCGGACTGCGGTAGTGGGCCCGCAGGATGAAAAAGCGCACAACCTCTGGCGCATAGTCTTTCAGCACGTCACGAATGGTGAAGAAGTTGCCGAGGCTCTTCGACATCTTCTCGTCGTCCACACGGACAAAGCCGTTGTGCATCCAGTAATTGACGAAGGAGCATTGGTGCGCACCTTCACTCTGCGCAATCTCGTTCTCGTGATGGGGAAACTGCAGGTCTGCACCACCGCCATGGATGTCGAAGTGCTCGCCCAGCAGTTCGGAACTCATTGCCGAGCACTCGATATGCCAGCCCGGGCGTCCGACACCCCACGGGGATTCCCACTTTACCTCGTCGGGCTCCTCCGCACGGGCATGCTTCCACAGCACAAAATCGAGGGGATCATGCTTGCCGCCAGCAACCTCGACACGCTCGCCCGCGCGCAGTTCGTCAAGAGACTTGCCTGACAACTTGCCGTAGCCATCGAACTTGCGCACGGAATAGCACACATCCGAATTGTCTGCCTGGTAGGCCAGGCCATGCCGCTCCAGATCCCCGATAAGGCGCAGCATTGACGGCACGAACTCCGTGGCTCGCGGCTCGTGATCCGGTCGCAGCACACCCAGCGCATCGGCATCCTCGTGCATCGCCGCGATGAAGCGGTCCGTCAGCGTACGGATGCTTTCGCCGTTTTCCTGCGCGCGCTTGATGATCTTGTCGTCGATATCAGTGATGTTCCGCACATACGTAACGGTGTAACCGCTCGAACGGAGCCATCGCGCCACCATGTCGAAAACTACCATCACGCGCGCATGTCCCAGATGACAGAAGTCATAAACCGTCATTCCGCAAACATACATGCGGACCTTGCCAGCTTCGATGGGAGAGAACTGCTCCTTCTTGCGCGTCAGGGAGTTATGAATTTTCAACATGAGGAAAACCGCTAGGCAGAAAACCGATTGGAAATGATGAGCGGCGGCGGCCCGCCAACAGCAGGCGGATGCACACCGCGAATGGGACGGTTCCAGAGACACCGAGGTGTGCTCATGGTAGGCAACTACGCTTCTTGCTAAAATGAAAAGCTTGTAGCCGAACCACCCCGACACAAAGCCTGCGTGCCTTGCGCATGGGCCTGATCATAACACATGTCAAAACGAGCCCTGGCCGCCGCCCTGTTCCTCCAATCCCTGCTGTTATGCATCCCGGCCCGCGCGGAATCGGCACAAGATCTGCAGCTACTCCTCAAGCAAGGCCAGTTCTCACGAGTCGTGGAGCGTGCCGATGCGGCTCTCTCGGCCAAGCCGCGCGATGCCCAGTTGCGCTTCCTCAAGGGCGTCGCGCTGGTGGAACTCAACCGTAATGCCGAAGCCATTACGATTTTCCAGAAGCTGGCTGAGGACTATCCCGACCTGCCCGAGCCCTACAACAATCTCGCCGTACTTTACGCGCAGCAGAAGCAGTACGAGAAGGCGCGCGTCGCCCTGGAAACCGCCATCCGGACTCACCCCAGTTATGCCACGGCCCACGAGAACCTGGGCGACATCTACGCACGACTGGCCAGCCAGGCTTACGACAAGGCACTGTCCCTGGACTCATCCAACGCCGCAGCCCAGAACAAGCTGTCGATGATCCGGGAGATCATGAGCCTGCCAAGGGCCAGCCAGCCCGCTCCTGCAGCCATCGCCACGGTACCGCCCCCCGCTCGCCCGACGCCGCCGCCTTCTGCCGCACCGGTCGCCAAGGCGGCTCCCGCTTCAATTCCGGCTACGCCAGCCCCTGCCCCGGTTGTCGCAGCGCCAGCAACGGCACCAACAGCCAGGGAAAACACCAAAACAGAGCCCAAGCATGCCTCGGAAACGGGTGACGACGCAGCACGTTCGGCGGCAGCTGTCACCAAGACCGTACAAAACTGGGCGGCAGCCTGGTCCCGGAAAGACGTGAAAGGCTATCTCGCCTGTTACTCCCGCGATTTCACTCCCCCAAAGGGCCAGAACCGCAAGGCCTGGGAGGATGAACGCAATCAGCGCCTGTCCAAGCCTGGCGAAATCGAGGTCAGGATCGAAGACCTCAAGGTCGTCGGCATCGACAGCAGCCGGGCCACGGTCAAGCTACGCCAGAACTATCGGTCCGCCAACCTATCCTCCTCGTCCGGCAAGACCCTCATACTGGTCTGGCAGGACGGGAGATGGCTGATCCAGCAGGAGCGGGTTGGCAACTGATGCGCCGGGTTCACGCCGTATTGCGGGCGGGGCTTGCACTGACGCTGGCCCTCCCACTGCTCGCCAAGGGGGTGCCGGTCAGTCCGGCTACGCCTGCGCTGGGCGGCCCTGATGCGGCTCTCGGTGCGATCATCCAGGCACTCTCGCACGGCAGGCTGGATGAGGCTCTGGCCAAGACCGACACGCTCATTGCCCAGTACCCCAACTTCCGGCTTGCCCACCTGATCCGTGGCGACCTTCTGCTTGCCCGCGGGCGCCCGCTAGATCACTTTGGCAGCGGCAGTAACGCGCCAGAGGAAAAAGTCGACGATTTGAGGGACGAAGCAGTCGTCCGGCTGAAGGCTTATCGCAACCGCCCGCCCAGCAACTACGTCCCGCGCTACCTGCTCCAGATGGCCCCCGAGCAAAAGCACGCGATCGTTGTGGACACCCTGCGCTCGCGCCTTTACGTTTACCAGAACGACAACGGCCAGCCCCGCTTCGTCAGCGACTACTACATCACGCACGGCAAGCTCGGCACGGAAAAGGGACGCGAAGGGGACAAGCGCACGCCGATCGGCGTCTATCACGTCACGGCCAGCTTGCCGCCCCAGAGGCTCACCGATTTCTACGGAAATGGAGCCTTCCCCATCAGTTACCCGAACGAGTGGGACAAGCTGCAGGGAAAGGATGGGCACGGCATCTGGCTGCATGGCACCCCCAGCGACACCTACTCCCGGCCGCCCCGGGCTTCGGATGGCTGCGTCGTACTGACAAACCCCGACCTCGCCAGCCTCGCGGGCTTCCTGCAGGTTGGCGTGACGCCGGTTATCATCAGCAGCACAGTCGAATGGCTCAATATCGATGACTGGCGTGCCGAGCGTACCGTCTTGCTGCGCCAAGTGGAGGCTTGGCGCAAGGACTGGGAAAGTCGCCACGTGGATCGATACCTTGCCCATTACTCCCGGCAATTCCGCAACAACGACGGTGGCTACGACCAATGGGCCGAGCAGAAACGCATGGTGGCTGCGGGCAAGACCTGGATCAAGGTCGAACTGGGCAGACTGAGCGTCTTCCGCAGTCCAGGCAGGCAAGACATGGTCGTAGTCACCTTCGAGCAGGACTACCGCAGCAACAATCTTTCCAACGTGCTCCGAAAGCGGCAATACTGGCTGAAGGAACGGGGCCGCTGGAAGATCGTCTACGAAGGCTTCGCCTGATCCACACCATCACCGCACCCAAGGACATTACATGAAGAAAGCCCTTCTGGCCCTCGCGCTCGCCGGTCAAAGCCTCCTGGCCCTGGCCGCCAATCCCCAGGTCGAGATGAAGACCAGCGAAGGCACCATCGTGCTCGAGCTCTATCCCGAAAAAGCCCCCAAATCGGTAGCGAATTTTCTCGAGTACGTGAAGAGCGGCTTCTACGACGGCCTCATCTTCCATCGTGTCATCGACGGGTTCATGATCCAGGGCGGCGGCATGAATGCCCGCATGGAAGAAAAACAGACCCGCGCACCGATCGCCAATGAAGCCCGCAACGGACTCAAGAACGACACCGGCACGATCGCCATGGCCCGCACCCAGGACCCCAATTCCGCCACCGCCCAGTTCTTCATCAATCTCGAAGACAACCGCCCGCTGAACTACCCGTCGCCCGATGGTGCAGGCTACGCGGTCTTCGGCAAGGTCACCGGCGGTATGGACGTCGTCCGCAAGATCGGTAAAGTGCCCACCACCAACCGCGGTTTCCATCGGGACGTTCCCGCTTCCCCCGTCACAATCCAGTCGGTCCGCCAACTTCCTGAGCAGGCCGGCAAATAAGCCTCACACCAACCAACAGGAGTACTCTATGGCTGTCAAACTCAGCACCAACCACGGCGACATCGTTCTCGAACTCGACGCCGAAAAGGCCCCCGAAACCGTCAAGAACTTCCTCGCCTACGTGGAAGCCGGTCACTACGACAACACGATCTTCCATCGCGTGATCAACGGTTTCATGATCCAGGGCGGCGGTTTCGAGCCGGGCATGAAGCAGAAGGCCACCCAGGCTCCGATCAAGAACGAAGCCGACAACGGCCTCAAGAACGACATCGGCACCATCGCCATGGCCCGTACGCAGGATCCGCACTCCGCCACGGCGCAGTTCTTCATCAACGTGGGCAACAACGACTTCCTCAACTACCGCTCCCCTGACATCCAGGGCTGGGGCTACTGTGTCTTCGGCCGCGTGACCGAAGGCCTGGACGTCGTCGAGAAGATCAAGGGCGTGAAGACCGGCTCCGCCGGCTTCCACCAGGATGTGCCGAAGGAAGACGTGGTCATCACCCGCGCCGAAGTCATCTAAAGACTAGGGGGCGACCGGCACCATGCAAATCCATTTCATTTCCGATCTGCACCTGAGCGCCGATCGCCCCGAGCTGACCGCCCTGTTTGAACGCTATCTGGCCGGCGTGGCCCGGGAGGCCGGCAGCCTGTACATCCTTGGTGACTTGTTCGAATACTGGGCTGGCGACGACGACCTCGACGACCCGCTCAATCGCGAAGTGGCTGAAAAGCTCGCCGGCTTTTCCCACTACGGCTGCAAGGTTTACTTCATGGCGGGTAATCGCGACTTCCTGCTTGGGCGCGAATTCGCAGCGCGCGCGGGCCTGACGATCCTGCCGGAACCGACGCTGATCCAGCTGGGCGAGCAACACACCCTGCTGTGCCACGGCGACAGCCTGTGCACCGACGATCTCGCTTATCAGGCTTTCCGCAGCCAGGTGCGCAACCCAGCCTGGCAGACCCAATTCCTGGCGCAGCCCCTGGCCGTCCGCAAGCAGATCATCGCCGGCGCACGAATGAAGAGCGAAACCGCAAAGTCCGAGAAGGACGCAGCCATCATGGACGTCAATGGCAACGCGGTTGCGGCGCTACTGCGCGAGCATCGCTTTCCACTGCTGATTCATGGCCACACCCATCGCCCGGCGGTCCACAAGATCGACGTGGACGGGCACGACTGCGAGCGTTGGGTACTCACCGACTGGCGACTCGAGGCCGGACAGGCCTCCGGAGAAGTACTGGTGTGGGCCGACGGAAAGCTCTCCCGCCAGCCGCTGAACTGACAGATCCACAGCTGCGCGCTCAGCTTGGCGCCAGCTGCCGCAGACGACGAAACTCGACCCGAGTTACAGCCCTCCGGCTTGTTTGTTGAACTGCCTGCACTCGACGCCGGCGTGCGCCGCAGATATCGAGTGCAGGTCATTCATTGGACGCCCTCAACCTTCACCGCGGGAAATCAGGTTAAGGTCCATCTGACCACCACCTTCTTCACCCGCCGGCTTGCTCGCCGCATCGCTACGCTGGTTTTCGACACCGCTCAGGTATTCCTGGGTCACGTCGCCAGTGACGTAAGTACCGTCAAAACAGGACGTCTCGAAGACCGAGATCGACGGATTCAGCGCTTTCACTGCCGACTTGAGATCCTCCAGATCCTGGTAGATCAGCGCATCGGCACCAATCTCGGCACAGATCTCCTCTTCGGTGCGATCACTGGCGATCAACTCAGCCTTGGTCGGCATGTCGATACCATAAACGTTCGCATAACGCACCGGGGGCGCGGCGGAAGCCATGTACACCCTGGTCGCACCGGCATCCCGGGCCATCTGCACGATCTCGCGGCTGGTGGTGCCGCGTACGATGGAGTCGTCCACCAGCAACACGGCCTTGCCCTTGAACTCCTGATGAATGGTGTTGAGCTTCTGGCGCACCGACTTCTTGCGGATTGCCTGCCCCGGCATGATGAAGGTACGACCGATGTAGCGGTTCTTCACGAAGCCTTCCCGGTACGGCACGTTAAGCTGGTGGGCCATCTCCATTGCCGACGGACGGCTGGAGTCAGGGATCGGGATGACCACGTCGATCTTCAGGTGCGGCAGGGTCTCGCGCAACTTCTTGGCCAGGGAGCTGCCCATGTTGATGCGTGCGTCGTAAACCGAGATGCCGTCGATCAACGAGTCCGGACGCGCCAGGTACACGAACTCGAACATACAGGGGGCATGCACCGTGTGGGTCGCACACTGGCGGCTGTGGAAACGCCCTTCGGTGTCGATCAGGATTGCCTCGCCCGGCGCCACGTCGCGCACCAGCTTGAAGCCCATCACATCCAGCGCCACGCTCTCGGAGGCGATCAGCCATTCAACGCCGTTGGGCGTGTCGTTGCGGCCAATGACCAGCGGACGGATGCCGTAGGGATCGCGGAAGGCCAGCAGGCCAGTTCCGGAGATCATCGCAACGGTGGCATAAGCGCCGCGACAACGGCGATGCACCCCAGCCACCGCATCGAAGACGGTCTCCTCATCCAGACGGAAGCTCTTGGCGGCCGCCTGCAGCTCGTGGGCCAGCACGTTGAGCAGCACTTCCGAGTCGGAATTGGTATTGATGTGCCGCAGATCGGACAGGAACATTTCCCGCTGCAGCTCTTCCGCGTTGGTCAGGTTGCCGTTGTGGGCCAACATGATACCGAAGGGTGAGTTTACGTAGAAAGGCTGGGCCTCAGCGGCCGCCGAGGCCGAACCGGCCGTCGGGTATCGAACATGGGCGATACCCATGTTGCCGGGCAGATCCCGCATGTTCCGGGTCCGGAACACGTCGCGCACCAAGCCCGACGCCTTGTGCATGTGAAACCGCCCGCCTTCCGCAGTGGCGATACCCGCTGCGTCCTGGCCACGGTGCTGAAGCACCTGCAGGCCATCATAAAGGAGCTGATTGACGGGGGTTGTCGCTACTACGCCCAGAATGCCACACATTTCAAACCACCTATCGGTATCTAAGTCTCTTTGCCAGAAGCTCGGGGAGCCACGGTTTGGAAGCCATTGCGGCAGTTTCGAGAGGCGCCGAGAAACTCGCCTCCTGCCACCACCTGCTTCCCGCGAAGCCGCCGAGGCCGACGAGCAACGCCACTGCAAACACAATCACACCACCTCGGACAGCACCAAAACATGCCCCGAGAAAACGATCCGCAAAGCCCAGCCCCGCCGCCTTCACGAGTTCACCGAGGCCCCAGCGCAGGATCGCCACCAGAATCAGTACAACTACAAATATCGAGATGAATGCCGCCGGCACCTGCAGCACGGGCTCCTTTACAAGCACTGCCATATAAGGCTGGACACTCGCCGTAAGCGCTTTGGCCGCCAGGAAGGCCAGCACCCACGCGCACAGTGCAACCAGCTCCGACAGCAGGCCCCGCCAGAAACCCAGCACTGCCGACACGCCCACGACGGCCAGCAGGAAATAATCAAACCCGTTCAAGGAAGTCGCACGTCAGGGCTTCGAGGCCACGGACGCCGGCACCCCGAGGATCTTGCTGATCCGCGCTGCCGCCTTGTCCGCCGCCGCCTTGTTGGGGAAAGGGCCTGCGCGCACGCGGATCTTGTCCCCCAGAGGCTCGACATAAGAAGCGTAGCCTTCCGCCTTCAACTTGGCACGCAGACTTGTCACGTTCGCCGCCTCACGATAGGCGCCAAGCATCACCACGTGAGCGGCGCCTGCAGCCGCCTCCTTCGGCGGAGTGGCGCCAGTCAACAGCGCTTTGGCGCGCTCTGCGTCGGCACGAGCCTTGTCGGCCTCTGCCTTCTCCTTTTCGCGCTCCCGTTCCTTCTGCTTGGACTCGGTCTTCGCTTCGAGCTTCGGCTCAGGCTTTTTCACATCGGGCTTGGCTTCGGGCTTCTTGGGAGGCTCCGGCTTGGGCTCGGGCTTCTTCGCAGGTTCGGGCTTGACCACCTCAGCCTTCTTCAGCCTGGAAGGCGGCAGCAGCTCCTGACCCGGCTTGAGCAGCGGCGGCGGCAGTTCCGCATCCTCCTTGTGATGCGCCCCGTCGTCCACCTCCGGCACAACAACCGCATCCTCTGCGACAGTCCCCGCCACCGGTTGCGACGGAGCGGGCGCCTTGCCGGTGATCACCCTTGACGTGAAATTACCGCCTTCCTGGCTGGGAATGCGGATCTGCACATCAGGCACCGCTTGTCGCGGCTCGTGATCCATTACCATCGGCAGGATGATCACTGCAGCCAGCGCCAGCGCAGCAGAGCCAACCAGGCGACGACGCGCGCGCTTCTTCAGGTCGATCTGGGAATCGTTATCGGCCATCTTGCAGCAATACCTATTTGGATGCTCCGGCCACAGCCAGAACATCGGCTACCGTGAGGAAGGAGCCAAAGACTACAATTCTATCACCCTCGGCAGCCTGACCACGCGCCGCTTGATAGGCTTCGCCCGGCGATGCGAACGCAGTGATGTCGACACTGACCCCGGCCTCGCGCAGGATGTCGGCCAGGCGCTCCGCCCCAAGGCCTCGCGGCCCCGGCAGGGTTGCAACCAACCAGTGATCGACACGATCACGCAGCAGACGGATCACACCCGGTACGTCCTTGTCGGCCAGCATGCCGATCACCGCCCAGGTTTCCGGGAAGAAGCCCATGCTCGCAAGGTTTTCGTTGAGCACGCCGGCGGCCTGGGGATTGTGGGCCACGTCGAGGATTACCGAAGGACGTCCCGGCAAGACCTGGAAACGCCCTGGCAGATCGACCAGCATGAAGCCCTCGCGGATCGCCTGCATCGGCACAGGCAAAATCTCGCGAACCGATTCGCAGGCTGTCATAACCGCCGACGCGTTGAGCAACTGGTTGGTGCCTCGCAACGCGGGATAAGCCAGCCCTCCGCGCCGGGAACCCCCGGCCAGCCAGAAGGCCCACTGCTGCTGATCGCCGGCAAAGCCGAAATCGCGGCCACTGACCAGCAGCTTCGCTCCGATCGCCTCGGCATGGGCTACCAGGGAGGCCGGCGGCAGCGGATCACTGCAGATCGCCGGCTTGCCGGCGCGGAAGATGCCTGCTTTCTCGAAACCGATGGTTTCCCGGTCATTACCCAGGAATTCCATGTGATCCAACGCCACACTGGTGACGATGGCGCAGTCGGGCTCGAAGACATTAACCGCATCGAGGCGGCCACCCAGGCCCACCTCGAGGATGATCGCATCCAGCCCGGCCCGGCAGAAGGCCGCCCAAGCCGCCAGCGTGCCGTGCTCGAAATAGGTCAACGGCGTCTCGCCGCGGGCACGCTCCACCTCGGCAAAGGCATCGACCAGCACCTGGTCGTCAGCCTCGCGGCCATCGATGCGCACGCGCTCGTTGTAGCGCAACAGGTGCGGCGAGGTGTATAGCCCCACTCGATAGCCGGCCGCCAGCAATACCGACTCCAGCAACGCACAGGTAGACCCCTTGCCATTGGTGCCGCCGATCGTGAAGACCGGACATGTCTGGGGCAGATTCAATGCATCACGAACTTGGCGGACGCGCTCGAGACCGAGCTGGATGGTCTGGCCGTGACGCGCTTCCAGCAGGCCGAGCCAGCCTTCAAGGGTTTCAGGCAATTGCATGGATCAGACGACGCCGCCGACGGACGGCTGGCGGGTGAGAAGTGTGATGAGTTCAGGAAGTCGGCCGCGCAGCTCGCGGCGGTCGATGATGAGGTCCAGCGCGCCCTTCTCAAGCAGGAACTCGGAGCGCTGAAAACCTTCCGGCAGGGTCTCCCTCACGGTCTGCTCGATGACCCGCGGGCCGGCGAAGCCAATCAGGGCCCCCGGCTCACCGATCACGAGATCCCCCATGAAGGCGAAGCTGGCCGACACGCCGCCCATTGTCGGATCGGTCAGCAGGGTGATGAACGGCAGGCGACGCTCGCCGAGACGCGTAATGGCCGCCGTGGTCTTGGCCATCTGCATCAGTGAGAACAGCCCCTCCTGCATCCGCGCACCACCGGTGGCCGTCGCACAGATGAAGGGCAGGCGCTGCTCCAGCGCAGCCTTGACGCCACGCACGAAACGCTCACCGACCACGGACCCCATGGAGCCACCAAGGAACTCGAACTCGAAGCAGGCCACCACGACTGGCACGGTCTTGATCGCACCCTGCACCACCACCAGCGCATCGGCTTCGCCGGTATCCTCATTGGCCGCCGCCAGCCGGTCCGGATAGCGTTTGGAATCCTTGAACTTCAGGGGGTCAACCGGAACAACCTCGGCGCCGATCTCGAAGCGGCCTTCCGGATCGAGCAGAAAGTCGATTCGCTGTCGGGCACGGATCCGTTGATGGTGCCCGCACTTCGGGCAGACATTGAGATTGCTCTCCAGATCGGAACGATAAAGCACCGCCTCACAGGACGGACATTTGCTCCACAAGCCCTCGGGAATCGATTTGCGCGCCGACGGCGCATCCCGCTTGATCTTGGGAGGCAGCAGTTTGGTCAGCCAACTCATTGCTGGCCTCCCGCTGCATCCATCGCCTCACGCACGCCCTTGATGAAGGCCTGCACGCGGGCCGGCGCCTCAGAACGCTCGCTCTGCTCGATTTCCTCGATGATGCGGCTGCCGATCACAACTGCATCGGCAAGCCCGGCAATCCGTGCCGCCGTTTCCGCATCACGGATACCAAAGCCGACGCCGACCGGCATGCCGACCTTCTCCCGGATGACGGGAATACGCCGGGCAACCTCATCCAGATCGAGCGTCGCCGAACCCGTCACGCCCTTCAGGGACACGTAGTAGATGTAGCCACTACCGGCCGCCGCCACATCGGCGAAGCGCTGCTCGGTAGACGTCGGGGCCAGCAGGAAGATCGGATCAAGGCCAGCCGCACGACAAGCCTCGGCAAAGCCCTGGCATTCTTCCGGCGGATAATCCACCACCAGTACGCCATCGGCGCCCGCAGCCGTGGCTGCACGGGTGAAAGTCTCAAGCCCCATCGCCTCGATCGGGTTGGCGTAGCCCATCAGCACGATCGGCGTCTCATCACCCGTCGCCCGGAAGCTGCGCACGATCTCAAGCACCTTGCGCAGGCTCATGCCAGCCGCCAGTGCCCTTTCCGAGGCACGCTGAATGGTTGGCCCGTCGGCCATCGGATCGGAGAACGGGACACCGAGCTCAATGACATCGGCGCCACCGGCCACCAGTGCCTGCATCAGCGGCAGGGTCATCTCGGGAGCAGGATCGCCAGCCGTGATGAAGGGGATGAGCGCCTTGCGGCCTTCGCCCTCCAGACGCTTGAAGGTTCGTTGAATTCTGGACATGAATGGGTACGAATGATCAGCGGCCTTACCGACCCGGGCCGGCAAGGCTCTGAAAGGATTAAAACTGGATGCCGGATTTTTCGGCGACGGTATGCATATCCTTGTCGCCACGGCCGGAAAGATTGACCAGCAGGACCTTGTCCTTCGGCAGCGTCGGAGCCAGCTTGGCCGCATAGGCCAGCGCATGGGACGACTCCAGTGCCGGAATGATGCCCTCGAAGCGGCACAGGTCGTGGAACGCCTTCAGGGCCTCCGCGTCGGTGATGCCGACATACTCGGCGCGCTCGATGTCCTTGAGCCACGCATGCTCGGGACCGACGCCGGGGTAATCCAGACCCGCCGAAATCGAATGCGTCTCGATGATCTGCCCATCCTCGCTCTGCAGGAGGTAGGTCCGGTTGCCGTGCAGCACGCCAGGGCGCCCCGCGGACAGGGAGGCCGCGTGCATGCCCGTCTCGATACCGCTACCAGCCGCTTCTACCCCCACGAGGCGTACGTCCTTGTGTTCGATATACGGGTAAAAGATTCCCATCGCGTTGGAGCCACCGCCCACGCAAGCGATCACGTAGTCCGGCTGGCGACCGGCCATCTCCGGCATCTGCTCGATGCACTCTTCGCCAATGATCTTCTGGAAGTCGCGCACCATCATCGGATAGGGATGCGGCCCGGCGACCGTGCCGATGATGTAGAAGGTATCGCCGATATTGGTGACCCAATCACGCATCGCTTCGTTGAGCGCGTCCTTGAGGGTCTTGGAACCGCTCTCCACAGGCACTACCGTGGCACCCAGCAACTTCATGCGGTAGACATTGGCAGCCTGACGGCGTACGTCCTCCGAACCCATGTACACAACGCATTCCATGCCGTAACGGGCCGCCACAGTGGCCGTCGCCACGCCGTGCTGCCCAGCACCGGTCTCGGCGATCACCCGGGGCTTGCCCATCCGACGCGCCAACATGGCCTGGCCGATACAGTTATTGACCTTGTGAGCGCCGGTATGGTTGAGGTCTTCCCGCTTCAGGTAGACCTGCGCGCCGCCCAGCAGCTCGGACCAGCGCTTCGCATGGTAGATCGGGCTCGGACGCCCGACGTAGTGCTTCAGCTCGTAAGCGTACTCGGCCATGAAAGCCGGATCCCGCTGGGCTTCTTCGTAGGCCTGGCGCAGCTCGGTCAGCGCCGGAATCAGGGTTTCCGCGACAAACACGCCGCCATAGGGACCAAAATGGCCGCGCGCATCGGGTAGATCGTAGGGGGCATCAGCCATGTGCATGTCGAACTCCGGCAACAAATTCGGTGATTCTGGCGGCGTCCTTGACGCCCTTCGCCGCTTCCACGCCACTGGACACATCCACGGCCCAAGGCCGGACGCGCCGCACGGCCTCCGTCACATTGCCCGCGTGCAGCCCACCGGACAGGATCAGCGGCACAGGCAGCTCGGAAGGAATCAGCGACCAGTCAAAAGTCTCCCCCCCGCCGCCATAGCCTTCGACAAAGGCATCAAGGAGCAAACCTTGGGCGCTGGGGTAACAAGCCGCGTATTTTAGCAGATCAAGCCCCTGCCGCATCCGCGCCGCCTTGATGTAGGGCAGGCCGAAGCCAAGGCACTGACTCTCGGCTTCATCACCGTGGAACTGCAGCACCTGAAGCGGCACCGCCGCCCTGGCGGCCTCGATATAACTGCGCTCGGCATTGACGAACAGGCCAACCACCGTAACAAAGGGCGGCACGAGACGAGCCAGCTCGGCCGCCCGCTCGAAGCTAACGAATCGCGGGCTCGGAGGGTAAAAAACGAAGCCAACGGCGTCTGCGCCGGCATTAACCGCTGCCAGAACATCCTCTTCCCGGGTCAGGCCGCAGATCTTGATGCGAGTACGATGCATGGCGTTCATGGCACGAGAAGTTGGGGAGGCGCGATGATACGCCCCCCGCCGGGCAAGGGCCACCGATCGGGATACTCGACCCCGGCCAGGTAGAGACCGCCAGGCGCGAACGTCGGCGCTGCCAGGGTCCGGTCCCTCACCGCGAGCAATTCCGCCATCCATTCAACGGACTTGCGCCCGAGCCCCACATAAACGAGGGAACCCACAAGATTGCGGATCATGTGATGCAGGAAGGCATTCGCGTGGAAGTCGAACAGGACGACCTCTCCTGCGCGCCGGATCCGCACCGAATGCATCTGCCGCACCGGTGATTTGGCCTGGCACGCAGCAGCCCGGAACGACGTGAAGTCGTGGGTTCCGATCAGGCACTCCGCGGCCCGAACCATCCTCTCCACGTCGAAGTCGCCATGAATCCAGCCTACGCGCCCCTCGAGCAGACTGGGACGAACCCGCCGGTTGAGCAAGACATAGCGGTAATGGCGGGACTCCGCGCTGAAACGTGCGTGAAACTCTTCATCCACCTCGACCGCCCACAGAACACCAACGCTCGCCGGCAGATGGCTGTTGACGCCCCGCACCCACGCCTCGATGGGGCGCCTGGCCGTAGTATCGAAATGCGCAACCTGCATGCTGCCGTGCACCCCGGTATCCGTTCGCCCGGCGCAGACCAGCGCCACCGGATGCTGGGCGATGATCGCCAGCGCCCGCTCCAGCGCATCTTGAACCGTCCGCCCATGGGGCTGGGTCTGCCAACCCAGAAATGCATTGCCGGCGTACTCGACACCTATTGCGATCCTCAACGGACAGCTCCCAACAAGATCAACACCACCACTCCCAAGCCTAAAAGCCCATCCCACCAGCGCAGCGGAAACACTCTTATACGCAGACTCTCCACGACGGGCGTCACGTCTTCGCGAACAAGCAACGCTCGCCAGCCCCCCGCGGGAGGACGCTCCACATAGCGAAAGACCAGCAACACGCGAACAGCAAGTCGATCCACTGGCAAACCCAGCCCCCGCAGGGGCTTGGCCAGCACCATCAGGCCTGCAACCAGATCCTGCTCCCGTGTCGTCTCCAGCAGAACCGCTACCAGGAGCACTACCACCAGAAGCTGGACACAGTGCATGGAGGCTGCCCACAAACCCTCCTGCGTGGGTCCGACACTGCCGAGAAATGGAATGACCAACTCCCCCGGGGTGAACAGTGCAAACAGCACCCACAACACCAACAACAGCACTCGTACCCGCTTGACGAGCCGCCACGCACGATGCCGGGCAAATAAAACGGCCACCACAAGAACAACAAGCCCGAGGCCCCATAACCAGGGACCTCGGGCCAGTTGCGCCAGAACTACCAGCGCAGCCCAGGCGACAAGTCGCGTCGCCGGGTGCAATCCGATCATCGTAGCTTCATCAAACGAACTTCAGGAAATCAGGAAAGGCGGGCGAGAATCTTGCGTGCCTCGTCTTTCTGCACGGAGCTCCCTTCCCTCAAGACCTCTTCCACCAGCTCCCGCGCACCATCCTTGTCACCCATTTCTTCGTAAGCACGTGCGAGTTCGAGCTTTGTCGCCACCTCCTGCTGCAATTCCAGATCCAGCGGCGGCTCGGTAGGCGGCCCAGCGTCCGGAAGCTCAAGCTCGGTGTCAGCCGCGGAAGGCAGATCGAGATCAATGGCGTTCAGATCGACTACCGGCTCGAAAGGACGCGTCTCCGACATCTTGTCGTCCAGCTTCTCATCCAGTTCGAAATCGAAGTCGAGCAGACTGCTGTCGAAACTGGTCTTCTCGAGATCCATCGTGGCTGCCCCCGCCTCGTCACGCAGCGCTTCATCGGCGAGGGTCGCGGTCAGATCGACATTGACGGTCGCATCCATGGCTGGCTCGAGCTTGTGTTCACCAAACTCCGAGCTAATCTCGAAATCCAGGTCACTCGGATCGGGCAGGCTGAAATCGTCGTTTAACCGCTGGGGACGCGTCGACGTCGCCTCGAGACTTGCCGGCATGCGATCACGCGCCATTTGCGTGGTCTGTGCAGCAGCGGGCTCGTGATCAAAGCCGAGATCAAAATCCAGGGCACTGGCCGTCGGCGACGCACCCTCGCTGACATGCAACTCCTGCCCTGCACCTGCCTCGGCATTCAGATCCAGGTCGAAATCAAGGACCCCGACATCCGGGGCAGCAGCAGGCGCCTCCGATGCTGCAGCGGGCGCGACCCGACCGATGTCCTCGAGGCTGGCATACTGGTTGAGCTCACCGGGCAGCGCCCAGGTGTCTTTGAGCTGGGAAGGCGACTCCAAGGGGTCGTCGTGCCCGGTTGCAGACGTCGGCGCGGGCTCGGGCGCGCGACTCTGGAGCGACGCTGATTGTGCCGACACGAAACCCGTCGAAATAGGTGCGACCGTCTGCGGAGCTGGCGCCGCTGCCACGCTGGCGCTGGGCGCCGCCCCAGGCGTCGGAATGCGGTACAAGGGGCTGTCGGGATCCACCTTGCGGCCGAGGGCTGCGGCCTTCTCCCAGTCCTGCCCATTCCCGCCCGTCAGCGAGTAGAGCTCGGTCGCGGTCGTCTCGAACTGCTTTAGATTCTTGCGCTGGGCATAGATCTCGAGCAGTTTCAGATGAACACCGGTGCGACCAGGGTCCGTCTTCAGGGCGTCCAGCAGAATCTCTTCAGCCTGCGCATCCCGACCATACGCCATGTACACATCGGCCTCGGCCACGGGATCGACCCCTTCGTCGGTATCGATCGAGGACAGGCCGGACTGGCTGAAATCGGTCTGGATCTGGCTGCTGCTGCCGGTATCCACGCTTTGCCCACCCGAACTACCGAATACGGAATTGGAGCCCTCCCCAAATTCCGAGAGAGCAGAGGTGGTCGTCGGCGCGACCTGGGCACGGCGACGCTGATAAATCTTGTAGCCCCCCCAGCCCAGCAGCAGCGCGAGAATTCCACCGCCCCCCATCACCAGGGAGAGATCTTCGGAAGGTTCCGCCTGAGGCGCGGCCTCCGCGGGCTTGGCCTGCGTCGGAGCGGGGAGCGGCGGAGCAACCGGCGGAACAGGCTTGGTTTCCGGAATGGGATCCGGCACTTTCTCAGGCTCAGGCTTGGCGGCCTCCGGCGCAGGAGGATTGACCGGCACGCTGGCCGGCGCCTCGACAGGGGCGGCAGCGGCGGACGCTGCCGGCTTGGCTTGCTCGGCCGTGGGCGCCAGCCCCTGGCTCTTCAATTCCACCAGCCGCTGGAGTTCCTTGATGCTCTTTTCGAGATCCGCGAGCCGATTGTTTGCCTCCTTCAGCGCCTTGTCGCGGGAAACCAGATCCTCTTCCAGCGCCTGCAGGCGGGCCCCGGACTTGTCTCCGCCGACGGCACCTGCGCGGCCTTCATCGCCCTTCGAAACCTTCAGCTGATCGGTAGCGCCGCCAGCCATCACCGCACGGTCATCCACTTTGGCACCGATCCGCCCCCCTGCCCCCTGGCGGGCGGGCGCTTCCTTAGCCGGTGCATTCGCAGCTTGCTCTGCCAGCTTCTGCCGGTAACGCCCGAAATCGGCAGACTTGCCGACCACTTGCCCACGTTCTCCACCGGCAGCAAGCTGACGCGCAGTCTCTGCATCGGGAATGCGCAGGATCTTTCCTGCCTGCAGTCGATTGACGTCATTAGCATCGAAGGCGGAGCGATTGCCCTGGAACAAGGCCGCCAGCATCTGCTCCATCGAAACGCCATCGGGACGGTTGTCAGCCGCAATCCGGTTCAATGTATCTCCGGGCTTGACCATGTAAGTCCGGCCAGCCGCGCCACTTTCCCGCGCGGGGCGACCTGCCGGAGCCGGACGACGCGCAGCTGGAACCTCGGCACGAGTAGCCGCCACGCTGGAGCGGACCTCGGGAGCTGCCACCGGCACGGCACGACGCCCGGCTCCGGTGTCGGGGGGATCAAGCAGGAAGGTGTACTCGCGGATCAACCGCCCCGCTGCCCAGTTCAGCTCGACCAGCATGTCTACAAAGGGCTCGTTGATGGGCCTGTCGCTGCTGACCCTCACGATAGCCCCTCCCCCCCTGCGCTCTATCGCCATGCGCAGGCCGTTGATGGAGGGAGCGTAATCGACGCCAGCCTGCCGGAAAGCCTCCGCCGATGCGAGCCGCGCAGTCATGTTCTGGAGTTCTTCGGGAGTCGCTGCAACCTCCACTTCGGCCCGCAGAGGCTGCCCCAGGCCACTCAGGACCGTAATCCGCCCCAAACCCGCCGCGTTGGCTCCAAGGGACAGGGCGCTGATGGAAGCGGCAAGCAGGGTGAGCTTTAGCCGACTATTCACAGGGTTCTTATGCACGAAGGCTGATCATTAGAATCAAGTTATTGATGAACATAACATCATGGGTTTGGAGTGGCAAGTTCAAGCCGTTTTTGAAGTCCTCACCCCGGGCCCCGTGCAGCCATGCAACAACGAGACACCCCATTTCCCGGCCTTTTGACGTCGGGGCACATCCCACTCGCCTCTCGCAAGCCCCAAAAAAAATGCCGTTCCACTATTGCGGAACGGCATTCAGACTACCTATCGACAGGGATCAGTCTTCGAGCAGGATACGCAGCATGCGACGCAGCGGCTCGGCAGCCCCCCACAAGAGCTGGTCACCAACAGTGAAGGCAGACAGGTACTCACCGCCCATCGCCAGCTTGCGCAGACGACCGACCGGGACGGTCAAGGTCCCCGTCACCGCCGTCGGCGTCAGGTCGCGCACGGATGCCTCACGCTGATTCGGCACAACCTTGACCCAGTCATTGGCGCTGGCCAGCATGCTTTCGATCTCGTCGATCGGGATGTCCTTCTTCAGCTTCAGGGTCAGAGCCTGGCTATGGCAACGCATTGCACCGATGCGCACGCAAAGGCCGTCGATAGGCACCACCGGCGTCCCGAAGCCTTCGCCACGGCCGAGGATCTTGTTGGTCTCGACGCCGCCCTTCCACTCTTCCTTGGACTGGCCGTTGCCCAGATCCTTGTCGATCCACGGGATCAGGGAGCCGGCCAGGGGCACGCCGAAGTTCGAGGCCGGGAAGGCGTCGTCGCGCATCGTACCGGCCACTTCGCGGTCGATGTCGAGGATCGCGGAGGCAGGATCATCCAGCAATTCCTTGACCGAACGGTTCAGCTCACCCATCTGGGTCAGCAGCTCACGCATGTTCTGCGCACCGGCGCCGGAGGCAGCCTGATAGGTCATGGAGGTCGCCCACTCAACGAGGTCGCGTTGGAACAGGCCGCCCAGAGCCATCAGCATCAGGGACACGGTACAGTTGCCGCCGATCCAGTCGCGACCGCCCTTGACCAGGGAGTCCTTGATGACGTTCTGGTTCACCGGATCGAGAATGATCACGGCACGGGGATCCATACGCAGGGAGGATGCAGCGTCGATCCAGTGGCCGCTCCAACCAGCAGCACGCAGCTTCGGATACACCTCATTGGTGTAATCACCACCCTGACAGGTGATGATGATGTCCAGGCCCTTCAGCTCGTCAATGTTCTTGGCGTCCTTCAGTGCCGGAGCTTCCTTGCCGAAATTCGGCGCCTTGCCGCCCGGATTGGACGTGGTGAAGAACACCGGCTCGATCAGAGCAAAGTCGTTTTCCTCGCGCATGCGCTGCATGAGCACGGAACCGACCATCCCGCGCCAGCCAACCAGACCTACTTTTTTCATATTGATCCCCAATCAGGCTTGAATTGTCTTCTTGTGCTCAGAGGGACGCGATAACTGCGTCACCCATCTCCTTGGTGCCCACGCGGCGAGTACCTGCCTCGTAGATGTCGCCGGTACGGTAACCAGCAGCCAGCACCTTCTTCACAGCCGTTTCGATGCGCGTCGCGTGGGCTTCCAGGTTGAAGGTGTAGCGCAGCATCATCGCCGCCGACAGGATGGTCGCCAGCGGATTGGCCAGGCCCTTGCCAGCGATATCCGGTGCAGAGCCGTGGCTAGGCTCGTAGAGACCCTTGTTGTTGGCATCAAGGGAAGCCGACGGCAGCATGCCGATGGAGCCGGTCAGCATAGAAGCCTCATCGGACAGGATGTCACCGAACATGTTGCCAGTGACCATCACATCGAACTGCTTCGGCGCACGCACGAGCTGCATCGCGGCGTTATCCACGAGCATGTGAGACAACTCGACATCCGGGTAGTCGGCTGACAGCTCGATCATCACGTCGCGCCACAGCTGGGTACATTCGAGCACGTTCATCTTGTCCACGGAGCACAGCTTCTTGCCACGCTTGCGGGCAGCCTCGAAGGCCACCTTGCCGATACGGCGGATCTCGGACTCCGCGTACACCATGGTGTTGAAACCGACGCGCTCGCCGTTCTCCTCGCGAATGCCGCGGGGCTGGCCAAAATAGATGTCACCGGTCAGCTCACGGACGATCAGGATGTCCAGACCGGACACCACCTCGGGCTTCAGCGTGGAGGCGTTGGCCAGTTCCGGATAAAGGATGGCCGGACGCAGGTTGGCGAACAGGCTGAGCTCCTTGCGGATGGCCAGCAGGCCACGCTCTGGACGCTGCTCACGCGGCAGGGAATCCCACTGCGGGCCGCCTACGGCGCCCAGCAGGATCGCATCGGCTTCCTTGGCCAGCTTGCTGGTTGCCTCAGGGTACGGCGTGCCGGTGGCATCGACGGCGCAGCCGCCGATCAGGGCCGTCTCGGCCACAAAGTCGAAACCGTCACCGCGCACCGCTTCCAGCACGCGCAGCGCCTGCTCCATGATTTCGGGACCGATGCCATCGCCGGGCAGAACACAAATCTTCATCGTCATTTTCTAAATCAAATCCGTTACAAGGGGCGCCAGGCGCCGATCAGGCAAACAGCCAGGGTTGGTCGATGCGGCGACGCGCCTCGAACTCCCGGATCTTGTCGGCGTGCCGCAGCGTGAGACCGATATCGTCCCAACCGTTGAGCAGGCACTCGCGGCGGAAGGCATCCACGTCGAAGGGGATGACCTTGCCATCCGGGCGGGTGATAGTCTTGGTTTCAAGGTCCACCGTCAGGCGATAGCCGACCGTCTCGGCTGCTTGCGCAAACAGCGCATCCATCTCCGAGGCCGGCAACTTGATCGGCAGCAGGCCGTTCTTGAAGCAGTTGTTGTAAAAGATGTCGGCGAAGCTCGGCGCGAGAATCACGCGGAAGCCGAAATCCTCCAGCGCCCACGGCGCATGCTCACGCGAACTGCCGCAACCAAAGTTGTCACGGGCGAGCAGAACCTGCGCGCCTTGATAACGCTGCTGGTTTAGCACGAAGTCCGGATTCTTTGGACGCGTGGAGCAGTCCTGGCCAGGCTGGCCAACATCAAGATAGCGCCATTCGTCGAACAGGTTGGGGCCGAAGCCGCTGCGCTTGATCGACTTGAGGAACTGCTTCGGGATGATCGCGTCGGTATCAACGTTGGCGCGATCCATCGGCGCCACGAGACCGTCGAGTTTACGGAAGGGATTCATTACTTGACCGCCTTCTGGATGGCTTCGCCACCCTTTTCAATATCCTTGCCAATGCCCTGAACGGTATTGCAACCGCTCAGCAACACGACGACAAATGCACCGAGCACTGCGGCAAATTTACGCATAACGCAGTATCTCCGGACGCTCAGGCCAGCTCACGGACGTCGGCGAAATGCCCGGCAATCGCCGCGGCAGCCGCCATGGCCGGGCTCACCAGGTGGGTACGACCACCAGCGCCCTGACGCCCTTCGAAGTTGCGGTTGGATGTGGACGCGCAACGCTCACCCGGCTCCAGCCGATCCGCATTCATGGCCAGACACATGGAGCACCCCGGCTCACGCCATTCGAAGCCGGCGGCGATGAAGATCTTGTCGAGCCCTTCAGCCTCGGCCTGGCGCTTGACGAGACCAGAGCCCGGCACCACCAGCACCTGCTTCACGCTGTCAGCCTTGCGGCGACCACGTGCAACGTGAGCTGCAGCGCGCAAGTCCTCGATACGCGAATTGGTACAGGAACCAATAAAGACCTTGTCGATGGCGACGTTCTTGATTGGCGTCCGCGGGGTGAGGCCCATGTACTGCAGCGCACGCTCCATGCCCTCGCGCTTGACCGGATCTTTCTCAAGAGCCGGATCTGGAACGATCCCGTCGATCGGGGCGACCATCTCGGGCGAGGTGCCCCAGGTCACCTGCGGCTTGATCTGCGCGGCGTCGAGTGCGACGACTGCGTCGAAATGGGCGCCGTCATCGGAATGCAGGGTACGCCAGTACTCGACGGCGCGATCCCACACTTCGCCGCGCGGCGAGAACGGACGATCCTTCAGGTAGGCGATGGTCTGCTCGTCCACCGCCACAAGACCAGCACGTGCCCCCGCCTCGATCGCCATATTGCAGACGGTCATGCGCCCTTCCATCGTCAGGCTGCGGATCGCGCTGCCACCGAACTCGATAGCATAGCCGGTACCACCGGCAGTGCCGATGCGACCGATGATGGCCAGAACCACATCCTTGGCGGTCACACCCGCGCCCAGCACGCCGTCGACGCGCACGAGCATCGTCTTGGACTTCTTCTGCAGCAGGCACTGGGTGGCCATGACGTGCTCGACTTCGGAGGTACCGATGCCGTGGGCCAGGCAGGCGAATGCGCCATGGGTCGAGGTGTGCGAGTCGCCACACACAACGGTCATGCCCGGCAGCGTAGCGCCGTTTTCCGGTCCGATGACATGCACGATGCCCTGCCGCTCGTCCTTGAACGGGAAGTAAGCCAGCGCACCGACTTCACGGATATTGCTGTCCAGGGTCTCGACCTGCTGACGGGACACCGGATCCTGGATCCCCATTTCCCAGTGATCGGTCGGCGTGTTGTGGTCAGCCGTCGCAACAATGGAGTTCACGCGCCACGGCTTGCGCCCTGCCAGCTTGAGGCCTTCGAAGGCCTGCGGGCTGGTGACTTCGTGAACTAGGTGACGGTCGATATAGATCAGCGCAGTGCCGTCATCCTCGACGTGCACCACGTGGCTCGACCACAATTTTTCGTAAAGCGTTTGCGCTTGCATGGGCGAAGTAGAGCTGAGGGCGGAAAAACTTTAATTATTTCACAGGCCTTGCGTGCTGAGTAGCTTGCTCGTAAAGGGGCATCACACGGGCGGCGTACTCGCTCAGATCACGCTGGCGGGTTTCATTCGATGGGTGGGTCGACAGCCACTGGGGCTGTCCACCATTGGAGACCTTGGCCATCTTCTGCCAAAGGCTGATGGCGGCTCGTGGATCGTAACCTGCTCGCGCGGCCAGTTCGACGCCCATCCGGTCCGCCTCGGTCTCATGCTCGCGGCTATTGGGCAACTCGAAACTGACCTTCGCCACGCTACCCATCAAGTCGGTCCCGGCCCGGCCCACACCAAGGGCGGCCCCGAGCACGCTGACTCCAATGTTGGTCACCATCGCCTGGGACGCCCGCTCACGCGCATGCTCACGCAGCGCATGGGAAATCTCATGCCCCATGATGGCGGCGATTTCATCGTCGGTCAGATCGAGACGCTCGATGATTCCGGAATAGAAAGCGATCTTCCCGCCGGCCATGCACCAGGCGTTGAGCTCCTTCGAGCTCAGCACGTTCACTTCCCATTTCCAGGCCGGCGCATCGGGACGGAAGATGCCAGTCATCGGAATCAACCGATGGGCTACCCCACGCACGCGCTCGACCTCTTCCCGGTCCCGGTTCAAGGCATTCTTCTGGGAGGCATCCTGGATGATCTTCTGGTAACTCTGGGAAGATGCCTGCTCCATCTCCCGGGAAGACACCATCATCATTTGCCGCCGCTCCACCCCGACCGCTCCGGAATGGGTAGTCTGCACCGACTGGCAGGCCGCCAGACTGCCAACAGCCAAGACTGCGACGCCCAGCTTGCGCAAGCACTCGAAACCCGTTCTCATCCTGTTCTCGTTATCCTGTTCAACAGCGTGTCAGACCGCCCCGGCGACCAAACGATCCCGCCAGCCGCGAGCCAAGACCACCAGTCCCATCAGTGCGAACAGGGATGCCAGGGTATAAGTCCAGCCGGCACCAACGACTTCCCAGGTATAGCCGCTGATCAAGCCGCCAAGCACCCCGCCAGCGCCAAAGGAAATGCTTCCGTAAAGTGCCTGCCCTTGTGCCTGATGTCGGGCACCGAACCAACGGTTCACAGCTGCCACTGCAGCAGCATGATAGGAACCGAAGGTTGCTCCGTGCAGCAACTGGGCGAACACCAGAACAACCAGCGACTCAGCGCCCCAGCCGATCATCACGAACCGAAGCACCGCGGCAACAAAACTGAAGATCAGCAGGGTACGCAGGGAAAAGGCCCGTAGCAATTGGGGCATACCCATGAAAACCAGGATCTCGGCCAGAACGCCCAGGGTCCACATCCAACCCACCAGCGTCTTACTGTATCCATGGGCAACCAGATGCAGCGAATAGAAGACGTATAAGGCTCCATGAGCCGCCGACATGAAGAAACAGGCGGTCAATAGCGCGCGCACCTCGGGACGCCGCAGAATGCTCCCCAGGGAAACAGAGGTTACCCCCTCCCGGACCTTGCGAACCTCGGGAATCATCATGGCACACACCAGGATCCCCCCGAGAATGCCCAGCGTGACCCACAGCAAGCCATTGATCGGCATCTCGTCGAGGAGATAGCCAAGCGCCAGCACTGCCAGAACGAAGCCGACGGAGCCCCACACCCGGATGCTGCCGTAGCGACTCGTCTGCCCCTCCAGATGCGCAAAGGTGAGGGTTTCGACCAGCGGCAGCGCCGCACTCCAGAAGAACGCCAGAAAGGCCATGCTCGCAAACAAGGCTCCGTACGCAGTACTGAGCAGAAAACCCGAGAACCCCAGAACAGACAAGGCCGCCGACAGGCGCACTATCGGCGCGCGCACCCCGAAACGGTCGGCCAACCATCCCCACAGCGTCGGGGCCACTGTCCGCATGACCGACATCAGGGACATCAGCACCGCAATCTCGGTCGCGGAACTGCCTATAGACTGAAGGTAAAGGCCGAAGTATGGAGAAAAGGCACCGACAAAGGCGAAGTAGAAGAAATAGTAGCCGGAGAGGCGCCAGTAAGGAATCATCGAATAAGTGCAGGGAGACCAGTAACTACCAAGCAAAAGAGCGCCCGAAAGCGCTCTCTCCATTTGCCGGATTCGCTAGCTCAGGCGAGCGAGGACGTCTTCAGCAATTCGTGCAGTTGATCCTTCAGTTTCAGACGACGCTTCTTCAACTCCTCCAGTTGCACGGACGTGGCCAACTCGGCATTGACCTCGACACGTACGACATGGCGGTTGACATCGTGATACTCGTCGAAGAGACGGGAGAAGCGCCCGTCCGACATCTTCAAAGCGTGAATCTGCTCGTGATACTCGGGAAACTCGTGCTTAAGATCGTGTTGCTCCATACAGTGGCTCCCACCTGTTGATAAATTCTCGATATCAGGTGAGAACCACTCTACGCCGTGCCCTGGCGCACACCGTTGACTACGGTCAAGCCTTAGGGCCCGGGGACGGGACGGACTGTACCCCCTCAGGCGCCAACCCTGCCACCTTCGGCGTGGAGCACTCCACATCCCCATTTTGCGCGCGATGGCGCAAGGCATGATCCATCAGCACGATGGCCAGCATGGCCTCCGCAATGGGCGTAGCGCGAATGCCTACACAGGGATCATGCCGGCCATGGGTATTGACGACCACGGGCTCTCCGGCCTTGTTGATGGAGTGCCTATCGAGACGGGTGCTGGACGTGGGCTTGATGGCCATGCTGACAAAGACATCCTGCCCAGTCGAAATACCACCCAGAACCCCCCCCGCGTTGTTCGACAGGAAACCTTCCGGCGACATTTCGTCCGAATGCTGCGTTCCGAGCTGGGCCACGCTGGCAAAGCCCGCTCCAATCTCCACCCCTTTCACGGCGTTGATGCTCATCATCGCGTAAGCGATGTCGGCATCAAGGCGATCGAAAACAGGCTCGCCCCAGCCAACGGGAACACCGGTCGCAACGACGTTGATCCGCGCACCAACCGAATCACCGGACTTGCGCAGATCGTCCATGTAGCTTTCAAGCTGCGGAACGATGGCTTGATTGGGAGCAAAGAACGCATTGCCATCCACCTCATCCCACGAGACGAAGGGGATATCGACCGGGCCAAGCTGGGCCATGTAACCACGGATCACTACCCCATAGCGTTCCTGCAGCCACTTGCGAGCGACTGCACCAGCCGCCACTCGAACGGCCGTCTCACGGGCGGACGAACGGCCGCCGCCGCGGTAATCGCGAATCCCATATTTCTGCCAGTAGGCATAGTCTGCATGTCCCGGGCGAAAACTCTCCGCGATGTTTCCATAATCCTTGGAACGCTGGTCCTGGTTACGAATGAGCAGCGCGATCGGGGTGCCAGTCGTCACCCCCTCGAATACGCCAGACAGGATCTCAACCTCATCCGGCTCCCGGCGCTGGGTCACATGCCGGGAGGTGCCCGGCTTGCGCCGATCCAGTTCGGCCTGGATGTCGGCCTCGCTGATCTTCAATCCCGGCGGACAACCATCCACCACACAACCAATGGCAGGGCCGTGGGATTCACCGAAGGAAGTGACGCAGAAAAGCGTACCAAGGGTATTACCGGACATGGGAAGACTCGCGGAGACAGGAGATTAAAGACTAGGCAAGCAAGGCGGCGGAGTCTAGCACGCCGCCGGCACCAGGCCGGCGACGGAAAGGAACGAGACTTACTTGAAGAACTCGTCGAGCCGGCCGAACACCGGGTGCTCGCCATCATGCTGGTTGACGTAGAGCACATCCTCGAGCTTTTCGACCTGCCGGATCATCTTGGCCAGACGCTCATCCTCAAAAATGAGCAGCCAGATACGGCTAGTCTCCCCGGAACCCACCGGCATGCACAGAATGCCTTCCACGTTGAAGGCACGGCGGGCAAACAGACCGCAGACGTGGCTCATCACACCGGGATGGTTGGCCACACCCAGTTCCAGAACGACCTTCTTGAAGCCCGTATGCTCAGGCACATCGGGAATATATTCGGAAAGATTGGCGTTTTGTTCGGACATCGTGTTCTCTCCTCGGGGTCAGCCGATCATCTCGGAATTGGCGGCACCCGGTGGCACCATGGGGTAGACGAATTCGTTCGGGTCGATGGTTGCGTGGATCAGGCAAGGCCCCGGCGTATTGAGTGCCTCGGCCAGCACGGCACGGGGATTGGGAGCCGGATCCAGATCGACAGCCCGCATCCCGAAGCCATCGGCGATCTTCAGGAAGTCGGTCGGGCGCTCATAGCGGGAAGCCATGATTCGCTTACCGTAGAAGAGATTCTGCTGCTGATGCACCAACCCGAGAGACTGGTTGTTGAACAGAACGATCTTCACATTGACGTTTTCCTGGGCCGCCGTCGCCATCTCCTGGATGTTCATTTTCAGGCTGCCATCACCCGAGAAGCAGACCACCGTACGTTCGGGCTCGGCGAGGGCGGCACCGATCGCCGCCGGGAAACCAAAGCCCATGGTTCCAAGGCCACCGGAGTTGAGCCACTGGCGGGCACGGCGGAAGGGATAGGCCTGCGCAACCCACATCTGGTGCTGTCCCACGTCGCTGGTGATGATCGCGCTGTCGTCCAGGCAGTTGGCAACCGCATGGATGAGGCCGTAGGGCGAACGGGGATTATCCACACCCGGCATAGCCAGCGGGAAACGGCTCTTCAGGCTCTCGACATGCGACAACCAGCGCTTGCGCAACTGAGGCTTCACGCGCGGCAGCAGTTCGGACAGCACCTGCCCCACATCACCGGCGATCGCCACATGAGCCGTCTTCACCTTGTGCAGCTCGGAGCGATCGATGTCGATGTGGACGATCTTGGCGTTCGGGCAGAACTCGGCAGTCTTGCCAATCGCACGATCGTCGAAACGAGCCCCCACACAGACCAGCAGATCAGCCTCTTCCAACACATAGTTGGTATAGCGCGCGCCATGCATGCCCAGCATGCCCAAGGACAGGGGATGATCCATCGGCATCGCACCGAGCGCCATCAGCGTCATCGTGGTGGGAAGGGACGCCTGCTCAGCCAAGGTCACGGCAAGTTGGGACGCTCCGGAATGGATCACCCCACCGCCGAGGTAGAGCACGGGGCGCTCGGCGGCCTCGATCATCTTGGCAATTTCCTCAATGGCACCAAGGTCGAAGCTCGGCGCGGCATCGGGCACCACCACGTCGGGGTACTCCTCGAAACTGACCATCTGGTTCTGCACGTCCTTGGGCACATCCACCAGGACCGGCCCCGGCCGATCGGACATGGCGATGCGGAACGCAGCCGGAATCGCCGTCAGCAACTCCTTCGCCGAGCGGACCAGGAAATTGTGCTTGGTGATGGGAATCGTCAGCCCATAGGTGTCCACCTCCTGGAAGGCGTCCGTACCAATCATCGACAAGGGTACCTGCCCCGTCAGCGCGATGATGGGGATGGAGTCCAGCTTCGCATCGGCAATCGCCGTGATCAGATTGGTAGCACCCGGGCCGCTTGAGGCCAGACAGACCTCCGGCCGACCGGACACCCGAGCCATGCCTTGGGCAATAAAACCAGCCCCTTGCTCGTGACGACAGAGCACATGGTGGATCTGCTCGCTCTTCGACAGAGCGTCATACATCGGCAGCGCCGCACCACCCGGAACACCGGCGATAGTGCTGATACCCTGCCGCTCGAGCAGCTTCACGATAAGGTCTGCTCCAGTCATTTGCATCATCAAAATTCTCCTTGAGGCTTTGGGAGCCGTACGACATTCCGGGCCGAGGGACAAAAAACAAAACCCCCGCCGGTTGCGCGCCGGCGGGGGTCTGAAAATTCTTTACTGATTAACTACGGACCCTTACGACGCGCGCGCACCTACGCTTACTACGCGTACTACTACGACTACGTCGACAAGAAGGGAACGGGCAATCAGGCTCATAAGGTCATATACAAGACTACTCGGCAATTATTCTTCACATCCAGGCCAAAACACAAGCCTTTTTTGCAACTCAAACATGAACCTATCCCGAATCCCGAAGCGCACGCCGAAGAATCTTGCCAACATTGCTCTTCGGCAAGGACTCCCGAAACTCCACAAAGCGGGGAACCTTGTACCCCGTCAGCCCAGCCCTGCAGTGCTCAATGAGAGCCTCCGCAGTCAGGTTCGGATCCTTTCGCACGACGAAGATCTTCACCGCCTCACCCGAGTGCCCATCAGGGACGCCGAGGGCAGCAACTTCCATCACGCCGGGATGACTCGCGACCACATCCTCAACTTCATTCGGATAAACGTTGAAGCCGGAGACCAGAATCATGTCCTTCTTGCGATCAACGATACGCACGAAGCCTTCGGAGTCGATAGTTGCCACATCTCCGGTCCGCAGAAACCCATCCGACGTGAAGGCACGAGCCGTATCCTCTGAACGCCCGTAATAGCCCTTCATCACCTGCGGCCCCTTCACACACAATTCGCCCGCCTCTCCTGGGGCCACTTCCCTCCCCTCGTCGTCACGCAAACTTATGGATGTTGATGAGATCGGCAAGCCGATGGAATGATTGAACGCAGGCAAGTCGAGCGGATTGATACAGACTGCAGGGGAGGTCTCGGTCAAGCCATAGGCTTCCGCCAACGGCTTTCCGGTTACGGCCTTCCATCGATCTGCCACGCTCTGCTGCACGGCCATGCCGCCACCGAGGGCGATCTTCAGGGCCGAAAAATCCAGCTTGACGAACCCGGGGTCATTCAGAAGCGCATTAAAGAGGGTATTGACGCCCGTGATGACGGTAAAACGATGACGCCCCAACTCCGCAACAAAGCCCTGTATGTCCCTGGGATTGGTGATGAGGACATTGGCTGCGCCAATCTTCAGGAAGGTCAGGCAGTTCGCGGTGAGGGAAAAAATATGATAAAGCGGCAAGGCCGTGATGATGAGTTCTTCACCCAACTTCACATAAGGACTTATCCACGCATGAGCCTGCAGCAAGTTTGCCACGACGTTACCATGCGTCAGCATCGCCCCTTTTGCGACCCCGGTCGTTCCGCCTGTGTACTGTAGATATGCGAGGTCATCATGACCAACAGGCACCGCTTGGAGGTCACGGCTTCGCCCACGATCAAGTGCCGCATTGAACTTCTGGTAGCCCGGCAAACGCCAAGGCGGAACCATTTTCCGCACGTGGCGAATGACAAAATTCACCACCGCAGACTTCGGAAAACCCAGCAGATCCCCCAAGCCCGTCACGACTACATGGCGCACCGAGGTACGTGCCACCACCTCCTGGAGCGTGTGGGCGAAATTCTCAACGATGACAATCGCTTCACAGCCCGCATCACGCAATTGATGCTCAAGTTCGCGGGCAGTGTACAAAGGGTTTACGTTTACCACCACGCAACCCGCCCTCAACACTCCAAACATGGCTACGGGGTACTGAAGGCAGTTTGGCATCATCAGCGCAACACGCGCCCCTTTGATCAAGCCTACTTCGCACTGCAGATACGCCGCAAAATCTCGGGAATAACGATCCAGCTCGGCGTAACTCATGGAGCGCCCCATGCACATGTACGCGACCTGTGCCCCAAAGGCTCCGACACTCCTGTCAAACAGATCGACAAGTGATGAGAGTTCGTTCGTGTCGATCTCAGCGGGAACGCCTGGCGGGTAGTTTTTCAGCCAGATCTTGTCCACCTTGCCTCCTTCTTGGCCGCATCAGACATCTGACAGAGAGGACCACGCCCCGACCTATCGTAACGAGCGCAGGCATCGAACGCCTCTCGACCGATTGAACCAGCACAATCCCGTCGGCGCCCCTTGTCACCGCCAGAGACCAACAAGGAGGTCGGGCCGCCGTGACACCCCAGCAGCCCAAAACCCCGGCTAAATGCGATACAGCCTCAGCTCACCCGTCACGCCTGGTCTTCCTCAGCAGGCCAGTTGCGGATGTAATTCTTCAGCATCCGATTCTCGAAGCTCTGTTCTTCCAGTACAGCTTTTGCCACATCATGGAACGACACCACCCCAAGCAACACCGCCTCATCCATCACGGGGAGGTAGCGCTGATGGTGCTCCACCATTTGCCTGCGAAGCTCGTCCATCTCCATGTTCGGTGCAGCAACAACGGGAGTCGTCAGCATTGCATCTGCAACCGGTAGCTCCTGCCAAGCAGCACCTGCTTTTTGGGTGCCGATCAAAACCTCCCGAAAAGTCAGCAATCCTGCCATGCGTCCTTTATCGAACACCACCAAAGATCCAACATCCTGCTCCGTCATGATGGCGACGGCCTCGGACAGCGCTTTGTTGGGTGCAATGGTAAAAAGGACCTTGCCCTTGATCGCGAGGATTTCACTGACCAGCATTTTTTCGTTCCTATGGATAGCGCTCATGCGCCTGAAAATGATTACTGCAGGCGATGGTATTCGATTGCAGGGACAGCGAAAAGTCCGCGGGGATCAGGGCCTTCCCTTACACACCACCCACTAAGCACACACTGTCCATTTTCAATTCAGGCTGCCAAGCCTTCTACACCAAGGGGCGTTAGCGCTCCAGAAACTTCAACTTATCCTTGACGCCACGCCACTGGTCTGCATCTGCAGGAGGGTCCTTGCGTTCGACAATCGGTGTCCACTGCGAAGCCAGCTCTGCGTTGAGCGCGATGAACCCTTGCTGATCCACGGGCACGTCATCCTCAGCATAGATTGCCTCAGCAGGGCACTCCGCTACACACAGGGTGCAATCGATGCACTCCTCAGGATCGATTACGAGGAAGTTGGGCCCCTCTCGGAAACAATCCACCGGGCAAACATCAACGCAGTCGGTGTACTTGCAACGAATGCAGTTCTCGGTAACAACATAGGCCATGGGCGTGTGCTCCTGTATGTCTTGGCGTCGGCACTTGCGGAGATGCTTCGCAGCGCCAAGTCTTGCCATAAATGGTTCAGGGGCCGAAATATACTCCATTCACCACAGCGGAAGCGCCTACCGCGCCTGCTCGGCAGCCCAAAACCATCATCGAACGCAAAAACCTTGCGGCATCTTGCTCGTATCACAATTTAGTCGATCTGGCGAGAAAAACGCTTTTCTTGCAAAGAAAGATTCGCTAGCATGCTCTCTACCATCATCTGGTTGCACAGGCCTCACAGCCCCAATCCGCTGCCAACCATCGCCTGCAACACTCCCAACCCCTGAATGTACGAGGCATCATGAGCGAACACATCCACTATGTCACCGACTCCAACTTTGAGGCAGAGGTACTCCAGTCCGCCAGCCCAGTGCTCGTGGACTATTGGGCGGAATGGTGTGGCCCGTGCAAGATGATTGCGCCCATCCTCGACGAAGTCGCCAAAGAATACGAGGGCAAGCTCAAGGTTGCGAAGCTGAACATCGACGAGAATCAGGACACCCCCGCCAAGTACGGCATTCGCGGCATTCCGACTCTCATGCTTTTCAAGGGTGGCAACATCGAGGCCACCAAGGTCGGCGCGTTGTCTAAGTCCCAGCTGGCGGCGTTCATTGACAGCCACCTCTGAATCAGGTTAAGTTAGACAAACCCTCATAGATGCCGGGACGATTTTAAGAAACGTTCTGGCATCAAGGTGCAGTTCCGGTATCCAGCCGCTGCACACATCGTGACAGTTCTGTCACACCTTAGGTCTTTTACTTCCTACATCTCCCCTCACCGCTGCCCGCCATGCAACTCTCGGAGCTGAAGTCCCTCCATGTTGGTCAATTGCTTGAAATGGCCATTGCCAACGAAATTGAGGGCGCCAATCGCCTGCGCAAGCAAGAGCTCGTCTTCGCACTTCTCAAGAATCGCGCCAAAAAGGGCGAGCCTATCTACGGTGACGGGGTCATGGAAGTATTGCCTGACGGCTTTGGTTTCCTTCGCTCACCAGACACCTCTTATCTGGCTGGCACAGATGACATCTATGTTTCACCCAGCCAGATCCGGCGGTTCAACCTTCACACCGGCGACACCGTCGAAGGCGAGATTCGCACGCCCAAGGATGGCGAGCGGTACTTCGCGCTGGTCAAGGTCGACAAAGTAAATTTCGAACCTCCTGAAGCCTCTAAACACAAAATACTCTTCGAAAACCTGACCCCTCTTCATCCCAATCAGTGCCTGAAGCTGGAGCGGGATATCCGTGGCGAGGAGAACATCACCTCCCGGGTGATTGACATGATCTCCCCGATCGGCAAGGGTCAGCGAGGGCTTCTGGTTGCTCCGCCAAAGAGTGGCAAGACCGTGATGCTTCAACACATCGCACACTCGATCACTTCGAACCATCCGGATGTCGTCGTGATCGTGCTACTGATCGACGAGCGCCCCGAAGAAGTTACTGAAATGCAGCGCTCGGTAAAGGGAGAAGTCGTTGCCTCCACTTTCGACGAGCCTGCCATTCGGCACGTACAAGTGGCGGAAATGGTGATTGAAAAGGCAAAGCGCCTTGTCGAACACAAGAAAGATGTTGTCATTCTACTGGACTCCCTGACTCGCTTAGCACGGGCGTACAACACCGTTGTTCCTGCCTCAGGAAAGGTCCTGACTGGCGGCGTCGATGCCAATGCTTTGCAGAAGCCGAAGCGCTTCTTTGGAGCCGCCCGGAATATCGAAGAAGGAGGCTCTCTGACGATCATCGCAACGGCTCTTATCGATACAGGCAGCCGCATGGATGACGTTATTTACGAGGAGTTCAAAGGCACCGGGAATATGGAAATCCACCTGGATCGCCGTATGGCCGAAAAGCGCGTTTACCCCGCGATCAACGTAAACCGTTCGGGCACTCGTCGCGAAGAACTCCTTCTCAAAGCGGACGTGCTCCAGAAAGTCTGGGTTCTTCGTAAGCTCCTTTACGGAATGGATGACATCGACGCGATGGAATTCCTCCTCGACAAGATCAAGGCGACAAAAAATAACAACGAGTTTTTTGACGCCATGCGTCGCGGTTGATATTCGAATTCTTTCAGAGACAGCAGCAGATGACCCAGCAACCTTGCACGGGTCAAGCTGCTGAAACAGGTTCTTCAGGTGAAGTAGGCGCTACTCGCAACGCCGCCGCAAAGGCTGGAAAATTCAGCGTTGCTTTTAATGATTGCCAATTCGTTGTTCCCTGAGAGCAAGGCGCAGGCGCCTCACGCTCCGCAGCCCGGCAGGGCGTATCTGTATTGACCCAACAAATCCTGCACAGGTCACGCCGCTAAAGCGAATGCCTCAGCCGGCGTCTTCATGTCCAGCGCCTGATGAGGCCGCTGGTGGTTATAGAACTGGATCCAGTCGCCGATCACGCGACTGGCGTGCTGCAAGGTTTCAAAGCGGTGGCGGTGGATGCACTGCTCCTTCAGCGTGCCAATCATCCGCTCCACCAGCCCATTCTGCTGCGGGGTGTAGGGCGTGATGAACTCCTGTTTCAGGCCATAGCTTCTGACCAACGCCGTGTAGCTGCGGCTGGTGAAGACCAGGCCGTTGTCCGAGCGCAGCAGAAACGGCGCCTGCACACGTCCCAGCGAGCCGAAGTGTTGACGCTCGTTGAAAACGGACCAGAAAAGGGAGGTTGTGCGCGCTGAAAATTGACCAGGGTGATTAACTCGTCTGCTCATTTTTTGAGCAGGATTTTAGGAGATGATCACCATGAAGGATCTGGGAAGGATTCGGCGTTTGTTTTACCGGGATGGCGTATCGCTGTCCGAGATTGCACGTAAGACAGGTTATAGCCGGAATACCGTCAAGCGCTGGTTGCGGACGCCGGAGGGGACGGCGCCGAAGTACGAACGGCAGCCCCCGAACATCAAGATTGAATCGCCCCGGGTTTCCTA
>JAFEDK010000009.1 GCA_018241665.1 Pseudomonadota bacterium
CTAGGAAACCCGGGGCGATTCACACCTCCAAAGTATCTGCATGTGAGTGGAGAAAAGCATACAGCACCCAAACGGTTGCTTCAGGCTCATGAGCTCCAAGCTGGCGTAGGACAGCGTGTGGTCGGTGGCACCAGTTGGTCTACCTCTTCGGCCAGGGGCTTGAAGACGCCACCACAGCAGGGGCAACGTGTGGTCAGATCGCTTTCGGATAAATACCCTCGGCATGAAAAATGTCATACATCGATTCGGCGTTGGGGCCAGCCATCTGAGAGCGATAGTAGATGCGCGCCCCAACTCCCTGGAGGGCTTTGATGCTAATGACCAAGGGGCGGACTAAGCCAAGGCCACGCAGATGGGGTCGCAAAGAAAAGTCGACGATAAGGGGAGACTGGTTGTCGGCGGACGCGATCACGCAATAGCCAAGGGGGTAGCGCTGCTCGCGCGCACCGTGGTCAATGATAACCTCGAATTCCAGCAATTCGTAGCTCCATGCGCCCAATGCAACAGCATAATTATTAATGTCTCTTAAGAAGTAGCGTTCGCCGCTACCTGTTAGCCAGGCGGGGGCCATTGCACCGAGACCATTAAGACCAGCCTTGGCGTGGGGAGAGACGATACAGGGACGGGCGCTAGGCAAGCCAACAGTTTCATTGCAGAAATCTCGAAAACGCTGGCCGTAGGTGCATCCAAAAAGGCTCCATGCGATACGCAGCTTCGGAGAGCCCGACCACTGCCGGAAAAGGTTGATCCAACCTTGCACATCTGGGTGTTCACTGTCCTCCATGAGATGCAGGTCGAGAAAAACGTCCTCCATCAGCTGGAAAAGCTTGCCAGCGAAGTAAAGTTCGTCGCGGTTCGGGCTGATCCGGACTGTAGATTTAGTTGTAACGACCCGATTCCAATCAGTGAGAAGTTCATTGTCGAGGCCGCAAAGGGATGTGTTGCTGCGCAGTTCACCAAATATGGCATCGAGGCGTTCACCGTGGCGACTCATTGCAGTGAATACAAAGCGATGAGGACGATGCCAACGCCGCCACAGGCGGTCCACCAAATCAACCACGTCAAGCCCTGCACCGTTAGCGCCGCGGTGGCTGCCCGCCAAGACTTCTAAACCTATATGCTGACCCAGTTTTCGATAGCTTTCGAACTGGGATTCGTCGAACCATTGATCGGCAGTGGTTTGATGGGGAAAACCACTGTGCTGATTACGGTACTGCAGTACGTCGGCAGGTTCATCACCAGTCAGGGAAGGCTTAAAATAAAGAATTTGGCCACGCATGGCAGGCAGTTCTTCGGTTTCCGGGTAACGGATAATCCCTACTCCACAGTGATGCTCGGACAGACCATCTCCATTGGGAACGATGGCCCGGGGGTCGAGATCGATATCCACGCCAAAATCGGTTCGGCATTTTCGGATCGCATTGCCGAGGTCTTCAAACTCAAAGCCTCCATCGCAACTGGCATCTGACACGATGATGACGGCACAGCGCCGCCGCACCAGCTCATAGATGCCTAAATTCTCGAAATGACCACCGTCGCTCACATAAACAAATTGATCCAGGTCGTTGCTCCAACCTAACAACTCTTTCAATAGCAACCATGAACTGAACCGAGGCCTGCTACCCCTCCAGAAATCTCCACGACGGGGGTTCTGCAACCACCAGCCGAGACGCGCGTTGAACAGAGTGAGTAGGAAAGCGGTGCCTGGACGAGTGTGGTAGCCAGAATTAGGACTGGCAGCGGCACCGGATATGGTCATAGCCATACCCAATGTAATGGTTTCGCTGTTGTCACCTGCATTTACCTTTAGGCAGTTAGGGGTAATGTTCGCGAAGCAATCGGTCCTCTGATAAGCGTCCACGCCCCGCTCACCATAAGCAAGCCTGTAACCACACCAGAGGGGACTGAACAGGAAGGACGCGGACTTTCGTTCCTGCCAACCCAACTGATCCGTGGACGTAGGGCTGGGCTGATGGGTCATGTTAAGGGCAGCGTTGATCAGTGGATAGGGACGCACACTCTTTAAGCAATAAAGGGGGGGAGAGTCGGCTTGGCAGAGGCCGGTAAAGCGGTTGGGGCGACGGGCGGCATTGGAGGCCCCGGGGTAACAACGTTCCAGTCGATTTCTGTAAAGGAAATGAAGGGAAAAGCGGTTGATGTCTACAATTAAGCCCAGAAAGAAGCCCATGAGCATAAAACATGCCAAAGGAATAAACAGAAAGGGAATACCTACGTAAACAGTTTTCACGTAAAGCACCCCTGCCAATTTGGCAACCTGACAACCGTAATCGCAAGAAATCTGTGCCGGCGCAATGCTACTGACAGCAATGGCCAAAGTCCCATTTTTGCTGCTGGATTTATAATCGTAAGACCAAGCCGCCGTCTTGACCACGTTCTCGCAAACTCCTTTATTCACTTCCACACCAGCGCAAGCATTGTCTTTAAGTACCCCATAGACCCAAAAGGCTAACAGGCCCAACAAACCGACCACGAATACATAGGGCGCAATAACGGCAAGCCTGGCTGCAAGCCCTTGGTTATTCTCATTGCCCGTCTTGGCACTCATGGCCGACCACACGCCCCCCGCGCTAGCTACAATCCAGGCGATCCCGCCCGCTGCAACCACTTCGCCCCAAGCCCATTGAATGACGAACGGTCCCCACAGCGTAAGTCCGACGAAAGCCAGCCAAACAACCGTCAGATAAAGGAGAAAGCCGTTAGCGCGCGCCCACCATTCCAAGGCAACTTCGCTGAGCGCACTATCGAATCGCTCCCTGAGGAGCTGAATCCAGACTTTAAGCTTCTGGTTGCCAGGCGAAATTTTGGCTGGTCCGGCGAATTTGTGCCTGGCCCTAAGCCAGACCTTGCTATTGAATAAGCGGCTAAGAAAGGCAAGCAGAATGGCACCGACCATAAAGGCCCCCAAGAGCGAGATTGGGGGAGCCAGACTCACGAAAATAATTGTATTGGACGTCTTTAGCAGACCAAGTTGAGGAAAGGCATCGATCAGAACGAAGGGCAGGAACAGCCACAGGAAACCGAGAAATTTACTCACCATTCCGCTGCGCGTCGCATCGCCTTCACGATTAAGAGCACCGGTTTCCGTCCAGGCTACTCCAAAGCTATATAGCAGGGTACCCACCCACAGGGTTAGGATGCCGTAGGCCCCAAAAGAGGGATCTGTAACACCACGGCGGGTTTCGACGTGCCCTAAGACTCCCCAAAGAGCCAGCATGCCGAACATGAAGGCAGAGCAAAGCAGCAGTTGATTAAGCAAAGTATTGCGCAACCAGATCGACACGGCAGCGAGGGTATCACTACTGAACAAACCAGCCGCAGGGGTAAGATAGTTACTGAAACGCCGCAGCCACGTAACTTCCCGCGCCTCGCTGGCATCGTTGTAATGCCCGCCTGCAGCCCTTTCGCGTCCGCCGAGGCGTGACTCCACAATCTGCTGGGGAGACTTAGGCAAGACTGATGCTTGGGCTATTCGATAAACGCACCGCCGGCTTGCAGCCCTTTGGCGTGGCTTCACAAACGGTTGGCAACACTTCGGCAAGGCTGATGATTGGGCTATTCGATACATCCAGGCACTCAGCCAGGCGCCAATATAGCCGCCGCCAGAAACCGTAGAGAGGTAGTGCATCTTACGGATCAGCCCTCTGGAGGCTAGGGCCTGCAGCAAACCCAAATTGAAGGTTGCGCTGCGGATGCCTCCACCCGACAAAGCTAGGCCGTAGAGGGCAGGTAAAGGAGGAACATACCCCGACTGCCGAGGAGCAGAACTTGATGAGCGCTTAGGCGAGGCCAGTCTCAGGGCCTGCCATTCACTCCAGATCACCTGTCGCATGGAGGCATCGCTACGCGCCTCAGGAATGAAATCTCGATTCTTCTCCAACCCTTGGATATAAAGCGTGATGGAGTGGTCCGTGATGGCAGATAACTTCTTTGAGGACTCAACTCGAACGGCTTGCCAGTAACGGTCGGCCACCAGATCGGCCCCCCTATCCTGATCACTGAGGACACCCGTGCGGCCGAAATAGAGCCGTCGCCCTACGTGAGCAAAGCCCATGGGAGGCGGGGGGACGCGCGCTACCACGTCGTCGTTGTTCACAAAACGAAAGCAGCAGTGCCCCAGCACGTCCTCAAAATTGCTGGCAAACAGCCAGTTGCCAACGCGAGGCTGGCCGAAGGTATAGACACCGCGAATGCGCGTCGCCCAATCGTTTGGCTCGGCAGATTTATCAGGGCGATCGTCATACAAAAGACGAGCCGCCATCAGGACAGCCAGAGCCCCACCCAAGCTGTGCCCAGTAATCCACAGCGGTGCCTTACCGGAGCGCTTTGAGAGAGAATCACTAAGTTTTTGCCATACGGCGTCCAGTGCCGACCAGAAGCCGCTATGAACGGCACCACCGCCCCCGTCACAATGTGGAAAACTCAGATTGATGGCCCAATCTTCCAAGGTGGCTTCCGAGCCGCGGAAAGCCACAACGACCGCATCCTTCCTGTACAACACTGCAACCTGAGTACTAAGTTCCGCGGTAGTTTTCCTTGCTGCATCGGCCGCCCCACCGATGGAGCCAAAAAAAAAGCACTCCCAACCCGTGCCGCCTATTGCTGCCTGAATGCGTTCAGGAGACTCATAGACCACCTTACAGAGAGTAGCCAAGAAAAGCGCATTATCAAAAGCGTAGCCTTCGGCCCCGGAATTAAATGTAACAGGCAATCGCTGATCATCCGGCGAGTCTTTTTCATCAGTTGGCATGTCAGTGCCTCCTTAAGGCGAACGCTGCAGAGCGTTCGAGGCTGCTTGCGTGACTAGTAGAGAACGTAGATGCCCTGGATCAAAGGATGAAAATACAGGGCTGCAGTGACAATCCTACCAACCCCTGGTCGTACGCTACCTTTTTTAGTCGAGAAATAGATTTATCACGTACGGGATCACCCAGCGTCTCCACGATACCGTATAGAGAATCTTGCTCCTCTGTCGCCTGTTCGCTTCCCAATTTTCAACCAAAATGGTGGCAATGAGGCTGACAATCAAAAAACAAAGATAGGACCGACAAAAACCTCTAATTCGTCCGAGAACAACATAACCAATCCCTTAAAATCGAATCTCCAAATCGATTAGATTCAGATACTGAACAAGCCAATCACCTTGAAAGACATCGCACCCCAGAGGTGTTTTCCAGACACACCTTACCAATCCCTCTGCATTGATAGAAGTCACTCCTTTTTTGCCCTTTGCAACTATCAGCAGAACGGAGCAACCTGCATTCAGTTCAAATTTCCATATACTGATGGCAGTCAGGGTGAAGATAGAATTGTACGGACTCGTGCCAACTCGGGCACTAATTCGGAGCCCGTTTCCAGCACGATTTTTCCACAGGCGCTACGGGCATCTTTATCTTCTGCTCGGCCAAACAAGGCTGGCACGGCGCACTTTATCGCACCATGATCATCAAGCCCTGTCTCGCTATCACGCTCATCCCCGAGTTTGAAGCTGGTTGGAATTCGATTTAGTTGATTTCTTAGGCAATTAGGATCATCGCACCCGGATTGAACCAACGGCACCTTGTCAAACTTTATGTGTACAAACTCCAGCTTTTCGGCAACTTCCCGATTAATCTGATTTAGTTTTGCAATTGGAGTTGCGCAATTTTGAACGTCAAGCCCACGAAACAACCACATACAGTCATTTTTCGCAAGACTCTCGCCATTCGCATAAAATGGAAACAACTCCTTATGCGAAAACATTGCAAGAAAACGGTCACGATTCGTCTCCAACAATGAGTCGGTAGCATCGATAAAATTCATATCAACGATAAAATCAAAGCCAGAGCGCGGATCAGGCTTTTTACCGTTCGCCCCGAGAGATGGAATGAACGCATCCACTAGAATAACAACGATTTTTGAATATGGAATATACCCCTTCCCGTCATCCTCCTTCTTCAGAGACTCCCAAATAACTCGCCGCAAACTTGAAAGACCAAGATTATCCGAGTTCCCTCCATCAAAAAGATGAAGATAGCGCCTTTCCGAATCAGAATAAACAGGCGATCGATTCTGACAATACTCCTTCTCGTGAAAATACCTCAAAGTCATGAAATTAAAGACACCTGGAAATGTAGCCGAGGCCATAACCGCTCTTGCAATCGGATAATCGCTGATGCTTGAACAAATCCGCTTAAAATTTTCATCCGTAAATGCAAAAGGCTCTCCAAATCCAATCTCCCCACTCTCCATTCTCAACCTCGTTCCGGAAGTGGCATTTATTATTAGATTCGGACGCAGCGGATTAAGCTCACCCATCGTCAAATCAGTATTGAACTGACCATCAAACAGATTACTGGAAAATGTCTTTGCCATAATATCCGTGCGGTCATAATACGTGAACCAATAACGAGCAACGTTTGTTGGGCGAAACCAATTTCCTATCCAATGACGGATATAGTTTCGACTCATCAGCGTATCAACACTCTCTCGCGTCCAGGCCTTTTTGGATGGAGCAGCACATTCCTGACCCGGATCGTAAGAAACAGCGTAATACGCTGCAGCAAGCGACCCGCCCGAAACTGAGGATATCGCATCGACCTCATGAAGAAGGTCGATCCTTTTCCCGTTTTGACTTCCCTCAAAACGCTCCATCTCGAGCATACTCAGCCCTGCGAAATATGCCGCCCGAGACCCTCCTCCAGAAAGCGCCAGCAGTACGAGGACATCGGACCTCTGCTTTGGCGTTGTTGGTGGGTGCGGATCACCATCACAAGTATGTGCGTGGCGGTCTGCTCTCACCTGGAAGCTGGTTTGTGTTGCCGTGGCAGTCTGCCCTTCCGCAGCCATTGAATTGGAATGAATGGGGCTATTTGTGTAGGCTCCGTAAGGCACGATCACACACCCAGAAGAACATGAAACAATGAGAAGTAAAAGCACCTTTCTCCAACAGAGTTCCATATATCCTCCTGTTATGAATTCCAACGACCGAAGGAAGAAATGCGAGCAGGCCAACTACCTTTTTCTTAACTTCAATCACATTGGATTAGTTCGATGAACTTGCCATCAAACCAAATCGGCAGAATGAGCGCTTTTTCCACGCCTCTGCAAGCGCAGCAACTATTCGTCTTTTCAGCTTTGCACAAACAGCGACCACCGCCGAACGCCAAGTCTCCCATGCAATTTGGGCAAAATTTATTTTGACATTTTTTGGTATAGCATCCCTTTTTTAGACATCAAGGAATGTTCATGTCACGACAACAAAACCTTACCTAGACCAACAACGACATCGAATCGTGACGTGAACGCAACGGTCACACCTCCGTTAGTCAACTGAACGCATGTAGCCACCTAGATCATTGCCAGACTCGCCATATACATGGAAAACCGCCCCAACGATTTCGGCCTCTATCTGTACAACGCAGTCACAGCAAATTCCTCAAAACGCTGAAGGCCCAGCTTCCGCTGGGCCTTCGCCTTCAAACACATAACCGACCATCAGCCGGTCGTAGCTACCTCCCTAAGTCGCCACCTCCTCCACTTTCCCAGCCCGCGTGCGGGACTTCCGTTCCGACTTTTTCTTCAGCCCCAGCGCCGCGACCTGGTCCGAGTCCACGCCGTACTGCGCCTTGAACTGGTTTTTCACACCGAGGATGGCGGCGTGGAATTCGTGCTGGATGGCGACGGCGGCGTCGCGGGCGGCGGCGTAGGTGTTCTGGGTGTGCAGTTCGGCGTCGAGGGCGGCTTGCAGCTTATTGAACAGGGCTGAGACGACTTCGAAGCTGTAGTCGGTGTTGGCCGGCTTGTAGTCGGGGATGGCCTTGAAAGCGCGATAGGTTTCGAGGTCTGCCTGGGTGATCTGGCTGGGGAGACGTTTGTACAGCGTGCTTGCCATGAGTCCTCCTGCGAGTGGTTTGGAAGGGAATGCGAGGCGTGTTGCGTTTATGTTAAATGCGTATATTTGTGAACTCAACAAGCTCTTGCATGTTGTGCGGTGAACATTCGATGTTGTCGCGTGCACATTGATTGTTCACCGCGTCACATTCGATGGCGTTCGGTGAACAGGCTTTGTTGACAGGTCCACATGGCATCTTGGGCGGCGCGGTATCGAATGCGGCAGCGTGCGCATCGATGAATGCGCTTTGCGTATGCGATGTTGCGTCGGCATTGTTCGATCTACGAGCCGCAAGATCGTGTGTGCACGCCGCAGGCTTTACCGTGCACGCAGCTTGGCGTAGTCTGCGCGACGAATTCCTTCGGCATACTTGGTGCACTTAGACTGCGCACCCCTCATCATTGTCTGTACTCCCCTTCTCCATCATGTCGCAGCGCCTGGCAGTTTTTGATTTCGACGGCACGCTTGCCGATTCCTTCGATGCTTTTCTTGTGTGCCTCAACGAGGCGGCCAAGCGGCATGGCTTTCGCGGTATTGCGCCGGATGCAACGGAGGAGCCGCGCAAGATGTCGGGGCGGCAGCTGATGGATCATCTGGGGATTCCGTTCTGGAAGGTGCCGGCAATTGCGGTGGACATGCGCCAGCGGGTGCTGGAGCACATCGACATGGTTAAGCCCTTTCCCGGCACGGCCGAGGCCCTGCGGGCGATTGCGGGCCAGGGCACGGCGCTGGCGCTGGTCACGTCCAATTCCCGCGAGGCGGTGCAGGCGGTGCTCGGCACGGAGACGCTGGCGCTGTTCGCCCAGGTGCATTGCGGCGCGTCCCTGTTCGGCAAGCGTTTCAAGCTGCAGGAGCTGTTGTGGTCCAACCGCCTGAAGCCGCAGCAGGTGGTGTACGTGGGTGACGAGATCCGCGATGCGGAGGCCGCGGCGGCGGTAGGCATCGGCTTTCTGGGGGTGGCCTGGGGCTTCACGCGGGCGGCGGAGTTCCAGCAGTATTGCCGGCACCTGCTGCTGGAGCGCATGGAAGACCTGCCGGCGGCAATCGCCGAGGTGCTGCCGGGCTGAAACCCGCTTGCGGGGCCGCTGTCCGCAAGAATGATCCCGCGCCACCGCAGTTCCGCAACACAAGCAGGGGAAGATCGATGATGTTCATGGTCAATCGCTCTGGCCGCTTGCCGTGCGATCCCCCTATACTGGCGCCGTGAGGTCAGACGACGAATCCCAAGTGCAAGAAGACCAGCCCAAAAGCTTGCTGCACCGCTTGCGCTGGCCCCTCGGCGGGCTGCTGGCGGTCATTGTTGTCGGTGGCGGCGTGCTCGTCGCCGACGAGGTCAAGACTTCGCGCTTGCAGGCGCATTACCTGGCGCGCTACGCCGCCGACCTGAACTATGCGCTGGTCGATGGCAGCAGCGATGCGATGCGCACGCCGGCCCACGGCCCCTTCGATGAGCGCATGGGCTATAGCGAACTGCCCAAGATCAGCACCCGCCTCGCCGCGCACGGCTTCCGGCTTACGCGGCAGGCGCACTTCTCCGATGCGCTGCTCGATTACGCCAGCCGCGGCTACTTCCCGCCCTATCGGGAAAAGACCTCGGCCGGTCTCACCGTCACCGATTGCCGTAGCGACACGCTGTACCGCTTCCGCTATCCCTACCGGGCTTATGCCGACTTCGCGGCGGTGCCGCCGCGCATCGCCCAGGCCCTGACCTTCATCGAAAACCGCGACCTGCTCGACGACGCCCGCCCCCTGATGAACCCGGCGGTGGATTGGGTGCGCTTCGCCCGCGCCGTGCTGGGCCGGGTCGGCCGTCTGGTCAATGAGGATTTCGATGCGCCGGGCGGCAGCACGCTCGCCACCCAGATCGAGAAGTTCCGCCACTCGCCGGACGGCGTGACGCCCAACAGCAGCGAGAAGTTGCGCCAGATGGTCTCGGCCAGCGTGCGCGCCTACCGCGACGGCGAGGAAACCCTGCCCCGGCGCCGCGATCTGTTGATCGACTACCTGAACACCGTGCCCTTGTCCGCCGCGCCGGGCTTTGGCGAGGTCAATGGGCTCGGCGACGGGCTGTGGGTGTGGTTCGCCGCCGATTTCAACGAGGTGAATACGCTGCTCGCCGCCCCCGAGGACAGCGGCCCGCGCCTCGCCGCCCAGGGCCGCGCACTGCACCAGGTGGTGGCGCTGATGATCGCCCACCGCCGGCCTTCCTATTACCTCGCCCCCAAGGGCCGCGACAACCTCGGCCAGCTATCGGCGAGCTACATCCGGCTGTTGGCAGAGAACGGCATGATCGGCCCCGCGCTGCGCGATGCGGCGCTGGCCGAGCCGCTGAAGTTCCGCGACATGGTGGCCAACCCTGCCCTGCTGCCGGCCGATGCCGGCAAGGGGGCGACGGCGATCCGCAACCGCCTGGCCGGCCTCCTCGATGTTTCGCTGTACGAGCTCGACCGCTACGACGCAGAGGTGTCCACCACGCTGGACGGCGCGCTGCAGCAGCGCGTCAGCGCCTTCCTAGGGCGCCTCGTCGAACCGGAGTTCGCCCGCCAGCAGGGTTTGATCGGCGAGCGCATGCTCGAAGCCGGCAAGCTGGACGCGGTGCGCTACAGCTTCAACCTGGTGGAGAGCACGCCGGGCAGCAACCGCGTGCGCGTGCAGACCGACACCACCGACCAGCCCCTCGACATCAACGAAGGCAGCAAGCTGGAGCTCGGCTCCACCGCCAAGCTGCGCGTGCTGACCACCTATCTGGAAATCGTTGCCGAACTGCACCAGCGCCACGTGGACAAGACGCCGGCCGAGCTGCGCAAGCTGCAGATCGACCCGCGCGACAACATCTCCCGCTGGGCCATCGACTACCTGGCCCACGCCAGCGACCGCAGCCTGCCGGCCATGCTACAGGCGGCCCTGGCGCGCAGCTACTCGGCCAGCCCGGGCGAGAGCTTCTTCACCGGCGGCGGCGTGCACACCTTCAACAACTTCCGCAAGGAAGACGACGGCCGCGTGCCCACCGTGCGCGAGGCCCTGCAGGGCTCGATCAACCTGCCCTTCGTGCGGCTGATGCGCGACGTGGTGCGACACGCGATGTACCAGATCTCGGGCAGTACCGCGCAGCTGCTGCAGCAGGCCGACGACCCGCGCCGCGCGGACTACCTGGCCCGCTTCGCCGACAAGGAAGGCCAGGTCTTTCTGCGCCGCTTCTGGCTGAAGTATCGCGGCAAGAAGCCCGCCGAGATCCAGGACGACTTCCTCGACGGCCTGCGCCCCGGCGCGGATCGCCTCGCCGCTGTCTTCCGCTACCTGTCGCCGCAAGCCTCGCAGGACGATCTCGGGGCCTTCATGAAGCAGCGCCTGGAAGGCGACAAGCTGAGCGCCGATCGCATCGACAAGCTCTATACCCGCAACGCGCCGGAAGCCTACGACCTGACCGACCGTGCCTACGTCGCCCGCGTCCATCCGCTCGAGCTGTGGCTGGTCGGCTATCTGTCGGCCAAGCCGGAAGCCGGCTGGGACGAGTTGGTCAAAGCCAGCACGGCCGAGCGCCAAGCCGTCTATCGCTGGCTGTTCCGCACCCGCTTCAAGGGCGCCCAGGATTCACGCATCTTCACGATGCTGGAGGTCGAGGCCTTCCTCGACATCCACCGCCGCTGGGCCCGCCTCGGCTATCCCTTCGGCCATCTCGTCCCCTCGCTGGCCACCGCCCTCGGCAGCTCGGGCGACCGTCCGGCGGCTCTGGCCGAGTTGATGGGCATCATCGAGAACGACGGCGTCCGCTTGCCGACCCGGCGCATCGACAAACTGGACTTCGCCACCGGCACGCCCTACGAAACCCATTTCACCGGCAATGGCGAGCAGGGCGAACGGGTGATGGCGCCGGAAGTGGCCGCCGCGCTGCGCAGCGCGCTGTCCGAGGTGGTCGAGGGCGGTACGGCACGGCGCCTGGCCGGCGCCTTCAAGCTCGCCGACGGCAGCACCCTGGGAGTTGGCGGCAAGACCGGCACCGGCGACAACCGCATCGTGCTCGGCCGCGGCGCGACGCGCGGCGTTGCACTTAACCGGACGGCGACCTTCGTCTTTTATCTTGGCCCCCGCCATTTCGGCACGCTGACCGCCTACGTCATCGGCCCCGACGCCGCCCGCTACCACTTCACCTCGGCGCTGCCGGTGCAGATCCTGAAGTCGATGGGGCCGCTCCTGCTGCCGGCGCTGGAGCCGGGCGCGGAGAAGCGTTGCCCCGCGCCACCGGCGAGTGCCAGCAACATGGTGGTCGCCGCATCGAGCGCCGGGCCGGCCAGCGCGATTGACAGCACGCCGCCGGCAAAACCATAATCGACCGCATCCTGCTGGAGAGAGAGGCCCACGGCCTCCGCCGAAGGCGCAAGCTCCCATAATCGCTCAGGCACACCGTACCGCAGGATTTGTTTGCCGACTGGAGAGAAGCCGGAGCATGCCCCGCATGCTGCCCGGCTCACCGAAGGGGCAGGCGCCGCACGGCGCCGGAACTCTCAGGTAAAAGGACAGGGGGAGAGGCGCTGCAGGCCCGCCATCGAACGGGCCCGCCCTTTTCCGGAGTCTCCCCGATGCCTGAACTCGCCCTGCCCTCGCTCCCCGCATTCCTCGCAGAACTCGACCTGATGACGAGCATCTACCTCGTCGCCATTGCCGCCGAAGCCATGTCCGGCGCCCTCGCCGCCGGACGCCGCAACATGGACATCTTCGGCGTCGCCGTCATCGCCTTCGTCACCGCGCTGGGTGGCGGCACCCTGCGCGACCTCGTGCTCGGCCGCTTCCCGGTGGGCTGGACCCAGCATCCGGAATACGTTTACCTGGTCATCTCGGCCGGCCTGCTGACCACCCTGCTGGCGCCGATGATGCACCGCCTCGCACGTCTCTTCCTGGTTCTCGACGCCCTCGGGCTGGTGGCTTTCTCGCTGATCGGCTGCAATGTTGCCCTGACCCTGCACTACCCGCCGGTCGTGGTGGTCATGGCTGGCATGATCACCGGCATCTTCGGGGGCATCCTGCGCGACGTGCTGTGCAACCAGGTGCCCGTGGTCTTCCGGCGCGAGCTCTACGCCAGTGTCTCGCTCGCCGTCTGCCTGCTTTTCCTCGCCCTGCGTACCGCCGGCGTGCCCCCCGACCTCAATACCACGCTGTGCTTTGCCGGCGGCCTCGCCCTGCGCCTGCTGGCCATTCATCGCGGCTGGCAGCTGCCGACCTTCTCGTACCGGCAACGCTGGGAGTGAGTCGCGCAGTCGCCGACTTTACCTACATCAAGGCCGGCTGCGACATTCCGCCGCAGACTGGCGGCCAGAGTGACTTCCCGCCAGCTGCTTCCATTCTATTCATGCTGCTTTCTCGTTTCACCCTCCGTTCCGTCGTCCGCAGTGGCCTTGCCGCCCTGCTGGCCCTGCCGGCGCTGGCGGCCCACGGGGCCGACTGGCTGGTGAAGCCGGGCGAGTCGATCCAGGCCGCGCTCAAGCGCGCAGCGGCCGGCGACACGGTGCACGTGGCCCGCGGTACCTACGCGGAAAACCTGCGCATCGAAAAGCCGGTGAAGCTGATCGGCGACGGCCGCCCGACCCTCGATGGCCAGGGCCGTGGCGACACCATCCGCGTGGTGGCCACCGATGTGAACATCGAGGGCTTCATCATCGCCAACTCCGGCGCCGACCTGGGCGCCCAGAACGCCGGCGTCTACATCCAGCCCGGCGCCGACCGTGCCCGCGTCGCCCACTGCGATTTCAGCTACACCCTGTTCGGGCTGTGGATCGAGAAGGCCCGCGACGTACGGGTGGAATACAACCTGATCACCGGCAAGCGGGACGTGGACTCGGCCCAGCGCGGCAACGGCATCCAGCTCTACAACAGCGCCGGTGCCCAGGTGATCGGCAACCAGATCAGCTTCGTGCGCGACGCGATCTACGTGGACATCACCAACCACGCAGTCTTCCGTGGCAACAAGATGCACCACAGCCGCTACGGCACCCACTACATGAACTCCCACTACAACCTGTGGGAAGACAACGAGAGCTACCTCAACCGCGGCGGCCTGGCCCTGATGGAGGTGCGCAACCTGACCGTGCGTAACAACAAGGCCTGGGGCAATTCGGACCACGGCATCATGCTGCGGACGATCCAGGATTCCGTCGTGGAGAACAACGTGGTGGCCGGCAACGCGCGTGGCTTCTTCATCTACGACGCGGAGTACAACACCCTGCGCAACAACCTGGTGGTGGATAACCAGGTGGGCGTGCACCTGTGGGCCGGCTCGGTGCGCAACACGGTGGAGGGCAACGACTTCATCTCCAACCGGGAGCAGATCAAGTACGTGGCCACCCGGGACGAGCCCTGGGGTGGCAAGGTGGGCAACCACTGGAGCAACTACGTGGGCTGGGACCGCAACGGCGATGGCCACGGCGACGTGCCCTACGAGGCCAACGACATGGTGGATCGCCTGTCGTGGCGCCATCCGATGGTCAAGCTGCTGCTCGCCAGCCCGGCCATCCAGACCCTGCGCCTGATCGCCCAGCAGTTTCCGCTGCTGCGCGCCCCCAGCATCGTGGACAAGAATCCGCGCATGCGCCCCGAACATACCGACTGGAGAAACTGGCTTGGCAAGCACTATCGTTGAAGCCCGCGGCGTCACCAAGGACTTCGGCTCCATTCAGGCGGTGAAGGGTGTCGACCTTTCCATCGCCGCCGGCGAGCTGTTCGGCCTGATCGGCCACAACGGCGCCGGCAAGAGCACGTTGTTCAAGATGATGCTCGGGCTGATCCCCGTGACCCGCGGCGAGATCCGCCTGGACGGCGAATCCGTGACCGGCCCGCGCTTCCGGGACACGCGCCGCAAGATCGGCTACCTGCCGGAGAACGTCGTCCTCTACGACAACCTGACCGGCATCGAGACCCTGTATTTCTTCGCCGACCTGAAGGCGGTGCCGCGCAGCAGTTGCGCCGCGCTGCTGGAGAAAGTGGGCCTCGCCCACGCTGCCGGCCGGCGCGTGCGGGAGTACTCGAAAGGGATGCGCCAGCGCCTCGGCTTTGCCCAGGCCCTGCTCGGCAAGCCACGCCTGCTGTTCCTCGACGAGCCGACCACCGGCCTCGATCCGGGGGCGATCCGCGACTTCTACCGTATCCTGCGGGAGCTGCGCGATGAGGGGGTGACGATGGTGCTCACCTCCCACATCCTCGCCGAGATCCAGGAGCGCGTGGATCGCCTGGCGATCATGGAAGGCGGCGTGATCCGCGCCACCGGCACGGTGCAATCCCTGCGCGAGGCGATGAACCTGCCGCTGACGCTGGAGATCGCCGGCGGCGCCGGCCTGCGCGAGCAGGTGGCGCGGGTGCTCGAAGGCCTCGCCATCGACGGCATCGACGATTCGGGCCACAGCCTGCACATCCGCCTGCCCCGCGAAGCCAAGATGCCCGCCCTCGCCCGCCTCGCCACCCTCGGCGAAACGCTGCGCGACCTCCATGTGCGCGAGCCGTCCCTCGAGGACGTGTTCTTCGGCTACCGGACCTGAACCATGTTCTCCATCGACTTCAGACAGATCGGCATCGTCGCCGGCAAGGAATTCTGGGACCGCATCCGCAACCGCTGGGTGCTGGCCGTGGCCGTGGTGTTCACCGTGTTCGCACTGGTGATCGCCTACTTCGGCGCAGCCCAGCAGGGCACGGTGGGTTTCCACTCCATCGACGTGACCATCGCCTCGCTGGTCAGCCTGGTGATCTACCTGATCCCGCTGATCGCCTTGATCCTCGGCTTCGACGCCATCGTCGGCGAGCGGGAACGGGGCTCGCTGGACCTGCTGCTGACGCTGCCGATCACCCGCAAGGAGCTGATCCTCGGCAAGTACGCGGGGCTGGCCGGCGCGCTGGCCTTCTCCACCATCGCCGGCTTCGGCGCGGTGGGGGTGATCCTGTCGCCACAGCTGGGCCTCAACGCACTGTTCCACTACGCCGGCTTCATGGCTTCGGCAATCCTGCTCGGCTTCGCCTTCCTGAGCCTGGCAGTGATGCTGTCGGTGTTCGCCGGCGACCGCACGCGGGCCTCCGGCATGGCCATCGGCACCTGGTTCTTCTTCGTGCTGGTGTTCGACCTGCTGATCCTCGGCGCGCTGGTGGTCACCGCCGGCGACTACGGCGGCGCGGTCTTCCCCTATCTGCTGCTGCTCAACCCGGCGGACGTGTTCCGTGTGCTCAACGTGTTCAGCCTGGACGAGGTACGCACGCTGTATGGCCTCGCCACCGTGTTCCCCGAAGCCCTGAGCCATCCGGCCACCCTGGGCGGCGTGATGCTGGCGTGGATCGCCGGCCCGCTGATGGTGGCCATCTGGAGATTCGAACGATGAAACGCCCCTCCCCCTTCAACGCCCTGCCGCGCCTGGCCGCGCTGCTGCTGGCAGCCGGCATGCTGACGGCCTGCGGCAAGACGATGGACAGCAGCGTGGCCCCGACGGAGCTCGGCAAGGACACCTACTGCGCCCTCGACGGCATGCTGCTCGGCGACTATCCCGGCCCCAAGGCGCAGATCCACTACGCGGGCCAGCCGGAGCCGGAGTTCTTCTGCGACACGATGGAGATGTTCTCCATCTACCTGAAGCCGGAACAGGCCCGCAAGGTGGCGGCGATCTACGTGCAGGACCTGGACAAGACGAGCTGGGAAGAACCGAAGGGCGCATGGATCGACGCCAAGACGGCCTTCTACGTGGTGGGCTCCAAGAAGCGCGCCGCGATGGGCCCGACCCTGCCCTCCTTCGGCACCCGCGAGGGGGCGCAGAAGTTCGCCGCCGCCGAGGGCGGCAAGGTACTGGCATTCTCCGAAGTCACCCCCGACATGGCCCGCCTGGACGGCGGCGCGTTGCACGATCAAAGGATGTAAGCCGATGGACAATTTCTACGACAAGGTTCCCGCCGAGCACGCACTGGAGATCCAGCGCGTGTCGCGCCTGATGTACCAGGTGCGCGCTGCCCGCGACGACATGCTGGCCCGCCTCGGTGCAGCCGATGCCGAGCAGGCGCTGGCCTGCATCGTCGACGGCGAACTGCCCGAGCATCCGGGCTACGAGCACTATCTGTCGGTGCGCATCCTCAACGGACTGCACAACCAGGTGCGCGCCGAGCTGGCCGCCCTCGTCAGGGAGGCCCAGGAACAATGAACCTGCACCTGGAACTCGCCACCCGCGTGGAGGAGGACTTCGGCGCCCATCTGGAATCGCCGCCGGAGATCAAGCTGGATGCGCTGATCCTGCGCCTGGACAACGGCGTGGTGATGGAGGCGCGCATCGCCGCCCCCGACGCCTATGCCATTGCGTGGGCCTGGGGCGAGGCGGAGCTGCGCATCGACACCGCGCCAGTGCACAAGGATCTGGCCACCTGGCCCAATCACCTGCACGCCGCCGATGGCAATCTGCAACACGACCCGCTGACGGTATGCGGCGCCGCACCGTGGGACAACCTGCGCGCGGTGCTGGACGCGGTGCTCGCCGATCCGCTGCTCGAACGCCGCCCCGCCGCCTAAGCCTTCAGGAGCCGATACATGCTGCCTCGTCTATCCCCTGCCCGCCTCGCCGCGCCGCTGCTGGCGCTGGCCCTGTCGCTGCCGGCCTTCGCCGTCGATCTCGCCGCGCAGGCCATTCCCCGCACGGCGCGTTGCCCGGTGTGCGGCATGTACCCGGCCCGCACGCCCCAGTGGGCAGCGCAGATCGTCTTCAACGACCAGAGCGCCAGCCATTTCGATTCGCCGGTGGACCTGTTCCGCTTCCTCAACAACATGGTGTTGTTCGACAAGCAGCACAAGCCGGCGGACATCGGCGCGATCTACGTCGCGGATTACGAGCGCAAGACGCCGGTGGATGCGAAGAAAGCCTTCTTCGTGCTCGGCTCCAAGGCCACCGGCCCGATGAACGATCCCAACCTGCCGGCCTTCGCCACCCGCGAAGCGGCGGAAGCCTTCGCCAAGGCCCAGGGCGGCAAAGTGCTGGCCTTCGGCGAGGTGACGCGGGACGTGATCAAGAGCCTGAACGGCGGCGGCCACCAGCACTAGGCACCGCCTGCCGCCGGCGGCTTACAGCAGGTATTGCTCGATGCGGCTCACCGGCGCGTTGCGCAGCAGGTAGAGCTGGGGATTGACGCGCTCCGCCGACTTGCCGTTTAGGGTGACCGGCACCGGCTCCCGATCAAGGATGCACAGGCGGCGGCTGACGCAGTCAGCGCGCCACGGGGGCAGCGCGGTCTTGCCGCGCTCTTCCACCGCGATGCGGGTGAGCTGGAACTGGTCGGCGGGCTTTTCTTTTTCCACCCGGGCGCGGATGGCGTCGCGGGCCTTGTCCAGGCTGCCCTGCTGCACGCACAGGTCGTACAGCGCCGCCAGGCAGCGCACATTGTCGATGCGGATCGGGTTGAGGCCGTGCAGCCACGACAGCGCGGCGATGAGCTTGCGGCCGTACACGTCATAGGCGTATTGCAGGGTCTCGGTGTAGAAGGCCGGCACGCGGCCCACCGCCTGCAGCGCGGCTTTCCAGGCCGGGTCGAAATCGGTCTTGCGTCCACCGCGGGACAGGGCATCGGCCCAGGCCACCTGCTTGGCCAGGCTGGGCAGCTTGAGCATGGCCTGCCACTCGGGCCACAGCGCACCGAAACAGGCCTTGAGCGCCGCCTCGTCGCGCACCGCGAAGCGCTTGAAGAGTTCCTGCAGCGTGCCGGTCTTGAGATTGACCTGCAGCGGCCCGAAGGACAGGCCGGCGCCGTCGAAATTGCCGGTGACTTGCTGGAAGGGATCGCCGCTGGTCTCGAAGGCGGCGGTGACGCGCAGCGCGTTGGCGATGGCGAGTTCGGGGCGCACCGCCGGCAGCGCGGCGGGATCGGGCATTTCCAGGTAGATCAGCGTACCGGCCTGCTCGACGCGCTGGAAATGCCCTTCCTGCGCGAGGCGGGAGGCGGACTTGAACAGCTCTTCGGGCTTGGCGCAGCTCACCCACACGAAACGCCCGTCCAGCCCCTGCCCCATGCCATCCACCGGCAGCACCGAGGCGATCTTCAGCGGCATGCCGATGGCGTCGCGCAGCACCTGCACGGAACCGACCAGCTCCCGATGGATGTGCACATGGCCGTCCGGCTTGGCGTACTCGCGCAGCTGGAAACTCGGCGTCACGCTGCCCGTTGCCGGGCCGCCCACCAGGAAATCGTTCTCGTACTTGAATCGTGTCGCCATCTCGCCCCGTCTCCCGTCCCGTTGGAGCCGGCGCTTCAGGCCGGTGTCATCCCAACTTAGACGAGGGGCATCGAAGTGCCAAGAAATATGCACATCGTGTGGTGATGGCGGGTGGTGGATGGGCGAATGAATTCGACCCCACGGGATAGGGCCGCACTGCCGGGGACAGGGTCATCCATCCCGCCCCCACCTTGCGGGAACGAATTCACTCACCCCCGCGCCCCTTTTGTGGAGGCGAATGCACTCACCCCCGCTCCTCTTTTGTGGGGGCGAATTCATTCGCCCAGGCTGCCCTAGGGCGTGTCGTCCGAATGCACCACGCGGAAGCGGCGCCCGTCCCAGTAGAGCAGCATGTCGATGCCGGCCTCGCTGCCAAGCAGGATGCCGTCGCCCCGCCAGCGCGGCGCGAAGGCCTTCCACGATTCGCCCTGCGGTGCATCGTGGGGCAGAACCTGCAGCGGCGCGGGGCTGTCCTGCCAGATGGGCGTGGAGAAGAAGCGCCGGTTCTGGATCAGCGTGCAGGCATCGCGGCGATCGATCACCAGCATGAATGCGACGCCGGCATTGCGGCGCAGGCGGGAATTCCAGGGATCCCAGGCCAGCGCGGGGAGCGCGGCGCGGGACTGGCGGCGTACCCACAGGCGATCGGTGACGCCATCGCCGTCGAAATCCCCGGTCAGGACCTGTGTATCGGCTGGGGGCGCCGCCTGGCAGGGGTTGGCGGCATGGGCCGGTGCAGTGATCGTCAGCCACGCGGCCAGGCCGCCGTAAAGCAGGGTTCGAAGAGTCATGCCTTGGGCAGGTTGTGCTTCCACTTGTCGAGATAGGGTGTCGGGTCGATCAGGTCGGCCCGGCGCAGGAAGGGGATACCATCCGCACGCCGGGCGGACGCGTCCTCGGCCACGGTCAGACGGCCATCAGCTTTGCCCGAGTACATTTCCAGGTGCAGCATGGCGCTCGGCACGCTGACGCCCACCAGACGCCCGACCTTGGCGATGAACTGCCCGGCGATCACCTGGTCGCCCCTGCGCAACGGCGAGCCGGGCTGGATTTCGCCGTAGCGGATCAGGAAATCGCCATGGTCGATCTCCAGCGCGTCGGTCTCCGCATAGAACGCGTAGGGATCGCGGACCACCACCCCGGCGCGCACCGCATGGATCGTGGTGCCGATGGGCGCATACAGGTCGCAGCCGGCATGGGCACGGGCCCCGCTGCTGCGGTTCGACCCATAGGCACGCGGCGCCTGGGTCCAGTCCATCTTGGGCAGGGTCGCCAGCGGAAAGGATTCTTCACTCGCCACGCCTGCGCCATCGACACCACCGGCCGCCATCAGCAGGTGCTGCCAGTCCTGGCTCTGCACGGCGATCAGGCCGCTGGGCGCCAGATCGGAAAGAAGCTGGAAGGCCTTGATCGCCGCGACGGTTGCGGAATCCTTCGGCGGCCGGGCAATGCCCCCGTCGATGCCCTGTGGGTCCAGCGCCGGCCTGCCGAGCCGCCGGGCGGCCCCGGTCAGCAGGGTCTGGACGGTGATCACATCGGCCTTGAGGTTGTGGGCACCCCGGTCCCAGGCTCCCACTGACGCACTGATATCCATGTCCGTGTCTCCTTGAGGGCCCATACCAATCTGGCGCGCCATCGCCACGGCCCGAGTATCAAGCATAGTCGGCCGCCCGGCACAGTCATCCTCGGCACGTCGCCAGGCTTACTGCGGGCGCCCTGGCGTTGGACAGGCGGGAAACGGAAATCGCTCCCCCGCACCGGCCAGAGCGGGATCAGGCTTGCCGCGATGCCAGGAAGGCGGCGAACTCGGCACCCACTTCCGGGTGGCGCAGGCCGAGCTCGACGGTTGCCTGGAGGTAACCCAGCTTGGAGCCGCAGTCGTAGCGGACGCCCTTGAACTGGTAGGCCAGCACGGCCTCTTCCTGCAACAGGGAGGCAATCGCATCGGTCAGCTGCAATTCGCCGCCGGCCCCCGGCTTGAGCTGTCGCAGGTGGTCAAAGATCCGCCCGGTCAGGATGTAGCGGCCGATCACCGCCTGGGTGGACGGCGCCTCCTCGGGCTTCGGCTTCTCGACGATGCCGGTGACCCGCTGCAGCTCGCCGCTATCCCTCTCGGTGCTGACGATGCCGTACTGGCGGGTCTGTTCCTGCGCCACGTTCATCACCCCCAGCACGGAGCAGCGGTGGTAGTTGTAGACGTCGGTCATCTGCTTGAGCACCGGGGTCTCGCCCTGGGAATCGAGCAGGTCGTCGGCGAGCAGCACCGCGAAGGGGTCGTCACCCACCACCGGCGCGGCGCACAGCACCGCGTGCCCGAGGCCCAGCGCCTCGGCCTGGCGGATGTAGATGCAATTGACGTGGGACGGCACGGTGTCGCGAACGATCTTCAGCAGCTCGGTCTTGCCGCGCACTTCGAGCTCGGTCTCGAGTTCGTAGGCCTTGTCGAAATGATCCTCGATGGCGCGCTTGGAACGCCCGGTGATGAACACCAGGTCGGTCACGCCAGCCGCTACGGCTTCCTCGACCGCGTACTGGATCAGCGGCTTGTCCACGATCGGCATCATTTCCTTCGGGCTGGCCTTGGTCGCCGGCAGGAAGCGGCTACCCAGACCCGCGACAGGAAATACCGCCTTCGTCACTTTCTTCATCGTCCCTTATTCCCCGAATAATTGGCCCTGGTCGCCCGGCTGTTCCGGTTCGACCGATGCGAGCAAGGCACGCAGCGCGTCCTCGTCCAGGATTATGACACCGAGTTGTTGCGCCTTTTCGAGCTTGCTGCCCGCTTCGGCCCCGGCCACCACGTAGCTGGTCTTCTTGGAAACCGAACCGCTGACCTTGCCGCCCGCGGCCTCGATCATCGCGGCCGCCTCGTCGCGCCGCAAGCTCGGCAGCGTACCGGTCAGCACGAAGGTCTTGCCGGCCAGGCCGCCTTCGGTCGGACGAGTGGGCGCTGGCTCTGTCTCCGGCCAGCGCATCTCGCGGCGCAGCGCTGCGATGACATCCCGGTTGTGCGCTTCGGCAAAGAACTCGGCGATGCAGCGCGCCACCACCGGCCCCACGTCCGGCACAGCCAGCAGCGCGGCCTCGTCGGCCGCCAGCAGGGCCTCGATTCCGCCGAAATGGCGGGCCAGGTCCTTGGCGGTGGTCTCTCCGACATTGCGGATGCCCAGCGCGAAGATGAAGCGCGCCAGCGTGGTCTCCCGGCTGGCATCGATGGCCTGCACCAGGTTGGCGGCGGACTTCTCGCCCATCCGTTCCAGCCCAGCCAGCACCTCGGCATTGACCCGGCTGGCGTCGTAGAGATCCGCCGGCGTCTTGACGATGCCGGCCTCGACCAGCTGATTGACGATCTGCTCGCCGAGCCCGTCGATATCCACCGCCCGACGGCCCGCGAAATGCAGCAGCGCCTGCTTGCACTGGGCCGGGCAGAACAGGCCGCCGGTACACCTCGCCACCGCCTCGTCCTCGCCGCGCACCACGTGGGAACCACACTCCGGGCAGGTCGGGTAGGACTTGAGCAAATCGAAGCGCTCCAGCTCGCCTTCGCGCCGCTCGACGATCGGGCCGACGACTTCCGGGATCACGTCGCCGGCGCGGCGCACGATGACCCAGTCGCCGAGGCGCACATCCTTGCGGTCGATCTCACCCTGGTTGTGCAGCGTGGCGTTGGTGACCGTCACCCCGCCGACGAACACCGGCTCCAGCCGCGCCACCGGCGTCAGCGCGCCAGTCCGCCCCACCTGCACATCGATGCCGATGAGGCGCGTCGCCACTTCCTGGGCCGGGTACTTGTGGGCCACAGCCCAGCGCGGCTCGCGGGACACGAAGCCCAGCTCCAGCTGGCGGGCGATACTGTCCACCTTGTAGACCACGCCGTCGATGTCGAAGGGCAGGCGCTCGCGCTGCGCCGCCATCTCGGTATGGAAACGGGCCAGCGCCTCCGGCCCCTCGGCGCGGATGCGGTGCTCGCAGACCGGCAGGCCAAAAGCCGCCAGCGCATCGAGCACGCCACTGTGGGTGTCGGGCTGCGCCCAACCCTGCACGTCGCCGAGGCCGTAGGCGAAAAAGGACAAGGGCCGCTGCGCCGTAATGTTCGGGTCGAGCTGGCGCAGGCTGCCCGCCGCCGCGTTGCGCGGATTGACAAAGATCTTTTGCCCTGCAGCTTCCTGGCGGGCATTGAAGCGTTCGAATTCGTCGCGGCGCATGTAGATCTCGCCGCGCACCTCCAGCACCGGGGGCACCTCGCCCTTGAGGCGCAGCGGAATCTGGCGGACGGTGCGCACGTTGCGCGTCACGTCCTCGCCGGTGCTGCCGTCACCTCGGGTGGCGGCCTGGACCAGCACACCATCTTCGTAGCGCAGGCTGATCGCCAGGCCGTCGAACTTGAGTTCAGCTGCATAGACGATCGGTGGCGCGTCGTCATCCAGGCCCAGCGCCCGGCGCACCCGCTGATCGAAATTGACGGCGCCCTGGTCGGTGGTGTCCGTCTCGGTGCGGATCGACAGCATCGGCACCACGTGGTCCACCGATGCGAGCTCGGACGAAGGCTGGCCGCCGACGCGCTGGGTCGGCGAATCCGGCGTCAGCAGCTCCGGATGAGCCGCCTCAAGCTCCTGCAATTCACGGAACAGGCGGTCGTACTCGGCATCCGGCACGGTCGGCGCATCGAGCACGTAATAGGCGTATTCATGACGTTCCAGCTCGGCGCGCAGCGCCGCCGCCCGGGCACGGGTTTCCTGACTGACAGTCATCCCTGCCCCGCTCAGGAAAAGAGGCGCTGCGCCAGCGGCGAGCCCGGCGCGATGTCGCACTCGGCCATCTGCCCCTGGAACTGTTCGATCTGGGCCCGGATCAGGCCGACGGCCTTCTCGCCGAAGGGGTTGCGGTTGTCGTCGACGACCGCCCCGTTGAGCGCCTCGGCCAGTTGCTGGGCAAAGCCCATCATGCGCTCGAAGACCCGCACGCCATCGGCGACCCGCGGCACGTCCAGGGTCAGCGTCACGCCCTGGGTGCTCAGGCCACGCATTTCCTCGGCTGCAAACAGCACCGGCTCCAGGTTGCCGAGCACGAACTGGCTGTTGCCCAGCTCGTCACGGGCGTGGAAACAGCCGTCGCCGAGCAGTTCGAGACCGGCGGCTTCGGCCAGGCCACGCAGCTTCGTTCCGGCGAAAGCCTGGGAACGGGCCACCACATTGACACCAATCTGGATGTCCACGCCGGCGCAGAAGCGGTCCAGCTCGACCGCCCGCGCCAGCGCCTCGCTGCGGGCGGGCAAGGACGGGATGGCCATGAAGAGGTCGCACATGCGCTGCAGGCTGTCGGACAGGTACGCCAGATCGCCCTCGCCGGCCGGGCCGCGGCGGTCCACCAGCTGCAATGCCGCGCAGACCCAGTGATAGGTACCAGCGCTATGGGCATTCACCGGCTCCCAGCGGTTGGCGGTGTCGGAAAACCCGAACCAGCGCACCGGCTTGGCGATGTCGCCGCACTGCTGCGTCGCCGCCTGCCACAGGCGTGCCGCCACCAGCGGCTCGATGGACTCGATGCGGATCACCCAGTCGGCCCGCTCGTCCACCTCGGGCGGCAGCAGCGGCGGCACCCGCCGCGCGCTGGCATCCTTGACGGACTGGTCGCTCGGCACGGCCGTGCGCGCCTGCTCGGCGCTGATCACCGGCTCGACCCGCTCGGCGCCCGTGCCTGTCGGCAACTCGCTGAGCACGGGCTCCTGTACGGTGGGGTTGGCCTGCTCGATCTGTTTGCGGTGCTTGCGTTCCTGCCACTTGTTGAACGCGAAGATACCGATCACCACGGCGCCACCGGCGCCTACCAGACCCATCTGCAATTCACTGATTGCCATCGATTTCCCTTGTATTCCGGATTACGCCGCGGCCGTTTCGGCCAGGCGCAGCGCTTCCTCGATATCCACTTCAACCACCCGCGACACACCTTGCTCCTGCATCGTGACACCCACCAGCTGTTGCGCGATTTCCATCGTGATCTTGCTGTGGCTGATGAACACGAACTGGGTCTGCGACGACATGCGCTTGACCATCTGGCAGTAACGCTCGGTATTCGAGTCGTCGAGTGGCGCGTCGACCTCATCCAGCATACAGAACGGCGCCGGATTGAGCTGGAACATGGAAAACACCAGCGCAATCGCCGTCAAGGCCTTTTCGCCGCCCGAAAGCAGCTGGATGGAACTGTTCTTCTTGCCCGGCGGCTGGGCGACGATCGTGATCCCCGCATCGAGGATCTCGTCGCCGGTCAGCACCAGGCGGGCCTCCCCCCCACCGAAGAGCATGGGGAACAGGCTGCCGAAATGGCGATTGACCGTATTGTACGTCTCCTGAAGCTGCTCCCGCGTTTCCCGGTCGATACGGCGGATCGCATCCTCCAGGGTTTCGATGGCGCCGAGCAGGTCTTCGGTCTGCACGTCGAGATAATTCTTGCGCTCCGCCGCGGCTTTCAGCTCGTCCAGGGCCGCCAGATTGACCGGCCCCAGCTCGGTGATCTCCCGTCCCAGACGGGCCACTTCCCGCTGCAGCGAGGTCTCCTTCAGGTCCGGCACCAGCAACGGCAGCAGCGCGGCTTCGTCGGCCTGGGCTTCCTCCAGGCGCGCACCGTGCTGGGCTTCAGCCATCTCCGCCGCCTGCACCCGCAGGCGCAGGTCGGCCACGCGTTCGCGCTGGGGCGCCGCGCCGTGCTCGGTGCGCTGACGCTCCTCCTCCAGTGCCCGCAGGCGCCCGTTGGCGTCCTCCAGGATGTTGCGGCTCTCCGCCAGCGCGGACTCCCGCGCCGCACGCAGGGCCACGGCCTCCTGCAGGGCCTCGGCGACCGAGACCTCGTCGATCTCCATCAGCGTCTCGCGCCGCTCCGCCAGTTCGTCGGCAATGCGTTCGAGCTGCTCGGCGGCCAGCGCCCGATTGCGGGCGATGTCTTCGAGCTTGCTGGAGCACTCCCGCTCGGAATGGCGCGCTTCCTGCAACTCCCGCGACAGCGCCTGCTCCAGCGCGCGGGTTTCCCGCAGCGAACGTTCCCGCTCCTGCCGCACGGCTTCCGCCGCATCCAGGCGGCCCCGCTGCAGCTCGGCCATTTCCCGGCTGCGCTCCAGCTCGGTCTCGGCACGCATCAGGCGGTCCCGCTCGGCCTGCTCGCCGTGGGCGATCTCGCCGAGGTCGCGGTCGATCTGGCCGCAGCGCTCCTCGTAGCGCAGGCGCGCCTGGTTGAGCTTGAGCACCTCCACCTGCTCGGCATGCACGCGAGCCTGCAGCGCCTGTGCCTCGCGCCGCAGCTGGGTCAGCGAGTCCTGCAGGCGGATGGCCTGCTCCTCCGCTTCGCCGACGCCGGCGTGGGCCATAGATGCCTCTTCCTGGGCAGCATCGACTTCCGCCGCCAGCTGGTCGATCTCCCGCTGGCGCTCGATCACGCCATGGGTGCGGGAATCGGGCGCGTAGTGGCTGAGGACGCAGGCATCCAGCTGATGTCCTTCCCTTGTCAGCAACCGCAGGCCTTGCAGTTCCGCGCGCCGGCCCAGCCACGGCCCGAGATCGTCCACGACGAAGACCTGCGCGAGCCAGCCGGCGAGCAGGGGCAACAACTCGTCGTCGGCCTGCACGAGGGACAGCAGCGGGCGGGTCCCATCCGGCACCTCCCGTAACGTGGCCGGTTCCGGTGCGGAATCCGCGAGCAGAAAGGCGACGGCACCGGGCACGCGATCGGCCAACGCCGCCAGCGCAGCTCGGCCGTCGGACGCCGGCAGAGCCGCCAGGCGCTCGCGCAATACTGCCTCCAGCGCCAACTCCCAGCCGGCTTCGACACGGATGCGCTGCCATAGCGGCTTGAGCGCCTCCAGGCCGTGGCGCTTCAGCCAATCACCCAACTGGCCCTGGGCCTGCACTTTGTTCTGCAACTGGACCAGCGCTTCGCGCCGCGCCCGCAATTCGGTTGCCCGGCGCTGAGCCTGGCGTTCAGCCTCCAGCGCCTGCTTGAGGGCCTGCTGGGCCCCCGGCAGGCCAGCCTGCAGATCGGCAATCTCGCCCTGGTGGCGGGCCAGGGTGTCCTCGGCCTCTTCCAGCGCCGCCTCCCTTTCGGCCACGGCGCGCAGGTCCGGTGCCTGCACGGAGGCCTGCTCCTGCTGCAGGCGCGCCCGGCGCTGGGTCAGGGTTTCGAGGGTCCGTTCGCTGCTGACCCGGTGCGCCTCTTCGACGCGGATCTGTTGTTCCGCCTGATTCAGCTCACGCCGCACGGCGGAGGCGGTGGCATCGGCAGTGCGCTGGGCCTCTTCGGCCTCAGGCAGGCGTTCCTCGACCTCCGCGTGCCGCGCCTCGGCCTGTTCGGCCCGCAGGCTGGCGTTCTCGAGCAGGCTCTGCCAGCGCTCGGCGTCAGCGCCCAGGTTCTCCTGCTGGCTGCGCCACTGGGCGTCGTCCCGCTCCAGCTGGGCCAGGCGGCTTTCCAGCAGGCGCCGGCTGTCGCGCAGCCGCGCCAGCTCGCCTTCGAGGCGGGTCAGTTCGGAGCTCACCGTGAACAGCGCGCTCTGGGCCAGCTGCACGCCTTCGTTGGCCGACATCTGGCTGTCCCGTGCGGCTTCGAGCTGGGCTTCCAGTTCCTGCAGGCGGGTCGAATCGGCCTCGATGCGGCGGGTGGCGTCGGCCAGCTCCTCGCTCAGGCGTGCCCGTTCGGCGCGCGCCTCATTGCGCTTGAGGAGCCACAGCAGATTCTGGCGTTCGGACAGGCTGGTATTCAGGCGGTGGTATTTCTCGGCCACCGCGGCCTGGGCCTCCAGGCGGCCGAGCTGCTGGCCGAGCTCGTTGCGGATGTCGTCCAGGCGCGCCAGATTGTCCCGCGCGTCGGTCAGGCGGCCTTCGGTCTCCTTGCGGCGTTCCCGGTACTTGGTGACGCCGGCGGCCTCCTCGAGAAAGCCGCGCACCTCTTCCGGACGGGCCTCGATGATGCGCGAGATCATCCCCTGCTCGATGATGGCGTAGGCCCGCGGCCCCAGGCCAGTGCCCAGGAACAGGTCGATCACGTCCTTGCGGCGGACCTGCACGCCATTGATGAAGTAAGTCGATTCGCCGCTGCGATCGAGGACCCGCTTCACCGCCACTTCAGCATAGGGTTTCCACTGGCCGGCGGCGCGCCCCTCGGCGTTGTCGAAAACCAGCTCGACGCTGGCCCGCGACACCGGCTTGCGGGTCGTCGAGCCATTGAAGATGACGTCCTGCATCGACCCGCCGCGCAGCGCCGAGGCACGCGACTCGCCGAGCACCCAGCGCACCGCGTCGATGATGTTCGACTTGCCGCAACCGTTCGGCCCGACGACGCCCACCAGGTTGCCCGGGGTGAGCACGGTCGTCGGGTCGACGAAGGTCTTGAAGCCGGCAAGCTTGAGTTTGGCGAGACGCACGGGATTCCAGAAAACAAGGGACAGGAGGCGGGAGCGCCGTTGATGCTGCAGTGCCGCATTAACGGCCGCCGCTATAATACCACCGGCCCAAAACGAGGCCACAGGGCTGACCGCCCTGCCCCGAGCCGCTGCGACAGCGGCCAAGCCGGGCCCCGCGCCGGCGCCATGAATGCCCGTCGAGGGCCCAAACACAGGACATCCGCCGAAAGTGAATCCGCATCTCCAGGAACTCCACCCCTATCCCTTCGAAAAGCTGCGCACCCTGTTCGAAGGCATCGTGCCGCCAGCGGAGTACGCGCCGATCCGCCTGTCCATCGGCGAACCCCAGCACGCCACACCGGCTTTCATCCGCGACACGCTGATCGACAATCTCGGCGGCCTGGCCAACTACCCCACCACCCAGGGCTCCGAACAGCTGCGCCAGTCCATCGCCGGCTGGCTGGAACGCCGCTATGGCCTGCCGTCCGTGAATGCCGGCACCCAGGTGTTGCCCGTCAATGGCTCCCGCGAGGCCCTGTTCGCCTTCGCCCAGTGTGTCGTCGACGGCTCCAAGCCCGGTGCGCTGGTGGTCTGCCCGAACCCGTTCTATCAGATCTACGAAGGCGCAGCCTACCTGGCAGGCGCCCAGCCCTACTTCATCAACAACCTGCCGGACGACAACTTCGGGTCGAACTTCGACTCCATCCCCGAAGCCGACTGGCAGCGGATCCAACTCGTCTACGTATGCTCGCCCGGCAACCCGACCGGCCGCGTGCTGTCGCTGGACGAATGGAAACGCCTGTTCGAGCTGTCCGACCGCTACAACTTCGTGATCGCCGCCGACGAGTGCTACTCGGAGATCTACTTCGACGACGACCATCTGCCGATCGGCGGCCTCGAAGCTGCGCATCGTCTCGGCCGCAGCGACTTCCGCAACGTGGTGATGTTCTCCAGCCTGTCCAAGCGCTCCAACGTGCCGGGCATGCGCTCCGGTTTCGTGGCCGGCGATGCGGCCATCCTCAAGCGCTTCCTGCTCTACCGCACCTACCACGGCTGCGCGATGAGCCCGTCCGTGCAGGCGGCCTCCGCAGCGGCCTGGAACGACGAGGCCCACGTGGCCGAAAACCGCCGCCAGTACCGCGAGAAGTTCGACCGCATCACCCCGCTGATCGCCGCCCATCTGGACGTCGAGCGCCCCGACGCCGGCTTCTACCTGTGGTCGCGGGTGGACAAGCTGGGCCTCAGCGATACCGAATTCGCCCGCCGCCTGCAGGCCGAATATAATGTAACGGTTCTGCCCGGCAGCTATCTGGCGCGCGAAGCCCACGGCGTCAATCCCGGCGCAGGGTTTGTCCGTATCGCGCTGGTGGCCGAACTGGCAGAGTGTGTCGAGGCGGCCACCCGAGTCGCCACTTTCGCCCAACGACTTTCGAACAATTCATGACTGCATCCATTCACATCATGCCCAATCACGAAAACCCCTTCGCCACCCTCATCGAAGAACTGTGGGAGCGCCGCGCCGACCTGTCCGCCGCCAGCGCCACCAAGGAGCAGATCGAGGTCATCGAGCACGTGATCGAAGAGCTGGACCAGGGCAAGCTGCGCGTCGCCGAAAAGATCAACGGCGAGTGGGTCACCCACCAGTGGATCAAGAAGGCCGTGCTGCTGTACTTCCGCACCCATGACAACAAGGTCATGCAGGGCGGTGACACCCGCTACTTCGACAAGGTGCCGACCAAGTTCGACAACTACGACGCCCACGACTTCGCCGCCGGCGGCTTCCGCGTCGTGCCGAATGCCGTGGCGCGCAAAGGCAGCTTCATCGGCAAGGGCGTCGTGCTGATGCCCTCCTACGTGAACATCGGCGCCTACGTCGGCGAAGGCACCATGGTCGACACCTGGGCCACCGTCGGTTCCTGTGCCCAGATCGGCAAGAACGTGCACCTGTCCGGCGGCGTCGGCATCGGTGGCGTGCTGGAGCCTCTGCAGGCCAACCCGACCATCATCGGCGACAACTGCTTCATCGGCGCCCGCTCCGAAGTCGTCGAAGGCGTCATCGTGGAAGACAACTGCGTCATCTCCATGGGCGTCTACATCGGCCAGAGCACCAAGATCTACGACCGCGCCACCGGTGAAGTTCACTATGGCCGCATCCCCGAAGGTTCCGTGGTGGTCAGCGGCAACCTGCCCTCCGCCGACGGCAAGTACAGCCTGTACTGCGCGGTGATCGTCAAGAAGGTGGACGCCCAGACCCGCGCCAAGACCAGCATCAACGAACTGCTGCGCGACTGATCCCCTCCCCCCTTCACGGGCCGCCCTTGATGGGCGGCCCTGTTCATTTCCGGGCCGCCCGATGATCATCGACAAGCTCTTCGCCCTGATGGCCGAGAAGAAGGCCTCGGACATCTTCATTACCGTCGGCACCCCGATCCATATCAAGATCGACGGCAATACGCTGCCAATCAATCAGCAGTCGATGGATCCGACGATGATCCACCGCATGGCCTACGAAATGATGTCGCCCGAGCAGATCGAGCGCTTCGAGAAGCACAAGGAGATGAATCTCTCCTTTGGCCGGCGGGACATGGGCAACTTCCGGATCAACATCTTCTGGCAGCGCAACAGCATCGCGATCGTCGTCCGCTACATCCTCGGCGACATTCCGCGCTTCGACAGCCTGGGCCTGCCGCCGGTGCTGTCCGAAGTCATCATGGAAAAGCGCGGCCTCGTACTGGTGGTCGGCGCCACCGGCTCCGGCAAGTCGACGACCATCGCGTCGATGATCGACTACCGCAACGAGAACCGCTCCGGTCACATCCTGACCATCGAAGACCCGATCGAATACCTGTTCAAGCACAAGATGTCGCTGGTCAACCAGCGCGAGATCGGCAGCGACACCCTGGACTGGCAGAACGCGCTGCGCAGCGCGATGCGCCAGGCCCCCGACTGCATCCTGATCGGCGAAATCCGCGACCGGGAAACCATGCAGGCCGCCCTCGCCTATGCCCAGACCGGCCACCTGTGCCTGGCCACGCTGCATGCCAACAATGCCTACCACGCGCTGAACCGCATCTTCAGCTTCTTCCCGCTGGATGCCCGCACGCTGCTGTCCCTCGATCTTGCCGCGACGCTGCGCTGCATCGTCTCCCAGCGCCTCGTCAAACGCCCCGACGGCGGCCGCATTCCGGCGGTGGAGATCCTGCTGCACTCCCGCCAGGTGGCCGAACTGATCGAGCGCGGCGAGATCTCTGCGATTCGCGAAGCCATGGAGCAGAGCCTGGCCCAGGGTTCCCGCACCTTCGAGCAGGACCTCTTCCGCCTCTACAAGGAAAAGTACATCACCCTCGAAGAGGCACTGGCCAACTCCGACTCGCCCACCAACCTGTCGTGGCTGATCAACAACGCGCAGATCGGCCCCACCGGCGGTGACAAAAACGCCACCCGCGCGCCCTCTTCCATCGATTTCGAGCGGACCGAGCCCGACGGCTCCTCCTTCCGCGAGTTCACCCTCGAACTCAACAACGACGACTAAGAACAAGACATGAACGCCCCCCAGACCGCGGACCAGCCGACCCTGGCCCTGACCCGCGAACTCATCGCCCGCCCCTCCGTCACCCCGCAGGATTCCGGCTGCCTCGAACTCATCGCCGCCCGCCTCGCCCCGCTCGACTTCGTCTGCGAACGCATCGACGGCGGCGGCGTCAGCAACCTGTGGGCCCGGCGCGGCACGCAGAGCCCGCTGGTGGTCTTTGCCGGCCACACCGACGTCGTTCCCACCGGTCCGCTGGCCGACTGGCACTCCGACCCTTTCGTGCCGACCGAACGCGACGGCTTCCTGTACGGCCGCGGCGCCGCCGACATGAAATCGTCCCTGGCCGCCTTCGTGACCGCCATCGAAGCCTTCGTCGCCGCCCATCCGGACCACGCCGGCTCGATCGCGCTGCTACTCACCTCCGACGAGGAAGGCGATGCCACCCATGGCACCACGCTGGTCGTCGAAACCCTCCGGGCCCGTGGCGAGACGCTCGATTACTGCATCGTTGGCGAACCGACTTCCGTCGATACCATCGGTGACACCATCAAGAACGGCCGCCGCGGCAGCCTGTCCGGCAAGCTCACCGTGAAGGGCGTACAGGGTCACATCGCCTACCCGCACCTGGCGAAGAACCCCATTCACCTGGCCGCCCCGGCCCTCGCCGAACTGGCCTCCGTCACCTGGGACGAAGGCAACGAGTACTTCCCGCCCACGTCCTGGCAGATGTCCAACATCAAGGCCGGCACCGGCGCCACCAACGTGATTCCCGGCGCGCTGGAAGTACTGTTCAACTTCCGCTTCGCCACCGTGCATACCGCCGACGACCTGAAGGCCAAGGTCCATGCGATCCTCGACCGCCACGGCCTCGACTACGACCTCGCCTGGACCCTCGGCGGCAAGCCCTTCCTGACGCCCCGTGGCAGCTTGGTGACGGCCCTGTCCGGCGCGATCCGTGACACCGTCGGCCTCAATACCGAACTGTCCACCACCGGCGGCACCTCCGACGGCCGCTTCATCGCCGACATCTGCCCGCAGGTCGTCGAATTCGGCCCGGTGAACGCCACCATCCACAAGCTCAACGAGTGCATCGCGGTGGACGCCATCGAGCCCCTGTCCGCGATCTACCGCCGCACCCTCGAAAACCTGCTGACTGCATCGGAACCGGCATGACCCAACACGACGAACACGACCACGCGCATGACCACGATCACGAGGACGAGCATGAACACGAGCACGGCCCGCTGGCCGAACTCGTCACCGTGCGCGACTGGATTCGTTACGGCGTCACCCGCTTCAACCGTGCCGGCTGCTTCTACGGCCACGGCCTGCAGGACGCCTACGACGAGGCCGTCTATCTGATCCTGCACACCCTCGCGCTGCCTCTCGACCGCCTTGACCCCTTCCTCGACGCCTGCATCCCCAGCGACGAGCGGGTGGAAATTTTTGAAGTCATCGAGAAGCGCGCGACCGAGCGCCTGCCCGCCGCCTACATCACCGGCGAAGCCTGGCTCGGCGATTACCGCTTCAAGGTGGACCCGCGGGTCATCATCCCGCGCTCCTACTTTGCCGAGCTGCTGCATGACGGCTTCAGCCCGTGGATCACCGATCCGGAAGCCGTCACCTCGGCGCTGGACATGTGCACTGGCTCGGGCTGCCTGGCCATCCTGATGGCCCACGCCTTCCCCAACGCCGAGATCGTCGCGGTAGACATCTCCCAGGATGCCCTCGACGTTGCCGCCGAGAACATCGCCGCCTATGGCCTGGAAGACCGCATCAAGCTGGTGCTCTCCGATGGCTTCGCCGCGGTTCCCGAGCAGCAGTTCGACTTCATCCTCAGCAACCCGCCCTACGTCACCCAGGAAGCCGTGGACGCACTGCCGGCGGAATACCTGCACGAGCCCGGCCTGGCCCTCGGCTCCGGCGAGGATGGTCTCGACCTGGTGCGCAAGCTGCTTGCCGACGCTCCCCGCTTCCTGAAGGCTGATGGTCTGCTGGCAATCGAAGTCGGTCACAACCGCCACATTGTCGACGAGGCCTTCCCCGAGCTGGCCCCGACCTGGGTCTCCGCCCCGAGTGGCGACGACAAGATTTTTGTCCTCGACGCCGACCAATTAACCAAAAAGTGATTTGCAGCGAGAAATCGGTCAAGCTCTTCCTGGTCCTGCCGTACTTATGATCATGTGCGGGGTTGAACTCCTTGGAGTTTGCCCCCTCCCAACGGAAAACAAGCACAAGAAACATAAAGGCAGGATCAAGGAGTTCGTATGGCGACCGATCGCCCGATTCTTCTCGTCGAGGACAATCCCGACGACGAAGCCCTGACGCTGAGGGCATTCAGCAAGAACAAGATCAGCAACCAGGTGGTGGTCGCCAGGGATGGGGTCGAGGCGCTGGATTACCTCTTCTGCACCGGACAGTACACCGGGCGTGACCCGCTGCTGATGCCGGCCTTCGTGCTGCTCGATCTGAAGCTGCCGCGCATCGACGGCCTGGAAGTATTGCGCCGCATCCGGGCGGACGAGCGCACGGCCCTGTTGCCGGTGGTCGTGCTGACCACCTCGAAGGAGCACCAGGATATTTCCGAGGCCTACCGGCTCGGTGCCAACAGCTATATCCGCAAGCCCGTGGATTTCGAGCGCTTCCTGCAAGCTGTCGGGCAACTGGGTTTGTACTGGCTTTCGCTGAACGAGCCGTCGGAACCGACGACCCACTAGGGACCAGGGGCGCTAGCCGAGCAGTGCTTCAATGTCCTTTTCAAGATCCGCTGGCGCGGTCGTCGGCGCGTAGCGCCTGAAAGGGACACCTTCGCGATCCACCAGAAACTTGGTGAAATTCCACTTGATCGGCTGGGTGCCGAGCACGCCGGGCAGCGCCGTGGTCAGAAAACGAAACAGCGGATGGGCGTTGGCGCCATTGACATCCACCTTCTCGTTCAGGGGGAAGCTAACGCCGTAGTTGCGCTCGCAGAACTCTGCGATGTCCTCCGCGCTGCCAGGTTCCTGGGCGCCAAACTGGTTGCACGGGAAACCGAGCACTACCAGCCCGCGCCCGGCATAGGTTTCATGCAACTGCTGCAGGCCTGCATATTGAGGCGTGAAGCCGCAGCGGCTGGCGGTGTTGACGATCAGCACCACCTTGCCGGCGAAGTCCGCCAGCGGAACCGGCGCCGCGCCGTCCAGGCTCCGGAACTCGAAACCGTGGATGGTGGCCGGCGCCGCGGTGGTCATTCGGACTCCTCGATCCAGGCCTGCTGAATCGCTTCCAGCACGCGCTCGCCGCAGTGCTTGGGGTCGTCATCGAACTCCGGCAAGGCCATGACCCAGCGCATCAGGTCAACGAAGTTGATCCGCGTCGGATCGGTATCGGGATGCGCATCGGCGAGCTGGATGGCGATTTCCTGTACCTCGGTCCACTTCATCAGTGCTTGCCCTCCCGCGCCATATTGATGGAGTACTTGGGAATTTCCACCGTCAGCGGGGTTTCACCGACGATGGCCTGGCAGGACAGGCGGGACGTGGGCTCCAGGCCCCAGGCCTTGTCCAGCAGATCCTCTTCCAGCTCCTCTGCCGCTTCCAGACTGTTGAAGCCGTCGCGCACGACCACGTGACAGGTCGTACAGGCGCAGGACTTCTCGCAGGCATGCTCGATCTCGATGCCGTTGGCGAGCAGGCTGTCGCAAATGCTCTGGCCGGGTTCGGCCTCGATGACTGCCCCTTCCGGGCAGAGTTCCACATGGGGCAGCACAATCAATGTCGTCATGATTCTTTTCCGTCCGGATTCGTTCAGATCCGGATCTCGTCGATTTTGTGGCCCGCCAGTGCGCCGCGGATGCTCTTGTCCATGCGGCGCGAGGCGAACTCGTTGGAGGCGCGGTTGAAAACCTCGAGCTGGATCTTGATGGCGCGTGCGTCCTGGCCTTCCGCTGCGCTGCGCAGGGCCGCAATCGCGACATCCAGCTCCACCCGCTCGGCGTCATTGAGCAATTCGCCGTCGGCCTGCAGCGCCTTCTCGGTCGCCTCGATCACGCGCTCGGCTTCGACCTGCTGTTCCTTCAGCGCACGCACTTCCATGTCGTTCTGCGCATGCTCGAAACCGGCCTTCAGCATCTCGGCGATCTCATCGTCGGCAAGGCCGTAGGACGGCTTCACCTCGACGCGGGCCTCGACGCCGGTGGTCTGCTCCCGCGCGGCAACGGACAGCAGGCCGTCAGCGTCCACCTGGAAGGTCACGCGGATGCGGGCTGCGCCGGCCACCATCGGCGGGATGCCGCGCAGCTCGAAGCGGGCCAGTGAGCGGCAATCGGACACCAGCTCGCGCTCGCCCTGCACCACATGGAAGGCCATCGCGCTCTGGCCGTCCTTGAAGGTGGTGAAGTCCTGCGCACGGGCGGTGGGAATCGTCGAATTGCGCGGGATGATCTTCTCGACCAGCCCACCCATCGTCTCGATGCCAAGGGACAGCGGGATCACGTCGAGCAGCAGCCATTCGTCTTCCGTCGCCCGGTTGCCGGCCAGCACATTGGCCTGCATCGCGGCGCCGACGGCGACGACGGTATCCGGATCGAGGTTGGTGAGCGGGGTCTGGCCAAAAAGTTCGCCCACCGCCCGCTGCACATGGGGCATGCGCGTCGCGCCACCCACCATCACCACGCCCTTCACGTCCTCGGGCGACAGGTTGGCGTCCCGCAGGGCCTTCTTGACCGGCTTGAGGGTCTTGCTGACCAGGTTGGCAGTGATCTCGGCGAAGACCTCGCGCTCGATGACCAGATCCACCTCATCGCCGTTTTCGAGCGCCGTACGGATCGGCACCGACTCGTCGAGTGTCAGACGCTCCTTGACCTCCCGCGCCTTCATCAGCAGGCGGCGGGAATCCCGGTCGGACGGCAGCGAGATGCCGGCGTTGTCGAGGATCCAGCAGAACAGGCGATGATCGAAGTCGTCGCCGCCCAGGGCTGCATCGCCGCTGGTCGCCACCACTTCGAAGACCCCGCGCGACAGGCGCAGGATGGAAATGTCGAAGGTACCGCCGCCGAGGTCATAGACCGCGTAGATGCCTTCGGAGGCATTCTCGAGGCCGTAAGCGATCGCCGCCGCAGTCGGCTCATTGAGGAGGCGCAACACGTTGAGGCCGGCCAGCCGCGCCGCGTCCTTGGTGGCCTGGCGCTGGGCGTCGTCGAAATAGGCCGGAACTGTGATCACCGCACCGGTCAGATCACCACCGAGACTGTGCTCGGCGCGCTCGCGCAGGTTCTTCAGGATCTCCGCGGAGACCTCGACCGGGCTCTTCACGCCCTGGACGGTGCGCAGGCGCACCATGCCCTCGGCGTCCACGAAGTCGTAGGGCATCGTCTCCACGTGGGCGACGTCCTTCAGACCGCGGCCCATGAAGCGCTTGACGGACACGATGGTGTTGCGCGGGTCGATCGCCTGGGCGGCCTGGGCCGAGCGGCCGATATCCACCTTCCCATCCGGCAGGTAACGCACGACGGACGGCAGCAGCATCTTGCCGTTCTCGTCCTGCAGGCATTGGGGCACGCCATTGCGTACGGTGGCCACCAGCGAATTAGTCGTGCCCAGGTCGATACCCACCGCCAGCCGGTGCTGGTGGGGAGCCGTGGACATGCCCGGTTCGGAAATTTGCAGCAGAGCCATCAGGATTCCAGCGCCGTCAAGGCGTCATTGATTTCGTGTTGCAGCTTCTCGAGGAACTTGAGGCGGCGCACGGTATCGGCCGCGGCCTCCAGATCACCGGCGGTGTCGAACGCTGCCTGCAGCTGTTCGACCAGCCCCTTCGTGTCACGCCGGATGCGCCGGGCGAGATCGTCCAGCACATCCTCGTCGGCCGCCTCGCGGGCTTCTTCCAGCGCCTCACGCCATTCCATCTGCTCCATCAGGAACTCGGCAGACATGGCGGTATTGGTCTCGAAGGCCGGATCGACGCCCTTCAGCTCAAGCAGGTACTGGCCACGGGCGAGCGGGCTCTTGAGGGTCCGGAAGGCCTCGTTGGCCCGCGTCGCCCATTGCATGGACAAACGCTTTTCGGCGTCCGACAGGTGGGCGAAACGATCCGGATGCACCCGGCCCTGCATCTCGAGGTAAGCCTGCTCGAGACGATCCAGGTCGACGGCGAAGCGCGGCTCAAGGCCGAACAGCTCGAAGAAATCCTGCTTCATGTCGAGCATGTCAGCCCTCCCCCGCGCCAGGCGGGCAAAACGGTTCGCAAAGCGGCGTCATCCTAGACCGAGAAGCTCTCGCCGCAGCCGCACTCGCCCTTGACGTTCGGGTTGTTGAACTTGAAACCTTCGTTCAGACCTTCGCGCACGAAATCGAGTTCGGTGCCGTCCATGTAGGGCAGGCTCTTCGGATCGATCAGCACCTTCAGGCCATGGCTTTCGAAGACGACATCTTCCGGCAGCACCTCATCGGCGAATTCCAGCTTGTAGGCCATCCCGGAACACCCCGACGTGCGCACGCCCAGGCGAATACCGACGCCCTTGCCGCGCTTGGCGATGAAGTTGCCGATGTGATTTGCAGCCTTGTCGGAGAGGGTTACTGCCATGATCGCGTTTCCTTTCAGCCGTTGTGCTTCTTCTTGTAATCCTCGACCGCCGCCTTGATGGCGTCCTCGGCCAGGATCGAGCAGTGGATCTTCACCGGCGGCAGGGCCAGCTCCTCGGCGATGGCGGTGTTCTTGATTTCCAGCGCCTGATCGAGGGTCTTGCCCTTCACCCATTCGGTGACGAGGGAGCTGGAAGCAATAGCCGAGCCACAACCATAGGTCTTGAACTTGGCGTCTTCGATCACGCCGTCCTTGCCGACCTTGATCTGCAGCTTCATCACGTCGCCGCAGGCCGGCGCGCCGACCATGCCGGTACCGACGCCTTCGTCTTCCTTGCCGAACGCACCGACGTTACGGGGGTTTTCGTAGTGATCCAGAACTTTTTCGCTGTATGCCATTTTCGCTCTCCTGTCAGTGCGCAGCCCACTGCACGGTATCCAGATCGATGCCTTCCTTGAACATGTCCCACAGGGGCGACAGTTCGCGGAGCTTGCCGATCTTGCGCTGCAGCAGATCAATTGTGTAGTCGATTTCCTCGACCGTCGTGAAGCGGCCGATGGTGAAACGGATGGAACTGTGAGCCAGCTCGTCGTTGCGGCCAAGGGCACGCAGCACGTAGGACGGCTCCAGGCTGGCCGACGTGCAGGCCGAACCGCTGGACACGGCGATGTCCTTGATCGCCATGATCAACGACTCGCCTTCAACGTAGGCGAAGCTGATGTTCAGGTTGTGCGGCACGCGGTGCGCCATGTCGCCGTTCACGAAGGTTTCCTCGATGGAGGACAGGCCTTCGAGCAGACGGTCGCGCAGTGCGCCGATGCGCTTGTTTTCTTCCACCATTTCCAGGCGGGCCAGGCGGAAGGCTTCGCCCATACCGACGATCTGGTGCGTTGCCAGCGTGCCGGAACGCAGGCCGCGCTCGTGTCCACCACCGTGCATCTGGGCTTCCAGGCGCACGCGCGGCTTGCGGCGCACGTACAGGGCACCAACGCCCTTCGGGCCGTAGGTCTTGTGGGCGCTGAAGGACATCAGGTCCACTTTCAGCTTGGACAGGTCGATGTCGACCTTGCCGGTGGCCTGGGCCGCATCCACGTGGAAGACGATGCCCTTGTCGCGGCAGATCTCGCCGATCTCGGCGATCGGCTGAACCACGCCGATTTCGTTATTGACGAACATCACCGACACGACAACGGTGTCCGGGCGGATCGCCGCCTTCAGGACGTCCAGGTCGATCAGGCCGTCTTCCCGTACGTCGAGGTAGGTCGCCTCGAAGCCCTGGCGCTCCAGTTCGCGCACGGTGTCGAGAACCGCCTTGTGCTCGGTCTTGACGGTGATGATGTGCTTGCCCTTGCCGGAGTAGAAGTGCGCCGCACCCTTGATCGCCAGATTGTTGGACTCGGTGGCACCGGAGGTCCAGATGATCTCCTTCGGATCGGCATTCACCAGCGCCGCAACCTCCTCACGGGCTTCTTCGACGGCTTTTTCAGCCGTCCAGCCGAAGGCGTGGCTACGGGATGCCGGGTTGCCGAACAGCTCCGTGAGGTAGGGAATCATCTTCTCCGCCACGCGGGGATCCACCGGCGTCGTTGCCGAATAGTCGAGGTAGATCGGGAACTTGAGCATCTTAATCTTCTCCGTACTGCAAAAATTTAATCGTTCCAGTCACTTAGACCGCCATGGCGGCAAGCGTTCGGAGGTTTTCGAGGTTCTCGTGAAGCGCCCCCAGAAAACCATCCACATCCTGTTCCGTACTTCCATCGCCGAGGCTGACGCGTAATGCCGAGCGGGCCAGCCCTGCCTCGACGCCCATCGCCAACAGCGTGTGCGAAGGCTCGGGATTGGCACTGGAGCACGCGGAGCCGCTGGCCACCGCATACCCCGCCCGATCGAGCTTGCCGACCAAGGTCTCGCCATCCACTCCGGTCATGGCGAAAAAACTGGTGTTCGCAAGGCGTTCGGCTTCCGCCGAAAAAACCGTCGCCCCGAGGGCAACCAGACCACGCTCCAGGCGTTGCTGCAGCCTGGCCAGCCGTTCCGTGCGGTCACGGCGCAAGGCGACGGCGCGCTCGCAGGCCGCGCCGAAGCCCACAATGGCCATCACGTTCTCGGTGCCGGAGCGCAGATTCCGTTCCTGGCCGCCACCGGCGATCAGCGGAGCGAGTTCGACCCGCTTGTCGACGATCAGCGCGCCCGCGCCGATCGGCCCGTAGATCTTGTGCCCCGACAGCGTAAGACCATGCACGCCGAGCGCCCGAAAATCCACATCCACCTTGCCCAGCGCCTGCACCGCATCGCTGTGCATCCAGCCGCCACGGGCACGCACTTGCGCCGCCAGCGCCGACACGTCCTGAATCACACCGGTCTCGTTGTTGGCCAGCATCACCGACACCAGCTTCGGTTTGTCGGCAAGCAGACGTTGGAAATCCGACATGTCGAGGCGCCCTGCCCCATCCACGGCGATATCTTCGCAACGCCAGCCCGCACGCAGCAGTTGCCGCGCCGGCTCCCGCACGCAGGGATGCTCGATGGCACTGATCGCCACCAGGCCCGGCTTCAGGTTGGCCGCCGCGCCCTTGATGAAGAGGTTGTTGGCCTCCGAACCGCCACTCGTGAAGATAACCTCAGTCGGATGGGCATTGACCGCCGCCGCCACCTGGGCGCGGGCTTCGTCGATGGCCTTGCGCGCTGCGCGGCCGTATTCGTGCCGGCTCGATCCATTGCCGAAACGCTCGCCGAACCACGGCAACATCGCTTCCCTGACCTGTGGGTCGAGGGGCGTCGTCGCATTGTGATCCAGGTATGCGGGGGCGAACACGGGCCGTCCTTGTTACTTACGCAGTGAGCTGCAGCTTGTCAGCGGACTTGCCGGCCGCCGGCGTGCGCTCGTCGTGGAGCACAGCCACCTGGGCACACTTCTGCCGCTGCTGTTCGACAAGGCTGGCCAGCGTCACCGAATGGAGATACTCGTACATCCGGCGGTTGAGGTTGGTCCACAGCTCGTGGGTCATGCAGCGCTGTTCGTCCTGGCAGTTCTCCTTGCCACCGCAGGAGGTTGCATCCAGCGGCTCATCCACCGCGGCGATGATGTCCGCCACGGTGATCGAGGCCATCTCCCGCGCCAGCGCATAGCCGCCACCGGGCCCGCGCACGCTGCTGACCAGTTCGAAACGGCGCAGCTTGCCAAACAGTTGCTCGAGATAGGAAAGGGAAATCTTCTGCCGATCGGCGATTCCGGCCAGCGTCACCGGGCCGTCCGCGCAACGCAGCGCGAGATCGATCATTGCCGTAACAGCAAAACGACCTTTGGTTGTGAGTCTCATATCGGCTCCCGGGGGCTGGTAAAAGAATAGTTGAATATTTCGGTCAACAATACCAAACCCGACAAATTCGATCAACTATTTTCAGCCCCCGGCCGGGCAATCAGTCCACCATCTTCCCGAGGCCCTGCGGATCGAAGGCGTCTTCGGCCTTTGCCGTGCCTTCAACACAGATTCCGGCGGAGACAAGCTTCTCAACCAGAACCCGGATGCGCCGATCAGTCTCGACCGCGTGATCGAGCAGGCCGTGCAGCGCCTTCGAAACCGGATCATCCAGATCCTTGGTCACACCATAGGCGGTAAAGCCCATCTGCTCCGCCTTGGCCTCGCGCTCGCGGCTCGACGCATCGCCCGCCTCGACGATGCGCGCCGGATTGCCGACCGCTGTTGCGCCGGCCGGCACCGGCTTGACGACCACCGCATTGGAGCCCACCTTGGCCCCGTCACCCACCTCGAAGCCGCCCAGCACTTTGGCGCCGGCGCCGATGACGACACCGCGCCCAAGCGTGGGATGCCGCTTGGTTCCTCGGTAAAGCGAGGTTCCACCCAGGGTAACCCCCTGGTAGATCGTACAGCCGTCGCCCACCACTGCGGTCTCGCCGATGACGACGCCCATGCCGTGGTCGATGAAGACCCGGCGACCGATGGTAGCGCCCGGATGGATCTCCACACCGGTCAGCATCCGGGCCACGTGGCTGGTGAACCGCCCAACCCAGTAAAAGCCCCGTTGCCAGGCCGCGTGAGCAAAACGATGCAGCCACAAGGCATGCATCCCGGGATAACAGGTAAGCACTTCCCACTTGGAGCGTGCGGCCGGGTCGTGTTCGAGAACATTGGCCAGGTCTTCACGCAGACGACTGAACATGAAAGAAAACCCCCTGAACTGAAGTGCACTGAAGCCGGCCCACCTGCGGGCCGCAAACCCGCGGCAGGCCCTGTTTATTTCCGACTATTTTAGTCTACTTCTTTTCGAAGGCGCTCAACATTCCGCGCAGAATATTGATTTCATCCTTTTCGAGACGAATCCGCCCGAACAGGCGCCGCAGCCGCGGCCACAAGCGCTTCGAGTTTTCAGGATTGAAGAAGCCGCTGGCCGTGATCGCCCGATCGAGATGAACGTAGAAGCCCTCGATCTGCTCGTGGGTCGCCGGCTCGAACTCCGTTGACGGCGCCCGCCCGGGATCGATGGCGGCCATCCGCAACTCGTAGCACAACAATTGCACGGCCGCGCCCAGATTGAGGGAGGAGTAGTTTTCGCTGACCGGAATCTTGACCGGCATGTGGCACAGGGCCACATCCTCGTTGGACAAGCCCTTGGTCTCGTTACCGAAGACCAGTGCCACATCACCATGGGCAGCCAGCTGGACGACATCGGTCGCAGCCTCCCTCGCCCATTTCATCGGCACCGCCAGCTCACGCCGGCGCGCCGTCAAAGCGGCGGAGAACACCGTCCCCTCCAGCGCCTCGGCCAGCGTATCGACGACCCGCGCCGACTCGAGGATGTCGTCGGCACCGGCCGCACGGGCGGTGGCAACAGGATCAGGAAAGGAGTGCGGACTGACGAGCACCAGTTGCGACAAGCCCATGGTCTTCATGGCCCGGGCAGCAGCGCCGATATTGCCGGGGTGACTGGTGCGAGTGAGGACAACACGCACGCGCTCAAGCGCGCCATCGTTGTTCATATTAAAATAAGCGGTTTTCCGAATTAGAGTCGACCGGTGGGCATCCGATGCCCGTGCCGGCAGAGCTCACCAGACACCATGCATCCCACACTGAACATTGCCATCAAGGCCGCGCGCCGCGCAGCCACCGTCATCAATCGGGCCTCTCTCGACGTGGATCTGCTCCGTGTCGAGGTCAAGAGCCCCAACGATTTCGTGACAGAAGTGGATCGCGCCGCAGAAGAAGCCATCATTCAGGTTCTCCGCGAGGCCTATCCGAGCCACAGCATTCTAGCAGAAGAGTCCGGCGAGACCGGCCCGGAGGCGGAAACCGAGTACCAGTGGATCATCGACCCGCTCGACGGCACCACCAACTTCATCCACGGCTTTCCCCAGTACGCGATCTCCATCGCCTTGGCCCGCCGTGGCGTCGTCGAACAGGCGGTCGTTTTCGATCCCAACCGCAACGAGCTGTTCACCGCCTCCAAGGGCGCCGGCGCTTTCCTGAACGACCGCCGCATCCGCGTTTCCAAGCGGGTCAAGCTGCAAGACGCGCTGCTCGGCACCGGCTTCCCCTACCGCCAGTTCACGCACGCCGACACCTACCTGGCGATCTTCAAGGAACTCACCCAGAAGACCGCCGGCCTGCGCCGCCCCGGTGCCGCGGCCCTCGACCTGGCCTATGTTGCCGCCGGCCGCCTGGACGGCTTCTGGGAATTCGGCCTGTCGCCGTGGGACACCGCTGCCGGCAGCCTGCTGATCAGCGAAGCGGGTGGCCTGATCAGCGACCTCTCCGGCGAAGCCGACTATCTCAACACCGGCAACGTCGTCGCCGGCACGCCGAAGATCTTCCCGGCCCTGCTGCAGATCATCCAAGGGCACTGCGGCGACAAGCTCAGCGCCTGAGCATCGCCATGAGGCTGGCGCCCCTTTTCCGCATCCTGTGCCTTGGTGCACTGCTGGCCTGCAGCCCTGCATGGGCGGCCAGCAAGATCCTGGTATGGGGCGACAGCCTTTCCGCGGGCTACGGCCTGCGTCCGCAAGAAGCCTGGCCCGTGCTGCTCGGACACAAGATCGGCACGGCCAAACTACCTTACGAAGTTGTGAACGGCAGCATCAGCGGCGAAACCACGGCAGGCGGCCTCAGCCGACTGCCGGCCGCCCTTCAGGCCCACAAGCCCGCCATCGTGATCATCGAGCTCGGTGCCAACGACGGGCTGCGCGGGTTGCCGGTCAAGGCCATGAGCACCAACCTGCAAAGCATGATCGACGCCAGCCGCCAGGCCGGCGCCAGGATCCTGCTGATTGGCATGCGCATGCCGCCGAACTACGGGCCATCCTATACCGGCGCCTTTGAAGGCACATACCGGGAATTGGCCAAAGCTAACCGGACCGGCCTCGTCCCCTTCCTGATGCAAGGCTTTGCCGACCGCCCAGACCACTTTCAGCAGGACGGCATCCATCCGGTTGCCGCAGCCCAGCCGCTGATCGTCGAAACAGTCTGGCAGGAACTCCGCCCGCTGCTCCGCTAAGCAGCCTTCACGCCCCTCCCGGCGGCAGCCGCAATGACGGCGCATGCCCCTTCACGGCGCAAATCCGCTGGATGACTGCCGGCTTCGGCTCAGCCACCTCCCCTTGCTCGTACGCCAGAACCGTACATGAGCCGGCAACCCGCTCAAAGAGCTCATGGGAGCGCAGCAGGAAATCAGGGTTGCTTGGCTTGCCAAAGCGCTCGTTGCCGACCATGAAGGTCTCGTAGATCAGCACCCCGCCATGGGCAAGTGCCGTCAGCAACAGCGGGAGCCGCTGCCGAAACAGATAGTTGGTCACCACGACCGCATCGAATTGGCGCCCCTCGTAAGGCCACGGACCATCCTCCAGATCAGCCTCCCGCGTGGTGACATGGGGCACCGCGGCAAGCAGTTCCAGCGCCACTGCATCGCGATCCACGGCCTCAACCCGGAACCCGCGACCAGCCAGCCAACGGGCGTGACGCCCGCTGCCACACGCAAGATCAAGAACTTCCCCACCAGAAGCAATCAGGGGGGCGAAACGCGTCACCCACGGCGACGGCGTCAAGGCTGACATCTGACGCATCATTTTCAAGACTCCGCGCCGACACACCACCGCGGCCGGCATTCACTGAAATTCATCACCCACGGCGGCCATTCGCGCCCGCCAATCACCAATCCATACGCCCGATTCTAAGCCGACGACAACTCCGACCCACAAGAGGACCCGAGGGTTCGCACTACCCGAAATGAAAAAGGGCGCCTACGCGCCCTTTTTCACACTACGAGTCAACCTTGCTTACTGCTGGGCCTGCTCGTTCAGCAGAGCCTTCATGGAAAGGCGCACGCGGCCCTTCTCGTCGGTCTCGAGCACCTTCACGCGAACGACCTGACCTTCCTTGAGGTAGTCGGACACGGCATTGACGCGCTCGTTGGCGATCTGGGAAACGTGCAGCAGACCGTCACGACCCGGCAGGATGTTGATGATCGCGCCGAAATCGAGGATACGGACCACCGGACCTTCGTAGACCTTGCCCACTTCGACTTCTGCGGTGATCTCTTCGATGCGCTTCTTCGCGACCTGAGCGCCTTCGGCACTGACGGACGAGATCGTCACGTTACCGTCGTCGGTGATCTCGATGATCGTACCGGTTTCTTCCTGCAGACCACGAATCACCGCACCGCCCTTACCGATCACGTCACGGATCTTCTCGGGGTTGATCTTCAGGGTGATCATGCGCGGCGCGAAGGTGGACACCTCACCACGGGCTTCACCCAGCGAGGTCTTCATCAGGCCGAGGATGTGCATGCGGCCTTCCTTGGCCTGAGCCAGCGCAACCTGCATGATCTCCTTGGTGATGCCCAGGATCTTGATGTCCATCTGCAGCGCGGTCACACCCTTCTCGGTACCGGCCACCTTGAAGTCCATGTCACCGAGGTGATCTTCGTCACCGAGAATGTCGGTCAGCACAGCGAAACGGCCACCATCCTTGATCAGACCCATCGCGATGCCAGCCACCGGCGCGGTCAGCGGCACACCGGCGTCCATCATGGCCAGGGAGCCACCGCAGACGGACGCCATGGAGCTGGAGCCGTTGGATTCGGTGATCTCGGACACCACGCGAACGGTGTAGCTGAACTCTTCCTTACCCGGCAGCACCGCAGCGAGGGCGCGCTTGGCCAGACGGCCGTGACCGATCTCGCGACGCTTCGGGGAGCCGAAACGACCGCATTCACCAGTGGAGAACGGCGGGAAGTTGTAGTGCAGCATGAAGCGCTCACGGTACTCGCCAGCCACCGCATCGATGATCTGCTCGTCGCGGCCGGTGCCGAGGGTGGTGACCACCAGCGCCTGGGTTTCGCCACGGGTGAACAGCGCGGAACCGTGGGTACGCGGCAGCACGCCAACGCGGATGTCGATCGGGCGCACGGTACGGGTGTCACGGCCATCGATACGCGGCTCACCGCTAAGGATACGACCACGGACGACCTTGGCTTCCAGATCGAAGATGATGTTGTTGACGGTGTTCGCGTCGAACTCCACGCCTTCGGCGGTCAGCGCGGCATGCACCTCGGCGCCGATGGCGGACAGCTGCGCGGAACGCGCCTGCTTCGCAGTAATGCGGAAGGCTTCCTCGATCTTGGCACCAGCAATTTCGGTCACACGGGCGATCAGCGCCTCGTTCTTGGCGGGAGCCTGCCAGTCCCACTCAGGCTTGCCGGCCACATCGACCAACTCGTTGATCGCGTTGATGGCGGCCTGCATCTGGGTGTGGCCGAACACCACGCCACCCAACATCACGTCCTCCGGCAGCTCCAGGGCTTCGGATTCGACCATCAGCACGGCGCTCTCGGTACCAGCCACCACCAGGTTCATCTGGCTGGTCTCCAGCTGGGAGGCGGTCGGGTTGAGGATGTACTCACCGTTCAGGTAGCCGACGCGACAGGCGCCGATCGGACCCGCGAACGGAATGCCGGCGATCGCCAGCGCAGCGGAGGCGGCAATCATGGCCGGGATGTCCGCATCCACTTCGGGATTCAGGGACACGACTTGGGCAATGACCTGCACTTCGTTGTAGAAGCCGTCCGGGAAGAGCGGACGGATCGGACGGTCGATCAGGCGGGAGGTCAGCGTCTCCTTCTCGGTGGGACGGCCTTCACGCTTGAAGAAGCCACCGGGGATGCGGCCAGCGGAATAGAACTTCTCGACGTAATCGACGGTAAGAGGGAAGAAATCCTGGCCCGGCTTGGCGTTCTTGGCCGCCACCACGGTCGCCAGCACGACGGTGTCGTCCATATTGACGAGCACAGCACCGTGGGCCTGACGGGCGATCTCGCCGGTCTCCAGGATCACGGTATGGGAGCCGTAAGTAAAACTCTTCTTGATTGCGGTAGGCAAAGGATGTCCTTTCATTCAATCGGCTGGCGGCAAACCACAACCGCACGCTTAGCCGAGGTAACGCGCCGTTCTCTCTGGCGCACAGATGTGACAAAGCCGGCGAAGCCACTCGGACTTACACCGGCTGTGCCCATGATCAAACCTGCGCAAAATGCGCAAGGAATGTCACGTTCAGTAACGAAGCTACGTCTATCCGCTTACTTGCGCAGACCAAGGCGGCCGATCAGCTCACGATAGCTATCGACGTTCTTGCGCTTCAGGTAGTCGAGGAGCTTGCGACGCTGGCTCACCATCATCAGCAGGCCGCGACGGGAATGGTGGTCCTTGACGTTAACCTTGAAGTGGCCGGTCAGATCGTTGATGCGGGCGGTAAGCAGAGCGACTTGCACTTCCGGAGAACCGGTGTCGCCCTTGGCGCGCGCGTAGTCGCCAACGATTTGCGCTTTTTGTTCAGTGGAGATTGCCATTGTTTAACTCGGTTAGTTTTAGCCTTGCGAAGCGCGCGATTATATCGAACGCCAGCGGGATTACTCAAGAAATTTCATTGGGTGCCTGTTGACATCAGACGGGTTGGCACCAACACACCGCCCTCGGTAAGCGTTCCCACACCGAGAAAACGCTCTTCATGATAAACACGGAAGAGAGCACCTATGGCGCCCTCTTCCACCTTGACCGACTGGCCGTGCGTGAAACTGCGCATGCGGGACTCGTCGAGCATCTGCACGGCCAGATGCTCCAACAGGGCATCAACCGGCGCCAGAAGAGCATCCCGCTCTTCCAGCGAGAGCACCTCCAAATCGGCCAGCGGTGTCGTCACATCCAGCGCGAAGGGGCCAATATGCGTACGGCGCAAGGCCGTCAGATGGGCACCACAACCCAGCATGGCCCCCAGGTCGGAAGCCAGGGTGCGCACATAGGTTCCCTTGCTGCACGCCACCCGGACACGCAGGCTGTCGCCTTCACGCCCCAGGCACTCGAAGCGATGGATCGTTACCTTGCGTGGCTCACGGGGAATCTCGACCCCGGCCCGCGCATACTCGTACAAAGCCTTGCCATGGTGCTTGAGGGCCGAATACATCGGCGGCACTTGCTCGATCCCACCACGCAGACGCGCCATAGCCGCTTCGATTTCGGCATCGGACACATGGACCGCAGAGCGAGCGAGCACCTCGCCCTCCGCGTCGGCCGTTGTGGTGGTGACACCGAGCAGCACCGTTGCATCGTACCCCTTGTCGGCGTCGAGCAGGGTCTGGGAAAACTTCGTCGCCTCCCCAAAGGTCAGTGGCAGCAAGCCACTCGCCATTGGGTCGAGCGTGCCCGTGTGGCCGGCCTTGGCTGCATTCAGCAGGCGCCGCGCCTGCTGCAATGCGTGATTCGACGTCAAGCCTACGGGCTTGTCGAGAAACAGCACGCCGTCGACGACACGCCGCTGGATGCGACGCTGAGGAGTTTTAGCCAAACAGGAAATTCCAAAAAAAAGCGGCAGCGCAGAACGCGCTGCCGACAGTATCAGGCGGCCGGATCGGACTTGCCCTCGTCCTCCGGCACCTCATCGGTGTCGGAAGCAAACTGGCGATCTGTCTCGATGGCCTTGTCGATCAAGGCCGAGATCCGGTTGCCGGTTTCGACGGAAGGATCGTAATGGAAGTGCAGCTCGGGCAAGGTATGGATACGCACCCGGCGCCCCAGCTCGCGACGCAGGAAGCTGCTGGCACGACGCAGCCCCTTCTGTATTTCCTCGAGCCCTTCCTGCCCCTTCATCGAGGTGAAGAACACCTTGGCGTGGGCATAGTCGGGCGTGATCTCCACGTCGGTCAGCGTAATGAAACCGACGCGGGGATCCTTCACTTCCAGGCGGATCAGCTCGGCCAACTCGCGGCGGATCTGCTCCGCCACGCGCTGACCACGGGAAAACTCCTTCGGCATGGCTTACAGCGTCCGGGCGATTTCCTGGATCTCGAAGATCTCGAGCTGGTCGCCTTCCTGAAGATCGTTGAAATTGCGAACCTGCAGGCCGCACTCGTAGCCGAACTTGACTTCCTTGACGTCGTCCTTGAAGCGCTTGAGCGATTCGAGTTCGCCGCTGTGGATGACCACGTGGTTGCGCAGCACGCGGACCAGCGAGTTGCGCTTGACCAGGCCTTCCAGCACGTAACAACCAGCGATGGTGCCGACCTTGGAGATCGTGAAGACCTGACGGACTTCGACCATACCCAGGACCTGCTCGCGCTTTTCGGGCGCCAGCATGCCGGACAGCGCGCTCTTCACCTCATCGACGGCATCGTAGATGATGTTGTAGTAGCGCAGATCCACACCGAAGGTCTCGGCCAGCTTGCGGGCATTGGCATCGGCACGGATGTTGAAGCCAATGATGACCGCACCGGAAGCCTGGGCCAGGTTGACGTCGGATTCGCTGATCGCGCCGACACCACCGTGGATGACCTGCACGCGAACCTCGTCGGTGGACAGCTTGACCAGCGAGTGGGCCAGCGCCTCCTGGGAGCCCTGCACGTCGGCCTTGATGATCAGCGGCAGGGTCTTCACCTCGCCCTCGCCCATCTGCTCGAACATGCTTTCCAGCTTCGCGGCCTGCTGCTTGGCCAGCTTCACATCGCGGAACTTGCCTTGGCGGAACAGGGCGATTTCACGCGCCTTGCGCTCGTCGGCCAGCGCCACAACCTCGTCGCCCGCGCCCGGAACCTCGGACAAGCCGAGAATCTCGACCGGGATGGACGGGCCGGCTTCTTCGATGGGCTTGCCGTTTTCGTCAAGCATCGCACGGACGCGACCGAAGGTGGCACCAGCCAGCAGAACATCGCCACGACGCAGGGTGCCGGACTGGACCAGCAGGGTAGCCACCGGACCACGCCCCTTATCGAGACGGGCTTCGATGATGATCCCCTTGGCCATGGACTCTTGAGGCGCCTTGAGCTCAAGCACTTCGGCCTGCAGCAGGATCGCTTCGAGAAGGTCGTCGATGCCCTGGCCGGTCTTGGCCGAGACTTCGACGAACATGGTGTCGCCACCGTAAGCTTCGGGCACCACGCCTTCGGCAATCAGTTCCTGGCGCACGCGCTCGGGGTTTGCGCCCGGCTTGTCGATCTTGTTGACCGCGACGATCAACGGCACTTCAGCAGCCTTGGCGTGGTGGATGGCTTCCTTGGTCTGCGGCATGACGCCGTCGTCGGCCGCCACAACCAGCACCACCAAGTCGGTAGCCTTGGCACCACGGGCACGCATGGCCGTAAAGGCCTCGTGACCCGGGGTGTCCAGGAAGGTGACCATGCCGCGCTCGGTTTCCACGTGGTAGGCGCCGATGTGCTGGGTAATGCCACCCGCTTCACCCGCCGCCACCTTGGCGCGCCGGATATAGTCGAGCAGCGAGGTCTTGCCGTGGTCGACGTGGCCCATCACGGTCACCACAGGGGCGCGAGGCTCCAGCGCAACATCCTTGTGTTCCGCGTTTTCCTCGAGGAAGGCATCGGGATCGTCCAGCTTGGCAGCTAGCGCCTTGTGGCCCATTTCCTCGACGATGATCATCGCCGTATCCTGGTCGAGCACCTGGTTGATGGTGACCATGGTCCCCATCTTCATCAGGGCCTTGATGACCTCCGTGGCCTTCACCGCCATCTTGTGGGCGAGGTCGGCAACCGAAATGGTCTCGGGCACGTGCACTTCTCGCACGATCGGCTCCGTCGGCGCGACAAAGCTCTGGGTATCCTGCTGACGCCCACCATTGCGACCACCACCGCGGCCACCACCACGCCAGCCACCGGCACCACCAGTGGTATCACCACGGGTCTTGATGCCTGCACCACGGCGCTTGGAGTCGGTCGCAGCTTCCTTGACGGCGACCTTCTTGCCATCCTTGCCGCGGCCGCTCTTGTCATCCGCTTTGGCCGGCTTGTGCAGCGTGCCCGACTTGGACGCCGCATCGCCTTCGGCCTTGGCCTTCTCGGCTGCGGCCTGGCGCTGCTTTTCGTCTTCGGCGCGCTGCAGCATGGCAGCGCGGGCACGGGCCTCGCGCTCCTGCTTTTCCTTCAGATCGGCAGCCTGGCGGGCGGCCAGCTCGGCACTCCGCTGCGCTTCGCGCTCGCGGGAGGCTTTCTCTTCGGGCGACAGGATCGAGCCAACGACCACCCGGCGCACCGGACGCTGCGGCGCCGGATCCTTGGCGGGCGCAGCCGGTGCCGCTTCGCGTACCTCCGGAGCCGCAGCTTCGGCGACGGGCGCAGGCGCCACGGCCTCGACGACGGGCTCGGGCACGGGAGTCGGCTCGGGCTCCGGTTCCGGTTCGGGCTCCGGCTCGGGAGCGACTTCTACGACGGGCTCCTGCACGGGCTCCGGCGTCGGCTCCACTTCCACCACCGCTTGCTCGGAAAGCACTTCGAGTTCAGGAACGACAACCTGCTCTGCAGCGTCCGCCGATTCGGCCGCTGCCGATGCAGTTGCGGCCTCGGGCACCAACGTCTCATCGCGTTTCACGAAGACGCGCTTCTTGCGCACTTCGACCTGCACGGTACGTGCGCGTCCGGCAGAGTCTGTCGCCTTGATCTCGCTGGTCTGCTTGCGAGTCAGGGTGATCTTCGCCTTCGACGCGGAGTCGCCGTGGGCGCGACGGAGAAAATCGAGAAGACGATTCTTGTCCTGCTCGGAGAGCAGATCGGTTTCCTTCGCCTTGTCTACGCCAGCCTTCTGCAACTGCTCGAGCAACACGGAGGCCGGCATCTTAAGTTCGCCGGCAAATTGTGTAACGGTTGTCTGTCCCATCTTGATGAACCTCCGGGTATTACTCGAACCAGTGCGCGCGCGCCTTGGTAATCAGATTCTTCGCCCGCTCTTCGTCCAGCCCCGACATTTCCATCAGTTCATCCACTGCCAGATCGGCCAACTCATCACGGGTATGCACACCGCCCTGGGCCAGCTTGGCTGCCAGGGGCTTGTCCATCCCCTCCAACCCCAGCATGTCCTCAGCGACGGACTCCAACTGCTCTTCGGTCACGATAGCTTCGGTCAGGAGCACATTACGAGCGCGGTTGCGCAGCTCATTGACCGTATCTTCGTCGAACGACTCGATTTCCAGCATCTCAGCCAGCGGCACGTAGGCGATCTCCTCAAGAGACGAGAAACCCTCGTCGATCAGGATATCCGCCACTTCCTCGTCCACGTCCAGCTTGGCGATGAACAACTGGCGAACCGTGCTGTGCTCAGCCTCGGACTTCCGCTCCGACTCGGCTTCGGTCATCAGATTGATGGTCCAGCCAGTCAGCTCGGAAGCCAGCTTCACGTTCTGGCCGTTGCGCCCGATGGCGATGGCCAGATTGTTCTCATCAACGACCACATCCATCGCGTGGGCTTCCTCGTCGACGACGATGGATGACACCTCCGCGGGCTGCAGCGCGCCGATCACGAACTGGGCCGGTTCGGGCGACCACAGTACGATGTCGATGTTTTCTCCGCCGATCTCGTTACGGACCGCCGTCACGCGCGAACCACGCAGGCCTACACAGGTGCCGATCGGATCGATGCGGGGATCATTGGACTTTACGCCGATCTTGGCGCGCAGGCCGGGGTCGCGAGCACAAGCCTTGATCTCGAGCAAACCATCGTCGATCTCCGGCACTTCGAGCTCAAATAGCTTGATCACGAATTCGGGCGCAGTGCGCGACAGGATCAACTGCGGACCGCGAGCACCTCGATCGATGCGCAGCAGATAGGCCTTGACCCGGTCGCCGACGCGCAGATTTTCCTTGGGGATCATCTGGTCGCGGGGCAGCACGGCCTCCAGGCGGCCCACTTCGATGATCGCGTTGCCGCGCTCCATGCGCTTGATGGCGCCGGAGATGATGAATTCCTTGCGCTCCAGGAAGTCACTGAGGATCTGTTCGCGCTCGGCGTCACGCACCTTTTGCAGGATGACCTGCTTGGCTGCCTGCGCACCGATACGGCCGAAGTCGATCGGCTCCAGCGCCTCCTCGACATAGTCACCCACCTGGATTTCCGGGTACTCTTCGCGGGCGTCGATCAGACCCATCTGGGCTTCGTCATTGTCCACGTCCTCGTCAGGCAGTACCTGCCAGCGACGGAAGGACTCGTAATCGCCGGATTCCCGGTCGATGGACACACGCACGTCGGCTTCGTCGTGAATACGCTTCTTGGTTGCCTGAGCGAGGGCGGATTCCAGCGCAGAGAAAACGATTTCCTTCGAAACGTTCTTCTCGCGGGCCAGCGCGTCAACCAACAGCAAAATTTCGCGGCTCATACCTGCAAACCTCCAAATCCCTTAAAACCTGGGTACCAGGCGGGCCTTTTCAATTTCTTCAAACGGGATCTCCATCAACCCCTTTTCCGTCTCGATGACGACGACGCCATCCTTCAGACCTTGCAACACGCCAGCAAAATTGCGCTGATTGGCGATCGGTATGCTCAGCCGCAACTGCACATCCTGCCCGGCAAAACGTTCAAAATCGGCAGGTTTCTTGAGAGCGCGATCCAATCCAGGCGAGGACACCTCGAGACGGTCGTAATCGATATTCTCGACCTCGAAAATCCGGGTCAGCTGATTGCTCACAGTGGCACAGTCATCCACCGTGATTCCATTCGGCGAATCGATGAACACCCGCATCAGGCGCCCACGGGGCGAGGTTTCGAAGTCGACCAGCTCATAGCCAAGGCCTTCCGCGGTCTGTTCGATAAGTTTCAGCAACTCCATTTCCTAGCCCACAAATGAAAAATGGGCGAAACGCCCATCCCTGTTTAAATTCGACCGGATGTCGGTTCTTTCGAACCGGTAAAACGAAAGGAGTATACCAGCCCGCCGAAGCGGGCGCAATTTCAACCCTACGTCAACGGGACGAAGCCGCCTGGCGGCGGGGCTGGCGAACCGGCTTGCGCCCCTTGCCCCCAGCATCGACGGGCTTCGGCAGGCCGGCCAGCGTACAAACGTCCGCCACCGGCATGTCTTCCCACATGCCACGCTTGAGTCGCGACGGCAGCACCACCGGACCATAACGAACCCGCATCAGGCGGCTGACCGTCAGACCAAGGGCCTCGAACATCCGCCGCACCTCCCTGTTGCGACCTTCCGACAAGCTCACCCGGTACCAGTGATTGGCGCCTTCGCCGCCCGCATCAAGCAGGGTGTTGAACTTGGCCGGACCGTCCTCCAGTTCGATCCCTTCCAACAATGCATTCCGCTGCGCCTCATCAAGCTCGCCAAGAATACGCACTGCATACTCCCGATCCAGCTCGTAGCGAGGGTGCATCAGCTTGTTGGCGAGATCACCGTCATTGACGAACAGCAGGAGCCCGGAGGTGTTGAAGTCCAGCCGGCCGACCGCAATCCAGCGCCCCTTGCGCAACACCGGTAGATGGTCAAACACCGTCGGCCGACCTTCCGGATCATCCCGGGAAACGATTTCCCCTTCCGGCTTGTGGTACAGCACCACGCGCGGAATCCGCGGCGCAAAACGCAGCGGCATCAGCTTGCCATTGACGCGCACCCGGTCGCCCGGCCCGACCTTCTGCCCGACGTCGGCAGGCTCGCCATTGACCGAGATGCGGCCAGCAACGATCCACTCCTCAATCTCACGGCGGGACCCCACGCCGGCAGCCGCCAGCACCTTGTGCAGGCGTTGCGGTTCGGTATAGGTCGTGTCCTGGGGTTTACGACGGCGCTCCCCCTCCTGCGGCGGCAGCAGCTCGCTGCTCGCCAGTGGATAGGCGGCATCAGCCGCCCCCGGAGCAGGACGCCGCCCGCGCGAACCCCCACGCCCTCCACCGAGGTCGCTCAAGCCGATGGCCGAGGCATTGCTTTTCGGCTGGCGCCCGCCATCCTGCTCGTACTCGCTGCGAGTGCGCCGTGGCGCCTCCGCGAAAGGCCCGCGCCCTCGACGCCCACCTGCGGGCGAGCCGTCCGGCGCTCCCGCCGGACGGCCAGCAGCCCCCGGCTTGCCGGTCTTGGGCCTAAACGGCCGGTTCTTCGGTTTTTGGGAGGTCGACAAGATCCATGATCCTTTCGATTTCAGTCAGCGGAGGCAGCTCGGTGAGACTTCTCAAACCGAGATCCTCCAGGAATTTTCTGGTCGTGGCGTACAGGCCGGGCCGCCCTGGCGTATCCCGGTACCCCACCACGTCCACCCACCCTCGGGATTCGAGGGTCTTCAATACACTGCTCGACACCATGACACCGCGGATATCCTCAATGTCACCGCGCGTCACCGGTTGCCGATAGGCGATGATTGCCAGTGTTTCCAGCACCGCCCGGGAATACTTGGGCGGCCGCTCCTGCTTGAGCCGGTCGAGGTATGCCTGGAATTCCAAACGGGTCTGGAAACGCCAGCCGCCAGCGGTCTGCACCAGCTCCACGCCACGCCCCTGCCAGCCTTCCACCAGCTCGGCCAGCAGGCGGCGGATCATGTCTGCCCCAGGATCCGGCTCGAACAGCTGCCTCAGCTCGCTCACCCGCAAGGGCGACGTCGCCGCCAGCAATGCCGTTTCAAGCACCAGCTTGAAATGCTCAGGCGTCTGCACGCTCACTATAGGCACGCTTCACGTAAATCGGCGCAAAAGCCTCGTTCTGGGTCACCACCACCAGGCGCTCCTTTACCAGTTCAAGTGTCGCCAGGAAACTGACAATCAGCCCTGCGACCCCCAGCCCGGGATCGAACAGGGACTCAAATACAACAAATGCGTCGTCCTGCAACTTGCGCAGGATCAAGCTCATGTGCTCGCGCACCGACAGCTCTTCCCGCTGGATCGTGTGATTCCGACGCAAGCGACTCTGCCGGGCGATCTTTAGCCAGGCCAGCTGCAGGTCATGCAAACTCACTTCGGGCAGGCGCTCAATGACTTTTTCGGCCACGAACACACCCACCCACTCGAAATCGCGCTCCACCCGCGGCATGGCGTCCAGCCTCACGGCCGCCATCTTGACCTGCTCGTACTCAAGCAGCCGGCGCACCAACTCCGCCCGCGGATCAATCTCTTCCGCCTCATCCGCCCGCGGAGGCCGGGGCAGCAGCATCCGCGACTTGATCTCCAGCAGCGTCGCCGCCATCAACAAGTAGTCGGCCGCGAGCTCCAGATTGTGCTGGCGCATCGCCTCCACATATTCCAGATACTGAGCCGTCAACGGCACCATCGGAATGTCGAGGACGTTGATGTTGGCCTTGCGGATCAGGTACAGCAGCAGATCCAGCGGCCCCTCGAAGGCCTCGAGGATAACCTCGAGGGCATCGGGTGGAATGTACAGATCCTTGGGGAGGGCGAAGATCGGCTGGCCATACATCCGGCCAATCACCCCTTCCAGGGGGTCCGCGACAGGCGCCAGATCGAGCGGCGTGTTCAGCTCCCCGCCCATGCTGTGCACCTTAGCACGCCGGGGGTACGCCCCCCAAGCCAGCCGCAGCCCCGCGTCGGCACTGCCATCAGCTGTAGCTCAAGCCCATTGAATCACGCACTTCGCGCATGGTTTCCTGGGCCAGCTTGCGAGCCTTGTCGCAACCGTCGGCAACGATGGCGCGCACCAGTGAAGGATCGTCCAGATAGGGCTGGGCGCGCTCGCGCATCACTTCCTGCTCCTTCAGCACCGCATCGATGACCGGCTGCTTGCACTCGATGCAGCCGATGCCGGCGCTGGTGCACCCCTGGGTCACCCAGTTGCGGGTCGTATCGTCGGAGTAGATCACATGGAACTGCCACACCGGGCACTTCTCCGGATTGCCGGGGTCGGTGCGCCGCACGCGCGCCGGATCGGTCTGCATGGTGCGGATCTTCTTGGACACCGAATCGGTTTCCTCACGCAGGAAAATCGTGTTCCCATAGGACTTGGACATCTTCTGTCCATCCAGGCCGGGCATCCGTGAAGCCTCGGTGAGGAGCGCATCGGGCTCAACGAGGATCACCTTGCCGCTACCTTCCAGATAACCGTACAGCCGCTCCCGGTCACCCAGCGACAGGTTCTGGGTCTCCTCCAGCAAGGCCTTGCCGAGGGCCAGACCTTCCTCGTCACCATTCTGCTGGAAGCGGGTACGGAATTCTTCGTACAGCTTGGCACGCTTGGAACCCAGCTTCTTGACCGCCTCCTTGGCCTTTTCCTCGAAGCCGGGCTCACGGCCATACATATGATTGAAACGACGGGCCAGCTCGCGCGTGAATTCCACGTGGGGCAGCTGGTCCTCGCCAACCGGCACCTTGTCGGCGCGGTAGATCAGGATGTCGGCGCTCATCAGCAGCGGATAGCCGAGGAAGCCGTAGGTGGACAAATCCTTGTGCACCAGCTTTTCCTGCTGGTCCTTGTAAGTCGGCACCCGCTCCAGCCAGCCCAGCGGTGTCATCATCGACATCAGCAGATGCAGCTCGGCATGCTCGGGCACACGGGACTGAATGAAGATCGTCGCCTGGGACGGATCGACACCTGCCGCCAGCCAGTCGACGATCATGTCCCACACGCTGTTTTCGATGCCACGGGGATTGTCGTAATCAGTCGTCAGCGCATGCCAGTCGGCCGCGAAGAACAGGCAGGGATACTCGGCCTGCAGCTTGACCCAGTTTTTCAGCACACCGTGGTAGTGGCCGAGGTGGAGCCGCCCGGTGGGGCGCATACCGGAAAGGACGCGTTCAGCGAACATGGGATATCAGAGTCCAAAAACGATTGCGATAGCAAAACGGAACAGGGCCACCAGTGGCCCGAGAATGTCGCCAAGGATACCGGTGAATAGCAACAACAGCAGGATCGGGAAACCATAAGGCTCGATCTGCGCAAACTTGTAGGCTGGCCGCGCCGGCAGCAGGCTGACCATGATCCGGCCACCATCCAGCGGCGGCAGCGGCAACAGATTAAGGAACATCAGCACTGCGTTGATCTGGATCCCCGCGTCAGCCATCTTCGCCATGGGCAGCGCGTAGACATTTTCCGGAGCGGCTACCGCCAGCCGGAATAGCAGCGCCCAGCCCAGCGCCATCGCCAGATTGGCCAGCGGCCCCGCCGCAGCCACCCACAGCATGTCTGCCTTCGGATTGCGCAGCCGCCCGAAATTGACCGGAACCGGCTTGGCCCAGCCGAAGAGCATCGGCGAACCACCCGCCAGCGCACTCACCGCGACAATCAATCCCGGCACCAGCACCGTCCCAACGGGGTCAATATGACGCAGTGGATTCAAGCTGATCCGTCCGGCCCACTCCGCCGTCGCATCGCCAAAATGGCGAGCGGCATAGCCGTGCGCAGCCTCGTGCAGCGTAATGGCGAATAGAACGGGCAAGGCCCAGATGGTCAGGGTGGAAATCAGTTCTTGCATGGTTCAGACCGCCAAGGGCCGGCGATTCTATCAGAGCCGGACGCGGACGCCGTCTCCGGCCCCGCACACGCGGCAAGGCTGGAACGCGGACCCCACCAGCAGCTCACAGGCCAAAGGGCTCGAGACTGCCCCGCCCTTCACGCACCAGTTCCGGCACCCCGCTGGTCAGGTCGATGACCGTCGTCGCTTCCCCACGACAGGCGCCCGCCTCAATGACCAGATCGACCTCCTTCTCGAGCCGGTCGCGGATCTCCTCGGCGTCGGTCAGAGGATGCTCCTCATCCGGCAATAACAAGGTCGAACTCAGCATCGGCTCGCCCAACTCTGCCAGCAGCGCCGACACCACCGGATGATCCGGAATGCGGATGCCGATCGTCTTGCGCTTGGGATGGAGCACCCGCCGCGGCAACTCCTTGGTGCCTTCCAGGATGAAGGTGTAGGGCCCCGGCGTGGTGGCCTTGAGCAGACGGTACTGAGTGTTATCCACCCGAGCATAGGTTGCGATTTCCGACAGATCGCGACACAACAGCGTGAACTGATGGCGCTCATCCACATCGCGGATGCGCCGGATGCGGGCCAGCAAGGGACTGTCGCCGGTACGCCCGCCAAGGGCATACGCCGAGTCGGTGGGAAAGGCGACGAGACCGCCATCCCGCATGATCTGCGCGGCCTGCTTGATCAGCCGCTGCTGGGGTTGTTCAGGGTGAACGGAAAAGAACTGGGCCATGATTCAGACTAGGAGAATGAGATTTACTGCAAACGCGTCCACACCGGCGTGAGGTCGGGAGGCAGAAGGGGCGCACGCCCCAAATCAATAGGGCTGTCTTCCGGGCCATGGAAGTCGGAAGCTCGCGATGCCAGCAGACCGAACTTGCGGGCCAGGCGCGCAAAGGCCAGCACCTGGCCACCATCGTGGGCACCACATGACACCTCCACGGCATCCCCCCCCTGGTCGCGGAAAGTCTCGAGCAGGATGTCCATTTCCGCATGACTCAGGCGATAGCGCCCTGGATGGGCGATCACCGCCAAGCCGCCAGCGCCCTTGATCCAGCCGAGGGCATCCTCCAGCGTAGCCCACACGTGCTCCACATAGCCCGGTTTGCCGCGGGCCAGATAGTGCAGGAAGACGTCATGGACGTTCTTGGCACAACCTTTCTCGACAAGGAAGCGGGCAAAATGGGCGCGACTCAACAGCGCCGGATTGCCGGCGTAGGCGAGCGCACCGTCAAGGGCACCGGAGATGCCGATCCGCTCCAGTTCGGCAGCGATGCGCGCAGCGCGGCCATCACGCCCGCCGCGCACCTGGGCCAGCCCCTCTATGAGCGCCGGGTTGGTGGGGTCGATGCCCAACCCCACCAAATGCACCGTCTGGTCCAGCCAGGACACCGAGATCTCCACGCCTGGCACGAAACTCAGGCCGATTTCACGAGCCTCGGTCGCAGCTTCGTCGAGCCCCAGCAATTCGTCGTGGTCGGTCAGCGCGAGGAGATCCACCCCATTGGCCTTGGCGCGGCGAACAACGGCCGCCGGCGCCAGCGTGCCGTCGGACGCAGTGGAGTGACAGTGCAGATCCGCATTGAAAGCATTCATGGCTTATTCGACAACAAAAAGGTCTCGATGATCCGCGCGACGAGTTCCGGCTGATCATGGTGCAGATTGTGGCCGGAGTCGGAAACCTCGACCTCCTGAAAGCGCAGGAAGCACGCCTTCCCTTCCGCATGCGCCGCGTCGCTGACGCCGAGCCGGCGGCGCAGTACGGGATCAGCCGGCTCGATCCACAGGGTCGGCGCGCTCACGCGACGCCAGCAAGCAAGGGCTTCCGCCCTGCGATAGGGAATCGGATTGACCCGGCGATGGGCAGGGTCGCCTGCCATGCGGATACCGTTGGCTCCATCAGGCTCACCAAGGTGCCGAGCGAGGAACGCCGCCCTTTCCGGCGTGAGTCGTGGATTGTCCGCCTGCAGCCTGGCAGCCAGCACCTCCCGGTCGGGGTAGCAGCGGAAAGTAGAGTCGTCCTCAAGCTGCAGCAACCATTTTTCCATCCGCCCCGGCGCATCGTCCGGCCGGCTGTCGGCCAGGCCGAAGGCATCGAGAGCAATGAGCAAAGCGACCCGACCAGGCCGAACGCCCGCGTACTGGCAGGCGACATTGCCACCTAGACTATGGCCGATCAGACTCACCGGCTGATCAGGAGAAACGACGCGCAAGATCGCGTCCAGGTCGGCCAGATAGTCCGGATACCAATAGGCATCGCCCCCCGACCACTCCGTCTCCCCGAAACCGCGCCAATCCGGGGCGATCACATGCCACTCGGCCTGCAAGGCATCGACGATGAACTGGAAGGAGGCGGACACATCCATCCAGCCATGCAGAACGATGAGCTTGGGAGCGCCTTCGCGCCCCCATTCGCGCAGGTGGTAGCGCAGGCCACGAATGCCGACGAAACGGCTTCTCGAAGGGATCATCCTTGATAGTGTATCAGACCCTTGTCGCGCCTCGCCCTCGATGGTAAGGTGCGCGCCGTCGTGTGGGAGAGCGTTCGCCGGCCTGTTGCCGCGAACCGCCGAAGGCGCAACCCCCGGAACCGCTCAGGCAAAAGGACCGCCGACGAATCAAGAATCTGGAGAGTGATGCCCCCTGCCCATTGCGCAGGCCGCATCCACCGAAGGGGCACGCAGAGGGTCGAGACCGCTGCAATCTCTCAGGTACAAAGGACAGATGGGGCCGAAGCGAATTCACTTCGCATCGGCCCCATTGCTTTTCTACACTGGAACGATTGTCACGGAGAGCCCCATGGCCCAACAAACCCCGCTTCACGCCTCCCATATTGCCGCCGGCGCCCGCATGGTCGACTTTGCCGGCTGGGACATGCCGGTCAATTACGGCTCGCAGATCGAGGAGCACCACGCGGTGCGCCGCGACGCCGGCATGTTCGACGTCTCCCACATGCTCGCCCTCGACCTGGAGGGTGCCGACGCCAAGGCCTTCCTGCGCGGCCTGATCGCCAACGACGTGGCCAAGCTCACCGAATCCGGCAAGGCGCTTTACTCCTGCATGCTCAACGATCAGGGCGGCGTCATCGACGACCTGATCGTTTACTTCCTGACCGACACCCACTACCGCATCGTCGTCAATGCCGGCACCGCCGACAAGGACGTGGCCTGGATGCATCAGCGCCTGGCCGCCACCGGCACGCAGGCCACGCTCGCCGTGCGCCGCGATCTGGCGATGATCGCCGTACAGGGCCCCAATGCCCGCGCCAAGACCTGGGCGGCCCTCCCCGGCGCCGAGGCTGCATCCACCGGCCTCAAAGTGTTCCAGGCCGCCGCGTTCGGCGACATCTTCATCGCCCGCACCGGCTACACCGGCGAGGACGGTTTCGAGCTGACCCTGCCGGTCGACAAGGCCGTTGCTACCTGGAATGCCCTCGTCTCCGCCGGAGTCAAGCCCTGCGGCCTCGGTGCCCGTGACACCCTGCGCCTGGAGGCTGGCATGGCCCTCTACGGTAACGACATGGACGACACGGTGTCCCCGCTGGATGCCGGCCTGGCCTGGACGGTGGACTTCAAGGACGAAAGCCGCAACTTTGTCGGCAAGGCCACCCTCGTCGCCAACGGCGCCGGCAAGCAGACCCTCGGCCTGATCCTCGAAGACAAAGGCGTGCTGCGCTCCCACCAGAAGGTGATCACCGCGCAGGGCGAAGGCGAAACCACCAGCGGCACCTTCTCGCCGACGCTGGAAAAATCCATCGCGCTGGCCCGCCTGCCGCTCGGCGTGGCTGCTGGCGACTCGGTCGAAGTCGAGATCCGCGGCAAGCGCCTCAAGGCCCGTGTGGTAAAAGCCCCCTTTGCCCGCAACGGCAAGGCGCTGGCCTGACCGCAGAACGGCGTCGAACCCCATTCCCCTTCATCGACTTGAACAAGGACATACCATGAACACTCCCGCGAACCTGCGCTACACCGCCTCCCACGAATGGGTCCGCGTCGAAGCGGACGGCACCCTGACCATCGGTGTCACCGACCACGCCCAGGAAGCCCTCGGCGACGTGGTCTTCCTCGAGCTGCCGGAAGCCGGCCGCGTCGTCGCCAAGGAAGAAGCCATCGCCGTGATCGAATCCGTCAAGGCCGCCTCCGACATCTACGCGCCGGTCGCCGGCGAGATCCTCGAAGCCAACCAGGCCGCCGTGGACGCCCCCGAGTCCGTCAATGCCGACGCCTACGCCGCCTGGCTGTTTAAGATCAAGCCGGCCAACGCCGCCGACGTGGACGGTCTGCTGGACGCCGCCGGCTACGAAGCGGCCATCGGCTGATCACCCCTTCGCGGGCGCGCCCGGTCGGCGCGCCCCACCCTGCTGTTGCTGTAACCCAACCCGAGTTTCTCCCATGTCGAAGACCCTTCTCTCCGCCCCGCTCGCCACGCTCGAACAGGGCGACGACTTCATTCGCCGTCATCTGGGGCCCTGTGCCAACGAGCTGCCGGCCATGCTCGCCGCCGTCGGCGTCGATTCTCTGGACACCCTGGTCGCCCAGACCGTGCCTGCCGGCATCCGCCTGCCCGCCCCGCTGGCCCTCGGCGAACCGACGCCGGAACACGTCGCCCTCGCCAAGCTCAAGACCATCGCCGGCAAGAATGTGCTGAAGAAGTCCCTCATCGGCATGGGCTACTACGACACCATCACGCCGAAGGTCATCCTCCGCAACGTGATGGAGAACCCGGGTTGGTACACCGCCTACACGCCTTACCAGGCCGAAATCGCCCAGGGCCGCCTGGAAGCGCTGCTGAACTTCCAGCAGATGGTCATCGACCTTACCGGCCTGGAGCTCGCCAACGCCTCCCTGCTCGACGAAGCCACCGCCGCTGCCGAAGCCATGGCGATGGCGCGCCGCATCTCCAAGGTGAAGAGCCAGGCCTTCTTCGTCGATGAAGGCGTCTTCCCGCAGACCCTCGACGTGGTGCGCACCCGTGCCGCCTATTTCGGCTTCGAGCTGATCGTCGGCCCGGTGGCCGATGCGGCCCGCCACGAAGTCTTCGGAGCCCTGCTGCAATACCCCAACGAGCGCGGTGAAGTTGCCGACATTTCCGGCGCCATCGCTGGCCTCAAGGCCAAGGGTGCCGTCGTGGCCGTCGCCTCCGACCTGCTCGCGCTGGTGCTCCTCAAGTCGCCCGGCGAGCTGGGTGCCGACATCGCCCTCGGCTCGGCCCAGCGTTTCGGCGTGCCCCTCGGCTTCGGTGGCCCCCATGCCGCTTTCTTCGCCACCCGCCAGGCCCACGTGCGCGCCATGCCGGGCCGCATCATCGGCGTGTCGAAAGACGTCCGCGGCAAGACCGCCCTGCGCATGACGCTGCAGACCCGCGAACAGCACATCCGCCGCGAGAAGGCCAACTCCAACATCTGTACGTCCCAGGTGCTGCTGGCCAACATGGCAGGCATGTACGCGGTCTACCACGGTCCGGAAGGCCTGCGCACCATTGCCGCCCGCGTCCATCGCCTGGCTGCAGTGCTCGCCGAGGGCCTCCAGCAGGCCGGCTTCGAGCTGGCGGCAGAAAGCTTCTTCGACACCCTGCAGGTGGCCACGGACGAACGCAGCACCGCCATCTACGCAGCAGCCCAGGCCGCCGGCTACAACCTGCGCCACGTGGACGGCAAGGGACTCGGCATCTCCATCGACGAGAAGACCACCCTCGCCGACATTGCCGCGTTGCTCGAAGCCTTTGGCGCCAAGTCCGACGTGGCGGCGCTGGACGCCCAAGTGGCCAGTCGTGGCGGCAACCTGCCGGAAGCCCTGCTGCGCGGCGAAGCCATCCTGTCCCACCCGGTGTTCAACACCCACCACACCGAGCACGAGATGCTGCGCTACCTGAAGCGCCTGCAGAACCGCGACCTGGCCCTCGACCACTCGATGATCTCCCTGGGCTCTTGCACCATGAAGCTCAACGCGACCAGCGAGATGATCCCGGTCACCTGGCCCGAGTTCGCCGATATCCATCCCTTCGCCCCGGCCGAGCAGACCACCGGCTACCTGGAGATGATCGACGGCCTCGCCGCCCAACTGCGCGAGATCACCGGCTTCGACGCGATCTGCATGCAGCCCAACTCCGGCGCCCAGGGCGAATACGCCGGTCTGGTGGCGATCCGCCGCTACCACGCGTCCCGCGGCGAGCAGCACCGCAACGTATGCCTGATCCCGAAGTCGGCCCACGGCACCAACCCGGCCACCGCACAGATGTGCGGCATGGACGTGGTAGTGGTCAATTGCGACGACAACGGCAACGTGGAGCTGGCCGACCTGCAGGCCAAGGCCGCCCAGCACGCCGACAAGCTGGCGGCGCTGATGATCACCTACCCGTCCACCCACGGCGTCTTCGAGGAAGACATCCGCGAGATCTGCGCCAGCGTGCACCAATATGGCGGCCAGGTTTACATGGATGGCGCCAACCTCAATGCCCAGGTCGGCCTCACCTCCCCCGCCACCATCGGCGCCGACGTGAGCCACATGAACCTGCACAAGACCTTCTGCATCCCTCACGGCGGCGGCGGACCGGGCATGGGCCCGATCGGCCTGAAGGCCCACCTGGCCCCGTTCATGGCCGACCATGCAGTCGCTCCCACTGGCGCTGAAGATCGGCCCAATGCAGGTCAGGGCGCGGTGTCCGCCGCGCAGTTCGGTTCCGCGAGCATCCTGCCGATCTCCTGGATGTACATCACGATGATGGGCGGCCGCGGCCTCAAGCGCGCTACCAAGGTGGCTATCCTCAACGCCAACTACGTGGCCAGCCAGCTGAGTGCCCACTACCCTGTGCTGTACACCGGCAGCCAGGGCCGCGTCGCCCACGAGTGCATCCTCGACATCCGCCCGATCAAGGCCGCCACCGGCATCAGCGAGGTGGACATCGCCAAGCGCCTGATGGACTACGGCTTCCACGCCCCGACCATGTCCTTCCCGGTGGCCGGCACGATCATGGTCGAGCCCACCGAGTCCGAGGACAAGGGCGAGTTGGACCGCTTCATCGCCGCCATGGTGAGCATCCGCGCCGAAATCCGCGCGATCGAAGAAGGCCGCGTTCCCGCGGACAACAACCCGCTGAAGAACGCCCCCCATACCCAGGCCGATTTCTTCGGCGACTGGGACCGCCCGTACTCCCGCCAGGAAGCCGCCTTCCCGCTGGCCTGGGTCAGCGAGAACAAGTTCTGGCCGAGCGTGAACCGCATCGATGACGTTTACGGCGACCGTAACCTGTTCTGCTCCTGTGTGCCGATGGACGAACTAGGCTGATAGCCGGCCAGAGTCCGGTCTGGATACCGCCGGACTCTCGCAAACAATCCCCTGCCCCACGCGCGAATTGCACTGGGCAGGGCTTTTTTTGAGCCTGGATCAGCCTCTCGCATACAATTCCAATCTAATTCGACTACTGCAGATGTCCGACTCCATGAACGCCGATCCCGCCGAACTGCAAAAATTCAGTGACCTCGCCCACCGCTGGTGGGACCCGGAGTCAGAATTCAAGCCCCTCCACCAGATTAACCCCCTGCGCCTCGACTGGATCGACGCAGCCACCAGCCTGGCCGGCAAGCGTGTCGTGGACATCGGTTGCGGCGGCGGCATCCTTGCGGAGTCCATGGCAGCCCGCGGTGCCCACGTCACTGGCGTCGATCTCTCCGAAAAGGCACTTGGCGTCGCTCGCCTTCATCTTTACGAGAGCGGTCAGACCGTCGATTACCGACTTATTTCCGCCGAAGAAATGGCCCGCGAAAATCCTGAAGGTTTCGACGTCGTGACCTGCATGGAGATGCTGGAGCACGTTCCCGATCCCGCGAGCACCATCCGCGCTTGTGCTGCACTAGTCAAACCCGGTGGTCACGTGTTTTTCTCGACTCTCAACCGTAACGTCAAGTCCTACCTAATGGCGGTCGTCGGCGCGGAGTACATCCTCAAGCTGCTGCCCAAGGGCACCCACGAATACGCCAAGTTCATCAAACCGTCCGAACTTGCTCGCTACGTGCGCGAAGCCGGACTGGATGTGGAAGACTTGACCGGGATGCATTACAACCCGCTCAGCCAAGTCTATTCCCTCGGCCCCAATACAGACGTGAACTACCTGATGCGGACATCCAAGCGTGGCTGAAGCCGTTTTTTTCGACCTGGATGGCACCCTCGCCGACACGGCACCTGATCTTATCGGTACGCTGCATCGCCTACAGGTCGAACACGGGCTACCGGAAACACCATTCGGACAGTTGCGCCCAATGGTCTCCAATGGCGTGCGCGGCCTGCTCGGCGTAGGCTTCGGACTGACGCCAGAGATGCCCGAGTACCCGCAGTTGGCCAAGCGCTTCCTGGACCTCTATGCGGACGCCCTGTGCATCGAGACCCGCCTCTTTGCCGGCATGGCTGAACTCCTCGATGCGCTGGACGCCCATGGCCTCACCTGGGGGGTGGTCACCAACAAGGCCGAGCGTTTCGCACGCCCCATCGTTGACACCCTTGGCCTCACCATGCGCTGCCGCTGCGTCGTTGGCGGAGACACCGCTGCCCGCGCCAAGCCCCACCCTGATCCCCTGCTGCACGCCTGCCAGGTCTCGGGCACAAACCCACTGAATTGCCTCTATGTTGGTGACGACATCCGGGATATCACCGCAGGCCGCGCCGCTGGCATGAAGACCATTGCCGCGGCCTATGGCTATCTCGGCAATGGCGTTGAAATCAGTGCTTGGGACGCAGATGTAATCATTCAGCACCCATTGGAAATTCTAGAACTACTTGGCTCATCTTGAGTTTGTGATAGGATGCGGAACTTCTCAGCTTAGGCTGAGACTAATGCATGTAACAAAACTGGGGCCGACTTGGCTTCGACGTGGGTTACAAAGCAGATCAGTGCATACCGAGGACCAGTTACCTCGTAAATCCACTGGAAAACTACAAACGCCAACGACGAGCGTTTCGCTCTGGCCGCTTAAGGCCTAAGCCACTGCACTGATTCGTTCCTGGGTCAGGTGGGGTCAAACCCAATGCAGTGTCATTTACAGGAACTAGCAACAGATTGGGTTACTTGGTCTCGCGCGAAACTCTAGGTGACTCGCCCGTAGTCGGCCCGCCGGCTGGCTAAACTCCGGGTTAAATTCAAATTAGTCGGCTAAGTATGTAGAACTGACTGTAGAGGGCTTGCGGACGGGGGTTCGATTCCCCCCGGCTCCACCAGAATCGAGTCCGGGATGTTCCGGAGAAGGCCGAGAAACCTAGCAATATCAGGGTTCTCGGCCTTTTTTACGTCTGTAGTGTTTCGGCACGTTCCGGGGAGAGCCGCCCGCCCTAGGGGGTATAACTGTGGATGCGTCGATACCCCACCAGAGCGATACCCCAAATGCCCCTCACTGACACGCAAATCAAGGCTCTCAAGCCCGAGGCCAAGCCGCGCAAGGTCGCGAACGAAAAAGGGCTCTACCTGCTGGTGCAGTCGACTGGCGGCAAACTGTGGTGTCGGCGCCCGTTTAAATTTGACCACCTCTGCGCGCTGAATTTTGACCAGGTGTGATAGCCACCTCGCATAGC